>NZ_JBYIPF010000003.1:0-409987 GCF_057706945.1 Microbacterium sp. bgisy203 | reverse complement strand
TAGTAGCCGACGGTGAAGCGCTCGCGCGTGTGCTTCGGGCTCTCGATCTCATCGAGGACCGCGACCGCGAGGTCCGCACCGGAGATGAACGACTCGCCCTCGGCATCCGTCACGAGCACATCTCCGCCGTCGCGGTACTCGCCCGTACGCTCCCCCGGGTTCCACGCGCCGAAACCGCCGGCGGGATGGATGTAGAACCAGTCACGGCCCTCGTCCTCGCTCTGCAGATCTTCGAGGATGCCGATGGCCTCCAGCGCCTCGGCCTTGAACTCGTCGGGGAACCCGGCGTCGACGAGGCGCGGTCCACCGGGGGCGACGAGGCTTCCGCCGGCACCGCCGACGACGCCCAGGCGCACGGTCTCGGGGAGGGTCGCGTTCAGCGCCTCGACGTTGGGACGGACGAGACCCTCCATCTCGCCGCGCGGCGAGACGGCGACCACGACGACGTCGACGCCCTGCAGCTCGGTGAGCAGGCTCGGCACGTCGAGGATCGTGCCCTCGATGTACGCGACGCCCTCGACGCGGTCGGCGGCGACCTTCCGCGACACCGAGAGGACGTTGTGCCCGCGTGCGGCGGCCTCGGCGACGATGTGGCGACCGGCGTAGCCGGTGCCCCCGATGACGGCGATGTTCGACATGATGCTCCCCTTCGGACGGCTTGCGGAAGATGCTGTGCTGCGGATGCCTACTCGGACGCGGCTCGGATGGTCGAGACCTGATACAGCGCGACCGATGCGGCGATGCCGGCGTTGAGCGACTCTGCGGCGGACGAGATCGGGATCGACACGATCTGGTCGCACGTCTCGGTCACGAGACGCGAGAGCCCCTTGCCCTCGGAGCCGACGACGATGACGACGGGACGGTCGGCGAGCTCGAGGGTCGGAAGCGCGACGTCTCCCCCGCCGTCGAGACCCAGGACGAACACGCCCTGCTTCTTGAACTCCTTGAGCGTCGTCGTGAGGTTCGGGGCCATCGCGACGGGAACGCGCGCGGCAGCGCCGGCGCTCGTCTTCCACGCGGCGGAGTTCACCCCCGCCGACCGGCGCTGCGGGATGATGACGCCCTGCCCGCCGAAGGCGGCCGTCGAGCGGATGATGGCGCCGAGGTTCCGGGGGTCGGTGACGCCGTCGAGCGCGACGAACAGCGGCGTCTGCCCGCGGGCGATGACGTCTTCGAGAAGGTCCTGCGGGTGCGCGTACTCGTACGGCGGGACTTTGAGCGCCACGCCCTGGTGCACGCCGTCGAAACCGGCCATGCGGTCGAGCTCGGGGCGCGTGACCTCCATGACGGGGATGCCGCGCTGCGTCGCGATCGACAGCATCTCCTTGACGCGATCGTCCATCTCCACCCGCTGCGCGATGTAGAACGCGGTCGCGGGGATGCGGGCGCGCAGCGCCTCGAGCACCGAATTGCGCCCCGTGACGTTCTCGGTGTCGTCGCCGGCCTTCGCGCGGCCGGAGCGGTTCGGATTCGACCCCTGCCCCTTCGCCCCGCCCGGGCGTCCCTTGCCGCCCGCCGCGGCGTAACGCTCGGCGGCCGCCTTGCGCTTGCCGGCGACGTGCCAGCTGCGGTCCTCGGCCTTCGGGGTCGGCCCGCGGCCCTCGAGCGCCTTGCGCCCGTTCCCGCCGGTGCCCTTCGTGGGGCCCTTCTTCTTGCCCTTGCCCGCGGACGGATTGCCCGGCTTAGCCACGGTTCACACTCCAATGGGTCCCCGAGGGACCGTCTTCGAGGGCGATGCCCGCCGCCGCGATCGCGTCGCGGATGCGGTCGGCACCGGCCCAGTCCTTGTCGGCGCGCGCCTGGGCGCGCTGCGCGATGAGCGTCCGGACGAGAGAGTCCAGCGCCTGCGTCTCTGCGGCGTCTCCGCCGTCCTGCCACTGCGGATCGGCGGGGTTCAGACCGAGGATGCCGGTCATCCGCCCCACCTCGATGAGCGCGCGCGCCGCGGCATCCGTGTCTCCGGCATCCAGCGCGGCGTTCCCCGCCCGCACCGTCTCGTGCACGACGGCGAGCGCCTGCGGCACCCCGAGGTCATCGTCGAGCGCAGCGGCGAACGCGGCCGGCAGGTCGGCGGCGACGAGCGGCGTCGCCGTGCCGAGGACCCGCGCCGCCCGCTCCTGGAAGGTGCGGATGCGTCCGACGGCGGACTCCGCCTCGGAGAAGGTCTTCGGGGTGATCTCGAGAGAGGAGCGGTAGTGCGCGGCGGCGAGCGCGTAGCGCACGACGAGCGGGTCGTTGTCGGCGAGCACGTCGCCCGCGAGCAGGAAGTTGCCGAGCGACTTCGACATCTTCTGGTCGCCGACGGTCACGAGCCCGTTGTGCAGCCAGTACCGTGCGAAGGCGTCGCCCGCGGCGGTCGACTGGGCCAGCTCGTTCTCGTGGTGCGGGAAGCGCAGGTCGATGCCGCCACCGTGGATGTCGAACTCGGCGCCGAGGTAGCGGCGCGCCATCGCGGAGCACTCGATGTGCCAGCCGGGGCGGCCAGGGCCCCAGGGAGAGGGCCAGACGGCGTCGGCGGGCTCGTCGTCCTTGGCGGCCTTCCAGAGCGCGAAGTCGTGCGGATCGCGCTTGCCGCGCTCCGCACTGTCGGCGGAGGGCTCCATGGCGTCGACGCTCTGATGCGTGAGCGATCCGTAGGCCGGCCACGACCGGACGTCGAAGTAGACGTCGCCGTCCTGCGCGTAGGCGTGACCGGCGTCGATGAGCGTCTGGATGAGCTCCTGCATCTGCGGGATCGACCCTGTCGCGCGCGGCCCGTACGTCGGGGCGAGGATGCCGATGGCGGCATACGCCGCAGAGAACTCGCGCTCCATGCGATAGGCGAGCGCCCACCACGGCTCGGCCGCGGTCGCGTTCTGCAGCACCTTGTCGTCGATGTCGGTGACGTTCCGGACGAAGGTGACGCGCCCGTACGTGCGGGCGAGCCAGCGGCGCAGCAGGTCGAACGCGAGCGCCGCGCGCAGGTGATGGATGCCGGGCCCCGACTGCACCGTCGGTCCGCACACGTACATGGTGACGTTCTTCTCATCGAGCGGCGCGAAGTCGCGCAACGCCTGAGCCTGGGTGTCGTAGAGCCGGACCGTCACCTCACCAGCCTACCGGCGGGCCCGGTTCGTTTCGGGAAACACATCTGCGCTAGACCTGAAGAGTGCTGTCCGTGATCGCCGTCCTCGCCGCCGCCGTGCTCTTCGGGACGACGGGAACCGCACAGGCGCTCGGGCCGGACGGCACGACGCCCCTCGCGGTCGGCGTCGTGCGCATGGTCCTCGGCGGCACCGGGCTCGCACTCCTCGCCTTCACGCTGGGGACGGCGCACCGTCGGCGGCGTGCCGGGAGCGCGCCTCCGGCGTCCACGAAGGTTCGCACGGATCGCCCGCGGTTCGGCATCCGCCCGCTCCTGCTGATGACGCTGACCGGCGTGTGCCTCGCGGTGTACCAGCCGCTCTTCTTCCTCGGCACGGCCCGCAACGGCGTCGCGGTCTCGACCGTCATCGCGCTCGGCTCGGCGCCGGTGCTGGCGGGGCTGCTCGAGTGGGCGCTCACCCGGCGTCCCCCCACTCCCACGTGGGTCGGCGCGACCGCGCTCGCGACCGTGGGGGTGGTGCTCCTCGGCATCGGCGGGGGCGGTACGGCCGGAGGCACCGACCCCGTCGGGGTGGCCGCGGCCATCGGGGCGGGAGCGTCGTTCGCGGTGATCGCCAACGCGCAGCGGCGCCTCTTGGATGCCGGGTGGGATGCCTTCACGGTGGTCGGCGCGATGGGGGCGAGCTCGGCGCTCGTCAGCGCCCTCGCACTGCCCTTCGTCGACATCTCGTGGCTCGACGACGCGCGCGGTGTCGCGATGGCCCTGTGGCTGGGCCTCACGACGATCGCGGTCGCCTACGTGCTGTTCACCTGGGGCCTGCAGGGACTGTCCGCCGCGACCGCGGCGACCCTCACGCTCGCCGAACCCCTGACGGCCGCGCTCCTCGGCATCCTCGTCCTGGGTGAGCACCTCTCGCCGCTCGCCGTGGCGGGCCTCCTCGTGCTGGCCGCGGGGCTGACGCTCCTCGCGTGGGGGTCGCGGCGTCCGCGCGATCCCGCACCGTACGCCGTCGAGGCGTGACGGGCAGGCTCAGGCGGGGTAGACGACCGCGACGGCGAACGCCGCAACGCCCTCGCCGGCGCCGGTGAACCCGAGGCCGTCGGTCGTTGTCGCCGATACCGTGACGGGAGCGCCGAGCGCCGTGCTGAGAGCGACCTCGGCCTCCCCGCGTCGCGCCGCGAAGCGCGGGCGGTTCGCCTGCACCTGCACCGACACGTTCCCGATCGTGAAGCCCGCCTCTGCGATGAGCGTCCGCGTGCGGGCGAGGAACGCCGCCGCGTGCGCCCCGGCGTACTCCGGCTGATCCGTGCCGAAGTGCGTGCCGATGTCGCCGAGCCCCGCCGCGGCGAGCACCGCATCGACGATCGCGTGCGCCACGGCATCCCCGTCGGAGTGCCCCGACAGCGCCCGTTCACCCGGCCAGTCCAGACCCGCGAGCCAGAGGTCGCCGTCGCCGCCGAACGCGTGCACGTCGGTGCCGACACCGACGCGTGGGGCGACGGACCGGGGCGCGGGCGACGGGGCGGCGGACGCCGGCGCCAGCAGCGCGCGGGCGCGCTCGAGATCGGCGGGCGTCGTGATCTTGAACGCCCGCTCGTCGCCGGGCACGGTCCACACTTCGACACCGGCGGCCTGCACGAGCGCCGCGTCGTCGGTGTGGTCGGCGGATGCCGCGGCATACGCGGCGTCGAGCACGCTCCGGCGGAACCCCTGCGGCGTCTGGGCCGCGGCGAGCGTCGAGCGGTCGACGGCCTCGACGACGGCGTCGGCCTCGACGCGCTTGATGGTGTCGACGACCGGAAGCACCGGAAGGACGGCGTCGTGCCCGCTCTCGAGCGCCGCGACGACGCGCTCGAACACCGCGGGCAGCGTCAGCGCGCGGGCGGCGTCGTGCACGAGCACGCGCTCGACGTCGGGCCAGACGGCACCCAGGCCCGCGCCGACCGACTCCTGACGGGTCTCGCCGCCGGCGACGACGGTCACGAGGTCGCGGCGCTCCCCCGCGGCGGCGAGCGCGTCGGTGAGCGCATCGCCGACGCGCGCGGCGGGCGCGACGACGATCACCTGCGCGACGGGGCCGCGGAACACGCCGTCCAGCGCGTGGCGCAGGATCGTGTGGTCGTCGAGACCGACGAACGCCTTCGGTGATCCCGATGCGAGACGGGTGCCTGCGCCGGCCGCCACGACGATGATCGCGAGATGCGGAACCGGGATGAGGGCGTCGGTGGTCATGCCTGCGACCCTACCGACTGCGCGACGGGCTGACGCGCGAACCGGCGGTGGCGCAGGAGCAGCACCGCGACACCGAGGAGCACCGCCCCCAGGACGGCGCTCCCGAGGCTCAGGAACCACTCCATGACGACGAACGGTGGGATGAACGCGCACGCCCACGCGAGAGCGACGACCCCGGGGGCGGGGGTGGCGCCCAGCGTGCCGAGGGCCTCCCACCTCGCGATCAGCAGCGAGAGCGCGAGGACGGCCGCGAGGACCACGACGAACATCAGCGGGCGCGACCACCACCAGGCGGGGGATGCCGGCTCCGGTGCGGCGCCGGGGATCAGCAGCGTGAGCCCCGTGATGACGAGGATCACGGGGAGATGCCAGAGGTAGATCGTCATGAGCCTCGAGCCGAGCACGAACGAGAAGCCGCGCACCCAGCGCACCCGCATCACGCGCTCGAGCGCCGGGCGGAGCAGGCACAGGATGCACGCCTGCGCGACGCCGAGCAGCACGAGGGGCAGCGTGGGCGGGTTGAGGTTGCCGAGCATCGAGGTCGAGTACGGCCCCCATGCCGTCAGCGGCCACAGGAGCGCATAGCAGAGCGCCGCGATCGCGACGAGGGCGAGCGCACTGCGCCGCGCGAACCAGCCGTCGCGGTACCAGAACCCCAGCTGCTGGGCGAGGGGCCACACGAACAGCAGGTTCAGCAGACCGATCTCGGAGATGCCGGTCGAAAAGCGCAGGGCATCGACGGCGACGACACCGGCGAGCAGCCCGAGCACCGTCGCACGCGGCGCGCGCGCATGCAGGCCGACCATGAGCGGTACGAGCGCCTGGCACAGCAGATAGGCGGCGAGGAACCACAGCGGAGACCCGGCGCCGACCGCCGCCGCGGCCACGAGATCGGAGGGGGCTCCGATCAGCACCGCGACGCTCAGCACGACGGCGAAGAACACGAACAGCGGCCACGCGGGCTGCGCGAGTCGGAGCGTTCGCGTGCGGACGAATCCCGCGGCATCCCCACCGCGCCGCCGCCACGACTCCCACCCCGCCGCCGACGCGAATCCTCCGACGACGAAGAACAGCGGCATGACCTGCCCGACCCACGTCGCCGCGTCGAACCACGACTGCTCCTCTGCGGGGCGCGACGTGACGAGCGCGCCGTCAGGCCCCCGCCCGATGCCCACCTGGAGCAGATGAATGACGATCACCAGCAGCACGCATACGATGCGTGCGAGATCGAGCGTGAGGTCACGACCGGCCAGATCCGGCGACGTCTTCGTCGTGGAAGGAGCACTCATGAGTGCCATCATGGCGCACCCGCAAACGGATGCCGGGAGCGTCAGCTCGCGAGGACCTCGTCGAGGACGCCGGAGGCGTGCTCTTCGTCGGCCTTCAGGGCGAGGGCGATCTCGGAGACGAGGATCTGGCGTGCCTTCGCGAGCATGCGCTTCTCGCCCGCAGAGAGACCACGGTCCTGATCGCGGCGCCACAGGTCGCGGACGACCTCGGAGACCTTGATCACGTCACCGGAGGCGAGCTTCTCGAGGTTCGCCTTGTAGCGGCGCGACCAGTTGGTCGGCTCCTCGGTGAACGCGGCGCGGAGCACGTCGAAAACGCGCTCGAGACCGTCCTTGCCGATCACGTCGCGAACGCCGACCAGATCGACGTTGTCCGCGGGGACCTCGATGATGAGATCGCCCTGCGTGACGTTCAGCTTCAGGTACTTCTTGGTCTCGCCCTTGATGATCCGGTCTTTGACCTCGATGATCGTCGCGGCGCCGTGGTGCGGATAGACGACCGTCTCGCCAACCTCAAAAAGCATGCAGTTATGTCCTTTCGGCAACCTCAAGGATACCACAGGCGACATACGCTAAGGTTCGCCGGTTGACCGGCAGCGACGCGCCGCGGACGGGCTCTGCGCGCACCCTAGAATGGTGACGCACCGTCATCGACGGCCACTCGCCGCACTCTCCCAGGAGGACCCGTGAACACGCGCCGCCTCGCGCCCGTCGCCCTCGCCGCCGCCGTCCTGCTGGGCGCGACCGGCTGCAGCATCATCTCCCCGCAGGCGACGACGATCCAGTACTCGGCGGCCGACGGCGTCAACATTCCCGACTCCGGACCGGTGAAGGTCCGCAACGCCCTCCTCGTCACGAATGACGAGGGCACGGCCGCCAACTTCATCGCCGCGCTCATCAACGACACCGACGAGCCCCAGCGCATCGTCGTCGGCATCGACGGCAAGACGGCGAGCCTGCGCGTTCCCGCGCGCACGAGCCTCAGCCTCGGCTTCGACGGCGCCGAGCCGCTGCTGCTCTCCGACTTCGACGGCCAGGCAGGCAACGACGTCGAGATGAGCTTCCAGTCCGGCGACGGCGAAGGCGTCGTCCACTCCGTGCCCGTCCTCGACGGCACGCTACCCTACCTCACCGACTTCG
This sequence comes from Microbacterium sp. bgisy203, assembly GCF_057706945.1. Taxonomy (NCBI): domain Bacteria; kingdom Bacillati; phylum Actinomycetota; class Actinomycetes; order Micrococcales; family Microbacteriaceae; genus Microbacterium; species Microbacterium sp. bgisy203. The sequence goes on along the minus strand of NZ_JBYIPF010000003.1, from coordinate 402,241 downwards.
TCCCGGCCGACTGACCCGGCGACGGATGCCGCCGCGCAGGTCTCCTGCAACGGCTCACCTCCTGCAGCGATTCAGGCGTCGAAGCGGTACCCGAGCCCCCGCACCGTCAGCAGCATCGCCGGCTCGGAGGGGTTCTCCTCGATGCGCGAGCGGATGCGCTTGATGTGGACGTCGAGCGTCTTCGTGTCGCCGAAGTAGTCGCTCCCCCACACGCGGTCGATCAGCTGGCCGCGGGTCAGCACCCGCCCGGCGTTGCGCATGAGCACTTCGAGCAGCTCGAACTCCTTGAGCGGCATCGGGGTCACCGCACCGTCGACGGTGACCGTGTGCCGGTCGATGTCGATGACGACTCGTCCGCCGTCGACGATGCGCTCCTCGACCTCGATGTCGGGGGTCGCCGTCCGCCGCAGCACGGCACGCATGCGCGCCAACAGCTCGCGTGACGAGTACGGCTTCGTGACGTAGTCGTCGGCGCCGAGCTCGAGGCCGACCACGATATCGACCTCCGAGTCTTTGGCCGTCAGCATGATGATCGGCGTCTTCGAGGTCGCACGGATGACGCGGCAGACCTCCGTCCCCGGCACCCCGGGGAGCATGAGATCGAGCAGCACGATGTCCGCCCCGCGCGCCGCGAAGGCGTCGACGGCGGACGGCCCGTCTTCGGCGATCTCCACGTCGAACCCCTCCCGACGCAGCAGGTAGGCGAGCGGGTCGGCGAGGTCGGGTTCGTCCTCGACGATCAGAACGCGGGTCATGCGGACTCTCCCTTTACCCGCGTGGTGGTGCGGGTGCTCTTCTTCTTGGACTTCTTCTTCTTCCGACGGTCGTCAGCCGAGCCCTCGGGCGCGGCGATCGCGGGAAGGCGCACGGTGAACGTAGAGCCGCGTCCCGGACGCGACCACAGGTCGACCTCGCCGCCGTGCCGCTGCACGGCGTACTTCACGATCGACAAGCCCAGCCCCGTCCCGCCCGTGCGGCGCGACCGGGCCTGGTCGGCGCGGTAGAACCGTTCGAACACGCGCTGCTGCTCGCCTTCGGGAATGCCGATACCCCGGTCGGTGACCGCGATCTCGACGACGCCGTCGTGCCGCCTCACGCCGACACCGACCTGCGAGCCCCGCGACGAGTACGCCACCGCATTTGCGACGAGGTTCGCGATCGCCTCGGTCAGCACCTGCACGTCGCCGCGCACGTACGCGCCGCGGTCACCGCCGCGCGAAACGGCGATGCCGGCCGCATCGGCGGGGATCGCCTGCGACTCGATCGCCGCGGCGACCACCTCGTCGACCGAGACGTCACGCAGTTCGGTGAGGTCGTCGGCGGACTGCAGACGGGAGAGGTTCATGATGCGCGAGGTGAGCTGACCGAGGCGCGCCGCCTCCGCGCTCAGGCGGGACGCGAAGTGCCGCACCTGATCGGGATCATCGGCGGCGGAGTCGATCGCCTCGGCGAGGAGCGTGACCGCGCCCACCGGCGTCTTCAGCTCGTGACTGGTGTTCGACACGAAGTCACGGCGCATCTCCTCGACGCGCTCGTGCTCGGTGATGTCGCGGATGACGATGAGGGTCAGGCGCGGCGTGATGACGCTCGCACGCGCCGAGACGAGGCGCATCTCCACGCCGCGCCGAAGGCGGAGGGTGCCGGTCTCGGCGGCATCCGATCGTCGCGCGGTGCGCACGAGGGTCCGCAGCTCATCGCCGGGGAGCGAGTATCCCTCGACCATCCCGAACAGTTCGGCGGGCGCCGACGCGGCGACGATCTGCAGCGAGGCATCCACCACCACGGCCGCCTCATCCATCCCCTGCAGCACCGCGCGGGCGCCGTCGGGCAGTTCGACGGAGGACTCGACCCGCACGCGATCGCGGGTGCGCACGGCGAAGAGCATCAGCGCGGCGACACCTCCGCCGATGAGGGCGCCGACGACGAGGGCGACGATCGCCAACTGCGTCGAGTCCATGGTCCCAGCGTAGGGTGGCGCGAGAGCGGACACAGACCGTTACTGTGGCTCCCTGGGCAGCTCGCCGCGAGTGTTCACCGGGCGAGCACCGTTCGTTAACCTTCGAGCGGGAGGATCGCCGCGACATCGCCGTGATCATCCCCGATCGTCCAGACATCACCCCGAGAGGCACCCGATGCGCGAAGTGTTCCACCAGTCGCTCGAAGACGTGCAGTCACGTCTCGTCGAGATCTCCGAGCTCGTCACCGTCGCCATCGACAAGGCGACGCGTGCGTTCGGATCGAGCGATGTGGCGTTGGCCGAAGAGGTCATCGAGGCGGACCAGATCATCGACGACAAGGCGATCGAGCTCGATGAGCTCGCCATCCAGATCCTTGCCCGCCAGCAGCCGGTCGCCCGCGATCTCCGGATCGTCGTGGCGGCGTTGCGCGTCAGCGCATCGCTCGAGCGCATGGGCGACATCGCCGAGCACATCGCGCAGCTGACCCGTATGCGCTTCCCCGAACGAGCCATCCCGAAGGGGCTCAAGAGCACCTTCACCCGCATGGGCCGGCTCGACGTCGAGGTCGCACGGACCCTCACCGAGCTGCTGCGCAGCGAGGACCTCACTCTCGTCGAGGTGCTCAGAGGGCTCGACGACCAGCTCGACGACGCTCATCTCTCGGTGTTCGAGAAGGTCCTCAGCGACAATTGGCAGGGCGAGGCGTCGGCGACGGTCGATGCGACGCTCGCGAGCCGCTACCTCGAGCGCTTCGCCGACCACGCCGTCTCGGTCGCCAAGAAGGTCGCCTACCTCGCCACCGGCGAGTGGACGCCCGACACCGAGTCGATCGCCGTCATCGTCGCCGGCGGCGAGGAGAACCCGGCCGACTGAGCGCACGGCGCACGAATCAGAAGAGGGGATGCCGGTCGGCATCCCCTCTTCTTCGCGCAGAACCTCTTCTTCGCGCAGAACCTGCGAGCTTACTTCTTGCCCTGGTTGGCGACGGCGGCGGCACCCGCCGCGGCGGCCTCGGGGTCGAGGTAGCGCGCCGGCTCGAGCGGCGTGAAGTCCTCGCCCAGCTGGTAGACCAGCGGGATTCCGGTGGGGATGTTGAGCTCGGCGATGTCGGCGTCGCTGATGCCGTCGAGGTGCTTCACGAGGGCACGCAGCGAGTTGCCGTGCGCCGTGACGAGCACCGTCTTGCCGGACTTCAGGTCGGGGATGATCTCGTCGTGCCAGTACGGCAGCAGGCGGTCGATCACGAGCTTCAGCGACTCGGTGCGGGGCACCTCGCCGTCGATGCCGACGTAGCGGGGGTCGTGCGCCTGGCTGTAGGGCGCGTCGTCGTCCAGGGGCGGCGGCGGCACATCGAACGACCGACGCCACAGCATGAACTGCTCGTTGCCGAACTCCGCGAGGGTCTCGGCCTTGTCCTTACCCTGGAGGGCGCCGTAGTGGCGCTCGTTGAGGCGCCATGAGCGCTTCACGGGGATCCAGAGCCGATCGGCGGTGTCGAGGGCGATGTTCGCCGTCTGGATCGCGCGGCTCAGCACTGAGGTGTGCAGGATGTCGGGCAGGATGTCCTGCTCCTTCATGAGCTCGCCGCCGCGCGCGGCCTCGCCGCGACCCTGCTCGGTGAGTCGGACGTCCACCCAGCCGGTGAACTGGTTGGTCTTGTTCCATTCGCTCTGCCCGTGGCGGAGGAGGATGAGCGTGTAGGGAGCGGTCATGTCCGTCATCCTACTCACGTCCACGCTGGCATCATGGGGGGATGCCGCCGGACAAACCCGCCACGTCCGTGCGGGCCGCGGGCCACATCACGCGCGGCACGACGAACACCAATCGGCTGCGCCGCGTCGACCGCTGGATCGCCCGGCATCCCGTGCTCCGCCGCGCGGACGATCCGTTCGTCGTCGACCTCGGCTACGGCGCGAGCGGGGTGACGGCGTTCGAACTCGAGGCGCGTCTGCGGCCGGTCCGGGGCGACGTCGAGGTCGTGGGTCTCGAGATCGACCCCGCCCGCGTCGCCCGCGCGAACGCTCAGCTGGCTGACGTGCGTGCCGGGCGGACGCCGTTCGCGCCCGACGCGCACGTCTCGTTCGCGCGCGGCGGGTTCGAGGTGCCGCTGCCCGCGTCGGCATCCGGATCGCCCGCCGGGGGTGTCGGTGCGCGTCGCCCCGCGATCATCCGCGCGTTCAACGTCCTGCGGCAGTACGACGAGGCGGAGGTCGTCCCCGCCTGGGCGCTGATGTGCGCGCGGCTCGCGCCGGACGGCATGCTCGTGGAGGGCACGTGCGATGAGCTCGGCCGCGTCTGCACGTGGATCGAGGTGGGTCCGGATGCCGTGCCCCGCTCGCTCACCGTGTCGCTCCGGCTCGCGGGCCTCGACTCTCCCGCCATCGCTGCGGAACGCCTGCCGAAGGCGCTCATCCATCGGAACGTGCCGGGCGAGGGCGTGCACGCCTTCCTCTCGGCGCTCGACACGCAGTGGGTCCGCGCCGTCGCCGCGGGCTCGTTCGGCGCCGATCACCGCTGGCGCACGGCGCTCCAGGCCCTCGCTGACGCCGGCTGGCCCGCCCAGGGCCGCGCGCGCTGGCGCCTCGGCGAGGTGACCGTGCCTTGGTCGCTCGTGGCCCCGGCATCCTGACCCTCCTCTCGCGCTCCCCCGCGCCCCGGCACCCGCACTCCCCGAGACCCGCACCTCCCGAGATCGCCCCCCCCCCCCCCCGAGACCCGCACTCCCCGAGACCCGCACCCCCCGAGACCCGCACTCCCCGAGACCGCGCGTTCTCGACGAGACCCCGTCCCTGGCACGCGGTCTCGTCGAGAAAACCGGGTCTCGCGGGCAGGGCGGGCGGCGGCGGGCGGGGAGGCGTCAGGCGCGGGGGGCGGGCGCGGGAGGGGTCAGGTGCGCGGGAGCGCGGCACGGGCGTCGGATGCCGGCATGCCGGCGGCCGTCATGAGGTCGACCGCGAGCGGTCGCAACGCTCCGATGAGGTTCTGGTCGACGCTCGAGCGCCCCGCGGCGAGCGCGGCGGGGTCGAGACGCGCCGCGACGGCACGCACGGCCTCGCGGGCGGCCGGCTCGTAGGAGATGTCGGAGAGCGAGTCCGCGACCAGACGCGCACCGGCGGCGAGCTCGCTCAGCAGGTCGGCGGCGACCGGACGGGAGAGGTTGTCGTCGCTGAGGTAGACGACCCGCCGCCCGATGACGCGGAGGTTGCGGCTCGCGAGGTCGAGCTGGGTGCGGATGCGCTCCTGCCGCTCGAACTCCGTGCGCTGACGCCGAAGGAACGGCGAAATCCGCGCGATCGCGTACCCCGACTCGATCCCCTGACGCCACGTGTCGACCGGCGCCTGGAGACCGCGCGCCTTCTCGAGCCCCCGCTCGGCGCGCTGGCGGTCGCCGCGGCGGAGCGCCTGCACGAGGGTCATGACCGCGGAGTCGAACGCGGCGAACACCTCGGCGCCCTCGGCCGTGACGGTGCGCAGCGGGCTCCGCGGCAGGAGAGCGGTGACCAGGAGCGCCGTCACCCCTCCGACGATCCCGTCCGCCACGCGCAGGAACGGCACGCTCGTCGGGATCACCATGACGATCGCCGCCTGGATCGCCGCAGCGATCGCGAACGCCGGCTGCGGGGAGAAGAACCGCGCGACGACGAGGCTGACCGTGAGGGTCAGGGCGAGCTGCCACCAGCCGACGCCCGCGACCATCACGATGAGCTCGGCGATGAGGATGCCGACGACCATCGCGATCACGGTGCCGAGGATGAGCCGTGGGCGCGCATCGCGGACGAGGCCGAGGCTCGAGATCGTGACCGTCGCGGCCAGGAGCGGCACCGGGTGGCCGAGGACGTAGTGCGCGAACGCGAACGCCGCCGTCGCCGCGAGGACGATCTGCACGATCGCCGGCAGCGATTCACGCACCCGTGGGATGCCGCGGTCGGGCGACAGCGCGGCGCGCCAACCGGTCGGCAGCGCGATCGACTGCGTGTCGGGATCGGGGGCGCTCACGCGGCGGCTCCGGTCAGCGCCGGCGCGAGAGCCGCGGAAGACGCGGAACGGATGCCGTGCGCCCCGCGTCGGGCGGAACGATCGTCTCCTGCGCGGCGGCGACGACCCCGTCGTCCGTCGCGACGGTCAGCGGCGCGTCGACGGGCGTCGTGCGCTTGATGATCGCGAGCGCGATCGGCCCCTCGTCGTGGTGGCGCGCGACCGACGTCACGGTACCGACGACATCGCCGTCCTCGCCCGCGAGCGCGACGTCGGCGCCGGGCGCCGGCAGCACCGCGTCGCTGCCGTCGAGCTGGAGTGCGACGAGCCGGCGGGGCGGATGCCCGAGGTTGTGCACCTTGGCGACCGTCTCCTGCCCCCGGTAGCACCCCTTCTCGAGGTGCACGGCGGTGCGGAGCCAGTCGACCTCGTGCGGCAGGGTGCGTCCGTCGGCCTCGCGTTCGGCGCGCGGGCGCCACGCCGCGACACGGAGGGCATCGGCGGCGAGCTCGCCGGCGAGAGCCTGGTCGCCGGCGACGGCCGCAGCCGCGAGGCGTTCCGCTTCGGCGACCGGCACGATGGCCTCGGCCCAGTCGTACTCGACCCCCGGATGCGGGTCGGCGGGGGCGTACCCCCAGCCCCCGACGCCGATGCCGGGCCAGGGGTCGTGCCAGACGGCATCCGCCGCGAGGTCGGCGACCGCCGCGCGGGTGCCGCCGACCACCCGGTGCGTCGGGGTCGCATCGACGATCTCGACGCGCAGGCGGAAGCGCATGCGGGTGAGCCAGGCGCGGAGAGCCTCGGCGCGCGAGCGGTCGACGACGAGCCAGGCGATCTCGCCGTCGTCGACGATGCCCGCGGCGTGCTCGACGTGACCCTGCGGGTCGAGGACGAGAAGCTCGGCGCTCTCGCCCGGCGAGAGCATCGTGAGGGCCTGCGAGGTGATCGAGTCGAGCCAGCTCAGCCGGTCAGGGCCGGAGACGGTGAGGACCGTGCGCGAGGCGAGCGGCGCGAGCGCCGTGCCCGCCGCGAGTGCGCGCTGCTCGCGCGTGGGCGATCCGAGGTGGAGAAGCACGTCGCCCTCGACCACGGCGCCGGGCCCGAAATCGGGGGCGGCGGGGGAATCGGCATCCATGACCGTGCTCATTCGACGTGCCGTGCTCACTCGGCGCGCGCGAGGCGAGCCGACGCGTGCGAACCGAGCGTTCCGCCGAGGGCGGCGATGTCCCACGCCCAGAGCAGGTGACCGTCGACGAGTCCGTACATGCGGGTCGCCGATGCGTAGGGCTTGGCGCCCGCCGGGCGCACGATCGCGTCCGACGCGAGGTCGATGCGCGGGCCGCGGACCTGGCCGAGGTAGAGCTCGCTGATGCCGTCGGAGTGGACGAGCGAGACGAGGAGGTCGAATCCGCCTTCCGCGTTGCGGAGAGTCTCGACGTCGTCCGCGGTGCGCGCCGTCTCGCGCGCCGTCACGGCGGGAAGGAGCGCGGGGCCGGCGTCGGCGTCGTCCGCGGGGCGGGCGAGACGCCAGTACCCGGTCTCGGCGACGAGCGGCGTGCGCGCGTCGTCATCGCCCAGCAACCACGCACTGGCGGCGTAGTTGACGTAGTCGCCGCCGTCATGGCTGAAGCTCACGCGATGGGCGAACTCGCCCTCAAAGCGGGTGCCGTCCGTCTCGTAGTCGATGACGCCGGTGCCCTCCCAGACGCCCAGCAGCCACGACAGCGGGACGATGTCCGCCGGCAGGTCGGTCGGAAGATCGATCACGACGCGCGTTCCCGGATGATCAGCGGGATCAGCGCTGGCCGCGGTAGAGGTTCTTGATCACGACGCCCGACACGAAGACGATCGCGAGCGAGGCGAGCGCGAGGAGCCCCACGAAGAAGAGTTCGAGTGCGACGAGGTCCATGGCGCCCACTCTACCCCGCTTCGCCCTACCCCGCTTCGCCCTACCCCGCTTCGCCGCGGGAGGTTCGCGGCACGCTTCGGCAGTGCGCCACGCTTCGGCAACGTCGAGCGCTACAGGGCGACGAGGCTCGCGAGGGCGAGACCGAGGCTCACGAGGCCCATGACGACGAGGGCGCCGAGCACGCTCGCCGCCACCCGCCGCAGGAAGCCTTCCGCGTGGCCACGAGCCAGCTGGATAACGAACGCGAGGATGACGCACGCGGCGAGCCCGAGGGGAAGCCACTCGGCGCGCTGGGGCGCGGGGGCGGCGAGGGCGATCGCGACGGTGACGACCGCGGCGGCGATCCAGACGGCGACGATCTCCGCGAAGCCGCCGCGCGGGGCGAGACCGGGAACCGACATGAGTCCATCATGACGGACGGATGCCGACGGCGCACGCCGACCCCCTGCCACGGCCCTCCGGCCGCGCCGCACGCATCCCGCCGTGAGGCAGCGCTGCGGAGAGGTCCTAAGATGGGGTCACGGTCCGCCCGTCGGTCCGGAAGGGACCGTATGGCTCAGCTTCTCGTCTTGAGTTCCGCCCAGGGCGGAGGGTCCGTCCTGCCCGCGCTCGAACTGCTGAGCCACCGCGTCCGGCAGATTCCCGCCGAACCGGCGCAGCTCGTCAACGCCCCGAGCGCCGACGTCATCTTCGTCGACGCACGCGTCGACCTGGTCGGCGCCAAATCGCTCTGCAAGATCCTCAACACGACCGGCCTCGACGCGCCGCTCGTGCTCGTCGTGACCGAAGGCGGCCTCACGGCGGTCTCGACCGACTGGGGCGTCGACGACGTCATCCTCCACACCGCCGGCCCGGCCGAGGTCGACGCGCGCATCCGCCTGGCGATCGGGCGGCAGAGCGCCGAGCAGGTCTCGAGCCGCATCCAGACCTCCGGCATCACGATCGACGAGTCGTCGTACTCGGCGAAGGTGCACGGCAAGGCGCTCGACCTCACCTACAAGGAGTTCCAGCTCCTGCACTTCTTCGCAACGCACCCGTCGCGCGTCTTCACGCGCGAGCAGCTGCTCAGCGAAGTGTGGGGCTACGACTACTTCGGCGGCACGCGCACGGTCGACGTGCACGTGCGGCGTCTGCGCGCGAAGCTCGGCGACCTCGAGCAGCTGATCGGCACCGTCCGCAACGTCGGCTATCGCTTCAACGTCTACGAAGACGACCAGGTGCCCTCCCCCCGCGAGCGATCCGGCGCGTAACAGGCGCATAAGACCGGCCGAGAGGTTAACGCGCGCGTCACCTCCCCCTGCAATGATGAGGGGATGATCGACACCGAACCTCTGGACACGGGTCTCGGCGACGCCGACGACGACGACTTCGACGAGACGGTCGAAGTCGACGATTCCCCGTTGCCCGATCACCGGTACATGGACCGTGAGCTCAGCTGGCTCGCTTTCAACCAGCGTGTGCTCGAACTCGCCGAGGATCCGGCCCTGCCGGTGCTCGAGCGCGCGAACTTCCTCGCGATCTTCGCCTCGAATCTCGACGAGTTCTTCATGGTGCGCGTCGCGGGCCTCAAGCGCCGCATCGTGACGGGGCTGGCGGTGCCGACCAACGTCGGGCGCGCGCCGCTCGACGTCCTCGCCGACATCTCCGAGGGCGCCCACGCCCTGCAGCTGCGCCACGCGCGCGCGTGGACCGAGCTCGTGAAGCCCGCTCTCGCCGAGGCGGGCATCGAGGCGGTCGGGTGGGACGACCTCACCGACGACGAGCGCGCCGACCTGTACGACTACTTCCAGGCGCAGGTGTTCCCCGTCCTCATGCCGCTCGCGGTCGACCCGGCGCACCCGTTCCCCTACATCTCGGGTCTGTCGCTGAATCTCGCGATCCGCATTCGGAACGCCAAGACGGGTCGCCAGGAGTTCGCCCGCCTGAAGGTGCCCTCGATGCTGCCCCGCTTCGTCGAGGTGCCCGCGCGCTCCCCGCAGCCGGGCACGTCGCGCTACCTCCCGCTCGAGCAGCTCATCGCCAACCACCTGGGCGACCTGTTCCCGGGCATGGAGATCCTCGAGCACCACACGTTCCGCCTCACCCGCAACGAGGACGTCGTCATCGAGGAGGACGAGACCGAGAACCTCATCCAGGCGCTCGAGGCTGAGCTCCTCCGTCGCCGTTTCGGCCCGCCGATCCGACTCGAGGTCACCGAGCAGATGGACGACGTGACCCTCGACCTCCTCATCAGCGAGCTCGAGGTCACCGATCAGGAGGTCTACCGCCTCCCCGGACCGCTCGACCTCCGGGGCCTGTTCGACCTCGCCCGGATCGACCGACCGGAGCTGCACTACCCGCCGCACGTGCCGGTGACCGCGACCGCGTTCCAGCCCGCAGAGCAGAACGGTCGCGCCGATCTGTTCGCCGCGATCCGCAAGGGCGACGTGCTCGTGCACCATCCGTACGAATCCTTCAACACGAGCGTCGTCGCGTTCCTCGAGCAGGCCGCTCGCGACCCCCACGTCCTCGCGATCAAGCAGACCCTCTACCGCACCTCCGGCGACAGCCCGATCGTGCAGGCCCTCATCGACGCCGCCGAACGCGGTAAGCAGGTGCTCGCTCTGGTCGAGGTGAAGGCGCGGTTCGACGAGGCGGCGAACATCGTGTGGGCGCGCAAGCTCGAGAAGGCCGGCGTTCACGTCGTCTATGGACTCGTCGGACTGAAGACCCACTGCAAGCTGCTGCACGTCATCCGCGAGGAGGACGGGATGCTCCGCAGCTACAGCCACATCGGCACGGGCAACTACAACCCGAAGACGAGTCGCCTCTACGAGGATTTCGGCCTTTTCACCGCCGACGAGCAGGTCGGACGCGATCTCACCCGCCTGTTCAACGAGCTCTCCGGCTACGCGATCGAGAAGAAGTTCAAGCGCCTGCTCGTCGCACCGCTGCATCTGCGCAAGGGGCTCCTGCGCCTCATCGACAAAGAACGCCGGAACGCCCTGGAGGGCAAGCCTGCGCACATCCGCATCAAGGTCAACTCGATGGTCGACGAGCAGATCATCGACGCGCTGTACCGGGCGAGTGCCGCCGGTGTGCGGGTGGATGTCTGGGTGCGGGGCATCTGCTCGCTCAAGACAGGGCTTCCCGGTGTGAGCGACAACATCACCGTGCGCTCGATCCTCGGCCGCTACCTCGAGCACTCGCGCATCTTCGCGTTCGAGAACGACGGCGACCCGCAGGTGTACATCGGCAGCGCCGACATGATGCACCGGAACCTCGACCGCCGGGTCGAGGCGCTCGTTCGCGTCGTCGCTCCTGGGCACGTCAAGGAGCTGATCGACCTGTTCGAGGTCGCGATGAGCGAGACGACGAGCTCGTGGCACCTCGAGGCCGAGGGCGGGTGGGTGCGTCGTAGCGTCGGCGAGGACGGCAAGCCCCTCGTCGACCTGCAGGATCGGACGATGGCCCAGATCCAGCGCCGACGCCGGGCGCGGGCGGTGCGATGACCGAGACGGCCGTCTACGCTGCCGGCGGCGTCATCTGGCGCCTGGTCGAGGGCAAGCTCCACATCCTCGTCATCCATCGCACCGCGTACTCCGACGTCACCCTTCCCAAGGGAAAGGTGGACCCGGGCGAGACACTCGTCGAGACGGCGGTGCGCGAAATCCATGAGGAGACCGGCATCCGCGTCTCGCTCGGCATCCCGGTGGGCGTCTCGCGCTACCGCATGCCGCGCGGACGTCAGAAGATCGTCCACTACTGGGCGGCGGAGGCGACCGAGTCCGCGATCCGGGCGTCGACGTTCATCCCCAACAAGGAGGTCGCCGCCCTCGAGTGGGTGACGCCGCGCAAAGCGCTCGGATATCTCTCCTACCCGGTCGACGTCGAAATCCTCGAGCAGTTCCTGACCTATGTCGACGACGGCATCCTCTCGACCTTCCCCGTCGTCGTGCTGCGGCATGCGAAGGCCCTCCCCCGGGAGGAGTGGAAGGGGCAGGATGCCGCACGACCGCTGACCGCGCGCGGCACCCGCCAGTCGAAGGCGATCGTCGGACCGATCCGCTCCTACGGCGTGCGCAAGATCGTCTCGAGCGATGCCGTGCGGTGCGTGTCGACGGTCACGCCGCTGTCGAAGGCACTGGGACGCCAGATCACCCGGACGCCGCTCGTGTCGCAGGATGCCTGGGCCGACGGCACCTCCGACGTCCGCGCCGTCGTGGGCAAGCGCGTGCGGGCCCGCAAGCCCGCGGTGCTGTGCAGTCACGGTCCGGTGATCCCCGGCATCCTCGCCGAGCTCGCCCTCGCGACCGGCACGCTCCGCGGCTCCTACCTCGGCAGTGCGTCCTCGCTCGAGGTCGGGGGGTTCTCCGTCGTCCATCTGTCGGCCGATCACCCCGGCTCCGGCATCGTGTCGATAGAAACGCACGAGCCGACCGTCTGAATCCCGTTCACCTGTCGTTCACCGAGACAGCGCACTCTCGTAAGAGTCGATGTCTACCGTCACGGACGTGCCCCGCACCGGGCCGATCATCCCTGACATGTGAAGGATTCACAGTGAAGCTCACCCGCATCGCCCAGCTGGGCGCTGTCGCCGCCGTCGCGGCACTCACTCTCACCGCCTGCGCGGCCAACGAGGGCGGCACGACCGCCCCGACCGACACCGAGTCCGCCGCCGCCGCTCTCAGCGGAACGCTCAACGGACAGGGCGCGTCGTCGCAGCAGGTCGCCGTCCAGGCGTGGACGTCCGCCTTCAACCAGGCCAACCCCGACGCGGTCATCAACTACGACCCCGCCGGTTCGGGGACGGGCCGCGAGTCGTTCCTCGCCGGTGCCGTGAACTTCGCGGGCTCGGACCGCGCGTTCAAGACGGACGAGATCGCCGCGGGCGGCTTCGGCGCGTGCGCCGCGGACTCGGGCATCGTCGAGATCCCCGCCTACATCTCGCCCATCGCGATCATCTTCAACGTTCCCGGCGTCGATTCGCTCAACCTCGACGCGGAGACCGTCGCAGGCATCTTCGCCGGCACGATCACGAACTGGAACGACCCGGCGATCGCCCGCGACAACGCCGACGCCACTCTTCCCGACCTGCCGATCAACCCCGTCCACCGCTCCGACAAGTCGGGCACGACCGGCAACTTCACCGACTACCTGTCGGCGAACGCGGAGAACATCTGGACGTGGGGCTCCGTCGAGGAGTGGCCCGCCGGCGTCGTCGGCGAAGCCGCCGAGAAGACGTCGGGCGTCGTCGAGGCCGTCAAGGCGGGCGAGGGCTCGATCGGCTACGCCGACTCGTCGCAGGCCGGCGACATCTCGTCGGTCGCCGTCAAGGTGGGCGACGAGTTCGTCGCGCACTCCCCGGAGGGCGCCTCGAAGACGCTCGACGCATCGGAGATCGAGTCGGGCCGCACCGAGGGCGACCTCGCCTTCACAATCGACCGCACGACGACCGAGGCGGGCGCCTACCCCGTGCTCCTGGTCAGCTACCTCATCGGCTGCGAGCAGTACGAGGATGAGAACGTCGCCGCCCTCACCAAGGCGTTCTTCCAGACCGCGGTCAGCGAAGACGGCCAGAAGCTGGCCGCCGACAACGCGGGCAGCGCTCCCATCTCGGAGGACCTCCGCACGAAGTCGCTCGCTGCGATCGACCTCATCAAGTGAGCCGACGGACGGCCTCCCGGAGCGCATCGCCCCGGGAGGCCGTCCGGTCGCCACGCACCACACCCCCTCCGCGCCCGACGAGAGAGACCCCGATGACAGCAACCACCGCCACCGCTCCCCGGCGGGGTGCGGCGAAGCAACGCGCCGGGGACCTCTGGTTCTCGGGCACCGCTGTGTTCGCGGGGTCGATGATCGTCGTGACGCTCGCGGCGGTCGCGATCTTCCTCATCGTCCAGTCGCTGCCTGCCTTCGGGGCGACGAACGAGACGGCATCCCTGCTGACCTCCAACTTCTGGTCCTACGTCATGCCGCTTCTGTTCGGCACGATCTGGGCCGCCTTCCTCGCGCTGATCGTCGCGGTGCCGCTCTCGCTCGGCATCGCCCTGTTCATCACGCACTATGCGCCGCGCCGGCTCGCGCAGACCCTCGGCTACATCGTCGACCTCCTCGCCGCCGTCCCCTCCGTCGTCTACGGCCTGTGGGGCATCCTCGTCTTCGCCCCTTCGGTCGTCCCGACCTACAAGTGGCTGAACGAGAACCTCGGCTGGATCCCGCTCTTCTCCGGTCAGGTGCTCAACTCCGGCCGCACGATCCTCACCGCCGCCCTCGTCCTCGCCGTCATGGTCGTGCCGATCATCACCGCGATCTGCCGCGAGATCTTCCTGCAGACGCCCGTCCTCCACGAAGAGGCGGCGCTCGCCCTCGGTGCGACCCGCTGGGAGATGATCCGCATGGCGGTGCTCCCCTTCGGCCGGTCGGGCATCGTGTCGGCATCCATGCTCGGCCTCGGCCGCGCGCTCGGCGAGACGATGGCGGTCGCCATGGTCCTCTCCGCGACGAACGTCGTGACCCTCCGCCTGCTGACGTCGCAGAACCCGTCGACGATCGCGGCGAACATCGCCCTCACCTTCCCCGAGGCGTACGCACTCAACATCAACGTCCTCATCGCGACGGGCCTGATCCTCTTCGTCGTCACCTTCGCCGTCAACGCGGTCGCGCGGTGGATCGTCAACCGCCGCAAGGAATTCTCGGGAGCGAACTGACATGACCACCGCACCCGCCCCGACGCGACCCTCCGCGACGCGCACGCACGTCTCGCTCACCAGCGGCCACCTCGCGCGCTGGGCGCCGTGGGCGCTCCTGGTCGGCTCGCTCGCCGTGTTCGGCGCCGTCTTCGGTGTCCTCTCCGCCGCCTCGGGCAGTGAGTTCTCGATCGCCGGCTGGATCGTCGTCTCGGTGATCGCATTCCTCGTGCTGATCTACGTCGTCTCTCGCATCGTGGAAGGAAGCCGCCGCGCGTTCGACCGGCTCATCACCGGCATCGTGTCGAGTGCCTTCGCGATCGCGATGGTGCCGCTCGTCTCCGTCGCGTGGACGGTCATCTCCAACGGTCTCGCGCGCTTCGACGGCACGTTCTTCTCGAGCTCGATGCGCGGCGTCCTCGGCGAGGGCGGCGGCGCCGTCCATGCGATCTGGGGCACCGTCCTGGTCACCGGGGCCGCCGCGATCATCTCGATCCCCATCGGGCTCATGACGGCGATCTACCTCATCGAGTACGGACAGAACTCGCGCCTGGCCCGGGCGATCACCTTCCTCGTCGACGTGATGACCGGCATCCCCTCGATCGTCGCGGGTCTGTTCGCCTACGCGCTGTTCGCGCTCATCTTCGGACCGGGCGTGCGCATGGGGCTCGCGGGCGCGATCGCGCTGTCGGTGCTCATGACCCCCGTCGTCGTCCGTTCGAGCGAAGAGATGCTGCGACTGGTCCCGAACGAGCTGCGCGAGGCATCCTATGCACTGGGCGTCCCCAAGTGGCTGACGATCGCGAAGGTCGTGCTGCCGACCTCGATCGCCGGCATCACGACCGGCGTCATGCTCGCGATCGCCCGCGTCATCGGCGAGACGGCCCCGCTGCTGGTGACCGCGGGGTTCACCGACGCGATGAACATGAACCTCTTCGACGGGCGCATGCAGACCCTGCCGGTGTTCATCTACTCGCAGTACGCCTACAAGGGCATCCCTCCCGAGGCGTACGTCGAGCGCGCGTGGGCCGCCGCCCTCACCCTCATCCTCATCGTCATGGCGCTCAACCTCATCGCACGCCTGGTCGCGAAGCTGTTCGCCCCGAAGACCGGCCGCTGAGCCCGCGCCCGCCCGAACCCGGAACACCCCGAAGGAACCTCGTGTCCAAGAGCATCGAAGTCAACGACCTCAACGTGTACTACGGCGACTTCCTCGCCGTCGAGGGCGTGTCCCTCGAGATCCAGCCCCGGAGCGTCACAGCCTTCATCGGGCCGTCCGGCTGCGGCAAGTCGACCTTCCTGCGCACCCTCAACCGCATGCACGAGGTCATCCCCGGCGCCCGCGTCGAGGGCGAGGTGCTCCTCGACGGCGACGACCTGTACGGCCAGGGCGTCGACCCTGTGCTCGTGCGCCGCCAGGTGGGGATGGTCTTCCAGCGCCCGAACCCGTTCCCGACGATGTCGATCAAGGAGAACGTCCTCGCGGGGGTGAAGCTCAACAACAAGCGCATCTCGAAGAGCGACGCCGACACGCTCGTCGAGAAGTCACTGAAGGGTGCGAACCTCTGGAACGAGGTCAAGGACCGCCTCGACAAGCCGGGCTCGGGCCTCTCCGGCGGCCAGCAGCAGCGCCTGTGCATCGCGCGCGCGATCGCGGTCTCCCCCGACGTGCTCCTCATGGACGAGCCCTGTTCGGCCCTCGACCCGATCTCGACGTTCGCGATCGAGGAGCTCATCCAGGAGCTCAAGCAGGAGTACACGATCGTCATCGTGACGCACAACATGCAGCAGGCATCCCGCGTCTCGGACAAGACCGCGTTCTTCAACATCGCCGGCACCGGCAAGCCCGGCAAGCTCATCGAGTACGACGACACCAACACGATCTTCACGACGCCGTCCGTGCAGGCCACCGAGGACTACGTCTCCGGCCGCTTCGGGTGAGGCGGGGGCGGCCGGCGGCGGCCGGCGGGCGGAAGTCGTAACTGCAAGGCTTCGTGGTCGACACGCCGGGTGTGTCTCGGCATGCCCCGGCGTGTCGCGCGCCTGACCTTGCAGTTCGGTCCGACCCGCCCTCGCGCCATCGACTCCTCCACAGGCGGCGAATCGGCGGATTTGTCCACGGATGCCACCTCGCGCCGCCCGCCATGTGTGCGGTGCGGGCACGGTATGGGCATGTGCGAACGCGGAGAGATCGTGACGACGGCGCGTCTGCGCCGGAGCGGGGTGAGTGGACAGGCGTTGCGACAGATGGTGGATGCCGGAACGATCCATCGGGCCCGGCGCGGTGTCTACACGACACCCGCGACGTGCCCGGCGATCCGGGCGGTCGCCGCACACGGCGGACGTGTCGGATGCCTCACCGCTGCACGGCACCTCGGGCTGTGGACGCTCTCCCCTCCGGGTGCGCCCCACGTGTGGATGTGCGACGGGCAACGCCGCTACCACGACACCGGATGCGGATGCGTCGAGCACTGGGATGACGGCCCGCGCGGCGATGCCGGCGCGACACCGAGCGTGCCCCGCATTCTCTGCCAGATCTTCCGCTGCGTCGGCGTCGAGGAGTTCTTCGTCGTTCTGGAGTCAGCGCTCCGGCAGCGCATGATCACCGAGGAGGGGTTGCGGTGGCTGCGGAAGCGATCAAACGCGGTGATGCGCGAGGCTCTGACGCTCGCGCGGGACGACGCCGACAGCGGTCTCGAATCATTGCTGCGCTGGCGTCTGAGGCGTCACGGGCTGCGTGTGCGGACACAGCGGAGCATCGCGAGCGTCGGTGTCGTCGACGCGTTGATCGGCGACCGGCTGCTCGTCGAGACCGACGGTGTCGAAGGCCACAACTCCGCACCCCACCGGCATAAGGACCTCGTCCGCGACGCTCACGCCGCACTGTGGGGATACATGACACTGCGCTTCGACTACGCGATGGTCGTGCACGACTGGGAACTCGTGGAGGCGGCGATCCTCGGGGCGCTCCGCACGTTGGGAGGCGCGCGGCCGTGAGTGCGAACCGAAGTGCAAGGGATCAGGGGCGACACGCCGCGGGGTGCCGCTCGACACCGGCGTGTCGGCCACGAAGCCTTGCAGTTACGTCAGGAGACGGGGCGAGCCCGGGCGGGCGGGTGAGGTCAGTCGCGCGGGCTCAGGAGGTAGGCGTTGAGGGATGCCGTGAACTCGGCATCCGTCGGGAGTGACGTGTCGTCGATCGCGGTGAGCGGAGCGGCGAGCCGGATGCTCGAGACGAGCCACGCCGCGTCGACGTCCGCGAGGGCCGCGGCGGGGATCGTGTCGTAGCCCACGACGAACCCTCGTTCCGACAGGTGCTCGAACAGGCTGAGCTGCGTCGTGCCGTGCAGGATGCCGCCGTTCGGCGCGGGCGTCAGGAACGTGTCGCCGCGGCGGACGATGAGCGACGCGGTCGGCGCCTCGAGGACGTACCCGTCGCTCGAGAGGAAGATCGCGTCGTCGGCGCCGCGGCGCTTCGCTTCACGCAGGGCCGCCATGTTGACGGCGTACGACAGCGTCTTGGCGCCGAGGAGCAGCCACGGAGCCCGGGCGGGTACGTCGATGGCGTACCCGCGGTCGAGCGTCACGGCGCGGACGCCCTCGGTACGCGCACGATGGAAGTCGGATGCCGCAGCCGCCGTCACCCAGGCGGTCGGTGCGGGGCCGTGCTCGACGCCGCGGCTGAGGATGAGCTTGATCACCGCCTCCCCCGGCCCGCAGTGCGCGGCAGCAGCCTCGATCGCCGCGCGCCACTGGTCGAGGTTGGGGGCGGGGAGTTCGCAGAGGCGCGCCGAGTGCGCGAGGCGTTCGAGGTGGGCCGTGACCTCTTGCGGGTGGGCGTCGACGACGCCGATCGACTCGAAGATGCCGTCGCCCCGCTGGGTGCTCAGCTCTCCCACGGTGAGGGCGGGCGCAGCCGGGTCGAGCGACGTGAAGGTGTCGGTCCAGTCGGCGCGCTGCTCGCCGTCGTCCGCCGGATCGATCATGAGCGCGCCGTACCAGACCATGTGCCGAGCCTACGCCCGGGAATGAACCTGGCCGCACCGCTTGTTACACTGATTCAGCCGGGCCGCAGTAACCCCGGGCTCCATCTTTCGCCGCTCCGAGCGGCCTCGCGCCGAGAGGCGTTCTGCGGCCCGGCACTTTCGTGCGGGGACTCGGAACGCCTCTGCCGCGCAGCGGCCGCAGACTCCGGGCGTTCTGCAGCCACCGCATCCGCGCGTCAGCGCAGCTGATCCCGTCGCCACAGCCCCGCACTCGCCGTGAGATCGCCGGCGTAGGTGTCGAGGCGCAGGGCGCGGGTCGTGAAAACGGCGGCCCGCTCGGGCTCGGTCGCGTCGTAGTCGTCGGCGAGGTCGGCGGCCCCGGCGGCGACGACCCGGCAGAAGGATGCCGCACGCTCGAGCGCGACGGCGAAATCGCCCACGAAGACGCCCCGGAGGATCACGTCGACGAGCTCCATGAGCTCTTCGGGCCCGGCGGGTGTCGGAGCGCCCGCGACGACGTCGTCGACCGTGTTGCGCGCCGCGCGGCCGCGCTCGTAGAGGTACGCCGCGGTCTCGGGATCGTCGCGCACCATGAGCTGCAACAGGTACAGGCGCCACAGAGCGCCCGGAAGCGAGAGGGCCGCCGAGTGCGACCACAGCTCCGCGAGGGTGTCGATGCCGTGCGTGTCGGTGAAGGTCACGAGTCGGTCGACGACATCGTCCTCGGGTTCGTCGCGCACGCGGGTGAGGAGCGCGGCGGCCGTCGCGTGCGCCGCGCGCGACACCTCCGCCGGGTCGGTCGATCCGAAGCGGCGGTCGAACGTCGACGCGGGCCGCTGGACGGGCCTGTGGTAGTCCCGGCGGTCGTCAGTCATCCATCCAGGGTACCCGCGGGCGCCGTGGGCGGCCCGGTGCCGCGACCGATCAGGCGGTCGGGACGGCCACGATCGGCGTCGTCGTGGGCACACCGCTGGGCGCCCCCCCGGCCTGCTCGACCGTGACGGCGATCGTGTCGCCCGGCTCCATCCTGCCGGCGAGTTCCGCCGTGCTCGCGCCGTCCGACGCGTCGAAGGTCCCCGCCGGGATGGGCGTGTCATCGCGCACGTACCAGAGCTCGAACGTCTGGTCGTCATCGATCGCGGGCAGCCCGTCAGCGACGAGCACGACCTTGCCGACGCTCTCCGACCAGTGCAGCGTGGCGCTGCCACCGTCGAAGGTCGCGGCGGCGATCGAGGCATCCGGCGC
Source organism: Microbacterium sp. bgisy203 (assembly GCF_057706945.1). NCBI lineage: Bacteria > Bacillati > Actinomycetota > Actinomycetes > Micrococcales > Microbacteriaceae > Microbacterium > Microbacterium sp. bgisy203. Next base: position 382,500 of record NZ_JBYIPF010000003.1, on the reverse strand, counting down.
ACGTTGGATCTCTTCGAGCGCGACGACCGACGCCGGCGTCTGCCACAGGTGCGACAGCGCCCCCGCGCCCCAGCCGATGCCCACGAGCAGAACGATGGACGCCGCGAGCGCGAACAGCCCTCGGCTCCAGTTGCGGCGCTCGATCGTCTGGATCATCTCCGTGTTCGGCGCCGGCTCGGCCGTCTCGGGAGCGGTCTCGCCGGCGGGGTCGGGTGTCTCCTCTGCAGGCTCCACAGGCGCGGCAGGCTCCACAGGCGCGCCGACCATCTCCCGCAGGCGCCCGCGCAGCTCGGGCGGGGGAGCGACCGGCGCGACGACGTCGGCGAGGGATGCCGCGGTCTCGGCATCCATCCCCGCGATGTGCTCCCACTCAGGGTGCGCCGCGAGGGCGTCGCGGTAGGCCTTCTCGTCGTCGGGCGACAGCGCCCCGAGGGCGTGCCCGGCCGAGAGCTCGGCGAACTCGTCGTGGTTCACGGCGTCACCCCCATTTCCTGGCGCAGTCGCGAGAGTCCGTCTCGCATTCTCGTCTTGATCGTTCCCACCGGCGTCGCGGTGAGCGCCGCGATTTCGCTCTGACTGTAACCGCCGAAGTAGGCGAGGGTCAGCGCTTCGCGCTGCGGGCCGGACAGCGCCTCGAGCGCCCGTGCGACGCGTCGGCTCTCGACGCGCAGTTCGACCTGCTCGGCGACCCCGTCCTGCGGTGTGTTCAGCTCTCGCAGCCCTGCCCGCTCGTCACGGTCGGCGCTCGACTGCGCCGACCGCACCCGGTCGACGGACCGCCGATACGCGATCGTCATGACCCACGTCCTCCCCTGCCCCTTGTTCGGAGCGAACGACGCAGCGGATTGCCACACGTCGAGGAACACCTCCTGCAGCACCTCCTCGCTCTGGGCGCGGTTGACGACGACACGCAGGATGAGGCCGAAGACGCGCGCCGAGAGCATGTCGTAGAGCTCGGCGAACGCGCCGTGGTCGTGCGCGGCGATGCGGGCGAGCAACTCCGCGGCGTGGTCGCGCGGCGGCGAGTCCCCGTCCGGATCTTCCGTCACATCCACGCCATCGATGACCATCTCCCCCAGCATGCCTCATCCCCCGATCATTGTCGCGCAGCGCTCGACCGGCGGCGCCTCGGCATCCGTCATCCGAAGGTGAACGAGTAGACCTCCACGCCCGGTGCGACCTCGACCGTGAGGGTGCCGTCGCGATTGCCGCCCGGCGCCACGACCTCGTACGACCGCGGCGTGCCGGAGACCTCGATGCGCGTGCGGGCACCGTCGGCATCCGTCACCTGCACCTGGCCGCTCCCGGCCATCACCATGCGCACCTCGCCCGCCCGGTAGTGCAGGCGGATGCCGGCAGGGCTCTCGCCGGAGGGCGTCGCGAACTGGGTTTCGACCCGCCACGGGCCCTCGAGCGCGAACGTGTCCCCGGCCTGTTCGGCGGGAAAGGCGTAGGTGCGCTCGCCCGCACGGTAGGCGTCCGGCCCGGCGAAGTTGACGTCTTTGCCCGATCCAAGGAAGGTCTCGGGCGTCGTCGAACCGTTCTGCGGGGTCTCGTCGGCGACGTCGGTCGCGGGAGGAAGGGCGACACTGGGGTTCGCGTCTTCGAGGAGCTCGCGGATCATCTTCTCGGTCGCGGCGTAGTTGCCCTCGCCGAAGGAGATGTGCCGCACGGTGCCGGACGCGTCGATCAGGTAGTACGCCGGCCAGTAGCGGTTGCGGTAGGCGGTCCACGTGGAAAGCGCGTTGTCGAGCGCGACGGGATAGGTGATGCCGAAGTCCTCCGCTCCCGCGGCGACGTTCCCGGCATCCTTCTCGAACGCGTACTCGGGCGAGTGGATGCCGATGACGTCCAGCCCCGCGTCGCGGTACGCCTCGTCCCACGCGACGACGTGCGGGATCGAGCGCTGGCAGTTGATGCAGGAGTACGCCCAGAAGTCGATGAGCACGACCTTGCCGCGGAGGTCGGCGAGTTGCACGCCCGCGCCGTCCGGCGTGTTCAGCCAGCTCTCGATGCCGCGGATCTCGGGGGCGGTGCCGCATGATTCGAGCTGTTCGGCACCGTTCGTGCAGTTGTCGAGCTCGCGGTTCTCGTCGGTGACGATGCCGCCGAGATTCAGAGCCTTCGCGGCCTGCTCGTTGTCGGTGAGGTCCTGCTGCAGCTGCGCGGTGTAGTCGGGCAGAAGGCGCTGGAGCTGCTGCGGGACGTTGAAGAGCAGCCCGACGGCGAGCGCGAGCATCGCGACGCCCGCAGCGATGCGCAGACCCCGCTCGCGCGTGCGGAACGCACGGATGCGCTCGACGACGCCGCGCCCGGCGAGGGCGAACACGAGGAGCGGGATCGCGACGCCGATTGCGAAGGATGCCGTCAGCAGCACCGTGTCGAGTCCGATCCGTCCGGTCGCGCCCGCGACGATGATCGCCGCGAGGACAGGCCCGGCGCACGGCACGAACACCGCCCCGAGGGCGAGGCCGACACCGAACCCGCTGCCGCCGTTGGCGACCTCTTTGCGCGGGATCCACTGGAAGGGCTTCTCGAGGAGCTCCTCGACCTTCGGGATCAGCAGGCCCACGCCGATGAGGACGAGCACCGCGATGCCGACCCAGCGGATGACGTCCTGCGGGAGGTTGAGGAGCCCGAGGAGGAGCGAGCCGACGAGCGTCACGAGGGTGAAGCTCACGACGAGACCGGCGATCACGAGGTACGGGCGGCTGCGGCGGGCGGGCGCGGGAGCCCCGGCATCCGCACTCTCGAAGCGCGCTGACTGGGCGCCGCCGGTGAGGAAGATGACCGGCAGCACCGGCAGGATGCACGGCGAGATCCCGGTGATGAGTCCGCCCAGCAGGCCGATGATGATGAGTTCCATGACGCCCCGTTCCTGGCCCCGCCCTGTCGGGGGTCGATGTCAGGGGTCGTTCGAGGCGGGCGGGTTTTCGGATCGATCCGAGAATTCCCCCATCCGATTCCGACCGGTCTCCGAAGAACCCTCGAGGCCGCGCTCCGCGGCTTCCGACCAATCGGAGGCAATCATGCTCAGCAGCAAGAAGAAGATCACCGCCGCTCTCACTCTGACCCTCGCGGGAGCCTTCGCCCTCTCGGCGTGTTCCTCGGGGTCTGCGGAGCCCGAGGCGACCACTCCCGCTATGACCGAGGAGTCCAGTCCGTCGGCGACGCCCGAGGGCATGACGGACGACGCGATGGCGAACCTCGTCGGCCCCGGCTGCGCCGACTACGCCGAGGCGGTCCCCTCGGGCGCCGGCTCGATCGAGGGCATGTCGCAGGAGCCTGTCGCCGTAGCGGCATCCAACAACCCCATGCTCACGACCCTCACGGCGGCCGTCAGCGGCCAGCTGAACCCTGACGTGAACCTCGTCGACACGCTCAACAGCGGCGAGTACACCGTCTTCGCGCCGGTCGACGACGCCTTCAAGAAGATCGACTCGGCCACGATCGACTCGCTCAAGACCGACAGCACGACGCTGACGAACATCCTCACGTACCACGTCGTCGAAGGTCAGATCGAGCCGTCCGACATCGCCGGAATGCACACCACCCTCCAGGGCGGCGACGTGAACGTCACCGGCTCCGGGGATGACTGGATGGTGAACGACGCCAAGGTCATCTGCGGCGGCGTGCAGACCGCGAACGCCACCGTGTACCTCATCGACACGGTGTTGATGCCCGCGAGCTGATCGATCCTTCGGCCTGATCGATCACGCGGGTAGGGCGGCCGTCGGCGCGGGGGTGCCGGCGGCCGCTGTCGCGTGCGCGCGCTAGGCTCGCGATGCCGACGGCCGCTGGCGTACTTCAGTCCGTCATATGGAGCCGAGCCTTGCGCGCACCCGCTAGTTCTCCGGCGCGCGCTCCAGCGTCACGATCGCGTGGCAGTTTCGACATCGGACGTCGCACTTCGCCACCTCGGCTTCCGGGGCCACGCGGCTGAAGCCTTCCTTGACCATCCGCATGACATCCTTCCGCTTCTTCAGGGCAGGACGATGATCGAAGTCAAGCACTCGGATGTCGTCGGTGCCACAATCGACGCACGGATGCCGGAAGAGATACTCCGCAAGGAACGCCTTGAGCTCCCGTCGACGTCTGGCTGTCCGTTCGACGATTGTGCGCACGTGCTTCTCACGGTTTTCCGCGTAGTAGCGTCGCGAGGCTTCGCGATTGCAGTCGCGACATGCTTCCTGCAAACCGTCGGTGCGGGCGCGCTTTCGGTTGAATGCTGCGCACGGCTTCTGGATTTTGCACATGGAGCATCGTTTGGAAGTCTGTGGCGAAACAGTCGTCGACGGCGTCACGCTGTCGCTGGGTGCGGTCGGCATAGCTCCTGACTATCAGGACCTACCGACACTCGCGGTGGTGCCCCCACAGGGGCTCGAACCCTGGACCCACGGATTAACCTGCTGCACTGGGCTTTCCCCAGCCACCGATACGGCTTGCAGTCTGGACTATATCTTCACCTTCGGCCGAGCCGGTCAGGTGCGCCGCGTGTAGTCTCTGAGGTTCCCTGGCGGTTACCTGCTGATTACCCAATCCCTCGGATTGTCACTGCCGGAATGAATCCGGCGAGTACCTCGGGCTCTCAGGGCGTCCCAGCATATAGCGGCGGTCATCCGACGTATTTCGACGCCGGCGCTCCATCTTTATTGTGTTGAAGTCCGTTGCTCTAACCAACTGAGCTATAGGGGCTCCACCAGCCTACCAAGTCACGTACAGGCGTTGTCGCGCCCGCGTTCCGGACGGAGGCGCACCTCCTACCCTGTGGTGGCGATGTCCGGCCGCCGGAGACCAGCGACGACGGCGCAGAAATCGCGATCGCACCGGCTCCGGCGTCACGCCCGTGAGCCTGCCGGCGCCTCAACGACGTCCGGTTCCCACCGGAGGATGTCGCCGGGCTGGCAGCCCAAGACGCGACAGATCGCGTCGAGCGTCGTGAACCGCACCGCCTTCGCACGCCCGTTCTTGAGCACCGAGACGTTGACGGGCGTGATGCCGATGGCGACGGCGAGGTCGGAGACACTCATCTTCTTGCGGGCGAGTTCGACGTCGAGGTCGACGATGATCGGCATCACACCACCTCCGCCATCTCCTGACGGAGCGACGTCGCCTGCACGAGAAGCCCGCGCATGACGAACACCACGAGGGCGAGGCCGGCGAGGGTGATGAGCGCCAGCATCCCCATGAGGGCAAGGAACGGGCTGCCGGCTTGCGCGTCGCTGATCACCGTCATCCCGACGACGACGATGACCCCGGCGACGACGAGGGAGGCGATGATCGCGTCGACCCAGCGGAACGACTGCGGGGCGAAGACGGTGTCGTGGAAGACGAACGTCAGAAGCCTCCAGACGCACACGAGGATGACCTGGCCGCTCGCCAGCAGCGCGGCGACGAGCAGGATGCCGGGGACCTGGAGCTCGGAGAACTCCGGCGCCGTCCGCGCGAGGCCCGCAGCGATCATCGGGACCAGCAGCGTCTGACACCCCACCAGTGCGGCGAACAGGAGAACGATCAGTGCTTTCGTCACCCCGATGAGCGAAGACCCCATGCGCGTTCCTCTCGTTTATCGTTGTTCAGATATCGATAAACGATAGATGCTCCCTGGTGTCGACACAAGGTGCGCGTGACTCACGCTGCGACGTGAGAAAGGGGATCAGTGCCGCAGGGTCACTCCATCGCCACGGCGTAGCCCGACACGACGATGCCGCCCTCCGCGGGGATGTCGACCGTCAGCTCACCCGGTCGTCCGACGTGGGCACCCTGCTCGATGATGATGCGGCCGGGCACCGGCACCGCGCCGAGGTCGCGCAGATAGGCGCCGAAGGCGGCCGCTGCGGAGCCGGTTGCGGGATCCTCCGTGATACGGCCCACGGGGAAGAGGTTCCGGGCGGCGAAGCGACCTCGCGCGAGGCGGTGCGCGAGGGTGATCGTCGCGGGCCAGCCCCGCTCATCCATCAGAGCGCGGACGGCATCGGGGTCGAACGTGAACCCGTCGAACACGTCGCGATCCTCGAGGACGATCACGGGGTGCGGGTTTCCAGCATCCGCGAGGCGAGGTGGCAATGCATCATCGAGCGCGTCCTGATCCAGCCCCACGAGCGTGAGGATGCCGTCGAGGTCGGCGCCGGGCAGGTCGCTCACCCGCGGAGCGACGCTCGTGAACGCGGCCCGGACGCCCCCGGCATCCGTCGACACGGCGATGTCCACAGGCCCGACCGGCGTCGCGAAGCGGATCGCACCGGCGGCATCCGCTCGTCCCCGCTCGGCGAGCGCCACGGCGGTCGCGATGGTCGCGTGTCCGCAGAAGGGGACCTCGGCGATCGGCGAGAAGTAGCGGATCGCCACCGCCCCGTCAGCGGTCTCCCCCGTGACGAACGCGGTCTCGGCGAAATCGACGTCGGCGGCGACGCGCTGCATCTCGGCATCCGTCATCGCCCCCGCATCGAGCACCACGCCGGCCGGGTTCCCGCCGCCCGCCGACGTCGCGAAGGCCGCGTACCGGAGCACCTGCGTCACGCGTACAGTCCGCCGATGCGCGTGATGATCGTTCCGGCGAGGTTGACGGCCCAGATGACGACCACGACGGTGCCGATGACGGTTCCCCCGATCCAGACCCATAGCGGCGTCCAGCCTCCCGCCACGGTGCGACGGCGGAGCACGACGGCGCGGCCGATCATGTAGACGGCGGCGCCGGGGCTCGCGAGCGCGAAGAACGACCACGCCCAGTGGAAGGGCTGCACGACGCCGCGCCGGCGGAGCTCTCGCCAGTCGAGCCAGGAGAACACGATGAACGCGGCGATCGCTCCCCAGCTGATGAACGAGATCCAGAGCGAGGCCACCTGCCACTGCAGAACGTCGGAGGTCGCCCTCGGATCGCTCGCCGAGCGGACGAGGATGTCGATGTACTCGTTCCAGTCGATCAGGAAGATGCTGAAGAACGGCACGATGCTCGCCGCGATCGCGAGCCACACCCACACGGTGTTGGTGTCGACATCGGCCTTCGGCGCCGCGGGCGCATAGGCCGGTGCCACGGGATAGGACGGTGCCACGGGATAAGACGGGGCTGCGGGATATCCCGCCCCGCCGGGATGGGCGACGGCCCCCGGGACGGTGGCCGCAGGGGGCGCGGGTGCCGCAGGGGGCGCGGGTGCCGCAGGGGGCGCGGGTGCCGGGGCCGCTGGGGCGTACTCGCCGTACCGGGGCGCCGGCCGCACGTCGGGTGTCGGCTCGGGAGCCGTGACCAGAGGCGACGGTGGCGCAGCGGGCACGGACTCGGTCGCGGGAGGGACGGGGCAGGCATGCGCCGTCCACTGGGCGCCGTCCCACCAGCGCTGGCGTGCCGGATCGGACGGGTCGGGGTACCAACCGGCCTGAGCGCTCATGCGGATGCCTCCACGTCCGCGCCGGCGGCGGCGAGTTCGGCGAGCGCAGCCTCGGACGATTCGGGCGCCACCCCCGCGATGAGATCGGTGAGAACCCGCACCTGCAGACCTGCGGCCACGGCATCCAGCGCCGACGCGCGGACGCAGTAGTCGGTCGCGATGCCGGTCACGTCGACGTCGGTGACGGCGTGCTCGGCGAGGAGCTCGGCGACCGTCTTCCCCTCCTCGGTCGTGCCCTCGAACAGGGAGTAGGCGGGCTTCCCTTGCCCCTTCTTGACCTCGGCGGTGACGGCGGAGGTGTCGAGCTCCGGGTCGTAGGCGGCCCCCTCGGTGCCGGCGATGCAGTGCACGGGCCAGGTGTCCACGAAGTCGGGGGTTCCCTCGAGGGCGATGTGCCCGCCGTTGTCGGAGTCCGGGTCGTGCCAGTCACGCGATGCGACGATGAGGTCGTACTCCCCCGCGTGCGCGGCGAGGTGAGCGGTGATGCCCGCGGCGACCGCGTCACCTCCCGCGACGCCGAGTGCGCCGCCCTCGGTGAAGTCGTTCTGCACGTCGACGATGAAGAGGGCTCTGGTCATGCTCCGAGGCTATCGGCTCCCGTGCGCGGCGCGCGGTGTTCACACCTCCGGAGATCCGGTGCGTGCGCGGCGCAGGGACCGGCGTGTCGCCTTCTCGGGAGCCGCATCTCCGGAGTTCTGAACGTCCGGCGTCGAAGAGGCGTGCACAGGCGCGTGCAGCGCGGCGTGCGCCTCCACCGTCGGGATCCCCGGCTTCGACAGGCGCGACGGCCACCAGATCGCACGCCCGATGTCGTACGACAGCGCCGGCACGAGCAGAGAACGCACGACGAACGTGTCGAGCAGCACCCCGAAGGCGACGATGAACGCCAGCTGCGCGAGGAACAGGATCGGGATGACCCCGAGCGCCGCGAACGTCGCGGCGAGGACGAGCCCCGCCGACGTGATGACGCCGCCGGTGGCGACGAGTCCGCGCAGGATGCCGGGGCGCGTGCCGTGACGCAGCGACTCCTCCCGCACGCGCGACATCAGGAAGATGTTGTAGTCGACGCCGAGCGCGACGAGGAAGACGAATCCGTAAAGCGGCACCGCGGGGTCTGCGCCCGGGAAATCGAGAACGTGGTCGAAGACCAGGGCGCTGACTCCCAGCGCCGCCCCGAACGAGAGGATGACGCTCGCGGTCAGCAGCACCGGCGCGAGGATCGAGCGCAGCAGCAGCATGAGGATCACGAGGATCACGGCCAGGATCACCGGGATGATCACGGTCCGATCGCGGATCGAGGTGTCGTTGGTGTCGACGTCGATCGCGGTCGGCCCGCCCACGAGCGCCGTGCCCTCACCGAGCTCGTCGGAGAACCTCGTGCGGAGGTCGCGGATCGTGTCCTCGGCGGCAAGCGAGTCGGCCTCGTCGCTCAGGGTCGCCACGAGCAGCACGTCGCCGTCAGAGACCGTGGGCTCGGCCGCCGGGGTTCCGGGAGGGCCGGCCTGCGTGTAGACCGGGGCCCCGTCCTCGACGGTCACCTCCAGCTGGCCCGAGAGCGCATCCTGCGAGACCGCCGCGACGCTGTCGATACCGTCGGCCTCGTCGAGCACGCCCACGGCATCCGCGACCCGGTCCTCGGGCACGATGACGTAGGCGGGGCTTCCGGAGCCCGCCGGGAAGTGATCGGCGAGGACGTCCTGCCCGTCGCGCGCCTCCGACGCGCCGAGCACGAGGTCGCTCTGCGGCACGCCGTCGGCCTTCAGTTGCAGAACACCCGCGGATGCCGCGAGCAGCACGACCGTCGTGATGATCCACACCGGGCGCGCGTGCCGGGCGATGAGGCGCGCCTGACGCGCCCAGAAACCCTTCACCGGGGCATCCGGGTTCTCGACCAGCGCCTCTGCGGCATCCCCCGTGTCGCGGAAGTCCGCGGCTTCCGGAATGAACGGCCAGAAGGCCGCGCGCCCGAAGATCGCGAGGAGCGCCGGAAGGAAGGTGAGGGCCGAGAGCACGGCGAAGACGATGCCGATCGAGGCGATGGGGCCGAGCGCCCGGTTCGTCGCGAGGTCGCTCAGCAACAGGCACAGGAGCCCGGCGATGACGGTACCGCCTGCCGCGACGATCGGCTCGAACGCGCCGCGCCAGGCGCTCAGCGTCGAGTCCCACCTCGTCTTCCCGCGCGCGATCGCCTCGCGGTAGCGTGCGACGTAGAGGAGCGCGTAGTCGGTCGCGGCGCCGATCACGAGGATGAAGAGGATGCCCTGCACCTGCCCGTTGAGGACGAACACCCCCGCCTTCGCGAGCCACCACACGGTGAGGAGCGCGACGCAGAGCGCGAACGTCGAGGTCATGAGCACGAGGATCGGCAGGAGCGGCGAGCGGTAGACGATCACCAGGATTACGAACACCGCGCCGAGGGCGACGGCGAGGAGCAGCCCGTCGATGCCGAGGAATCCGGCGACGAGGTCGGCGGTGAAGCCGGCGGGGCCCGTGACCCAGGCATCCAGGCCGTCCGGCAGGTTCTCGGCGATGCTCCCGCGCACCGCCTCGACCGTCTCCCCGACGTCGCCCGACGACTCGATCGGGACGAACAGCTGCACGGCCTCTCCGTCGTCGGACGGCAGCGCGGGCGAGATCTCCCCCACCCCCTCGACGGCGCCGATCGTGTCGGCGAGGTCGGTGACGTCGGCGAGCTGTGCCTCCGTGAGCGCGCCGTCTCCCGTAATCACGACGACGGCGGGGATCGTGTCGCCGCCGGTGAAGTCGGCCAGCCGCTCCTGCACCTGCGTCGACTCCGCCGAGGACGGCAGGAAGCTCGACTGGTCGTTCGTGGCGACCTCGTCGACCTTGCCGAAGTACGGCCCGCCGATCGACCCGCCGACCAGCCAGATGAGGATGAGGAGCACCGGGATGCCGATGCGAAGCCACCGCGAGGGCGTGGACGACGAGCGAACGCGAGAGGTCATATCGCTAGCTTAGCTAGCAATTTGCGCGATGCGCATCTGGAAGTCATGAGTCCGCCCGCCGGATAGGCTCACGCCATGGTCCCCGCCGCTCTCGCGTTCGTCGGCGCGCTCGTCTACGGCTCCGCGGACTTCCTCGGGGGACTGGCCGCACAACGGCTCCGCGCGGTGGTCGTGACATCGATCTCGGCCGCCGCCGGCACGGCGCTTCTCGCCGCGCTCCTGCTCGTCGCCGGCGGGACGCCCACGTCCGCGGACCTCGTGTGGGGCGCCCTCTCCGGCGTCGCGGCCGCGATCGCCATCTCGTTGCTTTACGGCTGCCTCGCCCTCGGGCCGATGAGCGTGCTCTCCCCGATCACCGCGGTCGTGTCCGCCCTCGCCCCCGTCGCGTGGGACGCGGCGACCGGCGGCGCACCCCTCGGCGCCGGGGCGCTCGCGGGGCTCGCCCTCGCGGTCGTCGCGATCGTGCTCGTCGCGTTCCTGCCGGGCCGAGCGCGCCCGCGTCCCTCGTTCCGGGCTCTCGCGATGGCCGTCGGGGCGGGGCTCGGCATCGGAGCCTTCGTCATCCTCCTCGACCAGATCTCACCGGCTGCAGGGCTTGCGCCCCTCGCGGCAGGGCGGGCACTCAGCGCCATCCTCACCGGCTCCGTCGCGCTCGTCATCGTCGCCCTCGCCGTTCGCGCCGGCCAGACGCGATCGGGTGCCCTGCGGCCCCCGGTCGAGGGCGTCGAACCTGATCCAGGGCCACTGCGCACCGCCGTCGTCCTCACGGTCGCCTGCGGGCTCGCCGTTGCATCTGCCAACGCTCTGCTGTTCGCGGCGCTGCGAGCCGGAGAGAGCCTGTCGGTCGTCGCGGCGCTCACCGCGCTCTATCCGGCCGGCACGGTCATCCTCGCGGCGCTCGTGCTGCACGAACGACTCGTCCCTGCGCAGTGGGTGGGACTCGCGCTCGCGCTCGTCGCCGGCGTGCTCCTCGCCGTCGGCTGAGGATCCGCCGCCAGCAGGGTCAGCCCCGCGCGAAGTACAGGACCCAGCTCGCGACGAGACTCAGGATGCCCAGAGCCGCCATCCCCGCTGCCGCCCAGACGATCCGGCGGAAGCCCGGAGGGCGATGGGTGAGCCGCATCCGTCCGCTCCACCCGTGCCGGTACCAGATCGTCGCCTCGTCGCGCCCCGACAGCGCCTCGGCCTCCGCCGGGGTCGCGACCGCGCGGTTTGCGTCGCCGTCGGCGTCGTACCACCGGACGACGGTGTCATCGCCCTCGCGGTCGACGAACGCCGTCGCGGAGAGCCAGGTTCCATCCGCCGCCCACAGCGCGACGAGGACGACGATCAGCGCGACCGCGCCGCCGAGGCCGATCCAGGTGAAGATCTCGAGCAGGATGTCGACGCTCGCGGGGGCGGACGCGTTCATGCGTCCCCCGCGCGGCGGGCGACGGTCGAGCGCATTCCTGCGTCGGAAGTCATGGGTGAATCCTCATCCTGTTCCCGCGGAGCCGTCGCGTCACCGCCTGCACCGTCGAGAGCCCCAGCAGCGTTGTCAAGCGAGTCTCGCATACGCGGCGCACTCGGAAGAACGGTACCGTGATGGAGGCTCAGGGCCGGCAGCTCATCGCGCCCTCGCCTTCCGGCCGACGCCACATCGAAGGGTGCGAAGCAATGACGAGGACCATCCGCGGCGCCGTCCTCACGCGCATCGGCGCCGAACCGCCGTACGCCGGGTCGGCGCCGCTCCGGATCGAGGAGCTCGAACTCGATGACCCGCACGCCGACGAACTGCTCGTGCGCATCGAGGCGGCCGGCGTCTGTCACTCCGACCTCTCCGTGGTCGACGGCAATCGAGTGCGGCCGGTGCCGATGCTCCTCGGCCACGAAGCTTCCGGCATCGTCGAGCAGGTCGGCGAGCGGGCCGCCGCCGACGGCTTCTCCGTCGGCGACCGCGTCGTGATGGCGTTCCTGCCGCGCTGCGGCGAGTGCGACGGATGCCGCACCGGCGGCATCATGCCCTGCACCCCCGGCACGGCGGCGAACAACGCGGGCTTGCTCCTCTCCGGCGGTACGCGCCTGCACCGGCCGGACGGCGAACGCGTTTCGCATCATCTCGGCGTGTCCGGCTTCGCGACCCACGCCGTCGTCGACCGTCGCTCGGCCGTCGTCGTCGGCTCGGACGTGCCGCCGGAGGTGGCGGCGATCCTCGGGTGCGCGGTCCTCACCGGGGGCGGCGCCGTCGTCAATGCCGGCGCCGCGAAGCCGGGTGACGACATCGCGATCGTCGGCCTCGGCGGCGTCGGCATGGCCGCGCTGCTGACCGCCGCATCCCTCGGGCACGGACGTGTCACCGGCATCGATGCCGTCCGCTCCAAGCTCGACATCGCACGCGCGCTCGGCGCGGACGAGGTCTACACCCCCGACGAGGCGGCCGAAGCAGGCATCCGGGTGCCCCTGGTCGTCGAGGCGGCCGGGCACCCCCGGGCGTTCGAGACCGCGTTCGCGCTGACCGCCCCCGGCGGGCGCACCGTCACGGTCGGGCTGCCGGCGCCATCGGCACGCTCCGAGATCTCCCCTCTCACCGTCACCGCCGAGGCGCGGACGATCGTGGGGTCGTACCTCGGTTCGGCGGTCCCGTCCCGCGACATCCCCGGCTACGCGCAGCTCTGGCGCGAGGGGCGCCTGCCGGTCGAGCGCCTGATCTCCGCCCGCATCGCGCTCGACGACATCAACACCGCAATGGATGCCCTCGCGGACGGCTCTGCCCTCCGCCAGGTGATCGTCTTCTGACGCCGCACCGACACCGCACGAACGCGAAACGGCCCCGGTGATCCGGGGCCGTTTCGTCGTGGTTCTTTCGTGGAGCCGCCCAAGGGAATCGAACCCTTGACCTTTTCATTACGAGTGAAATGCTCTGCCGACTGAGCTAGGGCGGCGCATGACGCGACGCGCCGTGCACGATCATCGATCCTACAGGACCGGGAGAGGTCCCGCGAACCGTCACGGTCGCCGGCGCGGAGCCCGGCGCGCGGCGGCGTCCCCTCGCCCCACCCTCGCGACAAGGTGTCCGCGTGTTACGCGCAGATTTCGGCGGACTGTGAGCCGCTCGTACGGTCGGAGAGGCACTGCGACGAGGCGAGCGTGAGACCCGACCGCGGTGATCATGCGAGCGCAGTGTCCGACCCAAGAGGCCCGACACAAGGAGCGCACCACCATGCCCAGCAAGAAATCCCTCATCGCCGTCGCGGCGGCCCTGCCCCTCGCCCTCCTGCTCGGCGCGTGCGCGTCGGGCGGCGGCGACACCGCCGGGAGCTCCGACGACGGTGCGACGACCGAGACCGTCAAGATCGGCGTCGTCGGCGCCGGCGACCCGTACTGGGAGACCTTCACCGAAGCCGCGGCCGACGAGGGCATCGACGTCGAGATCGTGAACTTCGACTCCTACGACCAGCCCAACCCGGCCCTCGCGGCAGGCGAGCTGGACCTCAATCAGTTCCAGCACATCATCTACCTCGCAACCTACAACGTCGCCGCGGGCGAAGACCTGCAGCCCATCGGTGCCACCGCGATCTACCCGCTCGGCCTCTACTCGACGAAGTACGACGACGTCGCCGACATCCCCGCCGGCGAGACGATCGCGGTGCCCAATGACGAGTCGAACCAGGCGCGCGCCCTGCTCGTCCTGCAATCGGCCGGCCTCATCGAACTGAAAGACGGGGGTCGATCTTCTCCACCGTCGCCGACATCGAGGACTCGTCGAAGGTGAAGGTCGAAGCGGTCGCGGCCGACTTCACCGCCTCGTCCCTCCCCGACTTCGCCGGCGCCGTCGTCAACAACGACTTCGTCGCCAAATCCGGTCTCACCAGCGACGAGCTGCTCGCGCAGGACGACCCCGCCGACGAGTCGGCGTTCCCCTACATCAACATCTTCGCCGCGAAGGCCGAGGATGCCGAGAACCCGACGTACCTGAAGCTTGTCGAGATCTACCAGGACACGAAGGCCGTCCAGGACGGCGTGCTCGAGGCATCCGGCGGCACGGGCGTGCTCGTGAAGACTCCGGTCGCCGACCTCGTCGCGTCGCTGAAGAAGACCGAAGAGAGCATCCGCTCCCAGCAGTGACACCGGTGCGTGCGGCCCGTCCCCGGTCACCCGCGGGGCGGGCCGCGTACGCGTGCCCGGATGTCCCCACGCGTCCGGACCGACCCACCGATGCTCTCCATAAGGACTCTTCATGACCCTCATCCGCCTGCACGGCGTGACCAAGACCTTTCCCGCCGCAGATCGCAGCTCGGCCCCCGTGACGGCCGTCGACGACGTCACCCTCGAGATCGCCGCCGGGGAGATCTGCGGCATCATCGGCTACTCCGGCGCCGGCAAGTCGACCGTGCTGCGCCTCGTCAACGCCCTCGAAGTCCCCACATCGGGCAGCGTCGAGATCGACGGTGTCGACATCACGCGCCTGGGCGAGCGCGACCTCCGGGGCGCTCCGCGGGGACATCGGGATGATCTTCCAGCAGTTCAACCTGTTCGACTCGCGGACGGTCGCCGGCAACGTGGCGTACCCGCTGGAGGTCGCCGGGCGTCCCCGCGCCGAGATCCGCGCGCGTGTCGACGAGCTGCTCGCGTTCGTCGGCCTCGCCGACAAAGCACGAAATCGTCCCGAGCAGCTCTCGGGAGGACAGAAGCAGCGCGTCGGCATCGCCCGCGCGCTCGCGACGAACCCCCGCATCCTCCTCGCCGACGAGGCGACGAGTGCGCTCGACCCCGACACCACCGCCGACGTGCTCGCGCTGCTGCGCCGCGTGAATACGGAGCTGGGCGTGACGATCCTCGTGATCACCCACGAGATGGATGTCATCCGCACGCTCGCCGATCGCGTCGTCGTGATGGAGGACGGACGGGTCATCGAAAGCGGCACCGTGTTCGACATCCTCTCCGCCCCCGCCCACCCCGCCACGGCGCGGTTCGTCTCGAGCATCATCGAAGACGTCCCCTCCGGCGACGACCTGGCGACGCTCCACGCCCGTCACCCCGGCCGCCTCATCACCCTCGATGTCCGTGAAGGCACGACCACCCAGGCTGACGTGTTCGCCGAGCTCGCCGCCCACAGCGTGCGGTTCGAAGTCGTGCACGGCGGCATCAACGACATCCGCGGGCGAGTGTTCGGTCACCTCACCCTCGCCGTGACCGGTGAGGCGGATGCCGTGGCGCGCGCGATCGCGGGCGCCTCCGCCTACGCCGACCTGACCGAGGAGGTCACCCATGGATAGGCTCGTCGACCTGTTGCCCGAGCTCTGGGACGCGACCGTCGAGACGCTGTACGTCGCGACCACCGGGCTCATCCTGGGCGGGTTCGCCGGACTCGCCCTCGGCATGGCGCTCTATGCGACGCGCCCGGGGAGTCTCTTTCCGAATCGGACCGTCTTCGGGGTCCTCAACGTGATCGTGAACACGTTCCGTCCGATTCCGTTCATCATCCTGCTTGCGGCGGTGCAGCCGCTCGCGCGCGGGCTGGGACTTCCCGGCATCGGAGCGCCGTTCGCGATCTTCGCCATCACCATCGCGTCGCTTTTCGCGATCAGCCGCATCGTGGAGCAGAACCTCCTGACCGTGCGGCCGGGCGTGATCGAAGCCGCGCGCGCTGCGGGGGCGAGCCGCTCACGCATCCTCTTCCGTCTCATCCCCCGCGAAGCGCTCGGTCCCCTCATCCTCGGCTACACGTTCGTCGTCGTCGCCCTCGTCGACATGACCGCGATGGCGGGCGCCGTCGCCGCCGGAGGACTGGGAGAGTTCGCGATCAACTACGGCTTCAAGCAGTTCAACCCGTGGGTGACGTGGGCGGCCGTCCTCGTGATCGTCGTCATCGTGCAGGCCGTGCAGTTCGCCGGGAACGCACTGGCCCGCCGGGTGCTCCGCCGCTGACGGAGCACCGGAGCGAGCCTCGCCCTGCGCACGCATCGATCAGCGCGCGCAGGTGAGACCGTCCTGAGGAACGGTGCCTTCGAGCAGGTACTGCTCGACCGCGTCGTCGACGCACCGGTTGCCCTTGTTGTAGCCGGTGTGACCCTCGCCCTCGCGGGTGACGAGCACGCCGGACGAGAGCTGCTCGGCGAGCGACACCGACCACGCGTACGGCGTCGCCGGGTCGTTCGTCGTACCGACGACCACGATCGGCGCAGCGCCCTCGGCGGCGATCTTCTCCCGCACGCCCGTCGGCGGGAAGGGCCACGATTCGCATACGTCGACGCCGTCCCAGTACGGCGCGATCGTCGGGGCCTTCTCCGCGATGAGCGCGTCGGAGGCATCCTTGTCGGCCTGCGAGGTGTCCACCGGGTAGTCCATGCAGTTGTATGCACGGAAGGCCTCGGTCGAGTTGTCCTGGTACAGGCCCTTCCCGATGCGCCCGTTGTAGAAGTCGGCGAGCTGGAAGGCGACGTCCGGGTCTCCGGTGAGGGCGTCGGAGAGCGCCTGGCTGAGGTAGCTCCAGCTGTCTTCGGAGTAGAGCGCGGCGATGATGCCCGTCATGAGCGAGTCGGCGCCGAGCATCCGTCCGTCGGATGCCTTCAGCGGCTTCGCGTCGACGCTCGCCAGCAGTGTCGCAAGGTCGTCCATCGCGTCGTCCACCGAGCCCGTGAAGGGGCACCCGCGCCCGTCGAGGCAGTCGGCCATGTAGGCGCGGAGCGCCGACTCGAACCCGACGGCCTGCGTCGTGCCGACCTCGAGCCCAGACACCGACGGGTCGATCGCGCCGTCGAGCACGAGACGCCCGACACGCTCGGGGAAGAGCTTCGCGTACGTCGCCCCGAGGAAGGTGCCATACGAGTAGCCGAGATAGTGCAGCTCGCGGTCCCCCAGCACGGCCCGGAGCAGGTCCATGTCGCGCGCCGCGTTGTCCGTGGTGATGTCGCCCAGGATGCCGTCGGAGTTGGTTTCGCACGCGGCGACGAACTCCTCGTTACGCTCGGTCAGCTCGGCGCGCCAGCCGTCCGACCCGCGCGGGTCGGCGGGGATGTCGTAGAGGTAGGCATCCATCTGCGTACCGTCGAGACAGCTCACCGCTGTCGACCGCCCGACACCGCGCGGGTCGAACCCGATGACGTCGTACGCATCGAGGAGCGGCTGTCCGACGGCGAACGACGCGGAGTCGGCGATGAGATCGTAACCACTGGCCCCCGGGCCGCCGGGGTTGGTGAGGAGGGAGCCGATCGCGTCGCCGGAGGAGGCGGCTCGACGGATGACGGCGAGCTGGATCGTCTCGCCGCGGGGATCGGACCAGTCCAGCGGCGCCGTGACGCTCGTGCAGTCGTAGCTGCCGGCGTCGGAGCCGTCGCACGCCGACCAGTCGAGCGGCTGCGCGTAGAAGTCCTCGAAGCCGGCGGGGGCGCCGTCGACGTCGGGCTCTCGGCTCGGCGCCGGAGTCGGCGACCCGTCCGGCGGGATCGCGGCATACAGGCATCCGGAGAGCATCGTCGCAGCCAGCACGAGGCCGGCCGCGGCGACCGCGACACGTCGGAGGGGGGAGCGTCGGAGAGTGTTCACGGGGTCCTTCCGCTGGCGACGGTGATGAGCAGGCTCTCGAGGGCGAGGGCCGGGGCCGCGTTGCCTTCGAGGTTCGTGCGGGTCGCTGAGATCCGGTCGAGCACGGTGAGCGTGCGTTCGGGCGTCCAGGCGGCGGCAAGTCCTTCGAGGTCGGGCGCGAGCTCGCGGTTGATGAGGTCGCCCGACTGACCGAACTGGATCATGAGCGTGTCGCGGAACATCGACTCGAGGTCGGTCAGCACACGGTCGAGGCCGTCGCGGAGGCTCCGCGTCGCGCGACGCTTCTGGTCGTCTTCGAGGGCGTTCAGCTGGCCGCGGACGGCGGGCGGCACGGCGGCGCCGGGGGCGACGCCGAGAGTCCGCAGGAGCGCCTCGCGCTCGGCCTCATCGCGCTCTGCGGTGAGGGCTTTGGCGTCTTCGGTCGCGAGTTGGACGATGCGGGCGGCGGTCTCGACGGCGGTTCCGACCCCGCGGACGGCGAGCACGCCGCGGAGCGTCTCCTCCCGGCGGGCGCGGGCGTCGGCATCCGTCGCGAGGCGCACCGCCATGCCGATGTGACGCTGCGCGAGGCGGGCCGACTGCTCGGCGACGGCGGCATCGACGCCGGTGCGCGCCACGATGAGGCGCGCGACGTCCGCGACGTCCGGTTCGCGCAGGCGGAGCGTCCGCACGCGCGAGCGGATCGTCGGCAGCAGGTCCGCCTCGCTCGGGGCGCAGAGGATCCAGACCGTCCGCTCCGGAGGTTCTTCGAGGGCCTTCAGGAGCACGTTCGAGGTGCGCTCGACCATGCGGTCGGCGTCTTCCATCAGCATGACGCGATAGCGGCCGAGCGACGGCGAGAAGTACGAGCGCTCGACGAGGGCCCGCGCGTCTTTGATCGTGATGATGACGCCCTCGGTGCGGAGAGTCGTGAGGTCGGGATGCGTGCCCGCGAGCACCTGGCGCATCGCCGCCTCGTCACCCGGCTCGGCGATGAGCGCCGCCGCGAACGCCGCCGCGAGCGTCGAGCGCCCCGAGCCGGCGGGTCCCGTGATGAGCCACGCATGCGCGAGCTGCGCGGGGTCGGATGCCGCCGCCTGCAGCTGGGTGAGCGCATCGTCCTGCCCCCAGACATCGCTCCACGGGAGCGGGGAGGGGGCGACGTCGGTCATGCCGACCAGCCTAAGGGGTGGGTGCGACACGCCGGGGCGCGGGGCCGGGGGTCAGAGGAGGGCGGCGAGCCGGGCCTGGACGGCGGCGGCGAGGTCGGCGGCGGGCCGGGCCGCGTCCAGCACGAGGAAGCGCTCCGGCTCCGCGGCGGCGAGCCCGAGGAACGACTCGCGGACGCGAGCGTGGAAGTCGGCCTCTTCGGCCTCGAGGCGGTCGAAGGGCTTGTCGTCGGCGTCGAGACGCTCGCGCGCCGCCGCCGGGTCGAGGTCGAGCAGCACCGTCAGGTCGGGGAGGGCGCCCTCGGTCGCCCAGAGCGACAGGTCGCGGATCTCCCCGGCATCCAGCACACGCCCCGCCCCCTGATAGGCGACCGACGAATCGAGATAGCGATCCTGGATCACGACCTCGCCGCGGGCGAGTGCCGGGCGGACGAGGGTCGCGACGTGCTGGGCTCGGTCGGCGGCGTAGAGGAGCGCCTCGGCGCGCGGCGCGACCTCGCCGCGGTGGTACAGGACGATGTCGCGGACGAGCACCCCGACCTCGGTGCCGCCCGGCTCGCGCGTGCGGAGCGTCTCGCGGCCCTGCGCGCGCACCCACTCCTCGAGGAGCGTCGCCTGCGTCGTCTTGCCCGCGCCGTCGCCGCCTTCGAAGGTGATCCAGACGCCGGGCCGCGCCGCGGCCGCCATCACTTCTTCTTGGCGGCGGGCTTGCGCGCCGTCGACGTACGCCGGGTCGTGCGCTTGGGCGCCGGGCCCTTCGCGCGCTTGTCGGCGAGCATCTGAACGGCCACCTCGAACGTGATGTCGTCGGGCGTCTGGCCCTTCGGGATCGTCACGTTGGTCGTGCCGTCGGTGACGTAGGCGCCGAACCGGCCGTCCTTGATGCGGATCGGCTTGCCGCTCTCCGGGTCGGCCTCGAACTCCTTGAGCGAGGTCGCGGCACGGTTGGCGTACTTCGGCTGCGCGTAGATCTCGAGAGCCTGCTCGAGGGTGATGTCGAAGATCTGCTCCTCGCCCGAGAGCGAGCGCGAGTCGGTGCCCTTCTTGAGGTACGGGCCGTACGGACCGTTCTGCGCCGTGATCGGGGTGTCGGTCTCGGGGTCGACACCGACGGTACGCGGCAGCGAGAAGAGCTTGAGCGCGGTTTCGAGGTCGATCGTCTCGGGCGACATGCTCTTGAACAGCGAGGCGCGGCGGGGCTTGGGGGCCTCGACCTTCTTCTTCGCGGTGCGCTTCTTCGGGGCATCCGCCGCCTCTGGCACGGGCTCCGGCTCGGGCTCGGCGGGCAGCACCTCTTCGAGGTACGGACCGAACCGGCCATCCTTCACGACGATGTCGCGGCCGTTCTCGGGATTCTGCCCCAGCACGCGATCGCCCGCGACGGGCGCGTCGATGAGCTCGCGCGCCTTCTCCGGCGTGAGTTCGTCGGGCGCCAGGTCGGAGGGGACGTTCACGATCCGCGAGGTGCCGTCGCCGTTCGGGACGTCGAGGTACGGTCCGTAGCGACCGAAGCGGAGGGCGGCGACGTCGCCGATCGGTGTCGTGTTGATCTCGCGCGCGTCGATCTCGCCGAGGTTGTCGATGATGTTGCGGAGACCCACGTGGCCGTCGGAGCCGAAGTAGAACTCGTTCAGCCAGGCGACACGCTGCTGCTCGCCACGCGCAATGGCATCGAGGTCGTCCTCCATCGCGGCCGTGAAGTCGTAGTCCACGAGGTCCGAGAAGTGCTGCTCGAGCAGGCGCACGATGCTGAACGCGAGCCAGCTGGGGACGAGCGCCTGACCGCGCTTGGTGACGTACTCGCGGTTCAGGATGACGTCGATGATCGACGCGAACGTGGACGGCCGCCCGATCCCCTTCTCCTCCAGCGCCTTGACGAGGCTCGCCTCGGTGTAGCGGGGCTTGGGGCTCGTCGCGTGACCCTTCGGCTCGACGTCGCGGAGGTCGAGCACGTCACCCACCGCCAACTGCGGCAGCGACTGGTCATCGGCCTTGTCGGCGTCGTTGCGCTTTTCGTCGCGGCCCTCCTCGTACGCCTCGAGGAAGCCCTTGAAGGTGTAGACGGTGCCGGATGCCGTGAACGTCGCCGTCCTGCCGCCCGCTTCGGCGTCGAGGGTGACCGTGGTCGTCTCATACTTTGCGTCGGACATCTGCGAGGCGATCGTACGCATCCAGATGAGCTCGTAGAGCCGCGCCTCGTCGCGATCGAGGAGCGCGGCCACCGATGACGGACGGCGGAACTCCTCACCTGAGGGCCGGATGGCCTCGTGCGCCTCCTGGGCGTTCTTCGAGGTGTTGCGGTAGCTGCGCGGGTTCGGCGGCACCGCCCGGTCGCCGTACAGCGCGACGGCCTGAGCCCGCGCGGCGGCGACGGCCTGCGTCGACAGCGCCGTCGAGTCGGTGCGCATATAGGTGATGTAGCCCTTCTCGTAGAGCCGCTGCGCGACGCCCATGGCGTGCTTGGCGCTCATCGAGAGCTTGCGCCCCGCCTCCTGCTGCATCGTGGAGGTCGTGAAGGGCGGCTTCGGGCTGCGCGTGCCGGGCTTCGCCTCCACGCCGACGACCGTGATCTCGCCGGCCGCTTCGAGGGCGGCGGCGAGTTCCCGTGCCTCGTCCTCGCTGAGGACGACGACGGCCTTCTTCAGCTGCCCGGCATCGTCGAAGTCGGTGCCGCGGGCGAGCGGGGCGCCGTCGATGCGGGTGAGGCGGGCACCGAAGGCGTCGGCGGGCGCGGCGGGGGCGGACGCCCTGGCCTCGACATCCCAGTACGACGCGGAGACGAAGGCCATCCGCTCGCGCTCGCGGTCGACGACGAGACGGGTCGCGGCCGACTGCACGCGGCCGGCGCTCGTCCCCTGACCGACCTTGCGACGCGTGACGTCCGAAACGTCCCAGCCGTAGAGGCGGTCGACGATGCGGCGGGTCTCCTGGGCATCCACCTGCGCGAGGTCCAGCTCGCGGGGGTGCTCGACGGCCGCCTGGATCGCGTCGCGGGTGATCTCGCGGAACACCATGCGCTTGACCGGGACCTTCGGCTTCAGCGTCTCGTACAGGTGCCACGCGATGGCCTCGCCCTCGCGGTCGCCATCGGTCGCGAGGATGAGTTCGTCGGCGGTCTTGAGTGCGCGCTTGAGTTCGGCGACCGTCTTCTTGCTCCGGTCGCTCTCCGCATAAAGAGGAGTGAAGTCGTTCTCGATGTCGATGGAGTACTTGCCGACGGAGGTCTTCTTCAGCTCGGCCGGGATGTCCTTCTTGTCGGCGAGGTCGCGAATGTGTCCGACGGAGCTGAGCACCTCGTAGCCGTCGCCCAGGTATCCCTGGATCGACTTCATCTTCGTCGGCGATTCGACGATGACGAGCTTCTTGCCCTTGGAGGCGCTGGATGCCGCCGCTTTCGCGGTCGACGGCCGTGTGCTCTGAGCCACAGTGGCTCCTTTCTTCGATGCACACCATACACACGTGCCGCACATGAGGAGGCTGTGAGTGTCAGGATGAGCGCATGCCACGCCGCATGCGCATCTCGTATGGAGACGTGTCGCTCGCCGGGCGCGTGTATTCGCCGTCCGGTCGCGAGCGCGACGTGCTCCCGGCCGTCGTGATCAGTCACGAGTTCGGCTTGAACATGCTCTCCACCGCGCGCTACGCCCGTCGGATCGTGGACCTCGGATACCACGTCGTGCTCTTCGACTTCGCCGGTTCCGGTTCGGGGCGCAGCCGCGGCCGCACGTCGGTGGACATGTCGGTGCTGACCGAGAAGGACGACCTGAACGCCGTGCTGGATGCCGTCCGCGCGCGGCCCGAGGTCGACGCGGACCACGTCATCCTCGGTTGGTGCTCGCAAGGCGGCCTGGTGTCGGCCCTTGTCGCGGCCGAGCGTCCCGGCGACGTCGCGAAGCTCTTCCTCCTGTACCCCGCCCTGTCGATCCCCGACGATGCGCGCCGGGGAACGATCCTCGGGGTGCGCATCGATCCGAGCGATCCGCCGGCATCCTTCCGCGCGCTGTACGTCCGGCTGGGGCGACGCTACGTCCGCGACGCCCAATCGCTCGAACCGTGGCGCGAGATGACGCCGTACGTCGGCCCGGTGCTCCTGTGCCACGGGACGGCCGACCGGATCGTCGATTCGCGCTACTCGGCCGAAGCAGCCTCGCGCTACGCGCAGGCGGAGCTCCACCTGATCCCCGGCGCACGCCACATGTTCCTGCGTGCGGGTTTCGCCGAAGCGATCGGACACCTCCGCCGGTTCCTCGCCGTGTGAGCGCCGGCGCGCGACGGGGGCGGCGGGAGAACGGGCGGCGGGGAGGTAGGAGGCGACGCGGGCGACGCGATGTCCGAGCGGCCGGCCGTCAGGACCCCGGCGGCGGCCCCGCGCGCGCCCGCGCCTCGGCGGCGAACGGCCCGGCGCCGACACGCACGCGGACGGTGACGATCAGTTCGTCGAGCTCGCACGCGGCGAGGTCGGCGCCCGCGGCGCGGGCGACCTGGTCGGCCCGCTCGCACGGCACCCCCGAGACCGCCCCGCTCGCCGCATCGGCGGCGGCGAGCGCGGCGGCATCGGCGGCGCCCGCCGCGCGTGCCGAGCGGACCGAGGCGGCACCGACGGCGCTCACGCCGACCGCGAGGGCCGTCGCGACGGCGAGCGCGCCGACCGCGGCGGACAGGCCCGCCATCAGCGGCCCTCCGAGAGCGCGCACGACCGCGCACGCAGCGGAGGAAGCGGCAGGGGGACGCCGGCGGGGGCGCTCGCAGTGACGCACACGAGGTCGCCCTCGGTGGTCACGGCATCCACTCCCCCTCCGGCGACGGCGGCGACGATCCCCGTGGCGCGGCCCGCGTCTTCGCCGCGGGCGACCAGACGCGCTGCCTGTGCGGCGCCCTGCTCGAGCCGCACCTGACGGCCGGCGGCGGAGAGGCCGCCGACCGTCAGGGCGATGAGGAGGACGACGGCGGGCACGACGACGGCGAACTCCGCCGTCGCCGACCCGCGCTCGTCGCCGCGCACGCTCACGCCACCGTCAGCGCACGCCGGACGAGATCGGTGAGGATGCCGCGCACCTCATCTGAGCGCATGATGACCACCAGCAGCCCCGCGAACGCGACGGCCGCCATCGTGGCGACGGCGTACTCGGCCGTCGCGGCACCGGTTTCTTCGCCGTAGAGCGATGCGGCGCGACGACGCGTGAGGGGCGGAAGGGGAGGGAACGCGTGCGCGCCGCGCGGCGGCGCTGTGTGGTAGGGCACGGAGGGGAAGAGGGGGATGACGGTCATGGGTGACTCCTTCGTTTCTGTGATGGATGGGTGGGCACGTCGAGGCCAGCGCGCACTCATGGGAGGCGCGGTCACGGGAGGGCACCGGGCGGACCGGCGAGGGGCAGGAGCGAGCCCGAGCCGGCGAGCACCGAGAGGAGCATGGGCCCGACACCGAGCAGGAGGAAGGCGGGCAGAGTGCACAGCCCCATGGGCAGCAGGAGCCTCGCGCCGAGGCGCGCGGCTCCGAGGCGCCCCTCGGTGCGAGCGCGGCGTCGCGCGTCGGACGAGGTCGCCCGGAGGAGGTCGGCGGCGGGCGCGCCGGCGCGTTCGGACAGGTCGAGCACGTCGCCGGTCTCCGGCTCGGTGTCCCCACCTCCGGAGGCCTGGACGACCTCGAGCGCGCGGTCGACCGACACACCGCCCGACAGCGCGATCGCGACGGTGTCACCCTGGACACCGGGCAGGCCCGGAGCGGGCTGCGCACGCGCGACGAGCCGACGGCTCCAGCGTCGCGCCACGAACATGAGGCCGAGGCCGGCGAGCGCGCACGCGATGCCGGCAGGCTGGGTGAGGGTCGTCAGGACGTCGAACCCGAGGACGAATCCGAGGCCGATCGCGACGAGCGGAAGCCACCCCACGAGCCGCGCCGTCGCGGCGGGGTCGGCCAGCGCGACGGCGACGTCGTCACGGGTCTCCTGCGCCTCGCGCAGGGCGTCGGCGAATCGACGCAGACTGGGAGCGAGAGGGGCACCGACGGTCGCCGCGACGCGCCATGCGACGGCGACCTCCGCCCAAGCTCCCCCGCGCGCGGCGAGGAGGTCGCCGGTGTCGGCACCGGGAGGCGCCGCGACGATGGCCGCGGCCGTCTCCTCGCCCGATTCGGCGAGCAGCGCCCACGCGCGCGGGGGCGCGATCCCCGCTTCGAGGAGCACCGCGAGCCGCTGTACCACCGCGGCTACCGCAGACACGTCCTGCGCGCCGGCCTTCCCTGCGGCGGCGGCGCGTCCGGGGACCATGCGCACGGTGGTCATGTGAGCGCCTCCATCGCGAGCCGCCCCTCGGCGAGCGTCGGGCGCGCGAGCCCGGCGATGCGGCGGATGCCGTCGGCCGCGCGCTCGACGTGGACGACGGCGCCGATCGCGCTCACGACCTGCCGCGCGATCGCCTGATCGTTCAGACCCGCGAGCGCTCCGAGCGCCTCCAATCGCGCCGGCAGGTCGCGGATGCTCCCGGCGTGCACGGTGCCCGCGCCGCCCGCGTGGCCCGTGTTGAGCGCCGTCAGCAGTTCGCGCACCTCCTCGCCGCGGCATTCACCGACGACGAGCCGGTCGGGCCGCATCCGCAGCGCCTCACGCACGAGACGGGCCAGCGGCACCGCCCCGGCACCCTCGAGGTTCGGCTGCCGGGCCTCGAGTCGCACATGGTGGGGGTGGGCGAGTCGGAGCTCCGCGACGTCCTCGATCGTCACGATCCGCTCCGAGGGCGGAACTCGGCCGAGGAGGGCGGCGAGCAGCGTCGTCTTGCCCGCCCCGGTCGCGCCGGTGACGAGAAGGTTGGTGCGAGCGGCGACGAGGGCTTCGAGTCGGGCGGCCGTGACGGGATCGAACATCCCGCGCCGCCCCAGGTCATCGAGATCGGGCAGGTCGGTCGAGGGGAGGCGGATCGAGATCGCGGCGCCCGAGCACGCGACCGGCGGGAGCACGGCGTGCACGCGCGCGCCGTGCTCCCAGCGGACGTCGACGAGGGGCGCGCCGTCGTCGAGGTGCCGCCCGCCGATGCCGATGAGCGCGACGGCGAGGCGCCGCAGTTCGTCGGCCCCCGCCTGCCACCCGGTGACCTGCTCGACGCCCGCGCCGCGGTCGACGAAGAGGCCGTCGGTGCCGTTGACGAAGACGTCGGTGACCGCCGGATCGGCGAGCACCTCCCGGAGCGGATCGAGGGCGGGGTGATCGGGGAGCTCTCGGCGCTCCCGCGCGGTGGGGAGCGTCCGCGTCGGGGCCGTCGGGGTGAACGCGGCCGAGGGCGCGCGCGACGCGGCATCCGCTCGTTCGCGCGCAGGCGCAGTCTCCGCGGTCGTGACCGGTCGGCGGACGGCCTCGGGACTGCGACGACGGACGATGAACGGCTCGGACATGGCCACGACGGTAGGCGTCCGCCGGCGCCGGCGGCGAGCGCGATGCACAATCGGTGGACAGATTCCGAAATCGGCGGCCTGTGGAGAGGACGATGAAAAAGAGAAGGGCGGCATCCCATTGGGGGGAATGGGATGCCGCCTCACGCGATACCCGCCGGGGGGTGCGGTGCATCGCGACGCCAGAATCAAGAGTTCGGCCGGGATCGATCATAGGGGGCGATTGTGAGGGCGGTGGACAAAACCCGCGCATCGGTCCGATATATCGGTCCCGGGCGTGTCGGACCCACCCCCTACTATCGGCGGTAGTGCGGATTTCGGACGCTGTGGGTCAATGGCCTGGATCCTCCGAGAGCCCGGCTCCGCGGGAGATCGGTCCGACCCGCCCCACCCCTCCCCCGTGGAGGACCGCCGCAAAGGAGCGCGCATCATGAGCAGCCAGATCGACCACCTCTTCACGGAGGACCGTCGCTTCGCCCCGTCGGAGGACTTCACCGCCCACGCCGTCGCGACCGCCGCGCTGTACGAAGAGGCGGATGCCGATCGTGAGGCCTTCTGGGCCGACAAGGCCCGCGACCTGCACTGGCACACGCCCTTCACACAGGTACTCGACTGGTCGAACCCGCCGTTCGCGCAGTGGTTCGCCGACGGAGAGCTCAACGTCGCCTACAACTGCCTCGACCGTCATGTCGAGGCAGGCAACGGCGACCGTACGGCGCTGCTCTGGGAGGGCGAGCCGGGCGACGCGCGCGCGATCACGTACGCGGAGCTCACCGACGAGGTCAAGCGCCTCGCGAATGTCCTGACCGATCTCGGCGTCGAGGCCGGCGACCGCGTCGCGATCTACATGCCGATGATCCCCGAGGCCATCGCCGCGATGCTCGCCGTCGCGCGCCTGGGCGCCGTGCACTCCGTCATCTTCGGCGGCTTCTCGGCCGACAGCCTGCGCACCCGCATCGATGACGCCGGCGCGAAGCTCGTCATCACCGCCGACGGCGGCTACCGCAAGGGCCGCGTCTCGCCGCTCAAGCCCGCCGTCGACCAGGCGCTCGCCGACCGGGGCGCCGGGCCCCAGGCGACCGTCGAGCACGTGCTCGTCGTGAAGCGCACCGGCAACGAGGTGTCGTGGACGGAAGGTCGCGACCTCTGGTGGCACGACGCGGTGCCCGCAGCATCCGCCGAGCACGAGGCCCAGCGCTTCCCCGCCGAAAACCCTCTCTTCATCCTCTACACCTCGGGGACCACGGGTAAGCCCAAGGGGATCCTGCACACCTCCGGCGGATACCTGACGCAGGCGACCTTCACCAACAAGGTGGTCCACGACCTCCACCCCGAGACAGACGTCTTCTGGTGCACGGCCGACATCGGGTGGATCACGGGCCACTCGTACGTGACGTACGGCCCGCTGGCCAACGGCGCGACCCAGGTGCTCTACGAGGGCACGCCGGAGACGCCGCACCCCGGACGGTGGTGGGAGATCGTGGAGAAGTACGGCGTGACGATCCTGTACACCGCGCCGACGGCGATCCGCTCGTTCATGAAGCTCGGGCGCCAGATCCCCCAGCAGTTCGATCTCTCCTCGATCCGCCTGCTCGGTTCGGTGGGCGAACCCATCAACCCCGAGGCGTGGATGTGGTACCGCGAGATCATCGGCGCGGGCGTCGCCCCCATCGTCGACACGTGGTGGCAGACCGAGACCGGGTCGATCATGATCTCCGCTCTCCCCGGCGTCACCGAGACCAAGCCCGGCAGCGCTCAGGTGCCGATCCCCGGCATCTCGGTCGACGTCGTCGACGAGGAGGGGAACCACGTCGGCAACGGCAACGGAGGACTGCTCGTCATCACGAAGCCGTGGCCCTCGATGCTCCGCGGCATCTGGGGCGACCCGGAGCGGTTCGTCGAGACCTACTGGGAGAAGTTCCGCGACAAGGGCTACTACTTCGCCGGCGACGGCGCGCGCCTCGACGACGACGGCGACGTGTGGTTCCTCGGGCGCGTGGACGATGTCATGAACGTCTCCGGGCACCGCCTCTCGACGACCGAGATCGAGTCCGCCCTCGTCGGGCACGAGGCGACCGCCGAGGCAGCCGTGGTCGGAGCCTCGGACGAGACGACCGGTCAGGCGGTCGTCGCATTCGTCATCATCAAGCAGAGCTACCTCGACGCCCACTCCCCCGAGGGCCTTGCCGACGGGCTGCGCCGCTGGGTCGGCGAGCAGATCGGCCCGATCGCCCGCCCGCGCGACGTGTACATCGTGGGTGAGCTGCCGAAGACGCGCTCGGGCAAGATCATGCGGCGCCTGCTGCGCGACGTCGCCGAGGGCCGCGAGGTCGGCGACACGACGACCCTCGCCGACACCGCGGTCATGAGCGTGATCTCAGCGCAGGTCAAGTAGCGGCGGTCGCTGAGTGCCCCGCGCCGCTGATCGCGGTGCGGGGCACTCAGCGTGCGGGTGCACTCAGCGCCAGCATCCGCTCACGCACCGTGCGAAACACCGCGGGCTCGAACGGAAAGTCCCCGCCGTCTTCACCCACCAGCCGCATGACCTCGTCGCCGAGGGTGATGGAGAAATTCACGATCATCCGCGCTTCGGTGGCGTGATCGGCGTCCACGAGGCGAGCCGATGCCGGATGTGCATCGAGCCAGGCCTCGATCACGTCCACCAGTCCGGTGCGGCTTGTCCCGGCCGACCACGATACCGTCGTCGTCGTGCCCGGCTCCCGGGCGAAGAGCGCGAACCGCTTGCGTAGGAGCTCATCGTCGCCCTGCCCACGGACGGACTCCATCACGATCCGCGAGGCGGCGATCACGAGGTCGTCTCCGTTCGCCCGCAGAATGCGTTCGGTGAGCGCCGGGTCGTAGACCAGAGGGGATCCGAAGATCGCATGGTCGAGAGAGGGGAAGTAGTTGAAGAACGTGCTGCGCGAGACCATCGCCACCTCGCAGACGCGGTCGACCGTCACGGCGCCAACGCCTTCGTCGTAGGCGATTCCGACCGCGGCATCCTCCATGGTGCGACGCGCGATGCGCATCTTCTTCTCTCGGAGTCCTTCCGTCATCGCCGTCCCTCCTCGCCCTCGAGGCAATTGTAGGTCAACCTTCTTGGCTTGCATACAAGTTTGGACTAAGTCCATACTCAAGAGTCAGGAATGAATCGTCAGGAAGGACCCCCATGCCCCCCACCGCCACATCACGACGTCGGGATCTGATCTCACCCCTCGGCGCTGTGGGCGTGCTGTCCGCCGTCACCGGCCTGATCCTGATGGGTCTGCCGGCGATCGCCAGCGCGGCAGAAACAGAAGCAGACGACGTGCTCATCACGACGACCCTCTCCCACGGGACCGCATCCGCACCGCTCGGCGGTGCTGCCGTGACGGTGCTCTCCGCCGACGGCCTCGATCAGGTCATTGCCACCGGCACCACCTCGGCAGACGGGACCGTGTCCGTCCGCGTACCCGCGACGGACACCAGCTTCATCGCCGAGGCATCCTGGCCCGGAGCTGTCGGCGATCTCCTCGACTCCGCGGCGAGGAGCGAGTTCAACCCCGCGCTCGGGAACTCCGTCACCATCGCGCTCGAGGGCTCATTCGGCGCGATCGACGGGGCTGTCACCGCGACGTCGGATAGCCGCCCGCTCGCCGACCTGTCGGGCTCGAGCGTCACCATTCTCAGCGGTGGGACGGCTGTGCAGCGCGTCGCCGTCGCCGCAGACGGTACTTTCCGATCAGGCTCGTTGCCGACGACGTCCACCGACGACTACAGCATCCGCCTTGACCCGCCCACGGGATTCACGCTCGCGGATGCGCAGCCGTCGGCCAACCCTGCTTTCTCGCTCCCTCGGGGCGAGGTGAGTCCCAGCCTCATCGATTTGACCCGCTCCTTCGCACTCATCTCAGACAGTGCGACGCCGACGCCCACGCCGACGGACACACCCGCACCGACACCGACACCGACACCCACGAGCGCCCCGACACCCACACCAACGGATACACCTGCACCGACACCGACTCAGCCGTCCATCGACCCAGTTCAGCAGCCCCGCATCGCGATCTTTCAGCGCCCCGACAACACCGATCTCACCAACGTCTTCAGCGGTATATCGGAGTCCGAGCTTGCCGCTCTACTGAAGACCGCGGCGAGCACACCGAACAGCACGTTACCTCTCCTCAACGGCTCGGGACAGGCTCTCGGCCTCGCGCAGACCCCGGCTCGGGAGACGGCGGCCGCCACATCCCAGCTGCTGTCACCGGTGATCTCCCACCTGCCGGGGGTGACCGTGAACCAGATCTCGCTCACCGCGTTCGATCTCGAAGGGGCTCTGCTCGCCGTGCAGGACCAGCGCGCACAGCTGCTCGACCAGCAGATCTCCTCACAGATCGCGGATGTGCAGAAGCGTAACGCCCGCGTGGCCACACTCAACGCGGCCGTCACGCCGCTGAACGCATACGTCGCCGCGCCGACCGACGCGTCGCTGGCGGCCGCGATCGCGGCCGCAGGCACGGCCGAGCAGTCGCATGCTTTCCTTTCGGCGACGTCGAACTCCACCGAGGCGAGAACGGCCGCTGTCGAGCTCCTCGCATCGCTGCGCGCCGAACTCGACAGCATCACCAACGCTCAACAGATGGACATGCTGCGACTGGCCGGCCTGACCGACGAACGCCGTGAAGCATTCGATGGCATGTCCTCCCTCTTCAAGAAGATGCAGGACTCGCGGTCATCGATCATCGGCAACATGCGATCGACTCCCGTCTCGATCGGCACTGTGCAATGGGACCGTGGAGCCGTCACCGGCGCCTTCGACCTCGCGGGCGTCGCGGACGGCGCGCACCACCTCATCCTTACGTTCGACGACATCGGCCTCACGGTCATCGCCGAGGTGACCGTGAGGCGCGGTGAACTAGCCGCGACCGGAGGTGAGCTGAGTGCGGCGCTCTGGGTCGGGGCAGCGCTGATCGTGCTGGGAGCGGGCGCGCTGATCGGCTCGTCGCTCCGGGCGCGGCGCAACGTGAGCGTCTGATCCTGCGGCATGCATCGAGGCCGTCGGTGCAGGTGAGGGAGGGCTCACTCCCAGGCGAAGACGACCTCGACCTCGACGGGAGAGTCGAGCGGCAGGACCGGCACCCCGACCGCCGAGCGGGCGTGCCGGCCCTGCTCGCCGAAGATCTCGCCGAGGACCTCGCTCGCGCCGTTGACGACACCGGGCTGACCGGTGAACTCCGGCACCGAGGCCACGAAGCCGGTCACCTTGACGACTCTCACGAGCCGGTCGACGCCGCCGACGGCATCCGCCGCGGCGGCGATCGCGTTGAGCGCGCACTGCCGGGCATAGTCCTTCGCGT
The DNA here is from genome assembly GCF_057706945.1 of Microbacterium sp. bgisy203. Classification (NCBI taxonomy): domain Bacteria; kingdom Bacillati; phylum Actinomycetota; class Actinomycetes; order Micrococcales; family Microbacteriaceae; genus Microbacterium; species Microbacterium sp. bgisy203. The sequence goes on along the minus strand of NZ_JBYIPF010000003.1, from coordinate 350,757 downwards.
CGGATGCCGGGACCAGCGCATGCCCTTCGCCCACCTTGCCGGTCGCCGGGAGCGCCCCCGCGATCATCGGGAGCTGCCCCGACGTGTAGACGAGGTCGCCGTGGACCACGGCGGGAACGTACGCCGCCACCGGCGGAACGACCGGGGGCAGCTCGATGCCGAGCTCTGCGAGCCGCGCCGAGACGCTCATGCCTGGCCCTCGAACTGGCGGGATGCCTGCGCTGCGGCATCCAGGCCGGCGTTGGCCGAGCCGCCGCCGACGGGCCGCTTGAAGTAGGCGACGAGGCCGCCCTCGGGGCCGGTCACCACCTGCACGAGCTCCCAACCCTGCTTACCCCAGTTGTTGAGGATCGCGGCGGTGTTGTGGATTAGCAGCGGCGTGGTGAGGTATTCCCACGTGGTCATACGGAACTCCCGGTATGGTCTCGGCGTGGGGGGCGCGCCCCGGTGCACCGAGGGTTCCCCCAGGGTTCTCCCCTACGATCAAGCCTATGCCTCATGTGAAAAGGACGGCCACCGGCGTGCTCGGCGGCGTGCTCGGTCTCGTCGGTCTCAGCGCCGTCGCCGGCGTGCTGATCAGCGCCACGGTCACCCCCGCGATCGCTGTGACGGGGTACGCGGCATCCAGCGCTGTCGACACGTTCAACAAGCTGCCGGGCTTCCTCGAGATCGACCCGCTGATGTTGCCGACGGAGATCTACCGCAAGGACAGCGCGGGCAACGACGTTCTCATGGCGCAGTTCTACGACCAGAACCGCATTCCGGTGACGTACGACCAGGTCGCCCCCGTCATGTACGACGCGATCATCTCCAGTGAGGACAAGAACTTCTACACGCACGGCGGCGTCGACCTCGTCGGTACGATCAGCGCGCTCGCGGGTAACGCCTCGAGCGGCTCGAACCGCGGAGGCTCCTCGCTCACGCAGCAGTACGTGAAGAACATCCTGCAGCAGAACTGCGAGTCCGAGGCGGCGGGCGACCAGGAGAAGGTGGATGCCTGCTTCACTTCGACGACGGTGAACAAGGGCTCGGCCGGGTACCAGCGCAAGATCCAGGAGATGCGCTACGCGATCCAGCTGGAGAAGGAGTACCCGAAGGAGGACATCCTCGTCGGCTACCTCAACATCACGAACTTCGGCGGGGTGGTCTACGGCATCGGCGCCGCCGCCCAGACGTACTTCGGTGTGAACGCCTCCGACCTCTCGATCGCGCAGGCCGCCACGATCGCCGGCATGGTGCAAGAACCGAACACCCTCCGCATCGACCGGCCGGGCGGCACCACGACGGACAAGGCGGGCAACCCCGTCAACGGCGAGGCGGACGGTTACTCGCTCACGCTCGACCGCCGTAATTACGTGCTGGGACGCATGCTCGAGGACGGCAAGATCTCGCAGGCGGAGTACGACGAGGCCAAGGCCACGCCGATCACCCCGAACATCCAACCCCGCCCGCAGGGCTGCCAGATGGCGACCGGCGCGGAGTTCTTCTGCGAGTACGTCGTGAGCATCGTCAAGAGCGACCCCGCGTTCGGTGAGGACACGGACCAGCGGGCGGCGAACCTTCGCCGCGGCGGCATGAAGATCTACACCACCCTCAACGCCGACCTGCAGCAGAACGCGCTCGACGCGATCTCGGTCGTCCCCGGCAGCGTGCCCTACATGAATCTGGGCGCCTCCGGCGTCCAGATCGAGGTCGGCACGGGACGCGTCCTCTCGATGGTCCAGAACCGCCCCTACTCGACCGACAACGTCGGCGACAACGGCCCGACGACGCAGCTCAACTACAACGTGCGCAAAGCCAACGGCGGCGGCGGCCACTCGGCCGGCTCGACCTACAAGGTGTTCAGCCTCATCAACTGGCTGGAGCAGGGGCACTCCGTCAACGAGACCCTCAACGGCCGCATCGGGACCAAGAAGGTCATCAACTGCGACGGTCAGACCCAGACCGTCAAGACCGCCAACAACACGGACGGCGCGGTCGGCAACTTCGAGAACAACCCCGGCTACAACGGCTCGGTGTACAACTTCACCCGCGACTCGCTGAACTCCGGCTTCATCGCCATGGCGGAGAAGATCTCCGTCTGCAGCACGAACCGCGTCGCGATGAAGCTCGGCGTCATGCGCGACGACGGAACGCCGCTGGACGAGGTGCCGCCGGGCTCGTCGATCTCGCCCAACCAGGCATACAACGTGCTCGGTGACGCGGCGGTTGCGCCGATCGACATGGCCGCCGCGTATGCGTCGATCGCCGCGAACGGCATGCTCTGCAAGCCGAAGGCCATCGACCGCGCCGTCGACGCACAGGGCAACGACATCACCCCGCAGACGACGTGCGAGCGCGTGATGACCGAAGCCGTCGCGTCGACCGCGGCCTACACCCTCGAGGGCGTCATGTCGGGCACCGGTGTCGGCGCGCGGATCGGCGACGGGGTGCCGGTGTTCGGCAAGACCGGCATCCACGAGTACGAGCAGACGTGGATGGATGGCTCGTCCACGAAGGTCACCACGGTCGTCTGGGTCGGCAACGTGAACTCCATCCAGATCAACGGCAAGTGGCAGAACGTCAAGATCGACAAGTACCGCGAGAGCGGGTACCCGCTCTCGCGCATCCGCAACAGCATCTGGCCCAAGATGCAGGGCGCCGCGAACAAGATCTACGGCGGCGACGCGTTCCCCAAGCCCGACACCAGCCTGACCAAGCAGGTCCTCGTCGATCTCCCCTCGGTCATCGGTATGTCGGTCGACCAGGCGACGCAGACGCTCACGACCGCCGGGTTCTCCGTCACGGTCGGCGACGCGGTCGACGGCGTCGAGGCGCCGGGGACGATCGTCCAGCAGGACCCGGGGGCCGGTCGCGTGGCGGGAAGCACGAACGTCACGATCCGCCCGAGCAACGGTCAGGGCGTCGCCGTGCCCGCCGTCAGCGGCGACCCCGTCGCAGCCGTCGCCCAGCTGAAGTCGGCCGGATTCGGTGACGTGAGCGGTCAGTGCACCCAGAAGGACGATGCGCCCGACAAGGGCGTGGTGACCGGCACGAACCCCGCCGCAGGCGCCATCGTCGGCCGTGGATCCGCCATCACGGTCGAGTTCCAAGCGAAGAAGTGCCCGTGAGTCGAGGCTCACACGCCGCCCTCACCACCGCCGCCGCGGTGGGGGCGGCAGGTCTCTCCGCGGCCGTCTGGGGCACGTGCATCGAGCGGTTCCTGTTCACCGTGCGTGAGCACGAGGTCGCGATCCTGCCGCCGGGGTCGGCGCCGCTGACGGTGCTGCACCTCTCCGATGCGCACATGGCGCCCTGGCAGCACGCGAAGCAGACGTGGATCGCCCGCGTCGCCGAGACGGTCCAGCCCGACCTGGTGATCAACACGGGCGACAATCTCGGCCACGCCGACGGACTCCACGGCATCCGTCGTGCCTTCGCGCCGCTTCGCGGTGTGCCGGGCTTCTTCGTGCACGGCTCGAACGACGTCGTCGGCCCGTCGGCCCGGAACCCGCTGAAGTACTTCCGCGGCCCCTCCCAGCGCCACGCCGACGTCGACCTGCTCGACACGGCGGCGATGGATGCCTACTTCACCGACGACCTCGGTTGGACGGACCTCGACAACACGGCGGCGTCGGTGACGGCAGCGGGTCTGCGCGTCGACGGCTTCGGCGTCGACGACGCGCACCGCGACTGGGATGACCTCGCCGCGCTGCCCGACCGCCTCGCCGCCCTCCGTCGGCGTCCGATGTTCGGCCGCGCGGATGCAGCGGCCGTCACGCTCGGCGTCACGCATGCGCCCTACCGCCGCATCCTCGACGGCTTCGTCGACCTCGGAGCCGACATGATCTTCGGCGGCCACACGCATGGCGGCCAGGTGCGGATCCCCTTCTCCCCCTCGGCGCTCGTCGCGAACTGCGACATCCCGCTCGATCAGGCGCGCGGGCTCAGCACCTGGTCGCACGGCGGACGCACCGTCCCTCTCAACGTCTCGGCCGGACTCGGCCACTCGATCTATGCGCCCGTGCGCTTCGGGTGCCGCCCCGAGGCATCCGTCCTCGTCCTGCGCGCGCGCGAATCGGCGTGACTCGATTCGGTATGTGCGCCGTGACGGGGTAGACTCGGAGGGTTGCCACGGGGTGTGGCGCAGCTTGGTAGCGCGCGTCGTTCGGGACGACGAGGCCGCAGGTTCAAATCCTGTCACCCCGACAGCAGAAGGGCTCCGCCGGAGAGATCGGGCGGAGCCCTTCTTCTCGGCATAGTCGCGCCGCGATCCCCGAACGGAGACCGATGTCCACTCCCCGCCTCGTCGCCTTCGACCTCGACGACACCCTCGCGCCGTCGAAGAGCGCGATCGACCCGCGGATCGGCGAGTTGCTAGTCGCCCTCGCGGCGCGGGTCGAGGTCGCGATCATCTCCGGTGGACAGCTCGGCCAGTTCACGGCGCAGGTCGTCGACCGCCTGCCGCAGGCGAGCGACGAGGTCTTGGCCCGCATGCACCTGCTGCCCACGTGCGGCACGCAGTACTACCGCCTGACCCCCGCCGGCATCGAGACCGTCTACGCCCGGTCGCTTACGGACGACCAGAAGCAGCGCGCGCTGGCGGCCGTGGAGGAGGAAGCCCGGCGGCTGGGCCTGTGGGAGTCGGAGACGTGGGGCGAGATCCTCGAGGACCGCGGCTCGCAGATCACCTTCTCGGCGCTCGGTCAGTCCGCGCCCGTCGACGCCAAGAGCGCCTGGGACCCGACCGGTGAGAAGAAGAACGCCCTGCGGGATGCCGTCGCGGCCCGCGTCCCCGACCTCGAAGTCCGCTCGGGCGGGTCGACGTCGGTGGACATCACCGAGCGCGGGATCGACAAGGCGTACGGCATGCGACAGCTCGCGGAGCAGACCGGCATCGCGCTCGACGACATGCTGTTCGTCGGCGACCGCCTCGACGAGCACGGCAACGACTACCCCGTGCTCGCGATGGGGGTCGCGTGCCAGGCTGTCGAGGGCTGGCCCGACACGGCGGAGTTCCTCGAGCGACTCATCCCGACGCTTCCGGCGCGCTGACGCCGCGCCTGGTCGTCAGCTCTCGGTGCGCGCCGCGGCGCCGACGCCGGGCACCGGGGTGAGGCGCTGCAGCTGCGTCACGTGGCGCGGTTCGAGCTCGTCGAGCGTCGAGACGCCGAGGAGCTTCATGGTCCGCTCGACTTCCGACCGCAGGATCTCGATCGTCCGGTCGACGCCGCGCCGTCCGCCCGCCATGAGCCCGTACAGGTAGGCGCGGCCGATGAGGGTGAACTTCGCCCCGAGGGCGACGGCGGCGACGATGTCGGCCCCGTTCATGATGCCCGTGTCGATCATGACCGTGGCATCCTTCCCGACCTCGCGGACGACCTCCGGGAGCAGCCGGAACGGGATGGGCGCGCGGTCGAGCTGTCGCCCGCCGTGGTTCGACAGCACGATCCCGTCGACGCCGAGGTCGATCAGCCGCTTCGAGTCCTCGAGGTTCTGCACGCCCTTCACGACGATCTTCCCCGGCCACATCGAGCGGATGACGTCGAGGTCCTCGTAGCTGATCGTCGGGTCCATCGCCCCGTCGATGAGCTCGCCGACGGTGCCGCCGGTCGTCGTGAGAGACGCGAACTCGAGCTTCGGCGTCGTGAGGAAGTCGATCCACCACCACGGCCGCGGGATCGCGTTGACGATCGTGCCGACGGTGAGCTGCGGCGGAATCGAGAAGCCGTTGCGCTTGTCGCGCAGGCGCGCACCGGCGACCGGCGTGTCGACGGTGAACATGAGGGTGTCGAAGCCTGCCGCGGCGGCGCGCCCCACGAGACCGTACGAGATGTCGCGATCGCGCATGACGTACAGCTGGAACCAGTTGCGCCCGTGCGGATTCGCGGCACGGACGTTCTCGATCGACGTCGTGCCGAGGGTCGACAGGGTGAAGGGGATGCCGGCGGCTCCCGCCGCGCCTGCGCCGGCGACCTCGCCCTCGGTCTGCATGAGGCGGGTGAACCCCGTGGGCGCGATGCCGAAGGGCAGCGCGGAGCGGCCGCTCAGGATCTCCAGCGAGGTGTTCACGCTCGTCGCGGGGCGCAGGATGTCGGGGTGGAACTCGACATCCTCGAAGGCCTGCCGTGCCCGCTCGATCGAGATCTCACCCTCGGCCGCGCCGTCGGTGTAGTCGAACGCGGCCTTGGGTGTGCGGCGCTTCGCGATCTTCCGGAGGTCCGCGATCGTGAGGGCACCGTCGAGGCGTCGCTTCACGGCATCCAGCTCGGGCTTCTTGAACTGCATGAGCTCGAGCAGTTCGGGGATCTTCGGCAGCTGACGCTGGACCATGCGGTGTCGTCCTTCGGTGGCGGTTCGGTGGCGATTCGGTGGAGGGTGGGGGTCAGGCGTCGGTGGGCATCGGCAGCCCCGCGTCGGCGTAGTACCCGGTGATGTGCGAGCGCACGAGGCTGCGCGCTGCCTCGGCATCCCCGCGATCGATCGCGGCGAGGATGTCGGCGTGCTCGTGGCGCAGGCGCTCACCGGTCGTGCCCCAGTCGGGGATGCGGTCGGCGCCCGAGCGGATGTAGCTCTCGATCGTGGTGCGCAGGCCCGCCATCGTCGCCGAGACGACGACGTTGCCCGCCGCCTCGGTGAGTCGCAGGTGGAACTGCGAGTCGAGGGAGAGGAACTCCTCGATGGTCACGTCGGGGTGGTCCATCGCGGCGAGGGTCGCGCGCGCGTCGGCGAGGTCGGTGTCGGAGAGGCCGGCGAGGTGGGCGACCGCCCACTCTTCGAGCAGGAGCCGCGTCTCGTAGACGTCGGGGATCGGAAAGCCCTGCGCGGCGACCTGGAGGCGCAGCAGTTGGGCGAGACCGCCCTGCGGGGTCGCGGTGACGATGGCGCCCGCCGTCGGTCCGGATCCGGTGGCCGTACGGATGAGGCCCATGACCTCGAGCACGCGCAGCGCCTCGCGGACGCTCGACCGGCCCACACCGAGGGTCGCGGCGAGTTCGCGTTCGGGAGGCAGGCGGTCCCCCGGACCGAGCGTCCCTTCGAGGAGGTCGTTCTCGATCTTCTCGAGCACGACGCGCCAGGCGCGCGCGGGCGTCGGCGCCGGCTTCTCGGCGTCGCCGGTCTCCGTGATCGTCACGTCCGTCATCTTTGTCCTCTCGATGGTCCGACCACGCTAGCACCTGTGGTCCGACCGCCGACCGCGCCGGAGGTGCGCGATACGATGTTGAAACGATACAGCACTCTACGCTGAACGCATGGATCCGCTCGTCATCGTGCTCATCGTCGCTGCGGTCGCGTCCGTGTGCGCGTGGATCGCCTCTCTCGTGACGAAGGACACGTCGTGGGTCGATCGGCTGTGGTCGGTCGTCCCGGTCGTCTACGTGTGGATCTTCGCGATCGCCGGCATCGTGCGGAGCGAGGATGCCGCCCGGCTGCTCATCATGGCGGTGCTCGTGACCCTCTGGGGTGCACGACTGACGTTCAACTTCGCGCGCAAGGGCGGCTACACCGGCGTCGAGGACTACCGCTGGGCGGTCCTGCGCGGGCGGATGAAGCCCTGGCAGTTCCAGATCTTCAATCTGCTCTTCATCGTCCTGTATCAAATGGCGCTCCTCGTGCTCATCACCCTCCCCGCCTACGTCGCGTTCCTGCACCCCTCGCCGCTGACTGGATGGGATGTCCTCTTCGCGGCCCTGTTCCTGACGTTCCTCGTCGGCGAGACGATCGCCGACCAGCAGCAGTGGGACTTCCACCAGGCGAAGAAGCGCGGCGAGGCCGAGGGTTTCCTCTCCTCGGGCCTGTTCGCGTACAGCAGGCATCCCAACTTCTTCTGCGAGCAGGCGCAGTGGTGGATGTTCTACGCGCTCGGCGCGAGCGCCGCCGTCGGCGACGGGCTCGGTTTCTGGGGCGGCGTCGTGAATCCGTCGATCGTCGGGGCGGTGCTCCTGACGGTGCTGTTCATCGGTTCGACCATCTTCACCGAGTCGCTCTCCGCGGCGAAGTACCCCGCCTACGCGCAGTATCAGCGCACGACGTCGATGCTCGTACCGCTCCCCCCTCGCCGCCGAGAAGAGGCGGGCAGCGCGCTCAGCTGAGGCGGCCGCCGGAGGCGAGCAGGTAGTCCTGCGCGCAGAGCGACTCGTAGGTGACCTGATCGTGGTCGAGGTCGTCGATGGCGACCTGGTCGCCGTCGAAGACGAACCGGCCTCCGACCAGCCGGGCGTTGAAGAGCGCCTTGCGTCCGCAGCGGCAGATCGTCTTCAGTTCCTCGAGGCTGTGCGCGATCTCCAGCAGGCGCGCGGAGCCGGGGAACGCGTGGGTCTGGAAGTCGGTGCGGATGCCGTAGGCGAGCACCGGGATGCCGTCCTCGACGACGAGGCGCAGGAGATCGTCGACCTGCGACGGCGAGAGGAACTGCGCCTCGTCGATCAGCAGGCAGGCGACCGAGCCGATGTACCGCGCACCGTGCTGGGCGACGAGCGAGCGCACGTCGTCACCCGCGCCGATGAGGAAGTCGACGTCGCGCTCGACGCCGAGGCGGCTCGAGATCTTCTCGGCGCCCTTGGTGTCGATGGCGGGCTTGGCCAGCAGCACGTGCTGCCCTCGCTCCTCGTAGTTGAACGCGGCTTGCAGAAGCGCCGTCGACTTGCCGGAGTTCATCGCCCCGTAGCGGAAGTAGAGCTTCGCCACGAGAGCCTCAGAGCGCGATGGAGAGCGCGTCGGCGGTGATCGCCATCTCCTTCTTCGCGACCTCGGGGCGATCGTTCAGCGTCTCGCCGTAGCTCGGGATCAGCTCACGCAGCTTCGGCTCCCACTCCGCGGTGCGGTCGGGGAAGCACGTCTTCAGGAGACCGAGCATGATGGATGCCGCGGTCGACGCGCCGGGCGACGCGCCGAGCAGCCCCGCGATCGAGCCGTCGGCTGCCGCGACGACCTCGGTGCCGAACTTGAGCTGCCCCCCGTGCATGACCTGGGCGCGCTGGCCCGCGTTGAGGAGCTCCCAATCGGCATCCTTCGCCGTGGGCATGAACTCGCGCAGGCTGTCGACCTTGCGCTTGTGGGTCTTGGCGAGCTCGGAGACGAGGTACTTCACCAGGTCGAGGTTCGTGGCCCCGACCTTCAGCATGCTGAAGAGGTTCGACGGACGCACCTGCGCGATGATGTCCCACCAGTGCCCGTTCTTCAGGAACTTGGGGCTGAACGTCGCGAACGGGCCGAACAGCAGCGAGGTCTCGCCGTCGACGACGCGCGTGTCGAGGTGCGGCACCGACATCGGCGGGGCGCCGACCGCGGCCTGCGAGTACACCTTCGCCTTGTGGCGGGCGACGATCGCCGGGTTGGACGTCTTCAGCCACTGGCCGCCGATCGGGAAGACGCCGTAGCCCTTGATCTCGTCGATGCCCGACGACTGCAGCAGCTTGATGGCCCAGCCGCCCGCGCCGACGAAGACGAACCGCGCGTTCAGCTCGCCCGGCGTGCGGCCGAGGGAGTGCCGGTACGACACCTTCCAGGTGCCGTCCTTCTGCTTGCGGAGCTTCTTGGCCTCGATGTTCGTGAGGACATCGACGCCCTGCTCACCGAGGTGCGCGAGGAGCTGACGGGTGAGCGAGCCGAAGTCGACGTCGGTGCCCGCCGTCACACGGGTCGCCGCGAACGGCTCGTCCGCCTTGCGGCGCTTGTCCATGAGCAGCGGTGCCCACTCGTTGATGACGCGCGAGTCCTCGGAGTACTCGATCGTCGAGAAGAGCGGCTGCTTCTTGAGCGTCTCGTAGCGGGCCTTCAGGTAGGCGACGTCCTTCTCGCCCCGGACGAACGTCATGTGCGGCGTCGGGTTGATGAACGTCTTCGGCGCGTCGAGGACACCCCGCTCGACGAGCGAGGTCCACAGCTCCCGGCTCTCCTGGAACTGCTCGTTGATGCCGACGGCCTTCGCCGGGTCGGACGGGTCGGGCATGTAGTTGAGCTCGCACAGGGCCGAGTGGCCGGTGCCGGCGTTGTTCCACGCGTTGGAGGACTCCTCGGCGACCTCGCTGAGACGCTCCAGCACCACGATCTTCCAGTCCGGCTGGAGGTGCTTGAGCAGGGTTCCGAGGGTGGCACTCATGATGCCACCGCCGATCAGGACGACGTCTACGGGTTCACTCACGATGTCCCAGTCTAGGCCGCGTTTCCGGAGAGGATCGACGTCCGCGGCATCCACGCGCGTCAAGGATCGAACTTCTTGCCCCTCCGTGAAGCTTGGCCCCGTGAGGACCGAGTCCGCCGGGATCCTCAGGCGGCGTGTGCGCCGAGGCGGGCTGCGACGAGCTCGGCGATCTGCACGGCGTTGAGCGCAGCGCCCTTGCGGAGATTGTCGTTCGAGAGGAACAGCACGAGGCCCTTGCCCTCGGGTGCCGACTGGTCGACGCGGATGCGGCCCACGAAGCTCGGGTCCGCACCGGCGGCCTGCAGGGGCGTCGGCACCTCTTCGAGGGCGACGCCGGGGGCGGACGCCAGGATCTCGCGCGCCTGGTCGGGCGTGATGTCGCCCGCGAACTCGGCGTGGATCGACAGCGAGTGACCAGTGAAGACCGGAACGCGCACGCAGGTGCCGGCGACCCGGAGGTCCGGGAGCTCGAGGATCTTCCGCGACTCGTTCCGGAGCTTCTTCTCCTCGTCGGTCTCGTTCAGACCGTCGTCGACGAGGTTGCCGGCGAACGGGATCACATCGAACGCGATCGGCGCGATGTACTTCTCGGGCTGGGGGAAGTCCACCGCCGATCCGTCGTGGACGAGGTCGAGCGTGTGGTTCTGCGCGAGGACGCCCTCGACCTGGCCGAGGAGCTCCTGCGCACCGGCGAGGCCGGAGCCCGAGACCGCCTGGTAGGTGCTCACGATGAGGCGCTCGAGGCCCGCGGCGTCGTGCAGCGGCTTGATGACGGGCATCGCGGCCATCGTCGTGCAGTTCGGGTTCGCGATGATGCCCTTCGGGAGGTCGTCGATCGCATGCGGGTTGACCTCGCTGACGACGAGGGGGACCTCGGGGTCCATGCGCCAGGCGGAGGAGTTGTCGATGACGACGGCGCCCGCCTCCGCGAAGCGCGGGGCGTGCGCGCGCGAGCCGGTCGCTCCCGCGGAGAAGAGGGCGATGTCGATGCCGCGCGGGTCGGCGGTCGCGACGTCTTCGACGATCACGGTCTCGCCGCCGAACTCGATCGCCTGGCCGGCGCTGCGAGCCGTGGCGAACAGGCGCAGCTCGCGGATCGGGAACGACCGCTCGGCGAGGATCTCGCGCATCACGGTGCCGACCTGTCCGGTCGCGCCGACGACGGCGACAGTGAGTCCTGAATCGGAGATGCGGGTCATGGCGGGTCCTCGAAGTGGGGTCGGGTGGGTGCGGGCGGTGTGGTGCGCGGGTTGTCGGTGAGTCTACTGGCGTGCGCGGCGGGAGGGGCTGGCGCGAGATCTTCGGAGATCCTCGGTTCTTCGGAGGTTTTCGCGCCGGAACGTCCGAAGAACGCCCGATCTCCGAAGAACGCGCGCGGCGCGGAGCCCCGCGAAAGGGTGAAGGATGCCTCAGCGGCCGGTGCCGGCGTACACGGTCGCCTCGATCTCGCCGTCGAGGCCGAACGCACTGTGCACGACGCGCGCCGCCTCGGCGAGGTCGTCGCCGCGGACGACGACCGAGATGCGGATCTCGGAGGTCGAGATCATCTCGATGTTCACGCCCGCCGTCGACAGCGCCTCGAAGAGCGTCGCCGAGACCCCCGAGTGGGTGCGCATGCCCGCACCAACGACCGACAGCTTGCCGATCTGGTCGTCGTGGACGAGGCTCTCGAATCCGATCGAGGGCTGCTCGCCGGCCAGGGCGCGCAGGGCCGTCGAGGCATCCGACTTCGGCAACGTGAACGAGATGTCGGTGCGCCCGGTCGCTGCGGCCGAGACGTTCTGCACGATCATGTCGACGTTCGCGCCGCTCTTGGCGACGACGGAGAAGATCTCGGCGGCCTTGCCGGGCACGTCCGGCACACCGATGACCGTGATCTTCGCCTGCCCCAGGTCGGTGGCGACACCGGCGACGATGGGTTCTTCCATGGCGGTCTCCTCTGACGTGGCCGCGATCGCGGCCGGAACGGACATCCCGGCGCCGAGCACGAAGGTGCCCTGGCTGAGGCTGAAGGTGGAGCGGGCGTTGATCATGACGCCGTGGCGGCGCGCGTACTCGACGGCGCGGATGTAGAGGACCTTGGCGCCGTTCGCGGCGAGTTCGAGCATCTCCTCGGCGGAGATCACGCTCAGTTTGCGGGCCCGCGGGACGACCCGCGGATCGGCCGTGAAGATGCCGTCGACGTCGCTGTAGATCTCGCACACGTCGGCATCCAGCGCCGCCGCGAGGGCGACGGCGGTCGTGTCCGACCCGCCGCGGCCGAGGGTGGTCACGTCCCGCGTGTCGCGGTTGAAGCCCTGGAACCCCGCGACGATGACGATCGCGCCCTCGTCGAGCGCCTCGCGCAGACGCACCGGAGTGACATCGACGATCCGCGCCGCGCCGTGAGTGGCGTCGGTGATCATGCCCGCCTGGCTGCCGGTGAACGAGCGCGCCTCGAAGCCCATCGAGTGGATGGCCATCGCGAGGAGCGCCATCGAGATGCGCTCCCCCGAGCTCAGCAGCATGTCGAGCTCGCGCGGGGCGGAGATGGGCGCCACCTGGTGGGCGAGGTCGAGGAGCTCGTCGGTCGTGTCGCCCATCGCCGACACGGCGACGACGACGTCGTGTCCGGCGCGACGGGTGTCGACGATGCGCTTGGCGACGCGCTTGATACTCTCGGCGTCGGCGACGGACGAGCCGCCGTACTTCTGGACGATCAGCGCCACGTGTGGAACTCCGATGAAGGCGGGAGGAGAGGGGGCGGCGGGATGCCGCGCCGAGCGCGATCGGGCGCTCCGCGCACCATTCTAGGGACGCGCGCATTCGCACCCGACCATGTGACGCTCGCCGGCGCAGGTGGGTCCCGCTACGATCCGAGAATGGATGCCGCGGAGGGCTGGCACGACTTCGATGTCGCGATGGTGGGGGCGACTTCCGCTCTCGCAGGTCTCGTCATCGTCGCCGCGAGCGTGAACATCGGTTACATCGTCAAGGTTCCCTCGCTCACGTCTCGACTGGGTTCCGGCATCGCCGGTCTGGTCCTGGCGCTCACGGCCTCGGCGGTGGGCCTCTTCCCGGGCATCTCGTCGCTCGCCTACGGCGTGACCGTCGCCGTCGCCGCGGTGCTCGCGCTGGTCTTCCCGGTCGAGGCGACCCGGCGGGTGTACCAGAATCCGGATCACACGCATAGGGCGCGACCGGTGAAGGCGGGCGTGGGTTTCGTCGCGCCGCTGGCATATCTCGTCGGCGCGGTGCTGCTCATCGCCGGAGCGCCGTCCGGTTACGTGCTCTTCGCAGCCGGGTCGATCCTCGCGATCATCGCGGCGCTCATCATCTCGTGGGTCGTGCTGGTCGAAGTGCTGCGCTGAGGTCTCGGATCGCTGAGGCCTCGGATCGCGCGGGTCGCGCCTCAGATGCTCCGTCGCCCCTCGAAGGCCCGGCCGAGCGTGACCTCGTCGGCGTACTCGAGGTCGCCGCCGACGGGCAGGCCCGAGGCGAGGCGGGTCACCCGGATCTCGAGCGAGTGCAGCAGTCGGCTGAGGTAGGTCGCCGTCGCCTCGCCCTCGAGATTCGGGTTGGTCGCGAGGATGACTTCCTGCACGGTGCCGTCGGCGAGGCGCTGCATGAGCTGGGTGATGCGGAGGTCGTCGGGACCGACGCCCGCGATCGGGCTGATCGCGCCGCCGAGCACGTGGTAGAGGCCCCGGAACTCGCGCGTGCGCTCGATCGCGGAGACGTCCTTCGCATCCTCGACGACGCAGATGAAGGTCTGGTCGCGGCGGGGGTCACGGCAGATGGCGCACCGCTCCTGCTCGCTGACGTTGCCGCAGATCTCGCAGAAGCGCACGCGCTCGCGGAGTTCGCCGAGCAGCTGCGACAGGCGCGTCACGTCGAAGGTCGGGGTCTGCAGGATGTGGAACGCGATGCGCTGCGCCGACTTCGGGCCGATGCCGGGAAGGCGGCCGAACTCGTCGATCAGGTCTTGGACGATGCCGTCGTACATGGACTAGTTGAACCTCGTGGGGGTCGCGTGCGGCTCTTCGCGCACGAACGTCGCGCCGAGGACCTGGCGGACGACGGACTCGCCGACCCTCTCGATGCCGTTCGTGCGCGGGGCGCGCGCCGCCGGCGCGACGGGAGCGGCATTCTCGCGCGCGACGGGGGCGCGCGGCGGCACGGGGGCGTCGTCGTCGGGCGGCGGAGGCGCGTCGTCCTCGTCGGGCGGGACGTCGGCGTCGGGGATGATCTCGCCGTCGCGATCGGGAAGAGCCGTGCGGGTGAGGGTCAGGGTGCCCGCGGGGGCGGCCGCGTCCTCGGGCTCGTCGTCGACCGCGAACTGCGGGGCGGGACCGTCGCCGGCGGGGATGGCCGCGACGGCCCATTCGGTCACGGGCGCCGCCGCGGCCTGCGCGGGGCCCGGGGAGGAGGGGCGAGCGGAGGATGCCGGAGGTCCGCCCGGCGAGCCGGTTGCGGGCGCGGCCGCGCTCCCGCCGCGGGTGGCGCCGCCCGACGCGGGGCCCCGGTCGTTTCCGGGGCGGGCGGCCTCGGCGTGCACTGCGGGCTCGGCCGGTGCCGTGCCGCGCGGATCAGGGTCTTCCGAGTCGGCGGAGGCGTGCCCGTCGCCCTCCCCACCCGCGGAACGGCCGGCGTCGGGCTCGTGACGGGCGACGTACTTCACGCGCACGCCGAGCACGGCGAGGATCGCGCCGCGGAGGTCTTCGCTCGGCCCCTTGCCTGCGGCGAGCTTCTTGAACGCGGCGACGTCGGCCTGACTCGGGAAGCCGAGTGTGAGGACGTCGTCGGCGTAGGCGAGCGGGGTCGCCGTCGAGGCGAGGAGCCACGAGGTGCGGCTGACGGCTTCGAGCTGCTGGAGGACGGCCGGCCATGCGTCGCGCACCTGCGCGACGGTGAGCGGCCCCGCGGGAGGAGTGGGCTCGGGTGCGGCGGGGCTCGGAGATATGGCGGGGCTCGGAGATGTGGGGGGCGTCTCGATGTGCTGCGCTCGCGGGACGGGCGGTGTTGCGGGCGTCTCGACTCGCTGCGCTCGCTCAACGACCGGGGTGGGCGGGGTAGCGACGGGGGCGGCGAGGGCGGCGGGCGTTTCGACTCGCTGCGCTCGCTCGACGACCGGGGTGGCGGGGGCGGCGGAAGCCGACGCGAGCACGCGCGCGACGAGGAGCTCGAGCTGCAGGCGCGGCGAGGTCGCGCCCGACATGTCGTCGAGGGTGCCGACGACGAGGTCGGCGATGCGCGAGAGCCGGTCGGCGCCGAAGGCGGCGGCCTGCCGCATCATCCGTTCGAGTTCGTCGGCAGGCATCCCGCGCAGAACGGACGCGGCCCCCTCCCCCGTCGCGGCGATGACGATGAGGTCGCGGAGCCGCTCGAGCAGGTCGTCGACGAACCGGCGCGGGTCCTGGCCGGTCTGCACGACACGGTCGACGGCGGCGAAGGCCGCGGCCGGGTCGTGGGCCGCGAACGCCTCGACGACCTCGTCGAGAAGCTCGGCGTGCGTGTAGCCGAGGAGGGCGACGGCGCGCTCGTACGTGACAGCGCCGTCCTCGGACCCGGCGATCAGCTGGTCGAGGAGCGACAGGGTGTCACGGGGCGACCCGCCGCCGGCGCGGACGACGAGCGGCAGCACCCCCGCCTCGACCTGCACGCCCTCCTGCGCGCACAGCTCTTCGACGTACGCGAGCATGGCGGCGGGTGCGACGAGGCGGAACGGGTAATGGTGGGTGCGCGAGCGGATCGTGCCGATGACCTTCTCGGGCTCGGTCGTCGCGAAGATGAACTTGACGTGGTCGGGCGGCTCTTCGACGAGCTTCAGCAGGGCGTTGAAGCCCTGCGGCGTGACCATGTGCGCCTCATCGAGGATGAAGATCTTGAAGCGGTCGCGCGCGGGCGCGAATATCGCACGCTCGCGCAGGTCGCGGGCGTCGTCGACGCCGTTGTGGGAGGCCGCGTCGATCTCGACGACATCGAGCGACCCGCCGCCGCCGCGCCCGAGCTCGACGCAGCTGTCGCAGACGCCGCACGGGGTGTCGGTGGGGCCTTCGGCGCAGTTCAGGCACCGCGCGAGGATGCGCGCCGAGGTCGTCTTGCCGCACCCGCGCGGACCGCTGAACAGGTACGCGTGACCGACCCGGTCGCCGCGGAGCGCGGTCATGAGCGGATCGGTGACCTGGGACTGCCCGATCATCTCGCCGAAGCTCTCGGGCCGGTAGCGGCGGTACAGGGCTGTGGTCACGAGATCCAGCCTACGGCGTACCTCCGACATCGCGGCGGGAAGGGTGGGGACGGATGCCGGGAACACCCGGGAACCCCGCCCGGTTGGACCCGACGTGAGCCCGCACCCCGTCGACGTCGCCGTCATCGGCGCCGGGCAGGCGGGGCTCTCGGCCGCCTACCACCTGCGCCGCCGCGGCTTCATCCCCGCCGGAACCACGTCGCCGGCAGACTCCGACGCGCCGACCTACGTCGCGCTCGACGCCGACGCCGCGCCCGGCGGCGCGTGGCAGCACCGGTGGGCGTCGCTGAAGATGGCGACGGTCAACGGCATCCACGAGCTGCCGGGGTTCCCCGTGCCGCCGGCCGATCCCGAGGCATCCGCGCGCGACGTGCTGCCCGCCTACTTCGCCGCGTACGAGGAGAGGTTCGACCTGCGGGTGCGCCGGCCCGTCGAGGTACGCGCCGTCCGGCGCAGGGACGACGCGCAAGACGAACCGCACGGGCGTCTGCTCGTCGAGACCGACACGGACACCTGGTCGGCGCGTTACGTCATCAACGCGACCGGCACGTGGCGGCGCCCGTTCTGGCCGCACGTCCCGGGCGCCGAGACGTTCCGCGGTCGGCAGCTGCACGTCCACGACTACGTGTCGGCACAGGAGTTCGCCGGTCAGCGCGTCGTGATCGTGGGGGCGGGGATCTCCGCGGTGCAGCTGCTCGACGAGATCTCCCGCGTCGCCGATACCTTCTGGGTGACCCGGCGAGAAGTGCGGTGGGATGCCACGGAGTTCGACACCGCGGCGCGGATCGCCGCGATCGCGGGCGTCGAGGAGCGCGTCCGGCGCGGCGAGCCGCCCGGGAGCGTCATCTCCGTCACCGGCCAGCACCGCACGGCGTGGTCCGAGGCGGCGCGCGAGCGGGGCGTGCTGGTGCGGCATCCGATGTTCACCGCGATCGAGCCGGACGGCGTCCGGATGCCGGACGGCTCGCTCGAACAGGCCGACGTGATCCTCTGGGCGACGGGGTTCCGCGCCGACATCCGCCACCTCGCGCCTCTCGGCCTTCGGACCGAAGCCGGCGGCATCCGCGTCGCGAACGGGCGCGCCCTCGACGAGCCGCGCCTCTTCCTCATCGGCTACGGCCCGTCGCAGTCGACCGTCGGGGCCAACCGCGCCGGCCGCGACGCAGTGCGCGCGATCGTGGCCGACGGCGACTGAGCGCGCGCCCTGATCTCGCGAGCGGAGGGAGAGCGATCAGCAGAGGGGAGCGCGTCAGCTGTCGACGCCGAGGTTGCCTTCCTCGCGGCCGCCCTCGACGACCGAGATCGAGCCGGTGATCACCGGGATCGCCGTCGTGTTGGTCGAGATGGGGACGGATGCCGACAGCAGCGTGCCGTCCTCGCGGAGCGACTCGCCGATGTCGTCGAGCGTCGGGCGCCCCCGCAGCACCGGCCCCTGACCGGCGAGCGGCACGGTGACCATTCCGCCGCCGGTGACCTCGTACTCGCGGCCGCGCACCGAGAACTCCACCGGCTCGCCCTCGCCCGCCTCGACCGTGAGCGCGTCGCGCGTGATGGTCACCTGCAGGCGCGTGCCGCGCCAGCCGATCGGGTACGACAGCGACGGCCAGTCCTTCGGCAGGCGCGGGTCGAACGACAGCAGGCCGTAGTGGTCGCGCATGCCGCCGAAGCCGGCGACGAGCGCCGTCCACACACCGCCCGCCGAGGCGACGTGCACGCCGTCGGCCGCGTTGTGATGGAGGTCGCCGAGGTCGACGTAGATCGACTGCGCGAAGTACTCGAGGGCGAGCCCCTGGTAGCCGACCTCCGCCGCGAGGATCGACTGCACGACGGCGGACAGCGTCGAGTCGCCCGTCGTGAGCGGATCGTAGTACTCGAAGTCGGCGAGCTTCTCCTCGTCGGTGAAGTGGTTGCCCTGCAGATACAGCGCGAGCACGACGTCGGCCTGCTTGAGCACCTGGTAGCGGTAGATCACGAGCGGGTGGAAGTTCAGGAGCAGCGGACGCTGCTCGGGCGGGGTGGACTCGAGGTCCCAGACCTCGCGCTCGAGGAAGACCGCGTCCTGCGGATGGATGCCGAGGGCCTCGCTGTACGGGATGTGCATCGCGGTCGCGGCGGCATCCCAGGCATCCGCCTCACCGTCTCCGAGGCCGAGGCGCTGCGCCATGAGGGCGTACTCCTCGGGTGCCTCCTCGGCCATCTCGCGGACGACCCGCGCCGCGAAGCGCAGGTTGTAGCGGGCCATGACGTTCGTGAAGAGGTTGTCGTTGACGACCGTCGTGTACTCGTCGGGACCGGTGACGCCGTGGATGTGGAAGACCTCGGGAGCGCCGTCTTCGTTGTAGCGCCAGAAGCCGAGCGTCGACCACATGCGCGCCGTCTCGACGGCGATGTCGACGCCCTCGCGGTAGAGGAACTCGTCGTCGCCGGTCGCACGGACATACTTGCCGAGCGCGAAGCTCACGTCGGCGTTGATGTGGTACTGCGCCGTGCCGGCGGCGTAGTAGGCGGATGCCTCTTCGCCGTTGATCGTCCGCCACGGGAAGAGGGCGCCGGCTTCGTTCAGCTGGGCCGCGCGCTTGCGCGCCGCGGGAAGCATGAGATACCGCATCCGAAGGGCGTTCCGCGCCCACTGCGGGGTCGTATAGATGAGGAACGGCAAGACGTAGATCTCGGTGTCCCAGAAGTAGTGACCGCTGTAGCCCGATCCCGACACGCCCTTGGCCGGCACGCCGTGGCCGTCGGCGCGGGCCGCGGCCTGCGCGAGCTGGAACAGACACCAGCGGGTCGCCTGCTGCAGGTCGTCGTGGCCGCCGATGACGACGTCGGAGCGCTCCCAGAAGTCGGCGAGGAACGCGCTTTGCCGGTCGTACTGGCGCTGCACGCCCTCGGCTTCGACGCGGTCGAGGGTGCGGCGGGCGCGGTCGACGAGCTCGCGGGCGGGCACGCCGCGCGACGTGTGGTAGCTGACGAGCTTCGTGACCGTGATCGGCACGCCTGCCTTCGCCTGCACGCGGAAGACGTTCTTGGCGATGTCGGGCTCGATGAGGGTGCGCGCCGAGTACTCGTTCTCGGTCTCGATGAGGTGGTCGGCGACGAGCGCCATCGTCATGCCCGACTCGGTGGCCTTGTACGACAGCGCGGAACGCTCGCCGTCCTGCCAGTACTCCTGCGGCTGGAGGACGCGCTCCTGGATCTTCTCGGCCTTGCGCGGATCGAAGCCCGAGCGCGGCTTGTGCGGGGCACGACCGCCGTAGACGTCTTCGCCGTCCTGCCGGTTGATGAGCTGGCAGCTGATCGTCACGGGCGCGTCGGCGTTGAGCACCGTCACGGTGACCCGCATGATCGCGAGGTGCTTCTCTTCGAACGACACCATCCGGTCGAAGTCGAGGACGACGTCCTTGCCGCTCGGGGTGACCCATCGGACGTGGCGGGACAGGATGCCCGAGCGCATGTCGAGGACGCGCTCGTACTCGCGGATGTCGGCGATGTCGAACGAGAGCGGCTCGTCGTCGACGTAGACGCGCATGACCTTGGCATCGGGCGCATTGATGATCGTCTGGCCGACCTCGGCGAAGCCGTACGCCTGCTCGGCGTGGCGGATCGGGAAGACCTCGTGGAACCCGTTGATGAAGGTGCCGTGCTCGTGCGCGTCGCGGCCTTCGGGCTGGTTGCCGCGCAGGCCCAGGTAGCCGTTGCCGAGGGCGAAGAGCGTCTCGGTGACGCCGGTGTCGTCGAGCGACGGGCGCGTCTCGACGAGGCGCCACGGATCGACGGGGAAGCGCTGGCGGTCCATCGGGTCCATCCCTTCGGTCAGTGCCCGGATCATGCGACGAACGCGCCGAGGTCGTTGACGACGATGTTCGCGCCGAGATCGAGGAGGGCCTGCGCGCCGGCGCCGCGGTCGACGCCGACGACGAGCGCGTAGCCCGCCGCGGCCGCCGAGGCGACACCGGAGTGGGCGTCTTCGAATGCCGCACCGCGGGTCGGGTCGACGCCCAGCATGCGGGCACCCTCGAGGAACATGTCCGGCGCGGGCTTGGAGCGGAGCTGCTCGCGGGCGGCGACGACGCCGTCCATGACGACGGGGAAGTAGGCGCGGATGCCGGCGGCGGTCAGCACCTCTTCGGCGTTCTTGGAGCTCGAGACGACGCCGATCGGGGTGCCGGCGCCGTGCAGCTGCTGGATGAGCGCGAGGGAGCCCGGGTACGGGGCGATGCCCTCGGTCCGCAGGACAGACGAGAACACCTCGTTCTTGCGGTTGCCGATGCCGCATACCGTGTCGGCAGTCGGCGGATCGGACGGATCACCCCACGGTACCTCGACGTCGCGCGAGCGCAGGAGGCTCGCGACGCCCTCGTAGCGCTGTTTGCCGTCGAGGTACCGGTAGTAGTCGTCGTCGGTGTAGGGCGGGGGGATGTCCCACTGTGCGAACAGTTCGGTGAACATCGTCCGCCAGGCGTGCATGTGCACCTCGGCGGTCGGCGTCAGCACTCCGTCGAGGTCGAAGAGCACACCGTCGTAGGTCGTGAGGTCGGGAAGCTCAGCGGTCACCCTGCAAGCGTAGTCGCGAGGTGTGTCCGGCGTGTATCGCCCGGCCCCCGTCACGGCGTGCACGCCCGCGTCACGGCGTGCGCGCCCCCGTCACTGCGTGCGCGCCACCTCGAGGGTCTGGCGGGCGATCTCGAGCTCTTCGTTCGTCGGGACGACGAGGACCGTCACGGGCGAGTCATCCGTCGAGATGACGCGCGTGCCGCGCTCGCGGGCCTCGTTCCGAGCGGGGTCGAGGTGGATGCCGGCGAACCCGAGCGTCTCGGTGGCCGCCCGGCGCACGAGCGGCGAGTTCTCGCCGACGCCCGCCGTGAACGAGATCACGTCGACGCCGCCCAGCTGTGCCAGGTACGCGCCGATGTACGCCCGCAGCCGGTGGATGTACACGTCGAAGGCGAGCGTGGCGTCGGCATCCCCCGCCTCGTGGCGCTCCTCGACGTCGCGCATGTCGCTCGCCCCCGCGAGACCGAGCATGCCGCTGCGCGTGTTGAGGAACCGGTCGAGCTCCACGGGCGACCATCCCTCGCGCTGCGCGAGGACGAGGAGCACCGACGGATCGAGATCGCCCGAGCGCGTTCCCATGACGAGGCCCTGGAGCGGGGTCAGGCCCATCGAGGTGTCGACGGATCTGCCGCCGTCGATCGCGGTCGCCGACGCGCCGTTGCCGAGGTGCAGCACGATCTGTCTGAGCCCGGCGAGCGGACGTCCGAGGAAGCGTGCGGCCTCTTCGCTGACGTACTTGTGGCTCGTTCCGTGGAAGCCGTAGCGGCGGATGCGGTGCTTCTCGGCGACGTCGCGATCGATCGCGTAGGTGTATGCCGCGGGGGGCATGCTCTGGTGGAACGCGCTGTCGAACACGGCGACGTGCGGCACGTCGGGGAAGGCCGCCCGCGCCGCCTTGATGCCCTGCAGCGCGCCGGGGTTGTGGAGCGGCGCGAGCAGCGACAGCTCGTCGATGTTGATCTCGACGAGCGGCGTGATGAGCGTCGGCTCGAAGAAGCGCGCGCCGCCCTGGACGACGCGGTGGCCGACCGCGACGGGGGCGAGGGCCTCGAGCGACGGCCCGTGCTCGGCGAACGCGTCGAGCATCACCTGGAATCCCGCCGTGTGGTCGGGGATCGGGACCTCGGCCGTGAAGGAGCCCTCCGCCGTCTTGTGCTTCGAGGCGCCGATCGGCTCGCCGATGCGCTCGACGAGACCGGAGGCCAGGGCCTCGGCGGTCTCCACCTCGATCAGCTGGTACTTGAATGACGAAGAGCCGCTGTTGATGACCAGGACGACGCTCATGCGGAGGCTCCCTCGGTTCCCGTCGACTGCGCTTGGATCGCAGTGATCGCGATCGTGTTGACGATGTCGTCGACGAGCGCGCCGCGCGACAGGTCGTTGATGGGCTTGTTGAGGCCCTGGAGGACCGGCCCCATCGCGATCGCCCCCGCGGAGCGCTGCACCGCCTTGTAGGTGTTGTTGCCGGTGTTGAGGTCGGGGAAGACGAAGACCGTCGCGCGGCCCGCGACCTGGGAATCGGGCATCTTGGTGCGCGCGACCGCGGCATCCGCCGCCGCGTCGTACTGGATCGGTCCCTCGACGAGGAGCTCCGGCGCCCGCTCGCGCACGAGCGCCGTCGCCTCGCGCACCTTGTCGACGTCTTCGCCGGTGCCCGACTCGCCCGTCGAGTACGACAGCATCGCGATGCGGGGCTGGATGCCGAACTGCTGCGCCGTCGCTGCGGACGAGATCGCGATGTCGGAGAGCTGGCCCGCGGTCGGGTCGGGGATGACGGCGCAGTCGCCGTAGACGAGCACGCGGTCGGCGAGCGCCATGAGGAAGACGCTCGAGACGACGGAGACGCCCGGACGGGTCTTGATGATCTCGAACGCCGGACGGATCGTGTGGGCCGTCGTGTGCGCGGCGCCCGAGACCATGCCGTCGGCGAGGCCCAGGTGCACCATCATCGTGCCGAAGTACGACACGTCGGTCACGGTGTCGGCGGCCTTCTCGTACGTGACGCCCTTGTGCTTGCGGAGCTCGGCGTACTCGCGCGCGAACCGGTCGACCGTCTTCGGGTCGAAGGGGCTCATGACTGTCGCGGCGGACAGATCGAGGCCCAGTTCGACGGCGCGGCCGCGCACCTCGCTCTCCTCGCCGAGGATCGTGAGGTCGGCGATGCCGCGGGCGAGGACGGTGGCCGCCGCCTTCAGCACGCGGTCGTCGTTCCCTTCGGGCAGGACGATGCGCTTGCGCGACGTGCGGGCACGCTCGAGCAGCTGATACTCGAACATCAGCGGCGTCACGACGGCCGAGTGGGCGAGGCCCAGCGAGCGCGTGAGCTCGTCGGTGTCGACGTTCTGCTCGAAGAGGGTGACCGCCGTGTCCTGACGGCGCTGCGACGAGGCGGTGAGGCGGCCGCGGGTGCCCATCACGCGTACCGCGGTGTCGTACGTGTCGAGATCGGTCTGCACGATCGGCAGCGGCGAGTCGAGCCCGACCATGAGCGTCTCGACGACCGACGGCAGCGGGAAGGGTCCGTTGAGGATGATGCCCGAGATCGACGGGAACGTGCCCGAGGAGTTGGCGAGGAGGAGGCCCAGCAGCACTTCGGTGCGGTCGGCGGGGACGATCACGATCGCTCCCTCGGCCAGGCGCGGGAGGATGTTGTTGAGCGACATCCCCGCGACGACGACGTCGAGGACCTCGCGGTTCAGGAGGCTCTCGTCCCCCCGCAGCAGCCGGCCGTCGAGGCTCAGCATGAGGTCGCGCACCGACGGCGCCATGAGGAAGACGTCCTCGGGGATCGCCCAGACCCCGACGGGGGCCTCGCGCGTGCCGTCGACGGCGGGGGCCGTGGCGACGACCTCGCCGACCGCCGCGTTGATCTCGTCAAGGCGCTCGGGGTCGGCGCGGTTCGTGATGACCGCGAACAGCTCCGCGCGCTGGCCGGTGATGTCGGTGAGGGCGAGCTCCATCACCTGGCCGAGCTGCTCGGGGGTCCGCGCGACGCTCACGCCCAGCCGGTCGCCCTCCCCCGCGCGGCCGTTCAGGACGACGAGGACGGGGGCGCCGAGGTTCGCGGCGATCCTGGCGTTGTAGCCGAGCTCGCTCGTCGTGCCGACGTCGGTGAAGTCGCTGCCGACGATGACGACCGCGTCGCACTTGGCCTCGACGGCTTTGAACCGCTCCACGATCTTCGACATCGCGGCATCCGCATCGCGCCGCACCTCGTCGTATGTGACGCCGACGCACTCCTCGTATGTCAGGTCGACGCCGACGTGGTCGAGGAGCATCTCGAGGACGTAGTCGCGCTCGTCGGTCGAGCGCGCGATGGAGCGGAAGACGCCGACCCGCGGGATCGAGCGGGTCAGGGCGTCGATGACGCCCAGCACGATGGTGGACTTGCCCGACAAGCCCTCGGTCGAGGTGATGTAGATGCTGCGTGCCACCCCGCCAGCCTACGGGCGCGGTGCGCGGTGCGGCCAGGCATGCACCGGGAGTAATCGCGGCCGACGCGGGGCCGCTCCAGGAAGGACTCCGGGGAAGCACTCCGGGGAAGGACCCGGAGAAAAGTAAGACTCTCCGCGAACCCGGCAGAGCCTGGTTACCCTTGCTACGTTTCCGTCCTGGGGGAGTTGGCCTGGATGCCGCCTCGCGGAGAGCTTCTAGGAGTTTACCCGACATCCGAGCCGCCCCGTGCCGCCCGGGGTTAGCATCGACGCACCAGCGCCGCGACGACGCGGCATCGCCCTCTACCTCGGGAGACGACCCCCGCATGCCGGAGCCGACCACCGCCGAAGAGTTCGCCCGCTCCACCGACGCCGTGATCGCGTCGGTCGCGCGGGTGATCGACGGAAAGCCCGCGGCCGTCCGCGCAGCCCTCGTGTGCCTCCTCGCCGAGGGGCACCTGCTCATCGAGGACGTCCCCGGGGTCGGAAAGACGATGCTGGCGCGGGCGCTCGCGGCATCCGTCCATGCGACCGTCCGCCGCATCCAGTTCACGCCCGACCTGCTGCCGGGCGACGTCACAGGGATGAGCGTCTACAACCCGGTCGACCGCGAGTTCGAGTTCAAACCCGGCGCGATCTTCGCGCACATCGTCATCGCCGACGAGATCAACCGCTCCTCCCCCAAGACCCAGTCGGCGCTTCTCGAGGCGATGGAGGAGCGCCAGGTGACCGTCGACGGCACGTCGCACCTGCTGGAGGACCCCTTCCTCGTCGTCGCGACGCAGAACCCCCTCGAGATGGAGGGCACCTATGCGCTTCCCGAGGCGCAGCGCGACCGTTTCATGATCCGCATCTCCATGGGCTACCCGGATGCCCAGAACGAAGCGCTCATGCTGCGCCAGCGCGACGTGGTCAACCCGCTCGACGCGCTCGCCCCCGTGATCGACGCCGACGGCGTGCGCGGCCTGATCGCCTGGGCTCGGGGCGTCCACGTCTCCCCCGCCGTCGAGGAGTACACCGTCGCGCTCGCCCGTGCCACGCGCGAACATCCCGACCTGCGCCTGGGCGCGAGCCCGCGCGCGACCCTCCAGCTCATCCGCGCCGCGAAGGTGTGGGCCGCCCTCGACGGGCGCGAGTTCGTCATCCCCGACGACGTCGCCACTCTCGTCGAACCGGTCTTCGCGCACCGCCTGATCGCCGCGCGCAGCGCCGCCACCACCCGCGCGCGCTCGAGCGCCGACGCGATCTCGACGGTGCTGCGGAGTATCGTCGGCTCGGTGCGGGTTCCCCTCGCGACCCGCTGAGAGAACGACGATGTCCCGCTGGCCGCTGACCCCCCGAGGAACGGGGGCGGTCGCGCTCGCGATCGGGTGCTTCGTCGCGGCGCACGCGTTCCGCATCATCGAGCTGATCTTCATCGGCGTGCTGCTGCTCTCGGCGGTCGCCGCGAGCCTCATCGCGCTCGCGCTCGCGCGGCGCACGGAGACCGTCGCGCGCGCCTTCCACCCCGACGTCGCGTCGGCCGGCAGCGAGGTCGATGTGCGGCTGCGCGTGAAGACGCGCTCACCGATCCCCGCCGCGCAGGGTCGGTGGCACGACGCCGTGCCCGACGGGGTGAGCGGGGACGCGTTCGGGGTGTTCCCGGCGACAGGGTCGAGCATGCGCTCGGGCGGCGAGGCGGTCGAGCTCGGTTACACGGTGACGGCAGAGCGGCGCGGTGTCCGCCTGATCGGGCCACTGTCGGTCGTCGCGTCCGACCCGTTCGGCTTCGCCCGGCGTCGGCACACGATCGGACGCCCCCTCCCGCTCACGATCACCCCCCAGATCATCGACCTCGGGCCCCTCGTCGAACAGCCGGGCGAGGCGGGCGGCTCGATGCACACGGCGACCGACCAGCTCGGCCAGGGATCCGACAATCTCATCCCCCGCGTCTACGTGCCCGGCGACTCCATGCGCCGCATCCACTGGCGGGCGAGCGCGCACCGGGACCAGCTCATGGTGCGGCAGGAAGAGCAGGAGACGACCCCCGAGGCGACGGTGATCCTCGACACCGCCCGCGCCCGCTGGGACGACGACGCGTCGCGGAGCCCCGGCGCGGACCCCGACTTCGAGACGGCCGTGTCGCTGTGCGTCTCGGCGGCGGCGCGTCTCGTCCAGGAGGGTTACGTCGTCACGGTGCGCAGCGGCGACGGGATGCCTCTCGCCGACCCGATCGCCGGCGGCGACGCCGTCGCCGTGGAGCAGCTCGCCATCGACCTCGCGACCGTCACGGCCCACGGCGACGCGGCGCCGAACGCGCTCGTCGCGCTGTTCGCGGGGGTGTCTGCCGGTCCGGTCGTCGTGATCACCGGCGCCCTGGGCGACGCCGACGCGGCGGTGCTGGCGCCGCTCGCGCACCACAGCGCCCTGCCCCTCCTCATCGCGCTCGCCCCGGAGCACCGGTCACTCGAGCGACTGACGGGCGCGGGGTGGCGCGCTGTCGCCCTGAGCGGCGAGGACGATTCGGGCGCCGTGTGGAGCGTGCTCGTGGATCGGGGGGCCCACCGTGTCGAAGCCTGAGTCGACGCCTCGGTCGACGCCTCGCTCGACGCCTCGGTCGACGCCTCCGTCCGCCGCGGTCGGTCGCGCCCGCGGCGAGGCCCGCCTGACGTTCGCGCTGTGGCTCGCGATCATGGTCACGCTCCCCCCGCTGCTGCGCGTCGTCGAGCCGGGCGCGTGGATTCCCGGCGTCGCCGCCCTCACCGCGGTGACCCTCGCCGTGGGCTTCGTCCTGCGGCGGCGACGGATGCCGGCGGTCGCGGTGACCCTCGTGCAGGTGGCCGTCTGGGCGATCGGCGTGACAGTGGGCTTCTTCTCCGGCCAGGCGCTCTTCGGATTCCTTCCCACCGGCGGCGTCCTCGCGCAGGTGCCGCTCGCCGTGCAGACGGCCTCGGACGAAATCCTCCAGGGCATCGCACCGATCGCGGCGACGGACGCCATCTCCTTCGTCATCGTCGCGGGTGTGGGCCTTCTCGCCGTCGCCCTCGACCACGTCGTCCTGACGGCGCGGATGCCGCTCCTTGCGGGCGCAGCCCTCATCGCCGTCTGGCTGATCCCCGCGATCTCCGTCCCCGCCGGCGTCGACGTCGCTCTGTTCGCGCTGCTCGCGGCATCCCTCCTCTTCCTCATCCGTGCCGAGAACCGCACGCGCGAGACTCCCACCGCCGGACCGGGCAGGGCGGGCGTCGGCGCGGTCGCGACCGCTATCGGGGCGGTCGCGATCGTCGGAGCGCTCGTGATCGCCCCGACCCTGCCCGCTCCCACCGTCGCGGCGATCGGCCCCGGCGTCGCCGCGCGCATCGACCCCTCCCTCGACCTCGGAAACGACCTGCGCCGGCGCGAGGACCTGCCCGTCCTCACCATGCGCAGCGATGCGCCCCAGCTGCCCTACCTGCGCGTCACGACGCTGTCGATGTTCGACGGAGAGGTGTGGATGCCGGACCGGATGCGGTCGGTGCCCCTCGATGACTCCACGCTCGAGCCGGTCGCGGTGGGCGACGGCATCCGTCTCGAGGAGTACCGGACGACGGTCGCGGTGTCGCAGCTCTCCTCGATGTACCTGCCGATCCCGTACCCTGCCGTCGCGGTCGACGGGCTCGAGGGGATGTGGCGGTCGGTGCCGTACAGCCGCACGATCCTCAGCGCGAACACCAGCTCGGAAGGGCAGGAGTACGCCGTCACCGCGCAGGTCGCCCAGCCCACGCTGGAGCAGATCCGCGCGTCGTCGGCGACGATCGACGAAGACCGGATCGACGTGTACGCCGTGCCGGAGGGGACCCCCGCGATCATCGGCGACCTCGCGCGCGAGGTGACCGCCGACGCCGCGACCGACTACGACAAGCTCATCGCGCTGCAGAGCTGGTTCCGCGGGTCGGAGTTCACGTACTCGCTCACCGCCCCCGTCGAGGAGGGATTCGACGACACCGGCGTGGATGCCGTCGCCGCGTTCCTCCAGGAGAAGGAGGGGTACTGCATCCACTACGCCGGCGCGTTCGCCCTCATGGCGCGGACCCTCGGGATGCCCTCGCGCATCGTCGTCGGCTTCCTCCCCGGCGAGCGCACCGGCGACACGGTCGACGGGCAGCAGGTCGCCCAGGTGACGACCTCTCAGCTGCACGCCTGGCCCGAGGTGAACTTCGCCGGGATCGGCTGGGTCGCGTTCGAGCCGACGAAGAGCCTCGGCTTCGCGACGCGGTTCTCGAGCGCCGCGACCGCGTCGGAGGACGCCCCGGGCGAGGCGGCGACCCCGACCCCCACGGCGCCCGTGCCGACGTCGGAGGCGTCGCGGCCCGCCGACGCACCCGAAGACCGCCCGAACGACGCCGCGGGCGCGACAGCCCAGCGCGTCGACCCGCGCCCGCAGCTCGCGCTCGCCGCCGCGATCGTGCTGATCGTGAGCGTTCCCGGGCTCGTAGGCCTCGCGCGGCGCCGTGTGCTGCGGCGGCGCGGCACGGTCGGGGCGGCGTGGCGGATCGTGCAGGACGCCGCGATCGACCTCGGCGCTCCGGTGGGTGCCGCGGCGTCGCCCCGTGTCTTCGGCGCTCTGCTCACCGGGCAGTGGGGGGCGCCCGCCGCCGAGACGTCGCGCCTGGTCGCTGCCATGGAGCACGTCAACTACGCCCGCGCGGCGGGTGAGACGCGGCGCACGGACGAGGGCGCCCGGGCGCGCGCCGCTCAGGCGATCGCGGACGCCGAGACGATCCGCCGGGCGATGTTCGCCCAGCTCGACACCGCGGGGCGCGTGCGCGCGCGCCTCGCGCCCCGGTCGCTCGTGGTGCGGCCCGGGTCGGCGCTCGCCGACCGCGACGCGACGGCCTGAGCTCCGGGAGTGGGGGTGCGGGGGTTGCGGGTGGTGCGGCGCCGGGCGGCGAATAGTGGGCGCGAACGGCGGCATCCACCCCCGGGATGCCGCAGTTTGCGCCCCCGTCTCCTGAGGTGACGACGAGGTCCGCCGACAATCGCTGCGGCGCGGCCGGCGAACAGGGGAACGCCGACGGCGGGGGCGACCCCGGAGGGACACCCCCGCCGTCGCGAGAGGAAAGACAGACCGCCCCCGGTCAGGGGCGGACGGACTCCGTGCGGATGCCGTCGTCCACGGCATCCTGGGCCGCGGCCGCGATCTCCGCGCGGATCTCTGCGCGCTCCGCCACCGGGACCGTCGCGAGCACCTCGGCCTCGTCGTCGCCGGAGTCGTCGGCGAACGGCTCGCCGTCGCGCGGCGCGTTGTAGAGGTCCAGGTTCAGGATTCCTTCGCGCTTCGCGACGATCGCGGGCACGAGCGCCTGGCCCGCGACGTTGACCGCCGTGCGGCCCATGTCGAGGATCGGGTCGATCGCGAGGAGCAGGCCCACGCCCTCAAGGGGCAAGCCGAGGGTCGAGAGGGTGAGCGTCAGCATGACGACCGCGCCGGTGGTGCCGGCGGTCGCGGCCGAGCCGACGACCGAGACGAGCGCGATCAGCAGGTACGACACGATGTTCAGCTCGACGCCATAGAACTGCGCGACGAAGATCGCGGCGATCGCGGGGTAGATCGCGGCGCAGCCGTCCATCTTCGTCGTCGCACCGAGCGGCACGGCGAACGAGGCGTACTCGCGCGGCACGCCGAGGTTCCGCTCCGTGACGCGCTGGGTGAGGGGGAGCGTGCCGATCGACGAGCGCGAGACGAACGCGAGCTGCACCGCGGGCCACACGCCCGAGAAGTACTGGCGGATCGAGAGGCCGTGCACCTTCACGAGCGTGGGGTAGACGACGAAGATCACGAGCGCGAGGCCGATGTACACGGCGACGGCGAACCAAATGAGGGTCAGCAGCTTGTCGGTGCCGTAGTTCACGATCGCCGCGCCGATGAGGCCCAGCGTCCCGATCGGGGCGATGCGGATGATCCACCACAGCACGCGCTGGACGATCTTGAGGCTCGACTGCGTGAACGCGACGAACGGCTCGGCGCGGCGGCCGAGCTTGAGCGCCGCGATGCCGACGGCCACCGAGACGACGATGACCTGCAGGATGTTGAACCCGACCGTCGAGGAGATCGCGCCGGTCGCGGCATCCTGCGAGCTGGACACGGTGAGACCGAGGAAGTTCTGCGGGATGAGGCCCTTGAGGAAGTTCCACCAGGTGCCGACGGCGTACGGGTCGTCCGGGGCGAGCTCGCCCTGCCCGACGCGGTTGCCGGGCTGGATCGTGACGCCGAGCGCGATGCCGATCGTCACCGCGATGAGCGCCGTGATCCCGAACCACAGGAGTGTCTGACCGGCGAGACGGGCAGCGTTGGTGACGTTCCGCAGCTGCGTGATGCTCGCGACGATCGCGAGGAAGATGAGCGGCACGACCGCGGCCTTCAGCAGCGTGACGTAGCCGTTGCCGATGGTGCTCAGCGTCGCGGTGAGACCGTTCGGGTTGCCCTCGGCATCCGGTCCGAGGTTCAGCGCGAGGATACCGAGCAGGATGCCGGCGATGAGCGCGACCGTGATCTGGAACCCGAACGACCGGTAGAACGGCTTCTTCTTCGGCGTCGCACTCTTCGCTGTCGTGCTCTTCGGTCCGCGCGCGGGCGCGGCGGTGGGGGTGGAACTCATGAGGGGGTGTCTCCTGTGCGGCGGCGGTGAGGGCCGTGCCGGTGGTGGGGCGTGCGGCGGATGCCGCGATGGGGGCCACCCGCGGGGGCGGGCGTCCTTCGACGCTACGTCGCGTCACACGCGCGCCAGGCGCATGTGACGGGGAATGACAACCCGCGATGCGCGGGCACCATTCCCGGCGCGGGAGAAAACCTGCGGGAGAAACCTGAGTGCGAGAAGCGGTCGAAGGCGGCAGGGGAATGTCGGCGCGAATCGTCGTGTCCGTGATGGGATGCCGCGATATGCGCCGACTATCCCGGTCGAGACCGCGATCTGCGCCGACGAAAACGAAAAGGGCCCCCGCCGCAGCGGGGGCCCTTCGTGGCGGAAGTGACAGGATTTGAACCTGCGAGGCGAGTTACCCCGCCTACATGGATTCCAGCCATGCTCCTTAGGCCGCTCGGACACACTTCCGCCGACGATCCTATCATCGGCCGCGTGCGCGCCCGTGCGGGCGCCGTCGTCGTCACCTCCTCCCCTGGCATCCCCCGGCGCAGTCAGCGGGGCTGCCAGGCGAGGGCGAGCTCGCGGGTGTCGTCCCACGGCTCGGTCCAGCCGAGACGCGTGAACAGGCCGTCGAGGAGAATCGCGGTGAACCCCCACAGCAGGCGGTCGCCGATCTCGAACGCGGGGCCACGGAACTCGCGCCCGCGGTCGCGGATCACGGTCACGCCGCGATGACGCGGGTCGAGGAGATCGGCGACCGGCACGCGGAACACCTCGGCCGACTCGGCGACGTCGACGACCCGGACGGGCGAGGGATGCCGCCACCACGCGAGCACCGGGGTCACGAGGTGGCCCGAGCGCTCGAGCGGAACGTCGGGCAGGGCGCCGAGCACCTCGACGCCGCGCGGGTCGAGCCCCGTCTCCTCCACCGCCTCGCGGAGGGCTGCGTCGACAGGACCGTCGTCGCCCGGGTCGAGCCGTCCGCCGGGGAAGGCGATCTGCCCGGGGTGCGCGCGGAGGGTCGTGGCCCGGGCGAGGAGCAGCACGTCGAGGTCGCGGGAGACCGCGGCATCCTGCGCCTCACGCTCGCTCGGCACGCGGTCGAGCGTCCCGAACAGCATGAGCACCGCCGCCGCGCGCGGATCCTCACCGACCGGGAGGGCGCGGAGCCGCTCGTCCCACGGGTCGGGCGAGGCGGCGAGCGCGGCGAGTTCTTCGCGGGCGCCGCTCACGGTGTGCGGGTCACCCGACCGCGCCGCTGCGTCGACCTCGGGAGACTCTCCTGCGGCATCCGTCCTCCTCGCGTGTCGACCTGTCCCCTCACCTTCGCCGCCCGTCTTGCGCCGTGTCAAGCCGGATGGGGTGGGTCACCACGCGGCCGCGGCGGCCCGTGTCGGTGGTGCTCGGTAGCGTGGATGCCGTGACCACCGCAGCCCCGCCGCGCATCGGCATCGTCGTGACCGACGTCTACGCCGACGACGACCCCGACCACGACACCCCGATCCTCGTCGACGCGCTCCGCGGTGCCGGCGCGGACGCCGAGGCCGTCGTCTGGCACGACGCGGACGTCGATCTCGCGGCGTTCGATCTCCTTGTCCTCCGCTCGCCGTGGGACTATCCGGAACGCACCGACGAGTTCCACGCGTGGCTCGGCCGCGCCGAGGCGGCGACCCGCGTCGTGAACGACCCCGCGACCATGCGCTGGAACCTCGACAAGCACTACCTCGCCGAGCTCGAATCCGCCGGCATCCGCATCGTCCCGACGGACTATGCGACGACGCAGGATGCCGCCGCCCGCGCGATCTCGCGCCACGAGCGCGTCGTCGTGAAGCCCGCCGTCTCCGCGGGAGCCCGCGACACGGGCCTCTTCGACGCCGACGACCCGGCGGCGCTCGCCCTCGCGGCGCGGATCGTCGACAGCGGCGGCGTCGCGATGGTCCAGCCGGAGATCGCCGAGCTGTCGGCGGGCCACGAGAAGGCGCTCTACGCGATCGACGGAGCCTTCACGCACGCGATCGCGAAGGGCGCGCTCCTCGCCCACGGCGGGGGCTTCCGCGGCGGGGTCTACATCGAGAATCCCGATCCGGTCACGGCGTCCGCCGTCGAGCGCGCGTTCGCGTCGGACGTGCTGCGCGCCGTCCGCGAGGTGACGGGTGGCGACATGCCCCTCTACGCCCGCGTCGACACGATCGATTCCGCCGTGCACGGACTGTGCCTGCTCGAAGTCGAGCTCGCGGAGCCCGCGCTCAACCTGCACGTCGCCCCCGAGGCGACGGATGCCGTGGTGCGCGGGATCCTCGCCGCGGCGGCGACCGCGCCGGCCCGAGCTACTGCGGCGCGACCTCGATAGGGCACCGGACGACGCCGGACCGCGCGAGACGCGCGTCGCCGGTGAGGAGCGTGGCGCCCAGGCGCTCGGCGAGCGCCACGTATCCCGCGTCGTAGGACGTCAAGACGTGGCGCAGGTCCCACGCCCGGTCCGCGACGAGCGACCACGACCACAGGTCGATCGGCAGCCCTGCGGCCTGGGCGCGCGCGGCCTCCGCCTGAGCCTGAGTGAGGCGTCTCCCGCGCTCGAGCCCGCGCAGCGCGCTGTCGACCTCGACCGCGAGGTGCGTGGGCGCGTGCAGGAGGCACCCGTCGAGTCGCTCGGCGAGCGCTCGCGTATCACCGGCGCGCGTCGCGACGAGCGCCACGACGATCGACGCGTCGACGACGACGAGTTCGGCCGGTTCAGGGCCGGTCGACACGCGCGGCATCCACGATGTCGATCATCGGGATCGAGGGGTACGACTGCGCGTTGAGCCGGGCACGCGCGATCGCCTCGGCCGCGCTGGGGGTCGTGGCGAGCCGGTGCAGCTCTGCCGAGAGGTACTCCTGCAGTGACCGGCCTGACCGCGCGGCGCGTGCTGCGAGTTCGTCCCGCACGTCGTCGGGCACGTTGCGTACTGTGATCGTCACCGCCATCCCGGCATCCTAACGCCGATGCATGCATTATGCATGCACATTATGCGAGCCGCTCCCCGCTCATCCCCGCCCTCGCGGGCCTCAGTCCGAGAGCCCGACCATCTCGGCGCTGCGCTCCCACAGCCGCCGGGCGAGGAGCGGGTCGGCGGCGAGAGGGCTCGTGCGGGCCGGGCGGTTCCGCGCGTAGTAGCCGCCCTGCTGCCAGTCGACGCCGGGCGTGCCGAGCGCGAGCCAGCCGAGGCGCGCGCCGCCCACCTCGACGCTCGTGAGGAGCTTCGAGGCCAGCGGATTCGTGTACAGCCAGTGCCACGCGCCGCTCGAGCCAGACGCGAAGCTCGACGCGATCGCGCCGGGGTGGAACGCGACGGCGGAGAGACCGTCGCCGTCGTAGCGGCGGGCGAGCTCCTTCGTGAAGAGGATGTTCTCGAGCTTCGCGTTGCCGTAAGCGTTCGAGGCCGAGAAGTGCCGCTCGCCCTGCAGATCGTCGATGTCGAACTTCGAGAAGCGCTGTGCCGCGATGGAGGAGGTCTGGATGACGGATGCCTCGCTCGCGATCAACCTCTCGCGGAGGAGGTTCGTCAGGAGGAATCCGCCGAGGTGGTTCACCTGGAAGGTCTTCTCGAAGCCGTCGGCCGTGACCTCGCGTTCGCCGAAGATGCCGCCGGCGTTGTTGGCCAGCACATCGATCCGTTCGTATCGGTCGAGGAGCGTTGCGGCGAGCTCGCGCACCTGATCGAGATGGGTGTAGTCGGCGAGGTGCCAGTCGAGGCCGAGGGGTTCGGCGGCGACGGCGGTCTTGTCGGGGTTGCGCCCGACGACCACCACCCGCTCCCCCGCCGCGTGCAGCTGCCGTGCCGCGGCCGCCCCGATGCCGTCGCTCGCGCCCGTGATGATGATCGTCTTCGCCATCGGGCGAGACTACCCCGCCGACGGTGGCGATGCACCGGGGTCACGGTTCCGTCGGGCGTGTCGACTCGCTGCGCTCGCGGGGCGGCCGGGAGAGCCGCTCGTCAGCGCGCGACTCAGCCCCGCGCGATGATCGCGGGGTCGTCGGCCCGCCAGTACTGCACCGACTGCAGCACCCAGAATGCCGCAAAGAGGAGCAGCGCGAGCACCTCGCCGACGAACACCCCGTAGACGTCGCCACCCGGGGCGCGGACGTGCAGGCTGCCGTACAGCGGCATCCCGACGACGACGAGCGCGAGCGCCACGGCGATCGCGACGTACGACGCGCGCAGCCACGGCGGGCCCGAGCGCACCTCGGGCGCGATCGCGTTGACGACCGCAACCGCGCCGATGAGCGCGAAGAACCCGACCGCCGCCGCGACGTGCGCCCAGCGGAGGAACGCGTCACGAGCGAGCCACCATGTCAGCCACACCGCCGCGAGCACGACGACCGCGACGCCGAGCGACAGCGCCGTCCCCGCCCGCTCCACCTCCCCCGCGGCGAGGAGCGCGAGAGCGATCACGACGACGACCGACGCCACGACGAGGTAGGTCACGACGCCGTTGTCGACGCCCGCGTCGAACGCGACGGGGATGCACACCTCGGCCCCGTCCGGGCACCCTTCCGAGATGCCGGGCACCGAGCCCGGCGCGATGACCGTCGGCACGATCGCGACGAGCGGGGCGACGACCGCCGCGGCATCCAGCAACGCTCGCTCCACACCGCGACCCGACAGCGCGAAGAAGCACACCGACACCGTCAGCAGCGCCCCGACGAACATCGTGTTCGCCGACGTGTAGTAGTAGTGGCTGAGCGACGGCAGGATTCCCACCGCGGGCATCGCGACCCCGACCGCCGTGAAGACGACGACGACCGCCCCCGCGATCGCGAGCCGCAGGTACCGGTACGTCCGCTGCAGCGACGTCGACGGCGTCGTCCGGTCCCCGGGCACGGCAGGCCCGTCAGCGCAGGAACTGCGTCGGGTCGAACTCGTCGATCGGGATGACCCGCACGCGCGGCAGCGGCGTATCGAACGCGTGCACGTCGTACTCCAGATCGAAGAACTGGATGCCGGGAAGCTCCGAGAACGCCGCGTTGCGAAACTCGGCGAACCCCATGACTCCGACGCGTCGCCCGTCGAGGAGTGCTCCGACGTCATCGACGAAGTCGCCGTCGTGGCTCACGAGCACGACGTCGCCGCCGCGGTCGCGGAGCGCACGGAGCGTCCGCTGGATCGCGATGTCGACGACCTTCTCGTCGGTCTCGCCCGACAGCGGGATCGGCTGGTAGCCGAGGGCGAGAAGCGCCTGGATGAACGGCATCGGCAGGTTCGTCGACGCGTTCAGGAAGAAGAGCCCCTGCGCGTCCTGGTTCCAGCGGCCCGCGATGAACGAGAGCACACGGTCCCAGCGGGGGCGCTCATCGGGCTGCGGGCGGCGCCCGAGGATCGAGCTGCCGAGCGTCGCGTCGATGTTCTCGCCGTCGACGAGCACCCAGGTGGTGCCGGTCACGCGCGCTCCGCCCCGCTCGCGGCCCCACCGTCGGCTCCACCTGCGGCTCTCAGCGCCTGCGCGATCGGGAGGTCGCCGGTGTTGAACCGGATCGTCTTGCCGATGGTCGTCGGTTCGGCGATGGATGCCGCGATGACGGCCGCCACGTCGGCGCGCGGCACGTGCGAGCCGCGCTCGTCGTCGACGTTGATGAGGCCGGTCGGCGGATCGAGGGTGAGGGAGGAGGGCTGGAGGATCGTCCAGTCGAGCGCGGTCTCGCGCAGGTGCGCATCGGCGGCGGTCTTCGCCTCGGCGTACGCGTAGAACGCGTCGCTCGGGTCGACGCCGTGATCGGGCCCGGCGCCGAAGTACGAGACCATGACGTACCGGCGCGCACCGGCGGCGGCCGCGGCATCCATCGACCGGATCGCGGCATCGCGGTCGACGGCGTACGTGCGCTCGGCGCTTCCGCCGCCCGCGCCCGCCGACCACACGATGACCTCCTGCCCGTCGAACAGCTCGGCGAGCGCTTCGACATCGCCGGCCGTGATGTCGGCGACGAGCGGGGTCGCACCGGTGTCGGCGACCTCGGCGGCCTGCTCGGGCCTCCGGATGACGGCGGAGACCTCGTGCCCCGCGGCGACCAGGAGCGGCTCGAGGAGCAGGGCCACCTTGCCGTGTCCTCCGATGATCAGGATGCGGGCCATGGGGGTCCCCTTTCGTTTCCCCGAGCCTACGGCTGCGGGCGGGCACGTGGGGAGGTCCCGGCCCGGCGCCCCCGCAGCGTGCGGACGAGCGCGACGATCGCCCGCCAGCCGACGAGAAGGGCGAAGAGCACGCCCGCAGCGACCAGCACGAACGGCAGCGCCGTGCCCTGCCCCGACGCCGCGCGCAGCAGCATGCCGATCACGAGCGTCCACAGCCAGATCGGGATCCCCGACCGGACGGGGGCGAGCGGGGCGCGCCAGGCACGCGTCATGAGCCAGCCGACGGCGAGCCCCGTGAGGAATGGCCACGCCGTCCCCGCGAGCCCCGACAGGACGTCGGAATCGTGGCTCGCCCGGCCCGTCGCCGCGAACGCGACGACGAGGAGCGCGTCGACCACGATCGCGACGGACACGATCGGGATCGGGGCGGAACGGGTGGAGCCGGTGGCGGTCGATTCCCGAGGCATGCCCCCATCCTCCCCCGCCCACGGCTCCCCGGCCTACGCTGGAGGAATGACCGCCTCTCCCGCCTCCTCCCTCGTGCTCGTGGCCAACGCCGGCGACGGGTCGATCTCGACCTTCCGATTCGACGGCTCCGGGCTGGAGCGGATCGCGGTGACCGACGGGCTGACGGGGTGCTCGACGTTCGCGGTGGATGCCGAGCGGAACCTCGTCTACGCCGCCGTGAAGGGTGAGCCGGCGGGCATCGTGACGCTCTCGCTCGACCGCGAGAGCGGCGAACTGACGCCGTCGTCGCGCCTCGATCTGCCCGCCGGAGGCATGAACTACCTCGCGCTCGCGCGCGGCGGCACGGCGCTGCTGGGTGCGAGCTACGGCGGAGGGTACGGCATCAGCTGCCGCGTCGCGGACGGCTCGGTCGGAGGACCCGTCTCACGCATCTCGTACCCGAACCTGCACTCCGTGCTCCCGAGCCCCGACGGGCGCTTCGCGTACTTCGTCTCGCTCGGCGCCGACCTCGTCGCGCAGTACACGCTCGGCGACGATCTCGAGCTGGTCCCGCTTGCCGAGCCGACCGTCTCCGCGCCGCAGGGCAGCGGCCCGCGCCACCTCGTGATCGACGACGATCACGGCTGCGTGTACGTGCTGACCGAGTTCTCGGGCGAGGTGCTCCGCTACCGGCGCGACCCGATCGAGGGTGCGTTGACCTATCTCGACGCGGCGACCGCGTTCGACACCTCGGCCGGGCTCGGCCACAGCCGGTTCGGCGCCGATCCGCTCGCCCACCACTACATCTGGGGCGCGGACCTGCACCGTTCCGGCGACCGGCTCTGGGCATCCGAGCGGACGGAGTCCACTCTGGCCTCGCTCGACATCGCCGCGGACGGCGAACTGCGACACGCCGAGGTCTTCACCGTCACCGAGCAGCAGCCGCGCGGGTTCGCGCTGAGCGCCGACGGACGCTTCCTCGTCGCGGCGGGCGAGAAGACGACGACGGTCTCCCTCTACGCCGTCGGCGACGAGGGCCTGACGCTGCTCCAGCGCGCCGAGACCGGCCGCGGCGCGAACTGGGTGCGCTTCGTCTGACGCCGATGCGCGGCGCGCTGCGCGCGACGCGCGGCGCGCTGCCGCGCCGTCACCGCCCGCGAGACCGCGCAGATGTACGCTTCCCGCGCGTTTATCGTGACATCTGCGCGGTCTCGCGGGAGGTAGGGGGGACCGAGGCGGCGGGAGCGCGGCGCGAGGCGGCGGCGTTCAGGATGCCGAGGCACAGCACGATGACGCCGGCGAGGGCGGGCACGGCCATCGCGGCGGCGAGCGAGACCTCCTCGGCGACCCAGCCGACGACGGCCGACGTCAGCGCCTGCGCGAGGGTGAGCGCCGACCCGAGGAGCGTCATCGTCGTCGCGGCGCGGCCCGCGGGAGCGCGCTCGCCGGCGAGCGAGAAGAGCGTCACGAGGTTCGGCCCGACGCCGAGACCCATGACCAGCAACCACACCATGACCGACGAGAAGTCGTGCGCACTCGTGTATCCGACGGCGGCGAGGGTCAACACGAGCGAGAAGAGGATCCACCGCCACCGCGCCGCGAAGCGCGCCGGCAGCAGCACGACGCCGAGCGCGAGGACGGCCGACCCGATCCCCATGAGTCCGTAGAGGAGCCCGGCGCGCGCCTCGTCACCCTGCGCCTGCGCGAACGCGGTGAGCGAGGTGAGCGTGCCGCCGAAGAACATGCCGACGCCGAACGTCGCGCCAACGAGAATGAGGATCCGCGTCGAGAAGACGGCGCGGATCGGGGCGCGCTCGGCGGCGGCATCGCCGACGATCGGCCGCACGCGCGCGGTCGGGTGCAGGGCGAACGCCGTCACGAATCCGAAGCTGAGCACCGCGGCGATGGCGATCGGCGCCCACGGCGCGATGACGGCGGCCAGGATGCCGACGAGGAACGGACCGATGACGAACGCGGTCTCGTCGGCGGCCGACTCGTACGACATGATGCGGGTCGTCGTGACGCCGCGGCGCTCGGGATCAAGACGCGAGCCGATGATCGTGAGCAGCCGGCTGCGGCTCATCGCGGCGGCCTGCGGGGCGGTCAGCCCGATGGCGAGGGCCGCGCCGAGGACCGCACCTTCCGGCATCCCTCCCATCACGATCAGCGGGAAGAGGGCCAGGAGGATGCCGTTGGCGAGACCGACCGGCACGAGCACGCGCCGCTGTCCGTGCCGGTCGACGAGGTCGCCGATGACCGGGCCCGCGACGACGACACCGACCCCGACGGCGGCGGAGGTGAGTCCGCCGAGGCCGACGGAGCGCGTCTCGGCGACGACGAGCATGAGGACGCCGACGGTCATCATCGCGAACGGCAGCCGCGCGATGAAGGCGATCGGCCAGTATGCCCAGCCCGTGTGCTGGATCAGGGTGCGCCGGCGGGGCCGCGCGTCACGGGTGCGGGTGTCGTGCGGCGGCACGTCGATGGTGGCGGTGCGGGTGGTGTCCACGTACTCCTCCGAGATTCGGCTCGTTGTTCACGTGCCGCCGTATCTCGGGAATCGAGCCGGTAGATGCACCTCGCAGGGCCGGTGGTTCTCGCCGCGATCATCGAAGAGCGGGTCGCGGAGGGGCGCTGCGGAGGCATCCATTCTACCGCGGACCGGCTCTCAGCGTCCTGTGAGGTTCACGAGGGACCAGAATCGGGGGTGCGGGTGTTGGGTGTGTGTGAGGGCGTACCCACGGCCCGCACGACGGCTTCACCGTTCGACACGAAGGAGACATCATGAGCGACGACGGCACCATCACGCAGACCCCCGGGACCGAGACCGCGGTCCTCGCCGGCGGATGCTTCTGGGGCATGGAGGACCTCATCCGCCGCCAGCCGGGCGTGCTCGACACGCGCGTCGGCTATACCGGAGGCACCAACGCGCACGCGACGTACCGGAACCACCCGGGTCACGCCGAGGCGGTCGAGATCGTCTTCGACCCCACCCAGACGACGTACCGCGACCTCCTGGCGTTCTTCTTCCAGATCCACGACCCGTCGACGCTGAACCGCCAGGGCAACGACATCGGCACGAGCTACCGTTCGGCGATCTTCCCGCTCAGCGAGGAGCAGGAGCGCGTCGCGCGCGACACGATCGCCGATGTGGATGCCTCGGGCCTGTGGCCCGGCCCGGCCGTCACGACGATCGAGCCCGCCGGCCCCTTCTGGGAGGCCGAGCCCGAGCACCAGGACTACCTGCAGCGAATCCCGAACGGCTACACGTGCCACTTCCCTCGGGCCGGGTGGGTGCTGCCCAAGCGCGCCGAGGTCTGAGCGGGTCGCGACTCGCCCAGCGACCGCGAACGGCTCAGTCGGCGAAGAACGCCGCGGCGACGCGCGTCAGCGCGACGAGGTCGGCGGTGCCGGCGAGCTCGCGCGCCGAGTGCATCGACAGGATCGGGATGCCGACGTCGACGGTCCGGATCCCGATCCGCGTCGCGGTGATGGGGCCGATCGTCGACCCGCACGGCACGGCGTTGTTCGAGACGAACTCCTGCGACACGACGCCGGCGGTGTCGCACCAGCCGTGCCAGGCGGCGGCGCCGGCGGCATCCGTCGCGTAGCGCTGATTCGCGTTGATCTTGAGGATGGGGCCCGAGCCGAGCACCGGCCGGACGACGGGGTCGTGCTTCTGCGGGTAGTTCGGATGCACCGAGTGGCCCACGTCGCTCGAGACGCACCACGACGCCGCCAGCGCGCGCAGCTGCTGGTCGCGATCGGCGCCGAGGCCGAGCTGGATGCGCTCCACCACATCGGAGAGGAACGGCCCCGCCGCGCCCGACCGGGTGCCCGACCCGACCTCCTCGTGGTCGAACACGGCGAGCATCGCGATGTGCGGGGCATCCGTGCCGGCGGCTTCGAGGGCGACGAGCCCGGCGTGCACCGAGGCGAGGTCGTCGAGGCGCCCCGACGCGAAGAACGCATCGTCCTTGCCGAACACGACGCCTCGCGCCGCATCGGCTGTCACGAGGTCGTACCCGCGGATGCGGGCGGCATCCACGCCGGCGGAGGCCGCCACCTCGGCGAGGAGATCGGCGGATGCCGCGTCGCCCAGACCCCACACCGGCTGCGTCTGCGCCTGCTTGTCGAGAGCGAGACGGTCGTTCGCCTCGCGGTCGAGGTGGATCGCGAGCTGCGGCAGCCGCAGGAGGGCGCCGGTCGCCGCGAGCACCTCGGTGCCGTCGTCGAGCGCGAGGCGGCCGGCGAGGCGCAGCTCGCGGTCGAGCCAGGAGTTCAGGAGCGGCCCGCCGTAGATCTCGACGCCCGCCTGCAGCCAGCCGAGGCGCCCGGTGGTGGGCTTGGGCTTCAGCTTGAACGCCGGCGAGTCGCTGTGCGCGCCGAAGATGTGGAAGGCGGTCTCGGCCGTCGCCGACGTCGGCACGATCCACGCGATCACCGCACCGTCGCGGACGACGAGCTGCTTCGCCCCGGGGGTGACCGACCAGGGCTCGGTCTCGTCGAGCGGCGTGAATCCGGCATCCGCCAACCGCGCGGCGACGGTGGATGCCGCGTGGAAGCTCGACGGCGAAGCGGCGACGACGTCGGCGAGGTCGTCGGCGTGAGCGAGGTTGTCGGGGGCGATGTCGGCGGTGGCGGTCACCCTTCCAGCGTAGGCGTCGCCACCCGCGATCGGCACGGCGCAAGAGGCGGGCGGGAATGCGCCGGGTGGGAATGTCCTGCGCCTCGGCGTCGTTCGCAGACCCCATGACGACTGTGGGAATCATCGGAGCAGGACACATCGGCAGCACCCTCGCGGAGGGTCTCGCAGACCGCGGCTACGACGTCGTGATCGCGAACTCCCGCGGGCCGGAGACGCTCGCGGACCTCGTCGCGCGCCTCGGCGATCACGTCCGTGCCGCGACCGCGCACGAGGCGGCCGACGCCGCCGACTGGGCGATCGTCACCGTGCCGCTGAAGGCGCTCGAGGAAGTGCCGGTCGAGCCCCTCGCCGGCAAGATCGTGCTCGACACCAACAACTACTACTGGGAGCGCGATGGGCACATCGCCGCGCTCGACGAGAATCGGGCGACGACGACGGGGCTCGTGCAGGAGCACCTGCGCACGAGCCGCGTGGTGAAGGCGTTCAACCACATCATGGCCGGCGACATCCTCACGACCGGCTCCCCCGCCGGCACGCCGGGGCGTCGCGCCCTCGCGATCGCGAGCGACCACGCCGACGCGGCGGCGCTCGCCGCCGAGGTCTACGATCAGTTCGGATTCGACACCGTCGACATCGGCTCGGTCGCCGAGAGCTGGCGGGTGGAGCGCGACCGCCCCGCGTACGTCGTGCGGCAGGATGCCGACGAGCTGCGCGAGAACCTCGCGCGCGCCGAGCGCTGACGGGGCGTCCGCTCGACATCCAGCGCGCGCTGACGCAGAAGCTGTGCGGCGGCCGGAATGCCGCGCGCCCTGCCCGAGGTTGCCTTCATCGGATCACCGATCGGAAGGAACCATCATGACCATCCTCGTCACCGGAGCCTCGGGCCACCTCGGACACCTCGTCGTCGACGCCCTCCTCGAGCGCAGCGCCCCCGCATCCGACATCGTCGCGGGCGGACGCAGCGTCGACAAGCTCGCCGACCTCGCCGAGCGCGGCGTCCGCACGGTCGCCCTCGACTACAACGACCCGGAGACCATCGCGGCGGCGCTCGACGGCGTCGACAGCGTGCTGCTGATCTCGGCATCCGAGCCCGGCAAGCGCTACGCGGGGCACAAGAACGTCATCGACGCGGCGGCTGCGGCCGGCGTCTCGAAGTTCGTCTACACGAGCGTCTCGAAGGCGACGACGTTCGACTGGCCGCTCGGCGCCGAGCACAAGGCGACCGAAGAGGCGATCGCCGAAAGCGGCCTGCCGGCGGTCATCCTCCGGAACGACTGGTACATCGAGAACTACACCGCCGACGTGCAGCGCGCGGAGCAGTCCGGCGTGATCACCTCATCCGTCGGCGATGCGCGCGTCGCGGCCGCCGCACGGAAGGACTATGCGGATGCCGCGGCGGTCGTGCTCCTCGGCGACGGCCACATCGGCGAGGTGTACGAGCTCGGCGGCGACGTCGCCGTCTCGTACGACGACATCGCCGCGGCCGCAGGCGAGGTCCTCGGGCGTGAGGTGTCGTACGTGCGGATCTCCCGCGACGACCTGCTCGCAGGGCTCGCCGGGGCCGGTCTCGACGCCGGGACGGCGGAGTTCGTCGCGAGCATGGACGACGGCATCCGCGGCGGCGTCCT
This sequence comes from Microbacterium sp. bgisy203, assembly GCF_057706945.1. Classification (NCBI taxonomy): domain Bacteria; kingdom Bacillati; phylum Actinomycetota; class Actinomycetes; order Micrococcales; family Microbacteriaceae; genus Microbacterium; species Microbacterium sp. bgisy203. Next base: position 306,985 of record NZ_JBYIPF010000003.1, on the reverse strand, counting down.
CGCCGACACCGACGGCACCCTCGCCCGCCTCATCGGCCGCCCGACGACGCCGTTCGTCGACGGGCTGCGCACCGCGCTCGGCCGCTGACGCCCGCACCCCACCCATCGGGGGGTGCGGCTGCTCAGCGGCGCCCGGTCAGCGGCGGGGGATACGGCGCCGGCGGCGCGAGCGGCGGCCGCCGAAGAGCGCGGCGCCGAGCGGCACGGCGCTCGCGATCATGAGGATGACCGCGAGCGCCGGGGCCGAAGCGAAGAGCAGCGCGCCGGCGATGAGGAGCGCCGCGAACGCGACCGTCGCGATCGTGCGGCGGAGCATCCCCTCGAGGCTCTCCAGGCGCCGATCGATCTGCGGGGTCTCGACGGCGAGGTCGCCGCGGTCGATCTTGGCGATGAGGTGGTCGATCCGCGTCGGCAGCGCCGCGACCGTCCGGGCGTACGAGAGGGCGCCGCGTCCGGCATCCGCCACGACGTTCCGGCTCTCTTCGCGCAGGAGCTTCTGCGCGAAAGGCTCGACCGACTCCCACACGTTGAACGCCGGGTCGAGCGCCGTGCACACTCCCGACGTGAGAGAGACGGCCCGCGTGATGAGGAGGAAGTTCTCGGGCAGCTGCACCGGGAGGTCGCGGATGGTCTCGCCGAACTCGTCGGCGAACACGCGGTATTCGCGCGGGTCGATGTTCTGCAGGTCGCCGAACGCCATGCCGCCGAACCGCGCGAACAGCTCGGTGAGCGCGCGCTCGAGCTCCGCCGTGTCGGCGCCCGGAAGGAGGACGCCGATCTCCTGGATGCCGTCGACGAGCCCCTTCCCGTCGCGTGCGGAGACGGCGATGACGATCTGCCGCAGGCCCGAACGGAGGTCGGGCGGCACCTCGCCCATCATCCCGAAATCGATGAAGGTGAGCGACCACGCGCGCCCGTCGGCATCCGCCGCGTGGGGCGTGACGAAGACGTTCCCGGGGTGCGGGTCGGCGTGGAAGAACCCGCCGCCGAACAGCTGATCGAACATCGCCTCGGCGAACGCGCGCGCGACGGCACGCGGATCGATGCCCGCAGCCCGCAACGCCGCAACATCGCCGATCTTGATGGCGGTGACGTCCGAGAGGGTGAGGACGCGGCGCGTCGTCCGCTCCCAGGCGACGTCGGGGGTCGTGATGCGGCTGCCGTCGGCGTACATCGCGGCGAAGCGCTCCGCGTTCGCGCCTTCATGGAGGTAGTCGACCTCTTCGCGGCTCGTGACGGCGAACTCCTCGACGAGCGCCGGCGCGTCGACCCGCGAGGCGACGAACCGGATGCGGCTGAGGCGCTCGCCGATCGTCCGGAGCGCCGCGAGGTCGATCTCGACGAGCTCGTCGACGCCGGGGCGCTGTACCTTCACGACGACGTCGGTGAACCCGGCGATCGCGGCGTCGTCGGCGGCGAGGCGGGTCCGGTGCGCTTGACCGAGGGATGCCGCAGCCAGCGGCGTCTCGTCGACCCACGCGTACGCACGCGCAAGCGGCACGCCGAGTTCCCGCTCGGCGAGCGCGCGGATCTCGTCGAATTCGACTGGCGGCACCTCGTCCTGCAGCTGCTCGAGTTCACTCGTGACCTCGGGCGGCAGCACGTCGAGGCGTGAGGACATGAACTGCCCGACCTTGATCATGAGGCCGCCGAGTTCGACGGCGAGCACGCGGAAGCGCCGCGCGATCTTCTGCAGGCGGGCCGAGCGGCCGCGCTCCGCCCACCGGGCGAGCCCGATGCGCGGAAGCAGCAACTCGAACCACCACGTCTGGAGCATGACGCCGGTGGCGAACCGGATGATCCGGTTGTACCGGGCGCGCCCGGGGGCGGTCGCCCCCGACGCCGGCACCCCAGACCTCGGCACGGAGCGTCAGCCCTCGGCGAGGATGGCGTAGATCTTGCGCCGCGCCTCGTCGATGATGTCGATCGCCTGCTGCACCTGCTCGGGCGATCCCATCCGACCGACCTGCATGGCCGCCTGCGCGAGGTTCGCGCCCGCCTTGGGCAGTGCCCCGAACCCGGGTCCGTCGGCCTTGTCCTGCGAGCCCGACGCCGAGCCGGATGCCGCCGAGGTGCGCCACGGAGCCGGCTTGTCGGCAGCCTCCGCGCGCCCCGCCTCGGTGAGCGAGTAGGTCTTGCGCCCGTCGCCCTCTTCGACCTCGACGATGCCCTCGTCGGTGAGCAGCTGCAGCGTGGGGTAGACCGAGCCGGGGCTCGGCTTCCACGCGCCGCGGCTGCGCTCCTCGATCTGCTGGATGATCTGGTAGCCGTGCATCGGCTGCTCGTCGAGCAGGGCGATGATCGCGACGCGCACGTCGCCGCGGCCCATGCGGGAGCCGACCTTCTGGCCGACGCTCTCCTCGAAGCGCTGCCCGAGCTGACCGAGCTGATCGAAGAGGTCGTTGAGCCCCTGGCCTCCGAATCCCTGGCCCCCGAAACCCTGACCGCCGAAGCCGCCCTGTCCGCCCGAGGCGCCTCTGCCCCCGAAGCCGAAGCCGCCGAATCCCTGTCCGTATCCATTGCTCATGAGAGCCTCCCTTGTCTTCCGAACGATACATAACGATATATCGTTCAGGGGATGCCGTGTCCGTGAGTTCGCCCAGAGCGCACCCGGAGCGGGACCCGTCATGATGCCGACCGTCGACCGCATCCACGGGCAGATCACGGCGTCGGCCTCCCGTAGTCCTCGAGCCAGCGCAGCCACAGTTCGCTGAGCGTCGGATACGACGGCACCGCATGCCAGAGCCGATCGATCGGCACCTCCCCGACGACGGCGATCGTCACCGCGTGGAGCAGCTCGCCGACGTCGTCCCCGACGAGCGTCGCGCCGACGATCACGCCGCGGTCTTCGTCGACGATCGCCTGGGCCGTCCCGCGGTAGCCCCGGGCACGCGTCGCCGCGCCGGCGAGCTGACCGAGGTCGACCTCGAGGGTGCGCGTGCGGAGTCCGGCATCCTTCGCCTTCTGCGCGGTCAGGCCGACCGCGGCGACCTGCGGCTCGGTGAAGACCACCTGCGGCACGGCCCGGTGGTCGGCGGTCGCGACGTGTGCGCCCCAGGGGGCGTCGTCGACGGGGGCTCCCGTCGCCCGCGCCGCGATGACGTCGCCCGCGGCTCGTGCCTGGTACTTGCCCTGGTGGGTGAGAAGAGCGCGGTGCGTCACGTCGCCCGCGGCGTAGAGCCAATCGGTGCCCGCGACCCGCAGGGTGTCGTCGACGTCGAGCCACGCCCCGTCCTCGAGGCCGATGCTCGACAGCCCCACGTCGCCGGTGCGCGGCACGCGCCCCGTCGCGATGAGCAGCTCGACCGCCTGCACCGTCGATCCATCGGTCAGCGTGAGGGTCACCAGCGCCCCGTCGCGCGTCGCCTGCGCGATCTCGACGCCGCGGCGGAGGTCCACCCCCGCGTCTTCGAGCGACTGCGCGACGGCGTCGGCCGCGAACGGCTCGACCGTCCCGAGCAGGTGCGAGCGGACGATCATCGTCACGCTCGAGCCGAGCGAGGCGAACGCCGTCGCCATCTCGGACGCGACGACGCCCCCGCCGAGGATCGCGAGCGACGACGGCACCTCATGGACAGAGGTGGCCTCCCGACTCGTCCACGGATCGACGTCGGCAAGGCCCGGCACGTCGGGCAGAAGCGCTGCCGACCCGGTGCAGATCGCCACCGCGTGCCGCGCCCGGAGCACGCGCTCGGTGCCGTCGGATGCCTCGACGCGCACCGTCTTCTCGCCGTCGAGGCGCCCGTGCCCCCGCACGAGGTCGATGCCGGCGTCGCGCAGCCAGTCGATCTGACCGTCGTCGTTCCACTCGTGGACGATCGCGTCGCGCGAGGCGAGCGTCGCACCGACGTCGACGCCCCCGCCGACCGCCGCCGCCGCGCCCGGGACGACGCGCGCTGCGCGCAGGACCGACCCGGGGCGCAGGAGGGTCTTGGACGGCATGCAGGCCCAATACGAGCATTCGCCTCCGACGAGCTCGCTCTCGACGATCGCGGCGGTCAGCCCGCCGCGCACGGCTCGGTCGGCGAGATTCTCACCCACGGGGCCCGCGCCGATGACGATGAGGTCGTAGTCGGCGGCATCCGCCTGCGCCTGCTGCGGGTGCGTCTGCTGTGGTTCGGCCATGTGCCACGTCTACCCGAGTGTGACGGTTCGTGCCACCCCCCTGCACGGATGTCGGATCCATGTGATTGTGTAGGTCACCCGACCCGGAGGATGCATGGCGATCGAATTCCGCTCCGTCACGAAGCGCTTCCCCGACGGCACCGTCGCCGTGAACGACTTCAGCCTCGTGCTGCCCGCCCACAAGACCACGGTCTTCGCGGGCTCGTCGGGGTGCGGCAAGACGACGCTCCTCCGGATGATCAACCGACTCATCGACCCGACGAGCGGCGAGATCACGATCGACGACGAGAACATCCAGGAGCGCGACCCGGTGAAGCTCCGCCGCGGCATCGGCTACGTCATGCAGAGCGCGGGCCTCCTCCCCCACGTGAGCGTCGTCGACAACGTCGCCACCGTGCCGATCCTGAACGGGACGCCGAAGAAGAAGGCGCGTGAGCGCGCGCTCGAGCTCCTCGACGTCGTCGGGCTCGACCGCTCGCTGGCCGACCGCTACCCGCGCCAGCTCTCGGGGGGCCAGCAGCAGCGCGTCGGCGTGGCGCGTGGGCTCGCCGCCGACCCCAACATCCTCCTCATGGACGAGCCGTTCGGCGCGGTCGACCCGATCGTCCGGCGCGAGCTGCAGACCGAGACGATCCGCCTCCAGCGCGACCTCGACAAGACGGTCGTCTTCGTCACCCATGACATCGACGAGGCGTTCCTGCTCGGCGACCAGGTCGTCATCCTCGAGAAGGGCGCGAAGATCGCGCAGGTCGGGTCGCCGAGCGAGATCATCGAGAACCCCGCGAGCGCGTTCGTCGCCGACTTCATCGGCGTCGAGCGCGGCGCGCGCGAGCTGCACACGAAGCGGACGGCCCGCGGCACGGTGCTCGTCGACGCCGCGGGGCGCACGCAGGGCGTGCTCGCGGATGCCGGGGCCCTGGATGCCGACGCGGCTCGTGCGGGTACCGGTCGTGCGGATGCCGGTTCGGATGCGGCTCGGGAGGGAGCGGCGCCGTGAGCTGGGTGCTCGACAACCTCGACCTCATCTGGCGGCTGACGATCCCCCACGTCCGACAGAGCGTCATCCCGATCGCGCTGGGCTTCCTCATCGCGTTGCCGATCGGGTGGGTCGCGTTCCGCTACACGAAGCTGCGCGGCACGATCCTCACGACCGTGGGCCTGTTGTACACGATCCCCTCGTTCGGGCTGTTCGCGATCGTCGCGGCCGCCTTCGGGCTGAAGTTCCAATCGGAGACGACCCTGATCGTCGCCCTCACGATCTACGCCGTCGCGATCATGACCCGCTCGGTCACCGACGGGCTCGGCTCGGTCGAACCCGCGACGCGCGAAGCCGCCGTCGCGATCGGCTACGGCCCGTGGCGACGGTTCTGGATGGTCGATCTCCCTCTCGCCGGCCCCGTGCTGCTCGCCGGCCTCCGGGTGACCGCGACCTCGACCATCTCGCTCGTCACGGTCGGCGCCCTGATCGGCGTGCAGAACCTCGGCTATCTGTTCACCGACGGGTTCCAGCGGCGGATCCTCCCCGAGGTGTTCTCGGGCGTCATCGCCGTGGTCCTCATCGCGCTGATCGTGGACGTCCTCCTCGTCGTCGCCGGGCGTCTGCTCATGCCCTGGCAGGAGCGCCGCTCGAGCCGTCGCGCGGAGCGCCGGGCCGTCCGCCGCCTCGTCACGGAGGGTGCCGCATGAACCTCTTCCTCGACGCGCTCGCGTGGATCTTCTCCCCTGACCGGCTCACCGGATCGCTGCCCCTGCCCGCCGCGATCGGCCAACACCTCGCCTTCACGTTCGCCGCCGTCGCGATCGCCGCGATCATCGCCATCCCGGCGGGGTGGGCGATCGGCCACACCGGCCGCGGCCGCGAGTTCGCCGTCGCGCTCTCCGGTGCCGCGCGCGCGATCCCCACCCTCGGCCTCGTCATCCTGCTGTATCTGATCATCGGCGTTCTCTACAAGACGGAAGCTGCGATGGTCGCCTTCGTCGTCCTCGCGATCCCGTCGATCCTCGCGGGGGCCTACGCCGGGTTCGAGGCGATCGACCGATCCGTCATCGGCGCGGGCCGCGCGGTCGGGATGACGGAGTGGCAGATCCTCTGGCGCATCGAGGTGCCGCTCGGGCTCCCCCTCCTGATCGCGGGCCTGCGCTCCGCCGCGATCCAGGTCGTCGCGACCGTGACGATCGCGGCGTACATCGGCCTGGGCGGCGTCGGCTTCTTCATCCTGCAGGGCATTCCGTTGCGCCGCTTCGACCAGGTGCTCGGCGCCTCGATCGTCGTCGTCGTGCTGGCACTCCTCCTCGACGGGCTGTTCGCCCTCGTGCAACGGCTCGTCGTACCGCGCGGCGTGCGCGCCCGGTCGAGAGGGACGTCGGAGCCCGACGAACGCGCCGGCCTCCGCCGGACGCGCACCGCCCCCATCCGCACCGCCGCCGGCGCGTCCGCGTTGCCGTCCTCCTGACCCATCCGCCACCCGTTCCGTTCCGAACCATTTCCGCACAGCATCCACGAAAGGCACGTCATGTCCCGCACACGAACCCGCGGCACCGCCCGCACCCGCCTCGCGCTCGCGCTCGGCGCCGTCACCGTCTCCGCGCTCGCCCTCGCCGGCTGCTCGTCGGGCGGCGATCCCCTGGACGACGGGGGGTCGAGCGAGTCCCCGGCATCCGACACGATCGTCGTCGGCAGCCAGGACTACTACTCGAACGAGATCATCGCCGAGCTCTACGCGCAGGCGCTCGAAGCCGACGGGTTCACCGTCGACCGCCAGTTCCGCATCGGCCAGCGCGACGCGTACATCCCGTCGCTCGAAGACGGCTCGATCCAGGTGTTCCCCGAGTACACCGGCAACCTGCTGCAGTTCTTCGAGCCCGACACGACCGCGACCTCTCCCGACGACGTGTTCGCGGCGCTCCAGGACGCACTCCCCGACGGTCTCACGGCCCTCGACTTCGCGTCGGCGACCGATCAGGACTCGTACAACGTGACCAAGGCATTCGCCGACGAGCACGACCTGAAGAGCATCGGCGACCTCAAGGGCATCTCGCCGCTCGTCCTCGGCGGCGCAACGGAGCTCGAGGAGCGCCCCTACGGCCCCAAGGGTCTGAAGGAGAAGTACGGGGTCGACGTGACCTTCTCGGCCACCGCGGACACGACCGTCGACGAGCTCGTCGCAGGCAACATCCAGGTCGCGAACGTCTACTCCGCCGACCCGCGCATCCAGACGCAGGGCCTCGTCACCCTCGAAGACCCGGAGAGCCTGTTCCTGGCATCCAACGTCGTCCCGATCGTCAGCTCCGACGTCGCCGACAAGGTCTCGGGAGTTCTGAACGAGGTCAGCGCGAAGCTGACGCCCGAGGGTCTTGTCGCCCTCAACGTCCAGTCGACCGAGGACCAGAAGTCCGCGAAGGCCCTCGCGACGCAGTGGCTGAAGGACAACGGCCTGGCCGGCTGACCTTCTTCTCGCTCTCCTGCGACCCCCGCGGCCCCGGCGCTCACGCGTCGGGGCCGCGTCGCGTCCGCCCTCCCCCGCGCACCCCTCGCGAATCACCGCCCGATTCTCGAATCACCACCGAATGCGCGCGAAAGCGGCGGTGACACGGGAAAGCGGCGGTGATTCGCGAGCAGAGCCGGAGACGGCGCGAGCGCGAGGCTCAGAAGGCGCGGAGGTCGGCGCGCAGGCCCTGCCCGGTGTAGTCGCGGCGCAGGATGCCGCGGCGTCGCAGCACCGGCACGAGCTCGTCGAGCGTCCGGTGCACCGTGACCGGGTGCAGGTCGCCCCAGAGGAGCACCCCGTCGTTCCCCCACGTTCCGAGCTCTTCGATGAGGTCGGCGAACTCCTCCGCCGTGCCCACGAAGCCCGACCGGTCGGTGATCCGACCGAGCCGCGCGAGCGCGGTCAGGTGGGCGCGCAGGGGTGCGGTCGCCGCGTCGCGGTCTCCGACGAGGCGGCGCAGCGACCCCTGCGACACATGCTCGGCGAAGAGCCCCTCGGGAAGCGGGGCATCGAGGTCGAGCGTCGTCAGGTCGGTCTCGAGGTCGCTCGATTGCCGCTGCGCGATCGTCCGCAGAACGTCGTCCGAGGGGCGGGCGGATGCCGCGACCAGCCGGTCGGCCTCCTCCAGCGACGACACGATCACCGGCTGGATCGCGAACATGATCGTGACGTCGTCGGGCGTGCGTCCGCGCGCGATCGCCGCCGCGTGGATCTTCGCCCGGTACGCTCGGACGCTCGCCTCGTCGAGAGGCGACAGGGCGAGCTGGATGTCGGAGTTGGTGCCCGCGAACGCGAGCCCCCTCCCCGATCCGCCCGGCGATGCGATCACCGGGTCGCCGCGGTCGAACGGGATCGCGTTCAACGGCCCGTCGAACGCGTAGTGCTCGCCGCGGTGGTGCACGGCATCCAGCCTCGTGCCGTCGGCGTACACGCCGGCCTCTGCGTCGCGGACGAGCGCACCCTCGCCCCAGGAGTGCCAGAGGGAGCGAAGGGCGCCCAGCCACTCCTCGGCCCGGTCGTAGGCGGCGTCGTGTCCGAGCGGGCTCTCGGCGGAGAAGTGCCGCGCGCTCCCCGCGTCGGTGACGACGTTGAGGCCCAGGCGGTCGGCGCTCAGGTGCTGCAGTGTCGCGAACTGCCGTGCCGCCGTGTACGGCAGGAAGGCCGCCGGGTTCACGGTCGGGATGACGCCGAGGTGCCGCGTCGCCTGGAAGAGGTAGGGCGCGAGCAGCAGCGGGTCGTGCTTGGGTCCGCCGAACGCGTGCCGCACCCGCAGATCGATCGTCTCGGCCGAGCCGAGGGAGGGGGCATCCTCGATCAGGACGAAGTCGAACCCGGCCTGTTCGAGCTCACGCGCCGACTGCTGATACAGGTCGGGGCGCGTCCAGTCGTAGTCCCAGTCGAGGTACGGATGCCCCCACCCGTGCGGCCCGAAGCCCCGCGCGAGGAACCATCCGAAATGCTGGGGCCGGGCGGCCCCGCTCACGCGACCACCGCGACGTCGACCTCGTCGACCGGCTCGGCGGCGACGGCGAGCGCGCGGGCGAGATCGTCGATGAGGTCCGGAGCGTCCTCGATGCCCACCGAGATGCGGATCGTGCCCGGCTCCACCCCGACCGCGCGTCGCTCGGCGCCCGTGAGCGCGACGTGCGACGTGGATGCCGGGTGCAGGATCAGCGACCGGACGTCCCCGAGGTGCGTCATGTGCGTGAACACGTCGACGGACTCGATGAGCCGCCGCGCGGCCTCGGCCCCGCCACGGACGGTGAACGTGAACACCGAGCCGAAGCCGTCGGGCAGCAGCGCCGCACCGAGCGCGTGGTCGGGGTGGGACGGCAGTCCGACGTAGTCGACCGACGCGATCTCGGGCCTATCGTCGAGCCACTGGGCGACGGCGAGCGCGTTGGCGCTCTGGCGCGCGACGCGCAGGCTCAGGGTCTCGATCCCCTGCCCGATGAGGAAGGCGTTGAGCGGCGACGGTGTCGTCCCGAACCGCAGAGCGACGCTCTCACGGGCGTAGGCGATGCGCGCGTCACCGCCGACGCGTTCGGCGATGCTCGGCTCGCCGAGGCGCCCCGGCGCGACGAGGTGCGGGAAGAGCGCACCCGACCTCTCGGCATCGAAGCGGCCGTTGTCCACGATCGCGCCGCCGAGCACCGACCCGTGGCCGGCGAGGAACTTGCTCGCCGAATGCACGACGACATCCGCCCCGTGCTCGAGCGGGCGCACGAGGTAGGGCGTCGCGAACGTGTTGTCGATCACGAGCGGGATGCCGTGGCGGTGCGCGACCTCGGCGACCGCGCCGATGTCGATGAGCCGGTTGGCGGCGTTCGAGATCGATTCGGCGAACACGGCGCGCGTCTCGGGCCGGATCGCCGCCTCCCAGGCATCCGCATCGTCGATGTCGTCGACGAACGTCGTCTCGATGCCCAGGCGCGCGAGATTGTCGCGGAAGAGCCCGCGTGTGCCCTCGTACACGTGGGTCGAGGACACGATGTGTCCGCCCGTCTCGACGAGGGCGAGGAGCACGACGGCCGTCGCCGCCTGGCCGCTCGCGAGCAGGAGCGCCTGCGAGCCGCCTTCGAGGGCGGCGAGGGTGTGCTCGACGGCGTCGATCGTGGGGTTCGCGACACGGGTGTACGCGTAGCCGCGGCCCTCGCCGAAGTGCGCGGCGGCGTCGTCGTACTCGTCGAACTCGAACCCCGCGGTGAGGTAGATCGGCGTCGCCCGCGCGCTCGGAGAGGCGGATGCCGCACGCTCGTGCACCTGCCGTGTCGTGAATCCCCGCCGTGCCATCGTCGCCCCTTCCGCGCCTGTGGGTTCCATCGTCGCGCCCGGAGGCACCCCGACGCGGATCGCGTGTCGTCGTATTACGCGCGCGGCGGACGTGCACCGCCGCAGTACGGTGATCAGGTGAGCACCACCCCGCGCTGCCCCTCGTGCCGCCGCTTCGTCTACCTCGACACCCTCGTCTGCCCCGCGTGCGGGACGGAGATGGGGCTCCAGGTGATCGAGCGCGTCTTCGAGGCGGTGCACGCGGGCCGCACGGTCGTCGACGGCGTGACGTGGTTCACCTGCTCGGAACGCGACTGGGGGTGCAACTGGCTCGTGCGTGAAGACGCGCCCGCGGGGCGCTGCTCCTCGTGCCGGCTGACACGGCGGCGCCCCGACGCGGACGACACCATCGCGCTCGAGAAGCTCGCCACGGTCGAAGAGGCCAAGCGCCGGCTCGTCCTGCAGATCGGGGACCTGGGTCCGCCGATCGAGGGCTGGTACCAGAAGCCGGGCGGCCTGGGGTTCGATCTGCTGTCGAGCCGCTCCGACGGTGAGAAGGTGACGATCGGGCACGCGAACGGCATCATCACGACCGATCTGGCCGAGAGCCTCGACGATGTCCGCGAGGCGGTGCGCGTCAAGCTCGGTGAGCCGTACCGCACCGTCCTCGGGCACCTCCGCCACGAGGCGGGGCACTACTTCCAGAACGTGCTCATCACCGACGACGCCACGTGGTCGCGCTGCCGCGAGCTGTTCGGCGACGAGCGCGAGAGCTACCGCGACGCCCTGAACCGGCACTACGAGTTCGGCGCGCCGCAGAACTGGTCGGACGCGTTCATCTCGGAGTACGCGACGATGCACCCGTGGGAGGACTTCGCCGAGACCTTCGCCCACTACCTGCACATCGTCGGGACGCTGCAGACGGCGGCGGCGATCGGCATCCACCTCGAGGCGGGCGCGTCGACCCTCCGCGACACCGATGTCGAACCGCGCGAGGACTACGGCGATCAGTCGGTCGGACGGACACTCAGCGATTGGGCTGCGCTCTCGCAGGCGTTCAACCGGGTGAACCGGTCGATGGGGCTCGCCGACCTGTACCCCTTCACGATCACCCCGCCGGTGCAGCGCAAGCTCGCGTTCATCCACGAGATCATCACGCGCGCGCGCCTCACGACCGCCGAACAGGTGGAACTCGCTCTCGCCCCACAGGGCGACGAACGCAACTGAGCGGCACCGGCGGCCCGGTCACCGCTCGCCCGCGTCACCGCTGGCCCGGTCACCGCCCGCACCGCTGGCCCGGTCACCGCTCGCCCGCGAAGACGAGCGGCACCCCCACCCACTCGGCGAGATCGCGGAGTTCGGCATCCACCATCTCGCGTTCCTCGGGGTCGAGGGGCGCGGTCAGGTCGAGTTCGTGCACCGCGGTGACGACGAGATTCTCCTTCTTTTTGTCGAGCGCCGCGTCGAGAAGGCCCACGAACCGGTCGCCGACCAGGATCGGATGCGCGAAGTAGCCGTAGACGCGCTGCGCTTTGGGTTTGAACTGCTCGAGGATGTACTCGAAGTCGAACAGCTCCTTCAGCCGCGGTCGATCGAACAGCATGCCGTCGTAGGGGTTCAGGATCGCGACGCGACCGCCGGGATCGTCGTGGAGCGTCTCGAGCGCGGCGGGGTCGACGCGCCACTTCCAGTCCGATCCTTCCACCCGCGCGGGCTCCCCGGCGTCGCCGATGGGCGTCCACGGCGACTTCTGCCGCGCGAGGCCCGCCGCTTGCAGGCGCCGCGCGTCGAGCTCGGCACCGGCCTCGTCGTAGTCGCGCTCGGGCACGCCCGCGAAGACGCGCTCGCCGATGTCCCAGATGCGCTGACGACCCTCACGCCCGACGATCCCGACCTCGCCGAGATACGAGAGGAGATCGAGCATCATCGGCACCTGATTCGAGCCGTACCAGCCGCCCTCGTCACCATGCGCGACCTGACTGGTGTCGGGGATCTGCGCCGCGAGCATCGGTCCCTCCGCGCGCAGGCGCGCGAGCACGTCGGCGCGAAAGCGGGCGTTCGCCTCCATCCACCCCGCGGCCCGCGCGCGGAAGACCCGCCCGCGCATGCGCGCGAGGAGCGCGGGCAGGAGGGATGCCGCATGGAAGTGCCCGTCGTACTCGAACAGCAGCCGGTCCTGCTCCACGGCCTTCCGCAGCTGCCCCGGCTCGTAGGCCCAGCCGATCCGGCTCCACGCGATCGTCTGCTCCGAGGGGGCGATGACCGCGGTGGGGTCGATCTTGATCGAGCCGAGCTGCTCGGCCACTTCGACGACGTCGCCCGGGCGCTCCGCATCGAGCAGCTGCGCGCGCACGACGAGCCGCCGGGCCTCGTCACGGCTGAGGTCGTGGACGGCGTCGTCGGTCATGACCGAAGGCTACGCCGGGCCGCCGACACGCACGAGATGGTGCGTGTCGGCGACCTCGGCGACCCGGCGGCTGCGGCCACCGCAGCGGTTACTGCACCGACCACCCGCCGTCGCTCGGCAGGATGACGCCGTTGAGGTTGACCCCGTCGTCGGAGAGCAGGAATGTGATGGATGCCGCCAGCTGCTCCGCCGTCGCGAGCGTCGGGATCGACGCCTGGAACGGCTGCAGGCGCGCCTGCCCTGCCTCCGACACGTGCGGCGGGAAGGGGATGCCGGTGGCGACCCCTCCGGGCGCGACGGCGTTGACGCGGATGCCCTGCGGTCCGTACATGAACGCCGCCGAGCGGGTCATACCGATGACGGCGTGCTTCGACGTCGTGTAGGCGTTGCCCGACGCCGAGCCGCGCAGACCCGCCTCGGATGTGATGTTGACGATCGATCCGCGACCGGCCGCCATCATGGCCGGGAGCACGGCTCGGGTGAGCTTGAACGCCCCGGTGACGTTCACCGCCATGACGCGCTCCCACATGGCATCCGTCGTCTCGTGGAGCGGCGAGAAGTCGTCGTTGATCCCGGCGACGTTGGCCAGACCGTCGATGCGCTCCCCCGCGGCGGCGGCGATCGCGTCGACCGACTCCTGGCTCGTGATGTCACCGGTGACCGTCACGATGTCGGCGTCCGGGAGCGCCTCCTCGAGACTGCCGAGCTTCTCGGCCGACACGTCGACGGCGATGACGCGGCCGCCCTCTCGGGCGATGCGCGCCGCGGTGGCGCGACCGATGCCGCTCGCAGCTCCGGTGACGATGACGGTCTTTCCGGTGAAGCGGCCGGGGGTGACCTGTTCGACCCAGCCCGCGTCGCCGGTGTCAGTGGGCATGACGCCGTCGTTCGCCTTCAGGACGAGGTCGTCGACGACCGACTGGGGCGTCTGGCCCTGGCTGAGCGCGACGAGCTGCTGCAGAGGCAGACCGCGCAGCGGCGCGAGGATCTCCTCCGAGGCGCCGGACGCGGCCAGCAGTCCGCGGACGAGCGGACCGCCGTTCTCGCTGTCGAGCCAGGCGCCGATGGTGCTGGACGCGGTGAGGGGTGTCTTCTCCGACATGTCTCGATCTCCTTCGTGAGCGGGCGCGGGGTGCACCCGGATCGTTCGTCCGGTGCAATTCCCGCTAGGGAAATCTTATTCCCCTGCGGGAAATAACGCACGCGCGAGACTAGAGTCGAGACGTGTCCACTCCGAAGGCTCCCTCCCGTCGCGGCCGCGGCGCACGGGCCGGCCTCGACCTCGAGGTGATCCTCGGGGCGGCCCGCGGAATCGATCCCGACGCCCTCACGATGCAGGGCGTCGCCACGGCGCTCGGCGTCGACCGCAAGGCGCTGAACCACCACGTCACCGACCGCGAGAGCCTCCTCGAGTTGCTCGCCATCGACGCGTTCCGCCGCCGCGTCGACCTCGACGACCGGGACCTCGGCACGACGTGGCAGGATGCCTGCCGCGCCTACGCCGAGAGCCTGTGGCGGAGCCTCGTCGACATCGGGCAGTGGCTCCCCTACTTCCGCTTCACGAATCCCCGCGACCTCGTCATCGCGGAGCCCGCGGAGGTGATCGCCGAGCGGATGCTCGCCGCAGGATTCGACACCGTCACCGTCAGCCGCGCGATGCACCTGCTCGTCACGATCTGCCGCGGCTTCGCGCAGGATGCCGTCACCGGCAGCCGGTCGGGAGGGCATCCGCAGATCGAGGACCTGCGCGCCGCGCTCGCCGTCGAGCGCGCGGGATACCCGGCCCTGCGGAGCCTCGTCGACGCGCGCGTCGACAACTTCGGCGCGGCCCAGTTCGCGTTCGATCTCGACACGTTCCTCGCGGGCATCGAACGACTCGCGCCGCGCGAGTCCTGACGGGCGACGCGTCAGCCGCGGGCGAGAATCTCCCCTCGCGGCTCAGCCGCGGGCGAGAATTTCCCCTCGCGGCTCAGCCGCGGGCGAGAATTTCTCCGTGCGGCAGGAGGATCCACCCGTCGGGGTTCTCGGCCCACTCGCGCCACCCCGCGCTGATCCGCTCGAGCGCCGGACGGTCGGCGATGCCGCGGGAGACGACGGTCTCGGCGAAGGACGAGTGCAGCGCGCGATCGGCCCACATGCCGCCCCACCACGCCCGGTCCTCGGGGGTCTCGTAGAGCCAGAGGGATGCCGATGAGCGCACGTCGGTGAAGCCGGCCGCCCGCGCCCACGCCTTCAGCTCGCGGCCCGCGGCGGGTTCGCCGCTCGTCGCGCGATGCGCGGCGAGGTACACGGTGATCCACTCGTCGAGCGCGGGGAGGCGCGGCCACCAGATGACGCCCTCGTAGTCGACGTCGCGCGCCGCAACGACGCCGCCCGGCTTCACGACGCGGCGAAACTCCCGCAGCGCATCGACGGGTCGCGCGAGGTGCTGGAGCACCTGATGAGCGTGCACGACGTCCCACGTGTCGTCGGGAGAGTCCAGCGCGTACGCGTCGTCGACCGCATAGGTCAGGTTCTCCAGCGCGGGGTTCTTCACCGCGGCGGCGACGCGGTCGGCATCCGCCTGCGCGATGACATCGGCGGAGGCATCCACCCCGAGGACCGCGCCCGGCGCGACCCGCGCCGCGATGTCGAGCGTGATCGTGCCGGGGCCGGCGCCGACGTCGAGCACGGACGTCCCCGGGGCGAGCTCGGGCAGCAGGTAGGCGGCGGAGTTCTCGGCCGTGCGCCATCGGTGCGAGCGCAGGACGCTGTCGTGGTGGCCGTGGGTGTAGGCGTCGGGCATGCGTCCATCCTGTCCTGCTGCGTCTGATCGCCGCGCCCGTGCGGTGTCACATGTCGGCGGGCGTCCACTCCGAGACGGCGTCGAGCTCGGCGACCTCGTCGGCGGTGAGGTCGGTGGTCGCCCCGGCGAGCAGGTCGGCGACCTGCGAGACCTTCGACGCCGACGCGATGGGAGCCGCAACGGTCGGCTTCGCGCGCAGCCACGCGAGCGCCGCCGAGGCCATCGACACGCCATGCGCGTCGCCCACACGCTCAAGCACCTCGAGAATCTGCAGCCCCTGCGGCGTCGCGTACCTCGCCGCCGCCTCGGCCCGCGGCGAGGTGTGGCCGTCGGCATCGGCATCCGTCGAGCGGTACTTGCCCGTCAGGAACCCCTTGGCGAGCGCGAAGTACGGCACGAGGCTCATGCCGTATTCCTCGGCGACGGGCACGATGTCGGTCTCGGTCTCGCGGTGCACGAGGTTGTAGTGCGGCTGGATCGCGACAGGCTCGGGCACGCCCAGCTCGCGCGCGATGCGCACCCACTCGCGAATGCGGTCGGCCGAGTAGTTCGACACCGCCGTGTCCCGCACGAGCCCGTCGGAGACCAGCTGGCCGAACGCGGCGACGGTCTCTTCGAGCGGCGTCTCGGGATCGTCGAAGTGCGCGTAGTAGAGGTCGATCGACTCGACGCCGAGGCGCTCGAGCGATGCCTCGGCGGCCGCGCGCACGTTCGCCGCTCCGAGACCGCGGAACTGCGGGTGCTGGCTCACCTTCGTCGCGACGACGACGCCGTCGGGCCTCCGGTCGGCGAGCCACGCGCCGATGATGCGCTCGCTCTCCCCGCCTTCGTGGCCGTCGACCCACGCACTGTAGGAGTCCGCCGTGTCGATGAAGTTGCCGCCGCCGGCGTGGAACGCGTCGAGGATCGCGAACGATTCGTCGCGGTCGGCCGTCCAGCCGAACACGTTGCCACCGAGGGCGAGGGGGAAGACGTCGAGCTCACTGTGTCCGATGCGGGTCATGCTCCGATCCAAGCACGCCCCGCCGACACTCGGGGCGGCGGGCGTACCCTGGAGGCGTGAACATCGTGAGCAGCCCGCGTGGCCGAGGGGAGGTCGTCGGCGGATCCTCCGCCGTCGAGAGATGACGCCGCCCCGGCGCCGCGACCGCAGCACACAGGTGGACGGCGCCCCGCTCGTCGCGCCCGCAGACCGGGCGCCCCTCTGAGCCGCGGCCGTCACCGACCCGGACTCCGCGGCATCCTCACCCTCACGATTCCCCGAAAGGGACCTCATGCACGCTCTCACCGAGGCGCAGATCCGCGCCAGCCTCATCAACGTCACCAAGTCCGAACGCTCGCACCTCACCCTCCCCGAGGATTTCGCCGACACGGCGTGGGATGCCGTGGACTTCTACGGCGCCCGCGACCGCAAGCTCGCCCTCGTGGGCTACGTCGTCGTCGAACTCGACGGCGAACCGACGGGACTTCTCCTCCGCCAGGCCGAGTCGAAGCCGCGCACGCGCGCGCAGTGCTCGTGGTGCAACGACGTCCAGCTGCCGAACGACGTGCTCCTGTTCACTGCGAAGCGCACGGGCGATGCCGGGCGCCGCGGCGACACCGTCGGCACGCTCGTCTGCGACCGGTTCCAGTGCAACGTCAACGCCCGCAAGCTCCCGCCGCTCGCCTACACCGGCTTCGATCGCGAGGCCGCCCGCGCGGCGCGCATCACCGCGATGCGCGAGTCGGTCGAGGGTTTCGTCCGCTCCGTCCGCGACGGCCTCTGACCCGCTGCGAGACACCCCGGCCCCCTCCTCCTCCCTCCTCCTCCCTCCCCCGACCCCCTCTTCCTTCCCGCGAGACCCGCTTTTCGCGACGAGACCCCGCGAAAGTTCCAGCGGTCTCGTCGCGAACACGCGGTCTCGCGGGAGAAGAGGCGCGGGAGAAGGGGCGGGGGCGGGAGGTGCGGCGGTAGGGAGGCGCGGGAGAAGGGGCGGGGGCGGGAGGTGCGGCGCGGGCAGAGGGAGGAGCGCGCATCCCGGCATCCATTCAGCGGAATACACTCCGACGGCGTAGCGTTGCAGCCATCATGCAACGCTTCGGAACCCTCTCGTTCGGACACTACGGACCGCTCGGCAACGGGCAGCAGCTCACGGCGGGCGACTCGCTGAAGCAGGCGATCGACCTCGCGCAGGGCATGGACGACCTGGGCGCCAACGGCATCTTCTACCGCGTGCACCACTTCGCGCGCCAGCAGGCATCCCCCATGCCGCTGCTCGCCGCGATCGCCGCGACGACGAAGCGCATCGAGATGGGCACCGGCGTCATCGACATGCGCTACGAGAACCCGCTCTACCTCGCCGAAGAGGCCGCCGCTGTCGACCTCATCTCCGACGGCCGGCTCGCTCTCGGCGTGAGCCGCGGCTCACCCGAGACGGTCGTGCGCGGCTACGAGAAGTTCGGCTACACCGGCGGCAACGACCCGCGCGGTGCGGATCTCGCCCGCGAGCACTTCGATCTCTTCTGGCGCGCGATCGGCGGCGAGGGCATCGCCGAGCGCGACCCGAACTCGCCGTTCGGCGGCGGCACCGGTCTGCAGCGCATCGAGCCCCAGTCGCCGGGCCTCCGCGACCGCATCTGGTGGGGCGCCGGCTCCCGCGACACCGCCGAATGGGCCGGACGCACAGGTCTCAACCTCATGTCGTCGACCCTCGTCACCGAGGCCGACGGCCGCCCCTTCGACATCCTGCAGGCCGAGCAGATCGACCGCTTCCGCGCCGCGTGGAAGGAGGCTGGGCACCCCGGCACCCCGCGCGTCTCGGTGAGCCGTTCGGTCTTCCCGATCACGACCGCCCAGGACGAGCTGTACTTCGGGCACAGCCAGGAGGGCGACGGCATCGGCTACATCGACGGCCTCCGCTCCACCTTCGGCAAGACCTATGCGGCGTCGCCCGACGTCCTCATCGAGCAGCTGCAGCAGGATGCCGCGGTCATGAGCGCCGACACGCTCATGCTGACGATCCCCTCGCAGCTCGGGGTCGCCTTCAATCTGCACATCGTGGAGTCGTTCGCGCAGCACGTCGCACCCGCGCTCGGGTGGAAGCCGAACACCGAGGCGTGACGCCGCGGCGTGCGGGCACGGCGCTGAGACTGAATGGCGCGGAGACTGAACACGGAACACGCGGATCGCGTGACCATGGCATGCGGGGCGTGCCACGCTGGAGCCATGGGTGATGTCGCCGCGGTCTCGCTGGAGGGTGTTCTCGTGTGCGCCGATGACGCCGAGGCGGCGCGGGTGCGCGAGCTCCTGCCCGAGCACATCGCGCTCACCCGCGCCGAGCCGGGATGCCTGGCCTTCGACGTCCTGCCCGCGAGCCCGTTCGAGTGGACGGTGAACGAGCGATTCCGCGATCGCGACGCTCTCGCCGCGCATCAAGAGCGCGCGGCGGCGAGCGCCTGGGGGCGCGGGACCGCCGGCATCCAGCGCCGCTATACCGTCACCGGCTGAGGCGCGCGCCGGCCCGACGACGGTTCTCTGCCGCCGCCGGCCGGTGCCCCACCGCTCAGCCGCGCCGCGCTCGGCGCGCGAATCCCGCGCCCACCGCCAGCAGCAGCACCCCGGCGATCGCGAGGATGCCCGCCACGTGACCGTCGCCACCCGTGGCCGCGAGACCCGTCGAACCAGCCGAACCCGTGGATGCGGCGCCGTGCGGTGCCGTGACCTCGAGCTCGGTCCACCCGAGCACCGCACCGGCGGCATCCGTCACGGCGATGCGGTGCAGCCCGGCGGGAGTGGACGCGGGGATCATGAGCGCCACCGTCCCCGAGTCCGATGCGGTCGCGGCGCCGAGGTCGGTGGGCGTCGAGAACAGCCAGCCGTGCACTGCCTGTCCGGGTGCCGCGCGCGGGACGGTGAGGGTCACCGTGCCGCCCGCCGCGACCGAAGCCGGCCCGACGAGCCCGCCGCGGACATCATCGACCAGCTCCGCTGCGGACGGCGCACCGCCCGTCGCGGGAAGAGTCGGCGAAACGGTCGGCTCCGGCGAAACGGTCGGCTCCGGCGAAACGGTCGGCTCCGGCGAAACGGTCGGCTCGGGCTCCGGCTCCGCGCCCGCCGTGCACGCGAGCGTTCCCGACCGGAGCGAGAACCCGTCGGTGTCGGCATCGTCGGCGTAGAACGTCCGCGCGACCCCGTCCGCGCAGGCGGCACCGATCGCGAAGCCCTCGTTCGCGACGTTCGGGGCGTTCGCCGGCCGCGCGTACACGTGCGTTGCGGCGAAGGCGCCGTCGGGGCCGATCTCGTACGTCGCGGTGCGACCGTCGCACGCCTCGTCGCACGCGACCCAGAGCAGGCCGCGGTCGAACTGCACGTCGGCCACGAGCGCGAAGGGAGTGTCGACCGTCGCGACCCGCGCGAAGGCGCCGCTTTCCTGGAGCGCGTAGGCGTAGACCTTCGCGGTGCCCTCGACGCCGACGAAGAAGAGGCCGTCGCCGTGCCCCGGGTAGCGGGCGGGGTCGTACGCGGTCGCCGTCCGCTGGTCGAGGAACCCCTGCTCCGTGAGGAAGGCATCCGGCACCCAGGTGATGCCCTCGAGCCCCGCGTTCGCCCCAAGCCCCGGGAAGTCGGCGGCGAGGTTCCACTCGGCATCGGCGGCGAGCGGGTCACCGCCGGAAGCGACCGGCGTGTACCGCAGCACCGACGGCCGGCTGACGGAGCCCTGCGCGTTGTTCCGCTCACTCGAGACGTACACGTTGGACCCGACCGCGGTCACGCCCTCCGCGTCGACACGCCCGGTGCCGTCGGGGTAGCGGAGGGTCCAGGACGACGACGGCGCGAGCCGTTCGCCCGTGAGGCGATACAGGATGCCGTTGCCGTTCTCGACCGCCCACAGTCCCCCGTCGGCCCAGTCCAGTCCCGACAGATCGCCGGCGAAGGTCCCCTCCTCATCGAGCACCGTGACGTCGGCGCCGCCCGGCCACGCCTCGACGACCGTCTCTCCGGCGCAACGGTTCGGCGCACCCTTGGTCGACTCGGCGGTGACCGCGAAGGCTCCCGTACCGTCGGGGCACCGACCCCAGGTCGTCGCGGCGTGCCCCGCCCACGACGTCGCGTCGAGCTCGGTCTCCCCGTCCGCGTCGAAGAGGTGCACGGCATCCGTGCCGCCGAGGCCGAATCCGAAGGCGGACTCGTCGAGCACGAGGCGGCCCTGCGCGGCGATCGTCGTACCTGCGGGGATCGTGTAGCGGTGACCGGCAACCTCCGAATCGGTCACGACGAGGCCCGCGACCGAGACCTCCGACGCCGAGCGGTTGACGAGCTCGATCCAGTCGCCCGGCGTGCCGCCGTTCGATTCGACCTCGTTGATGCGCACGGGCAGTGAGCAGTCGTTGGGGGCGCCTTTCGTCGTCGTGCTCGTGATCCGGAGCTCACCGACGCCGTCGGGGCAGAGCCCGTAGCTCGTCCCGGGCGCGTGCTCGGTCCACGAGGCCTGGGCGACGAGCGTCGCCACCTCGGGCGCGAACACGCGCACCCGGTCGGCGTTGCCGAGTCCGAAGTCGAACCCGGGCTGGGTCGCGGTCTTCTGATCGACCAGCAGGATGCCGCGGGCAGGTACCACCGATCCCTCCGGGAGCCGATCGGTGCGACTGTCGTCGTCGTCCTTGACGACGAAGCCCGAGACGTCGATCGGCGCCTCCGTCGTGTTGTACAGCTCGAACCAGTCGGTGTCGTCGCCGTTCGACTCGATCTCGTTGACGACGAGCGCGCCCGCCGGCGGGAGCGGCACCCCGGGCGAGGAGCTCGGCGTCGGAGCAGGGCTCGAGGTCGCGGTCGGCGTGGCCGTCGGGGTCGCGCACGCGTTGCTCGCGCCCGGCGTCGGGGCGGCGGTCACCGTGAATGCGCCGACGCCGTCCGCGCAGCGGCCGTAGGTCGTCGCGGCCTCGGTCGTCCACGTGAAGGTGTCGACGAGGCCCCCGCCTGGACGGAACAGGCGCGCGGCGTCGGCCTTGCCAAGGCCGAAGGTCATGTCGGGCCCCCCGAAGACGTAGTACGCGCCCGGGGCGAGCACCGTTCCGGCGGGAACCGCGTCGGTGCGCTCGTCCTTGTCGTCCTTGACGATCCAGCCGGAGATGTCGACGGCATCCGTTCCGGTGTTAGTGAGTTCGATCCAGTCCGGACCGCTGCTTTCCACCTCGTTGATCACGACGGTCTCGGTCGCCGCCTGCGCGGGAACGACGACGGCGGCGGCCGCGACGGCGGCGACGGCGATGGAGAGGGCGGTGGCGGCGAGCAGGCGCGCGCGCGAAGCGACGGAGAGCATGTGGTTTCCCGGGGGGTCGGCGCCCGACGGCGCGGCGGAGCGGGGGTTCCCGGAGAGAGTGCCGAGCCCGGGCGAACGCGCGGCACACGCCGGGTGAACGGATGCGGAACGATCTGCGGCGCCACGCTCGCCGCACCGCGTCGCGCCCGCGCGGTGCCTCCGCCGAAGAGATTCGGCGCGGCGCTGGCGGAGAGGGCCGAGGCCGTGAATAATAGTGGTATGACCACAGGTCGCCCGGCGGGCTACAGCGCCATCTCCAACTACTCACGCGTCGAGATCCTCCACCTCGTGCAGGATCGCCCCGAGCGCACCGTCTCCGAACTCGTCTCGGCGACCAAGCTCCACCCCAACACGGTGCGCGAACACCTCCAACGGCTCATCGACGACGGCTACGTCGTGTCGAAGACCGAGAACCGCACGACGCGTGGCCGACCCCGCGTCCTCTACAGCGCGACGGACGGAGTCGTCGCCCGCAGCGCCGTCCAGCACCGCCGCGTCCGCGCCGCCGCCGAACGCGGCGACCTCATGCGCCGCGTCATCCCGGGTGCCGCGCCCGATTTGGAACAGAGCGCCCTCCACCAGATCGACGCTCTCGTCGAAGACCTCGTCGACGCCGGCTTCGACCCGCTGGTGGACGAGGACGAACTCACGGTCGAACTCACGCCCTGCGCGCACGCGTCGGCCCAGGCATCCCACCGCGAAGTCCTCTGCAGCGTGCACCTCGGCATCATGCAGAGCGTGCTGAGCGCCGCCGACGGCCCGCTCTCCGTCGACGGCATGCGCTCGTCGTGCGATCCGCGGGAGTGCATCGTGCAGCTGCTGCACGCCTCGCAGACGCCCTGACCGCGAGGAGGGCGCGCGAGGTTTATTCACGGCCCGGTCTCTTCGCCGCTGAGCGCAACCTGTGTACCTTCAGTCACAAGGAAGACCGGGCCGCCGCGCCCGGCCCTGAGAGAGGACCGAGATGGACTTCTTGGACCCGCTGCTGCTCGCCCGCTGGCAGTTCGGCCTGACGACGCTGTACCACTTCATCTTCGTGCCGCTCACCCTCGGCATGGGCCTGGTCGTCGCGATCTTCCAGACCGTCTGGCACCGCACGGGCGACGTCAAATGGTTCCAGTTGACGCGCTTGTTCGGCGGGATGTTCCTCATCAACTTCGCGATGGGCGTCGTGACCGGCATCGTGCAGGAGTTCCAGTTCGGCATGAACTGGTCGTCGTACTCCCGCTTCGTCGGTGACATCTTCGGCGCGCCGCTCGCCTTCGAGGGCCTGCTCGCGTTCTTCCTCGAGGCGACGTTCCTGGGCCTGTGGATCTTCGGCTGGACGCGCCTACCCCGCCGCATCCACCTCGCGACGATCTGGATGGCGTGGATCGGGGCGAGCCTTTCGGCCTACATCATCCTCGCCGCCAACGCCTGGATGCAGAACCCGGTCGGCTACCAGATGGCCGCCGACGGCAGCCGCGCGGAGCTCAACGACTTCTTCGCCGTCCTCACGAACCGCGTCGCCCTCGCGACCTTCCCGCACACCATGTTCGCGTCGTTCATGTTCGCTGCGGCCGTCGTCATCGCGACCGCGGCCTGGCACCTGCGCCGCCACCAGCACGTCGACACGATGCGCCCCGCGCTGAAGTTCGGTCTCTGGTTCATGATCGCCTCGTTCGTCGGCGTCGTCATCGCCGGCGACCAGCTGGGCCTCCAGATGGTCGCGACGCAGCCGATGAAGATGGCCGCCGCCGAGGCCCTGTGGGATACGGCGTGCGGGCGGGATGCCTCGTTCTCGATCTTCTCGATCGGCACACCCGACGGCACGGGCGAGGTCTGGTCGCTGCGCGTTCCCTATCTTCTGTCGTTCCTTTCGACGCAGACCTTCGACGGCTGCGTCGAGGGCCTCAACGATCTCAACGCCCAGTACTCCGAGCAGTGGCCTGCCTGGGCCGCGCAGCTCGGGGCGGAGGGCCTGAACTTCGCCCCCACGATCTGGATCACCTACTGGTCGTTCCGCTGGATGATGGGCTTCGGCGGTATCGCGGTGCTCATCGCGATCGTCGGCCTCTGGCTCACCCGCAAGAACGCCACGAAGCCGGTCCCCGACTGGGCGTGGCGCGTCGCGATCTGGTCGGCCCCGCTTCCCATGCTCGGCAGCCTCGTCGGCTGGATCTTCACCGAGATGGGCCGTCAGCCCTGGATCGTGTTCGGTCTCATGCTCACCGAGGACGGCGTCTCGCCGAGCGTCCCGGCGTGGAACGTGCTGATCTCCCTCATCGCGTTCACCGCGATCTACGCCGCCCTGGCGGTGGTCGAGTTCAAGCTCATCAAGAAGGCCGCCCAGAAGGGGCCCGGAGGAATCGAGCCGCCGGATGACTCGGCATCCGAACTCGACGACCAATTCGCGACGGTCTACTAAGGAGCCCGGTCATGGATCTCGCCTACCTCTGGTTCTTCATCGTCGGCGTGCTGTTCGTCGGCTACTTCGTCCTCGACGGCTTCGACTTCGGTGTCGGCATGTCGCTCCCCTTCCTCGGCAAGAACGACGTCTCACGCCGCCAGGTGATCAACACGATCGGGCCCGTCTGGGACCTCAATGAGACATGGCTGATCGTCGCCGGCGCGTGCCTGTTCGCCGCGTTCCCGGAGTGGTATGCGACGCTCTTCAGCGGGTTCTACCTCGCGCTGCTGCTGATCCTGCTGGCCCTCATCCTCCGCGGCGTCTCGTTCGAGTACCGCCACCGCACCGAGGACCCGGCCGCCCGTCGCCGCTACGACATCATGATCGTCATCGGCTCGGTCGTCCCCGCGCTCCTGTGGGGCGTCGCCGTCGGCAACATCGTGCAGGGTGTGCCGATCGACGAGAACAAGGAGTTCACCGGCTCGCTCCTCACGCTCCTGAACCCCTACGGACTGTGGGTGGGCCTCACGACCCTGTTCCTGTTCTTCCTCCACGGCGTCTACTTCGTCGGACTGAAGACCGACGGGCAGGTCCATCACGACGCGCAGGCGCTCGCGAAGAAGCTCGCGATCCCGACGGTCGTGCTCGCCGCCGGCTGCGTCGTCTGGACGGTCGTCATCGCGGCCGGGCGCGAGGCGCCGCTCCTGTGGGCCGTGATCGCGTGCGGCGTGATCGCCGCCGTGGCGCTGCTGCTGTCGGTGTACCTCAACTGGATCGACCGCGACGGAAAGGCGTTCGCCGCCGGAGCCGTGACGATCGTGTTCGCGGTGCTGACACTGTGGCTCGCACTCTTCCCGTACGTCATGCCCTCCACGACCGACCCGGCGTACAGCCTCACGATCGAGAACGCGTCGAGCTCCGACTACACGCTCACGATCATGACGTGGGCGGCGGTCATCTTCCTGCCGCTCGTCCTCCTCTACCAGGGCTGGACCTACTGGGTGTTCCGCAAGCGCGTCAGCCGCTCGTCGATCGAGAGGGCTGCCGCCGAGGTGCACTGACGCGTCGCCCGAGGGGCTCGCGGGGCGTTCGTAAGGCAGGATCGAAGCATGGCATCCGACCCGGCTCCCGCGCGCTCGCGCCCGGTCGACCCGCGCCTGCTGCGCTACGCGCGCGCCTCCCGCGGCTTCTTCGTCGCGATCGCCCTCATCGGCGCGGCGCAGACGCTCGTCGTGATCGCGTTCGCGTGGTTCCTGACCCAGGCGATCACCGGCGTCATCGACGGCGTCCCGTGGGCGCGGCTGCAGCAGACCCTCATCGCCCTCGCCGTCGTCGTGGTGCTTCGCGCGCTCCTGCTCTGGGCGCGCGAGGCCCTGTCGGCGCGGGCGGCGGCGCGCGTGCAGGTGCAGCTGCGCGAAAGGCTCGTGGATGCCGTCGACGCCCTCGGCCCCGCATGGCTCGCGTCCCGCAACACGGCGCAGCTCGCGATCACGGCGGGGCGGGGACTCGAAGCGCTGGATGCCTACTTCGGCCGCTACCTGCCGCAGCTCGTGCTCACGGTCATCACGACGCCGGTCCTCCTCGCCGTGATGTGGTGGCAGGACTGGATCTCAGGCCTCACCGTGCTCCTCACGCTCCCGCTCATCCCCGTCTTCATGATCCTCATCGGTCTCGCGACGCGGAGCGTCCAGCAGAAGCAGTGGAAGACGCTCGGCCACCTCGCGGCGCGCTTCGCCGACACCGTGCAGGGCCTGTCGACGCTCAAGGTCTTCGGCCGCCAGCACCGCGCCGCCGACTCGATCGACCGGGTCACCCGTAGCTACCGGCGCGAGACGATGCGCGTGCTGCGGGTCTCGTTCCTCTCCGGGTTCGCGCTGGAGCTGCTGGCATCCATCTCCGTGGCGATCGTCGCCGTCTCGATCGGCTTCCGCCTGCTCGAGGGGTCGCTGACGCTCACCGTGGGCCTGTTCGTCCTGCTCCTCGCGCCGGAGGCGTACCTGCCCCTGCGTCAGGTCGGCGTGCAGTTCCACGCCGCCGCCGAGGGCGTCGCCGCGACCGACGACGTGTTCGCCGTCCTCGATGAGGCGGCGGCGTCGGGGTCCGGCGCCGGGGCGGCGTCGCCGACGCAGGAGATATCACCGACACAGGACGGTGCGGCCGGTTACGGTCCTGCCTCCACGATTTCTCCTGCCCCCGTGACGCGCCGGCTCGAGGTGCGCGACTTGCGCGTGCGGCGCGGCGACCTGCTGCTGCCCCCCGTGACCTTCGCCGCCGAGCCCGGCACCGTGACCCTCGTCGAGGGGCCGAGCGGATCGGGCAAGTCGAGCCTTCTGGCCGCACTCCGCGGCGCCGCCGACTACGAGGGGAACGCACTCGTCGACGGCGTCGAGGCGGCGACGCTCTCCCCCGCGTCGTGGCTGGCGTGGGCGGGTCAGAACCCGGGGCTCATCGCGGGGACGATCGGGCAGAACGTCCGTCTCGGTGACCCCGACCCCGACGCCGGCACTCACCCGCACCCGCTGACAGTCCAGGCCCTCGAGCTCGCGCAGGCGGGCGATCTCGATCCGGCCGCCGAGCTCGGCGTGCAGGGCTCGGGCCTTTCCGGCGGGCAGGCGCAGCGCGTCGCCGTCGCCCGTGCGTTCCACCGGCACCTGCGCGGCCTCGCGCCCGTGCTCGCCCTCGACGAGCCGAGCTCGGCGCTGGATGCCGAGACCGAGGCCGCACTGTGGGCGAATGTCCGCGCTCTCGCGGATGCCGGGGCCACCGTCGTCCTCGTCTCGCACCGGCGCTCCGCCCGCGAGATCGCCGACCGCGTCGTGACGCTCTCCGCCCGCACCGCGGAGGTGGTCTCATGACGACCGCGAACGACATCCTCCGCCGTGCGATGCCGTCCCTGCGACGCTTCTGGCCGGGCGCGGCATCGGGGTTCCTGTCCGAGGCATCCGCCGTCGCCCTCCTCGCCTGCAGCGCGTGGCTCATCGTGCGCGCGAGCGAGCAGCCCGCGGTCATGTACCTCTCGGTCGCGGTCGTCGGCGTGCGCGCGTTCGCGCTGAGCCGCGCGACCTTCCGCTACACCGAGCGGCTCGCGTCGCACGACGCCGCCCTCCGGCAGCTCGCCGTGACCCGCACCGACCTCGTGCGAAGGCTCATCCCCCTCGCCCCCGACGGTCTGGGCAGGACGCGCCGCGGGTCGGTGCTCGCCGCCCTCGTCGACGACGTCGACGAACTGCAGAACCTGCCGCTGCGCGTCGTGCTGCCGCTCGTCTCGTCGGTCGCCGTCGCGCTCGGCGCCGTCGTCCTCGTCTCGATCGTGTGGTGGCCGGCCGGCCTCACACTGCTCGCCTGCCTCGTCGTCGCCGCGATCGTCGCGACGGCGTGGGGGTGGGCGTCGGGGTCGCGCGCCGAGCGGGCGATCGCCCCGCTGCGCGCCCGCCTCGCCGACGCCGTCCTCGACCACCTGGCGAGCCTCGACGTCCTCGTCGCGTACGGCGCACAGGACGAGAGCGCCCGGCGCATCCGCACGGCCGATGCGGCGCTCCGCCGCGCCGCCGTCCGCCGCGCCGGGGCGCAGGCCGGCACCGCGGCCGTCGTGTCGCTGCTCGCCGGCGCCGCATCGATCCTCGCGCTCCTCGTCGCGGGCCCGGCGGTCGGCGAGGGGGCCCTCCGTGGGCCGGAGTTCGCGATCGCCGTGCTCGTTCCGATGGCGGTGTTCGAGGTGTTCGCGACCGTCCCCGCCGCTGCGGCGTCGTGGCGCCAGGTGCGGGCCGCGGCCGAGCGGATCGCCTCCGCCCTGCCCGATACGGTGCCGGACGGCATCCCGTCGGAGGAGACCCCGCCGCCCACGGGCACCGCGCCCGCGCTCGGCTCGGGGCCGAGCGCCGGCCTCGCGCTGCGGGGCGCACGTGCGCACTGGCCCCACGACGACGATGACGCCCTCCGCGGCGTCGACCTCGACGTGCGTCCCGGCGAGCGCGTGCTCGTCGTCGGAACGAGCGGCGCCGGCAAGACGACCCTCGCGCACGTGCTCGTGCGATTCCTCGACACCCCCGCGGGCACCTACGCCGTCGGCGGCGCGGACGTCACGACCCTCGCACCGGACGACGTGCGCCGCACCGTGGGGCTCTGCGAGCAGCAGCCGATGCTCTTCGACGAGGACATCCGGCAGAACCTCCTCTTCGCCCGCGACACGGCGACGGATGCCGAGCTCGAAGCGGCCCTCGACCGCGTCGGCCTCGGCCCGTGGCTCCGCGAACGCGGCGGGCTCTCGGCACGCGTCGGCGAACGCGGCGCGCTCGTCTCGGGCGGCCAGGCGCAGCGGATCTCGCTCGCGCGGGCGCTCCTCCACGGCTTCCCCGTGCTCGTGCTCGACGAACCGACGGCGGGGGTCGACCCGGATGCCTCGGACGCTCTGCTCACCGACCTGCTGACCGCCGTCGGCGACGACCAGGCTGTCCTGCTCATCTCGCACGTCGCCGTGCCCGAGGGCCTCGTCGACCGGACGGTGCACCTCGCCGGCGGCCGCGTCTTGGGCTGAGGCCGACGGGCCGCGGGCGACCGGCCGAATCGTGGGGTCGGTCGAATCGTCGAGTCGTTGTGTCGTGGGGTCGTCGGGTCGTCGGGTCGTCGGGTCGTTGTGTTCCGAAAGCAGGGTCAATCGCTCTGTCGAGCACGCGTGGCGGCGCGCTGAGCGGTTCTGCCCTGCTTTCGTAACGGCTTTCGGAACGCGGGGCGGCCCAGACGGGCGGCGAGCAGGCTGTGTCTCGAGCTCGCCTGCTCGCGTAACGGCAGGGGCGGGCAGGGAGCTGGAGCGCGAGCTCAGATCTCGCGGCCGAAGGCCGCGACGTCCTCGTGCGAGGGGATGCGCGTGAACCCGACGCGCGGGTAGAACGCGATCGCGCCCTCGTTGCGGGTGTCGGCGGCGAGGTGCAGGCCCGTGACGCCGCGCGCGCGCAGCGCCTCGATCAGCGTGTCGATGAGGCGGCGCCCGAAGCCCTGCCCCTGCAGTTCGGGCAGGAGGTCGATGTGCAGGTGCGCCGGGTAGGTGTCGCCGAAGGGCTCGGCTCCCGCGCGGCGCCCGTAGGCGTACGACACGGTCCCGTCCTGTCGGGTGCGCAGTTCCAGGGGCAGGTCGGGGTCGGGCGCCGGCCACCGGTCGTGGTGGCGCGGCCACCACTCGTCGTGGAACCAGTCCTCGAACGCGTGTGTGTCGTCGGTGCCGACCACATAGCCGGCAACCCGGCCGTCGTCGGTCTCGACGACGAAGGCGAGGTCGGGGTCGCGCGCGACGTACGGCAACACGAACACCTCTCCCCACAGGTCGTCGTCGGCGAAGATCCCGGTCGCGTCGGCCCCGGCATCCGCCGTCTTCAGGCAGATCTCGGACAGCGCGGCTTCGTCGCCGGGACGGAAGGGACGGATGAAGGGCATCCCGCGAGTCTACGGCGCGGGGACCGTCGCTCCCGCACCCGCGCCGGAAGCCGCCCGCTCCTCGGCCTCGGCATCGGCCTCCGCCTCCGCCTCCGCCTCGGCGGCCGCCGTGATGCGCTGCGCCATCCCGCGGAAGATGAAGCCGTGGAACGGCAGCACCGACAGCCAGTACAGCCGCCCTGCGAGCCCCGACGGGAAGAACACCGCCCTCTGCCGGTAGGTCGAGCCGCCGGCGGAGTCGGGTTCGCACGCGAGGTCGAGCCACGCGAGGCCGGGCACCTTCATCTCGGCCCGCAGGCGCAGCAGGTGCCCTTGCTCGACCTTCTCGACGCGCCAGAAGTCGATCACGTCGCCGACCGCGACGCGCGACCGGCTGCGGCGTCCGCGCGCGAGGCCGACGCCGCCGACGACGCGGTCCATCCAGCCCCGCACGGCCCACAGGAGCGGCGCCGAGTACCACCCGTTCTCGCCGCCGATGCCCTCGATGACCGACCAGAGGTCGTCCACGGGCGCATCCGTGTGCGCCGTCCGTACATCGGTGTAGACGGTGCGGCCGGCCCAGTCGGGGTCGGAGGGGAGCGGATCCGAGGGGATGCCGGTGACATCGGCATCCTGCCAGCTCGTCTCCACGGTGTCGGCCTCGACCCGTCCCAGCGCGAGCGCGACCGCACGGCGGTACGGCGTCAGGCCGCCCTCGGGCTGCGGGATGAGGGTGTCGATGTCGTGGTCGTCCATGACGCACTCGTGTTGCAGCGACGCGATGAGGGGCCGGGCGATCGAGCGCGGCACGGGGGTGACGACGTTGACCCAGTGCGACGCGAGGCCCGGGGTGAAGACAGGAAGCGATGCGATCGGCCGCTGCGGGAGGCCCGCCTCGACCGCGTACCCGTTCATCATCTGCCCGTAGCGCAGGACGTCGGGGCCGCCGATGTCGACGGCACGGTTTACGTCGGGCGCGACGCGCGCCGCGCCGAGCAGGTAGTAGAGCACGTCGCGGACGGCGATCGGCTGGATGAAATTTCGTACCCAGCGCGGCGCCGGCATGTACGGCAGCACCTCGGTGAGATGGCGGATCATCTCGAACGACGCCGAGCCCGATCCGATGACGACGCCCGCCTGCAGCTCGAGGGTCGGCGTGCCGCTGCGCAGGAACACCTCCCCCACCGCGACCCGCGAGCGCAGGTGCGGGCTGAGCTCCACCCCCTCCGGGTGGAGGCCGCCCAGGTACACGATCCGACCGACGGATGCCTCGGCCGCCGCCTTCGCCACCGTCTGCGCGGCCTCGAGGTCGGCGTCTTCGAATCCCTTCCCCTGCCCCATCGAATGGATGAGGTAGTACAGCACGTCGACGTCGACGCAGGCCTCCGCGACGGCGCCTGCGTCGGTCGCCGACCCCGCGACCACGTCGACGTCGTCGCCCCAGTCGAACGCCGCGAGCCGCGCCGGGTCGCGCACGAGCACCCGCACGCGGTAGCCCGCGGCGAGCAGGCGCGGCACGAGCCGGCCGCCGATGTACCCCGTGGATCCGAGGACGAGGGCCCGCGGCGCGGATCCGTCCGCGCGCGGCACGGCGCATAGAGCTTCTTCACGCCCGGTCGGGCTCGACAACTCGACGCTCGGGAACTCGGCGCTCGGGGACTCGCCGCTCGGGGACTCGGCGCTCGGGGAATCGGTCATGGACCCACGCTAGCCACGCCCTCCCCGCCGGGTGAGTGGCTTGCGCACCGCGCGCCGGCGCGGTAGTCACCGGCATCCCCCGCGCCCCTCGCCTGAGCCGCGACCCCCTGACCCGCGAGCAGCCGCCGTTCTCCGGAGATCCGTGCTTCGTCGGAGGTTTCGGCCCTCATCCTTCCGAAGAACGCCCGATCTCCGATGAACGCACGCCGCCCGCGAGCCGCAGCCCGCGCCCCGACGTCAGCGCCGTCAGCGCCGTCAGCGCCGTCCGGTGCCGAACACCCCGCGGATCACCGAGTTCAAGATCGTCTGCGTCGTCCGCGAGTTCAGCACCTGCTCGAGCGGCGAGGTCTCCTTCTTCCGGCTCGTGCGAGTGCGGGTCGAGCCGCCCGTCGCCTTGATGAGACGGTCGTACTCGCGCTGGCGCTCCTTCTCAGCGGCCGCGTCGGCCTTGGCCTGCGCGGCCTGCTGCTTGGCGAGCTCCTTGTCGGCATCCGCCTTCTGCTTCGCGGCGGCCGCGGCGGCCTCCTGCTCGGCGGCGGCGTTCATCTTCGCCGTCAGGATCTCGCGCGCCGACTCGGGGTCGACCGACGTGCCGTAGCGGGCGAGCAGAGGGGATGCCGCGACGGCCGCGTCGATCTGCGCGTCCGGCGTCGGCGACATGAGGCCCTGCGGCGCGCGCAGGCGCGTCCACGCGACGGGGGTCGGCGCGCCCTTCTCGCTCATGACGGTGACGATCGCCTCGCCGGTGCCGAGTTCCTGCAGCACGCGCTCGAGGTCGTACCCGCTCTTCGGGTAGGTGCCGACGGTCGCGCGCAGCGACTTCGCGTCGTCGGGCGTGAACGCGCGGAGGGCGTGCTGCACGCGCGAGCCGAGCTGCCCCAGCACGTCGCTCGGAACATCCTTCGGCGTCTGGGTCACGAAGAAGACCCCGACGCCTTTCGAGCGGATCAGGCGCACGGTCTGCACGATCTGCGAGAGGAACGCCTTCGAGGCGTCCGTGAAGAGGAGGTGCGCCTCGTCGAAGAAGAAGACGAGCACGGGCTTCTCGGGGTCGCCCACCTCGGGAAGGATCTCGTACAGCTCGGCGAGCAGGTACATGAGGAACGTCGAGAACAGGGCCGGCTTGTCGGCGACGCCCGGGACCTCGAGGAGCGAGATCACGCCCCGGCCGTCCGGTGCCATCCGCAGGAAGTCCTTGACGTCGAACTCGGGCTCGCCGAAGAACACGTCGGCGCCGTCGTCGGCGAAGGTGATGAGCTCGCGGAGGATCACCCCGGCGGTCGCCGCCGACAGCCCGCCGAGCTCCTTGAGCTCCGTCTTGCCGTCGTCGCTCGTGAGCCAGGTCAGCACGGCGCGGAGGTCGGAGAGGTCGACGAGGGCAAGGCCGTTCTCGTCGGCGTAGTGGAAGACGAGGCCGAGGCTCGACTCCTGCGTCTCGTTGAGGCCGAGCACCTTGCTCAGCAGCAGCGGGCCGAAGGCGCTCACCGTGGCGCGGACGGGCACGCCCTTGCCGACGCCGCCGAGGGCGAAGAACTCGAGAGCGGATGCCTCGGGCTTCCAGTCCTGACCGATCGCCTGCGTCCGCGCGAGCAGCTTCTCGTTCGACTCACCCGGCGTCGCCATGCCCGACAGGTCGCCCTTCATGTCGGCGGCGAAGACGGGTACGCCCTTGTCGGCGAGCTGCTCGGCGAGCCCCTGCAGGGTGCGCGTCTTTCCCGTGCCGGTGGCGCCGGCGACGAGCCCGTGCCGGTTCATCATCTGCAGCGGAATGCGGATCTGCGCGGACGGCACCGGTTCGCCGTTCATGAGCGCGCCGAGGTCGAGCGTCGCGTCCGCGAACGTGTAGCCCTTCGTGATCGCGGCGACCTCGTCGGCATCGAGCGGACCGGCGGGAGCGTCCGTGGGGGCGGTGGATGCCGGGGCCTCCGCAACCGCCGCCTCCGCAACAGGGACCTCCGCGGCGGGGGCCTCCGCGGCGGGGGCCTCCGCAGCGGGGGCCTCCGACTCCGTAGCCGGGGCCGCCGCATCCGAGGCATCCGCATCCGAGGCATCCGCCGCACCACGGCCCGCCTTCGCGGCCTCAGCCTGCGCGGCGGCGAGCGCTGCCTTCGCCTGCGCGAGCTTGAGGGCGGCTTCCGCGGCCTCGGCTTCCGCCTGGAGGCGGGCGATCTCTGCGTCGTCGGGTGCGGTCATGCCGTCAGCCTAGCGACGGGCCGCGCCGCTTCGGCAGTCAATCGGGAGGTCATCGCGGCCGCGACGATGAGGGCCGCGCCGACGCCCACAAGGGTGCCGCCGACGGTGTCGCTCAACCAATGCGCGTGCACCTGCGTGCGGCTGAACGCCATCGCGAACACCCATGCCGCGCCGACGATCGCGACCCAGACCCGCGGGAACAGCACGACGGCGATCGTCGCCACGGTCGCGGCGTTCGCCGTATGCCCCGAGGGGAATGAGCCGTGGTCGGACACGACGATCATGTCCTCCGGGCGCGCGCGCCCGAAGATCGCCTTCAGGATCTGCACGCCGAGGGCGCTCCCCGCCGAGGCGAGGACGACGAACAGGGCGCCCCACGGCCTCCGGAGCGCCAGCATGAGCCCCACGCCCGCGAGCGGGATGACGAAGGTCGCGAACCAGCCGCCGCCGAGGAAGTTCAGCGCGAGGGCGACGTCCTGAGAGGCACCGAAGAAGCCGACGAACCTGTTCCACCAGTCGTCGAGGTCGATGTCGGCCTCGACCGTCACGAGGATACCGAGCCCCACCGCGAGGAGCACGAGCACCACGCCGATCACGAGGCGTTGCAGGGCGACGGTGGTGACCTGGTCGTTCACGGGCGGCGTCATCGCCCCATTGTGCCCGATGACTGCGAGGGCGTCAGGAGGACAGACGCGCGACGGTGCGCGGGCGCACGACGAGCCACAGCGACAGGCATCCGATCACGGCGCACACGACCATGACCGCCGCCATCGTCGTCGCCGTGATGCCCGCGTCGCGCGAGACCCAGCCGACGAGTGGCGAGATGAGCCCGGCGACGCCGAAGTTGCAGGCCCCGATGATGGATGCCGCGGTTCCCGCGGCCTTGCCGTGCCGGTCCAGGGCGAGCACCTGTACGCACGGGAACGTGAACCCGCACGCCGTCATGAACAGGAAGAGCGCGACCATGGTCGGCCACAGCCCGAGGCCCAGCTGGTCGATGACGATGATGGATGCCGAGGCCAGCACGAGCGCGCTCGTCGAGAAGGCGAGGACCCACTGCGGGCCGAAGCGGGCGGCGAGCCGCGAGGCCGTCTGGACGCCGAGCACGACGCCGAGGGAGTTGACGGCGAAGAGGATACCGTACTGCTGCGCGTTGAATCCGTACCCCTCCTGGAACAGGAAGGACGACGACGAGAGGTAGGAGAAGAGTCCGCTGAAGGTCATGCCGCCGATGATGAGGACGCCGATGAAGACACGGTCACTGAACACGCTCTTGTACCGCTCGAGGACGGTCGTCGTGCCGCGCTCGTGGCGGCGAGCCTTCGGGAGGGTCTCGGGGATGAGGACGATGGCCGACACGAGCATGACGAGGCCGTAGATCGCGAGCGCGATGAACAGGCCTCGCCAGGGCATGACGGCGAGGAGCGCCGATCCGATGAGCGGCGCGACGACGGGCGCGACGCCCGACACGAGCGCGAGCCGGCTCAACATGACGACGAGGCGCCTGCCGCCGAAGAGGTCGCGGACGATCGCCATCGCGACGACGCCGCCCGCCGCGGCGCCGATGCCCATCAGCACGCGCGCCACGCTCAGCAGGGCGAGGTTCGGAGCGAACGCGGCGCCGATGCTCGCGAACACGTGCAGCGCTGTGACCGCGAGGAGCGGCACGCGCCGCCCGACCTTGTCGCTCAGGGGGCCGACGATGAGCTGACCGAGCGCGAAGCCGATCATCGTTCCCGTCAGGGTCAGCTGGATCGCCGCCGCAGTGGTCTGGAAGTCCTGCTGCAGCACCGGGAAGGCGGGCAGGTACAGGTCGATCGTGAAGGGGCCCAGCGCCGTGAGGGCGCCGAGCAGGATGATGTACACCACCCGACGCGGAGTCGAGAGGGCGTCGCCGGGGTGGAGGACGACCATACCCGTCGCGGGCGCCGCCGCCGGCCGCTCCGTGGCGGGGGCGGACGCAACGGTGGGGGTCGAGGCGGTGTCGAGCACGGCGTCCCGTCGGAGTCTGAAGGGGAGGTGGCGGAGAGGGCGACCCGAGCCGAAACGATTCGGGAAGCCACAATGATAGCCCTTTCCCAGGATCGGAACGGCCCGCTCCCGGGCCGAGACCCCATTCGGCCGCATAAAATCGGAGGACCATGACGCCGACCTCCTCCCCCAAGAAGCGCCAGAGCGGCAACCCCGCGACGCAGGCGAAGATCGACCTCACCATCAAGCAGCAGCGCGAGCAGCAGAAGCAGGAGAAGCTCGCCGAATACCAGAGGCAGCTCGCCAAGCGCCGCCGCTCGAAGCTCACCTGGTGGATCGTCGGCGGCACGGCGGGCCTCGCCGTCGTCGCGCTCATCGCGGCATCCGTCATCTTCGCCCCGCCCGGCGCCCCGACCTACACCGCGGGCGGTGAGGGCGCCGAGATCGCGGGCGTCGAGACCTTCACCAACGAGACGCGCCACGTCGAGGGCACCGTCGACTACCCGCAGAACCCTCCGGCGGGCGGCCCGCACAACAACATCTGGCTCAACTGCGGCATCTACGACCGCCCGCAGCCGAACGAGAATGCCGTCCACTCGCTCGAGCACGGCGCCGTCTGGGTCACGTACGACGCCGACGCCCTGAGCGACGACGACCTCGCGGCGCTGAAGGCCCAGCTCCCCTCGACCTACGTCATCCTCTCCCCCTACGAAGGCCTGCCGTCGCCGATCGTGCTGAGCGCCTGGAACACGCAGCTCCAACTGCAGGATGCCGATGACGAGCGCATCCCGGCGTTCTTCGAGGAGTACTGGCGCAACCAGAACGTGCCCGAGCCGGGCGCCTCCTGCACCGGCGCGCTCGACGGCGAGGGCAAGCAGTCGTGAGCGACGTGCGCGGGACGCGCACGGGTCGAACCCTCCCGCCGTGGTGGGCGGTGCTGCTCGTCGCACTCGCGGTCGCGGGCCTCGCGTTCGCCATCGGACGCTTCTCGACGTTCGGCGCCTCCGGTGCGGGTGCCGCGCCGGGCAATGAGTCGCCGGAGGCCGGGTTCGCCCGCGACATGCAGATCCACCACGCGCAGGCGGTCGAGATGTCGATGGACATCTACCGCACCACCGCGAACGACGACGTGCGCGTCCTCGCCTACGACATCGCGACGGCTCAGTCGTCGCAGCGCGGCGAGTTCTACGACTGGCTCGTGAAGTGGCACCTCCCCCAGCGCGGCGATCAGCCCCTGATGGCCTGGATGACCGCGGCCGACACCGGCCATGATCACACCGCAGCCGCAGGGGCCTCCGAGGCGGACCTGCTGACCGAGATGGGGATGGCGAGCGAGGCCGAGCTCGAGCGGATGCGCTCGCAGACCGGTACCGAAGCCGACTGCACGTACCTCGCGCTCATGATTCGGCACCATCAGGGCGCACTGCCGATGGCACAGGCGCTTCTCGAGCTCGGCTCGGAGCCGCGCGCGCTGCAGGTCGCGCGCGGCGTCGTGGCGACGCAGTCGGCCGAGATCGACCTCATGACCTCGCTGCAGCAGCGACTCTCTTGCACCGGCTGACGCACGATCTGCACCGCTCGGGGTTCACACCGACTGGCGGACCGGACGGAAGAACCGCCACGCGGGCTTCGCCCAGAGCGCCACGACGACCCCGACGTGCAGCGCGATCTGCGCGAAGGTCCAGACGCTCCAGTCCTGGTGGACGACGAGACTCCACAGCTGCAGCCCGATGAGGACGGCGGCGAGCACCGTGACGAACACGCGTGAGAGTCCGCTGCCCCGCGAGAGTCCTGCCGCGGCGGCCATCGACAGGAAGCCGAACAGGATGATGCCCGCGCCGATGAGGGTCACCTCGACCACGAGATCGTCGGTCACGTCGTAGCGGCTGAGCAGGTAGAGGATGCCGAACAGTGCGCTCGCGAGCCCGCCGAGGTACACGAGCACGACGGCCACCGACACGGGCCACGGGCGCGCCGCCGCCTCGGAGGGATGCGCGGCGAGGGCGTGCGTGCCGCCGGCGGCGACCGTGCGCGCGACGTAGCGCTTCTGGAAGAAGCGGATCACCTCGATGAGGACGATCGCGACGATGCAGCACAGCGCGACGACGACGGCCGTGTCGAACCCGGGGTCGACGAGCACGAAGAACTGCCGTGCCGGCGGCACCGAGAAGATGACGATGAGCGCGACGAACATCGCCCCGACGATGAGCCCCTTGAAGCGGGTGAGCGGACGGGCGAGCACCGCGAGGATCCAGATGCCGACCACCGCGAGGATGATCGTCGCGCCGGTGCGGAGCTCATCGGCATCCGTGTCGAGCGAGCGGGTGAGAAGCGTGTAGCCGGTGAGGGTCAGCGCGACGACGATCCCGGCGGGGATCGCGAAGCTGAGCGATCGGCGGAGGAACCCGGGGATGTAGCGGCGCGCGTTCGGCATGAGCGCGAGGAAGAAGGCGGGGATGCCGATCGTCAGCCCGTCGGTGATCGACAGCTGCCGCGGGAGGAAGGGGAACTCCAGGACGAGGATGCCGAAGAGGATCGCGAGGAGCGTCGCGTAGACGGTCTTCGTGAGGAAGAGCATCGAGACCCGCTCGATGTTCGCGATGACCTGACGGCCTTCGGCGACCACGTCCGGGAGGTGCGAGAAGCGGCCGTCGAGCAGTACGAGCCGCGCGACCGCCTTCGTCGCGGCGGCGCCGGAGTTCATCGCGATGCCGATGTCGGCCGTCTTGATCGCGAGGGCGTCGTTGACGCCGTCGCCCGTCATCGCGACCGTGTGTCCGCGGGCCTGCAGCGCCTCGACCATCCCCTTCTTCTGCGCGGGCGTCACGCGCCCGAAGAGGAGGTTCCGCTCGAGCACCTCGCCGAGGGCGACCGGGTCGGTGGGGAGCTCGCGCGCATCGAAGCCGGTCGGCGCGTCGAGCCCGACCTCGCGGGCGATCGCGGCGACCGTCCGCGGGTTGTCGCCCGAGATGACCCGCACCTGCACGCCCTGCTCGGAGAAGTACCGGAGCGTCTGGGCGGCATCGTCGCGCACCTTCTCGCGGAAGGTGAGCACGGCCACGGGGCGCAGATCGCGCGGCAGCCGCTCCGCCCCGGCGTCGTCGTCGGCGAGGGCGGCGGGAGAGAAGCCGAGCACGAGGGTGCGCCGCCCGGCCTCGGCGCGCTCGAGCACGGCGGCGCCCAGGGGGTCGGCGCCATCGGATGCTGCCGCACCGAAGACGAGCTCGGGGGCGCCGAGCACCCACGTGCCCGGGATCTCGGCGAAGGATGCCGCGCTCCACTTGCGCGCCGACGAGAACGGGATCATCCGGCTTTCGGTGACCGGAGCGGCGTCGCCGAACGGCTCGCGCAGGGTCCGGGCCGTCGCGTTCGCGTCGGGGGCGGCGCCGTACCAGCCGAGCGCGCGCCGCCAGGCATCCGTGCTCCCGGCATCCCCTGCGCTGGGCAGCACGTACGCATCGCCGTAGACGATCTCGCCCTCGGTGAGCGTTCCGGTCTTGTCGAGGCAGATGATGTCGACGCGCGCGAGGCCCTCCACCGCGGCGAGCTCGTTGGTGAGCACCTGCTTCGACGCGAGCCGGGCCGCGCCGACGGCGAAGGCGATCGAGGTCATGAGGACGAGGCCGAGCGGGATCATCGCGATGACAGAGGCGATCGCCCCGGTGAGCGCGTCGACCCACGCCCCGGTGTCCCACGCGCGCTCCCACCCGCCGACCACCTGCATCTGCGCGTTCAGCACCAGCAGGCCGATCGGACCGATCCCCCAGGCGACCCACGCGAGCACGCGGTTGATCGAGTCGCGCAACTCCGACCCGACGAGCGAGAACCGCCGCGCCTCCCCGGCGAACGCGTTGGCGTAGGCCTCGGCCCCGACCCGCACGACCTGCGCGTCGCCCTCGCCGCCCACGACGAGCGAGCCCGAGAGGGCGTCGTCGCCCGGCGCCTTGTCGACGGCATCCGCCTCGCCCGTCAGCAGCGACTCGTCGATCTGCAGGCCCCGCGTGTGCAGCACCTGCGCGTCGGCGGGCACCTGGTCGCCGGCGCGGAGGACGAGGATGTCGCCGCGGACGACCTCGCTCGGCGCGATCTCCTGCTCCGTCCCGTCGCGGCGGACGCGTGCCTGCGCGGCGTTCATGACCGCGAGTCTGTCGAGGGCCGCCTTCGCACGGAACTCCTGCACCGAGCCGATGATCGCGTTCGCGATCGCCGCGAAGCCGAACAGGGCATCTTGCCAGCGCCCCACGAGGAAGAGGATGCCGAAGCACGCGAAGACGATCCCGTTGAACAGCGTGAAAACGTTCGCCCGGATGATGCTCGCCGCGCTCCGGCTCGTCTCCGCGTAGTAGGCGTTCGATTCCCCCGCCGCGGTGCGCTCGGCGACCTCGGCGGCGCTCAGCCCGCGCGCGACGTCCACCGTCTCATCGAGACCGGCCGTCGCGGGTTCGGACATGGCTTCACCCTAGATCCGTCGCCGCACGAACGGGAGATCGTCCTCGTGCCGGGTGTCAGCCCTTCGTCGCGCCGGCGAGCAGGCCGCGCACGAAGAAGCGCTGCAGCAGGAAGAACACGATCAGCGGCACGAGGATCGAGATGAAGGTACCCGCCGCCTGCAGGAACCACTGGTCGCCCCACGTGCCCGAGAGGGAGTTGAGCGATTGGGTGATCGGCAGAGACGTCGACGGAGCGAAGATCGTCGCCACGAGCAGGTCGTTCCACACCCAGATGAACTCCAGCACCGCGAACGACGCGAGCGCGGGGGCCGCGAGCGGGAGGATCATCCGGAGGAAGATCTGCCCGTGTCCGGCGCCGTCGACGCGGGCCGCCTCGATGAGCTCGCTCGGGATCTCGGCGATGAAGTTGTGCAGGAGGAACACCGCGAGCGGCAGCGCGAAGATCACGTGCGCGATCCACACCGTCGCGAAGCTGTGCTCGAGGCCCCGGAGCTCCAGCGGCGGGAAGACGGTCACGTCGCCGATCGACAGGCCTCGCGAGAAGAGGCTGAGCAGCGGCACGAGGGCCATCTGCAGCGGCACGATCTGCAGTGCGAAGACGGCGATGAACGCGATGTTGCGACCGGGGAAGTCGATCCACGCGAACGCGTAGGCGAGCATCGACGCGATCGCGAGGGCGAAGAAGACGACCGGGATCGTGATGGCGAGCGAGTTGATGAACGATTCGCCGAGGGTGAGGGCCGTGCCGCCCGAGGTGAGCGCCTTCTGGTAGTTGTCGAGCGTGAACGAGGGGTTCACGAAGACCGTCCACCAGCCCGTGCTCTGCACGTCGGACCCGGGGCGGAACGAGGTGACGAACAGGCCGAACGTCGGGATCGTCCAGAAGAACGCGATGATGAGGGCCGCGATGGTCGCGCCCTTGGAGGTCAGGCGCTTGCGCGCCATCGCCTCGTGCTTGCGGGTGTCGCGCGCGACCTGCTTGGCGGAGCGTCCGTCGCCTACCGGCCCGGGTGCTTCGATGACATCGACGCCGGTGCTCATCGGATCTCCCTCTGCTTGCGGATCTGGATGATGTTGAAGGCGATCAGCGGCGTCACGAAGATGAACAGCACGACCGCGAGCGCCGCCGAGTGTCCGTAGCTCTGGAACCGCTGCTGCTGGTTGACCATCTCGAAGGCGAGCACCGAGGTGTTCGCGCGGCCGCCGGTCATGACGGCGACGATGTCGTAGATCTTCAGCGACGCGATGGCGATCGTGGTGAAGGCGACGATGATCGACGAGCGGATGCCGGGGACCGTCACGTTCCTGAACCGCTCCCACGCGTTCGCGCCGTCGAGCGAGGCCGCCTCGATCTGCTCAGGCGGCACCGCCTTGATCGCCGCGGAGAGGATCACCATCGCGAGTCCCGTCTGGCTCCAGATGAAGACGACCATGAGCAGCAGGCTGTTCACGAGCGGGGTGACGCTGAGCCACGGCACCGGCTCACCGCCGAAGGCGGTCACGATCGCGTTCAGGATGCCGAGCTGGTTGCCCTGCCGGTAGTCGTAGACGAACTTCCAGATGATGCCGGCGCCGACGAACGAGATGGCGAACGGCATGAAGATGAGGACCTTGAGGAACCTCTCGCCACGAGCCCGGTCGATGAAGGCGGCGTAGGCGAGGCCCGCGATCGTGGCGACCGTCGGGCAGACGAGCACCCAGATGAGGGTGTTGACGACCGACCACACGCCCTCGGGCTGGGTGAACACCCACACGTAGTTCTCCATGCCGACGAACTGGTCGCCGGTCTTGTCGAAGAACGACTGGAAGAAGGTCGCGATGAACGGGTAGATGAGGCCGATGAGGAGCAGCGTCACGGCGGGTGCGGCGAACAGCACGAGCTGGAAGAGGTAGCCCGCACCCTGACGCGAGCGATAGTCGAGCCAGAACAGCAGCGCTCCGGAGAGGACGGCGATGCCGAAGACGTAGATGAACGCGTTCTGGTACGGACGCAGCAGCATGAGGGCGAGGATCGGGATCGCGAAGCACGCGACCAGCCGGATCCAGAAGTAGACCTTGCCCGGCCGCGGCGCGAACTCGATGAGCACGAGGATCAGCATCACGACCGCGCCGAAGATCACGAGGATGATCGGGATCTGCACGAGCGGGTTCATCGCGCCGAGCCACTGGAACAGCGCGGTCAGCGAGAAGCCGGGGATGACGATCTTCGCCGGATCCTCCATCGGCGCGCTCAGGATGAGGAGGACGAGAAGCGCCAGCATGAGCGCGAGCATCACGGTCGCGACGACGATCGTCGTGCGTGTCGTGAAGCGACGGCGCGGCGCAGAGGATGACGGTGGCGTCGCGTCGGTCCGACGCGAGGGCGGCGCGGTGGTGGTATCGGTCATCGAAGCTCTCCGGGTACGGCGACGGACGCGGGTGATGTGAGGTGAGCGTACTGCGGGCGGGATGCCGGGCGCACCGGCATCCCGCCCGCAGGCGTGATCAGTTGTTGTAGCCGGCCTGGATGTCTTCGAGGACCGTGGCCTGGTCCTTGCCGTCGATCCAGTCGACCATGCCCTTCCAGAACGAGCCCGACCCGACCGTGGCGGGCATGAGGTCGGACGCGTCGAAGCGGACCGTGGTGTTCGGGTCCTGCAGCAGCTCCATCGCCTCGGTGAGGAACGGGCTGGATGCCTTCGACGGGTCGGCGTTCAGGTTGGCCGAGATCGCGCCGCCCTCGCTGACGCGGGCGTCGGCGAACTCGGGGCTCGACATGAACTCGAGGACCTTCTGCGTGGCCTCGTTGTCGGAGAAGCCCGCGACGAACTCGCCGCCGACCTCGATCGTCGCCGAGCCCTCTTCATAGCCCGGGAGGACGAACGCGTAGACGTCACCGTCGGGGCCGACCTCGGGCGTCTTGCCGTCGGCGGTCTGCACCGTCAGGAAGTTCGCCGTGAGGAACGACGCCTGGTGCGTCAGGGCGCACGACCCGTCGGCGACCTTCGCCGCGACGTCGCCGAAGGCGGTGTCGTTGATGCTCTTGACGTCACCGAAGCCGGCGTTGACGTAGTCCGGGTTCAGCAGGATCTCGCCCACCGCCGTGAACGCATCAGCGATCGGCTTGTCGGTGAACTTGACGTCCCCGTCGACCCACTGGTCGTAGACGTCGGCGCCGGACTGCCGGAGGACGAGGTCCTCGATCCAGTCGGTGCCGGGCCAGCCCGACGCGTCGCCCGACTC
Organism: Microbacterium sp. bgisy203; assembly: GCF_057706945.1. Taxonomy (NCBI): domain Bacteria; kingdom Bacillati; phylum Actinomycetota; class Actinomycetes; order Micrococcales; family Microbacteriaceae; genus Microbacterium; species Microbacterium sp. bgisy203. Next base: position 263,779 of record NZ_JBYIPF010000003.1, on the reverse strand, counting down.
GAAGCCGGCGCACCAGGGCGCCGAGCCGGTCGTCTCCTGGATGGTCTTGGTCATCGCGAGCAGCTCGTCCCAGGTCTTCGGAACCTCGAGGCCCCACTCCTTGAACTTCGCCGGCGAGTACCAGACATAGCCCTTGATGTTCGCGAGCATCGGCGCCGCGTAGAACGTGTCGTCGAAGGTGCCGTACTTCTTCCAGTCGGGCGACCAGTTGGCATCCACGTTCTTCTCGACCGCCTCGGGCGCCGCCTTCACGTCGCCCGTGTCGACGAGCGTCTTCAGCAGACCCGGCTGCGGGACGATCGCGATGTCGGGAGCGTCGCCGCCGGTGACCTTGGTCACGATGTTGCCCTCGAAGCTCTTGTCTCCCGAATAGGTGACCTTGATGCCGCTGTCGGCGCTCCAGTCGTCGAAGACCTTCTGCAGCGCGTCGGCCTCGGAGCCCGTGATGCCGCCCGAGATGCGGACCGTACCGCCCGCGTCACCGCTCTCTCCGCCCGATCCGCCGCCGCCTTCGGCGCAGCCTGCGAGGGCCAGCGTCGCGACACCGGCCAGTGCGAGAGGCGCCATCCAGCGCCGCCGTGACATCCCCATGTGATTCCTCCTCGTTGAGTGCTCGGATGATCCTGATGCTCAGGTGATCGTGATGCACAGGGTTCCCCGTAGGGAACCGATTCCATACCACGCTATTGTCGCTGGCCGCGAAGCGCAATATGCGGCATGTCACGAGCCGATAACGGCCGTGGATGCCGCGTGGGAGCGCACCCACGGATACGCAACCGGTTCCATTGAACGGCTCGGATCGGTAAGGTTCTCGCAGACTCGTTCTCTCAGACTCGAAGGAGAGTTGCCATGCGGGGGATCGCGGAGGTGGCCGCGCGCGCCGGGGTGTCCAAGGCGACCGCCAGTCGCGCCCTGTCCGGCGCCGGGTACGTCTCCGAGGCGACGCGCGACCGGGTGCGGGCCGCCGCCGCCGAGCTCGGCTATGTCCCCTCGACCAACGCCGTGAGCCTCGCCACGGGCCGCACCCGCAACATCGGCGTCGTCATGCCCTACGTCAACCGGTGGTTCTTCGCCGAGGTGCTCGAAGGCATCCAGCGTTCACTCCTCACCGCCGGACTCGACCTCACCCTGTACGACGCGAAGCCGGGGACCGACGGACGCGCGCGCATCTTCGACGACTTCCTCGCCCGCGGCAGGTTCGACGGACTGATCGCCGTGGGGCTCGAACCCGTCGACCACGAGCTCGAGCACCTCACCCGCATCGGCCGGCCGATCGTCAGCATCGTCGGGTCGGGCGAGCAGACGAGCGTCGTCGCCGTCGACGACGACTACGCCGCGCGGCGCGCCACCGAGCACCTCATCGGCCTGGGGCACCGCGACATCGCCTTCATCGGCGGGGCGACGGGAGCGCACTGGGCCCACGTCGACCAGGAGCGGCTCGCGGGCTATCGGCACGCGATGCGCGAGGCGGGGCTGTCGGCGCACGTGCGGCACATCGCCTCGGAGGTCACGATGCCCGGCGGCTACGCGGCCGCCGCCGACCTGCTCGGCGATGCGCGCAGCCGCCCGACGGCGCTCGTCGGCGTCTGCGACGAAGTGGCGATCGGGGCGATCATCGCCGCGCGGCGCCTCGGCATCCAAGTGCCGTCCATGCTCAGCGTCGTGGGCATCGACGACCACGAGTTCGCCGACATGTTCGCGCTGACGACGCTGCAGCAGGTGCCGCGCGACCAGGGTGCCGCGGCGGTCGACGTGCTCCTCGGTGAGATCGCCGACCCGCTCCGCGAGCGGACGACGCTGCGCATCCCCTCCCGCCTGATCGTGCGGAACTCCACCGCGGCGCCGGCGGAGTGACGCGCACAGCTCGTCGAGGAACGACGAAGGCCCCGGTTGCCCGGGGCCTTCGCGGTACGCGTGGAGCGTGGAATTACTTGAGGGTGACGGTCGCGCCGGCCTCTTCGAGGGAAGCCTTGGCCTTCTCGGCGGTCTCCTTGTTGGCGCCCTCGAGGACGGCCTTGGGGGCACCGTCGACGACGGCCTTGGCCTCGCCGAGGCCGAGCGAGGTGAGCTCGCGGACGACCTTGATGACCTGGATCTTCTTGTCGCCGGCAGCCTCGAGGATGACGTCGAACGAGTCCTTCTCCTCCTCGGCCTCAGCGGCGCCCGCGCCACCGGCGGCACCGGCCACGGCGACGGGAGCGGCGGCGGTGACCTCGAACTTCTCCTCGAACGCCTTCACGAAGTCGTTCAGCTCGACGAGGGTCAGGCCCGCGAACTGGTCCAGCAGCTCCTCAGTGGTGAGCTTTGCCATGATGTTTCTCCTAATGGAATGGGCGATCTGCCCGTGTGGTGTGTGGAAAGAAGACGCCCCCGCTCACGCGGCTTCGGCGGTCTCCAGCTTTTCGCGAAGCGCGTCGATGGTGGCCGCGGCCTTGCCCATCGTCGCCTTCATCATGCCCGCAGCCTTCGCCAGCAGAACCTCGCGGCTCTCGAGCGAGGCGTACTTGTTGACCTCGTCGGCCGTGAGGGCGTTGCCCTCGAAGATGCCGCCCTTGATCACCAGAAGCGGGTTGGCCTTGGCGAAGTCACGCAGAGCCTTGGCAGTGGCGACGAAGTCACCGTGCACGAAAGCGACGGCCGAGGGACCCTTGAGGTCCTCGTCCAGAGCAGTGATCCCCACGTTGTTCGCGGCGATCTTGGTCAGCGTGTTCTTCACCACGGCGTACGAGGCGTCCTGACGGATGCTGTTGCGCAGCTCCTTGAGCTGGGCGACCGTCAGACCGCGGTACTCGGTCAGCAGAACGGCGTTCGAGTCCTCGAAGTTCTTCGTGAGCTCGGCAACCGATGCGTCCTTCTGCGCCATGGTCACTCCTTGGATGTGTACGTGACGCCCCACGATGGCGGGGCGCCGCCTCCGTCCGCTCTCTTGCGAGACACACCCCGCATACGCGAAAAAGCTCCGGCGCAAGCGCACGGAGCTTCGATACGGTTTCCCGGGAATCCTGTGACACCTGCGCAGGCCCCTGCGATGCAGAGCTTCGTCGGTGTTCACCTTGCGGCATCCACCGAGACCAGCGGTCTTTGGCTACCTGCAGTCTACGCCGTCCCCGCCCCTCCCCCAAATCGCGCCCCTCCCTCGCCCTTCAGGCTCGCGAATCACCTCCGGATTCGCGAGTCACCGCCCGATACGCGCGAGTTCGGCGGTGATTCGCGAAAGGGGTGGTGATTCGCGAGCGGGGCGGGGATGCCGGGGGCCTACGCTGGATCGTGCCGTTCGCGACCGACGAGTAGGATGAGCCTCGGTGTTCCAGATGATCCTCGCCGAGACGCTGCCCGACGTCGTGGCCGCCGAGACGGACGCCGGGGCGCAGGCCCGCCCGGTCGACGCCGATGCCGCCGCCGCAAGCACCCGCGGCGACTACGGGCGCGTCTCGCGCTGGGCCCTGGGCCTTCTCGGCACAGCAGGAGCCGCACTCGCGACACTCCTCGCCGCCTTCCCGCTCTCTCTCGTGGGGTCGGGCGACGACGCCGGAGACCTGGTGTTCGGTGCGATCTTCGTCGCGGTCGCCCTCGCCATCGGCATCCCCTCCGTCTGGCTGCTCGTGGCCCTGCACCGGTCAGGCCGGCGCCTCTCGCGCGCGGCGGGTTACTGGGCCGCCCTGCCTTACCGGCTGGGCCGGCGCGCGCCGCGTCGCGGAGACTGGTTCGCGGTGCGATTCCTCGGCTTCTCGTCCGACCTGCTGTTGAGACTCATCAGCTCGGTCCTCGCGGGACTCGCCGCGATCTTCACGCTCGTCGGGGCCGTCCGTGCGATCGCGACGGGCGCCCCCGCGTGGGAGGTCGTCTTGTGGCTCGCGTGGGGCGTGCTGTTCACGGCCGTCTGCGTGGGCCAGTTCGGCGGCGTCCAGCGAATCCAGAACGGGCACACCGCGCGCGATCCGTGGACCTTCGCGCGCCGCAATCGTCGCTGACCCGATCTCGGGGTTAGCCTCGAAGACATGACTCCGGAGGCCATCGCACGCATCGCCCCGGATCTCGCCTCCCGCATCGTCGCCGATTCGCGCGACCGCGTCGGCTGGATGCGCGCCCGCTCCCGCGGGATCACCGCGACCGACGTCGCCCAGCTCACGAGCCACACGGCCATCGCCCGCGCGGCGGACGCGAAGCTCGGCGGCGGCAGCGGGTTCTCAGGGAATGCCTACACCGACCACGGCCGGCGCCGCGAGCCCGAGATCGCCGCCTGGGTCGCCGCGACCCACGGCATCCACCCCTCCTCCGCGCTGTTCCACGCGGTCGTCGAGAAGCGGCATCTCGCGACCCCCGACGGCATCACGGTGGATGCCGACGGCCGCGTCACTCTCGCGGAGATCAAGACGACCAACAAGACGTGGCGCTCGATCCCGCGCACCTACCTCCGCCAGGTCTGGTGGCAGCAGCACGTGCTGGGTGCGGAGCGGACGCTCGTCGTCTGGGAGGAGCACGACGGGTTCGTCCCCGTCGGCGACGAGCCGCGGTGCGCGTGGGTCGACCGCGACGAGCGAGAGATCGCCCAGCTCGTCCGTCTCGCGACCGAGCTGATCGACGAGCTCTACCGGCGGACGACCCTGCGGCGCACAGGACAGGCGGCGCAGGCGCAGCCGGGCGAGGGGATGCCGCAGACCCGCCCGACGATGAGGCCGCGCGAGCCGTATCGGGCGCTCGCGCTGTCGGACTGATCTCGAACGAGGAAGCGCGGGGCGTTTCGACTCGCTGCGCTCGCGGGGCGACCGGGGCTCTCGCGTAACACCCGGCGCCTCGACGCGGGATGGTTGACGTGGGTCAACGACGGTCATATAGTTGACGTCTCTCAACGGTTGACTCAGCTCAACCTTCAGGCATCCATCGTCGCGTGCCACCCGCGCTCTGCGCCACCCCTCTCCAGGATTCGAAGGAACACGTATGTCCGCCACTTCCACCGATGCGGCCGCGCCGCCGCGCATGTCGCACCGTCAGGTGCTCGAGGCCCTCTCCGGGCTCCTCCTCGGCATGTTCGTGTCGATGCTCGCCTCGACCGTCGTCTCCACCTCGCTTCCGGTGATCATCCACGACCTCGACGGCGACCAGGCCGCCTTCACGTGGGTCGTCACCGCGACCCTGCTCACGACCGCGATCTCGACTCCGATCTGGGGCAAGCTCGCCGACCTCACGAACCGCAAGGTGCTCTACCAGCTCGCGATCGTGATCTTCGTCGTCGCGACCGCCGCCGCGGGCTTCTCCCAGAGCCCCGAGATGCTCATCGCCTGCCGCGCCGTGCAGGGCATCGGCGCCGGCGGTCTCGCCGCCCTCAGCCAGGTGCTGATGGCCGACATCATCTCGCCGCGCGAGCGCGGCCGGTACATGGGCCTGTTCGGCGGCGTCATGGCCCTCGCCACGATCGGCGGGCCGCTGCTGGGCGGTGTCATCACGGATGCCTGGGGCTGGCGCTGGAACTTCTTCGTCGCGCTCCCTGTCGCCGTCGTGGCGCTGATCCTGGTGCAGACCACCCTGCACGTGCCCGCGCGGCCGAGGAAGAAGACCACGATCGACATCGCCGGGATCGTCCTCCTCTCGGTCGCCGTGAGCCTTCTGCTCATCTGGGTGACCAACGCCGGCACCACCACGACCGGCGCCTGGGAAGACCTCGCGAACAACAACGACTGGTGGAGCCTCACGAGCGTCCTCATGGTCGGCGGCGCGCTCGTCTGCGCGATCCTGTTCGTCATCGTGGAGCTGCGCTCGGCCGAGCCGCTCATCCCGCTCTCGCTGTTCCGCAACCGCACCTTCACGCTCTCGGTGATCGCCTCGATCGCGACCGGCATCGCGATGTTCGGCGCGTCGGTGTTCCTCAGCCAGTACATGCAGCTCGCCCGCGGCGCGACGCCCACCGAGGCGGGCCTCATGACGATCCCGATGATCGGCGGTCTGCTGATCTCCTCGATCGGCGTCGGCGCACTCGTGACCAAGTTCGGCACGTGGAAGCCCTACCTCATCGTCGGATCGGTGCTCCTCGTCGCCGGTTCGTACCTGCTGTCGACGATCCATTACGACACGAACTTCTTCCTCGTCTCGGTCTACATGTTCCTGCTCGGCGCGGGCGTCGGCATGACGATGCAGAACCTCGTCCTGGTGGTCCAGAACACCACCCGACCCGAAGAGATCGGCGTCGCGAGCTCGGGCGTCACGTTCTTCCGGAGCCTCGGCGGCACGGTCGGCGTCTCGGTGATGGGCGCGGCCCTCGCCGCGAAGGTCACCCAGCTCGTCGGCGAGCGCAAGGAGGACATCCAGGCCGCGATCATGAGCCTCGGCGACAAGGCGCAATACTGGGCCGAGCAGCTCCAGTCCGGCTCGCTGCCGAAGGTCTCGGCCATGCCCGAGGCGCTGCGCACCGTCTTCGAGAGCATCTACGGCACCGGCATCTCACACGCGTTCCTCATCGGCGTCCCGTTCGCGGTGCTGTCGCTCGTGGCGATCGTGTTCCTGCCGAACAAGCCGCTCACCACGATGACGACGACCGAGCGCCTCGAGGCGAGCGAAGCAGACGTTGCGACCGTCTCGGTTCCCGAGGCGATGGCGACCCTCGGCGCGACGGGCGCGGTCCCGTCGGTGTCCACCGACAGCGGTGCGGATGCCGACACCGCCGCCGACCGCGACGACACCCGCGCCGGCCGCGGCGGCGACCGCCCCTCCCGTTAGGCTCCTGCCGTGACGGAGGACGAACTCAGAGCCCGCACCGCCGCCGTGCGGGCTCTGGAGGCGGAGTTCGGCGAGTTGATCAACCGCATGCGCGGCATCCTCATGGAGAACGCGCAGCGGGTGAGCCCCGGAATGCTCCCCGGCGCCTACAAGATCTTCACGACGATCGCGCGCCGGGAGCGGATCTCGCAGTCGGCGCTCGCCGACCTCCTCGTCGTCGACAAGGGGCAGCTCAGCCGGTCGGTCCGCGAGCTCGAGCAGTTGGGTCTGATCCAGCGCGAGCCCGACCCCGAGGACGGACGGGCGAGCATCCTGTCCGCCACGCCCTACGGCCTGGAGCGTCTGGAGGCGGCCCGCCGTCCGCAGGAGGACACACTCGTCGGCGCCCTCGAAGAGTGGCCGCTCGAGGACATCGACACCCTCACGCGGCTCCTGCACGCCCTGACGGCCGGCGTCCTTCCGCACCTCTGACGCCCTCCGCCGCCGCGCCGCCGCCCGCTTGTCAGTCCTCGAGCACCGGCCTTCTCGGTGCGGTAGCACCGGCGTAACGCAATCGTGACAATCCCGGGGTTGGATGGGGTCATCACCGACACTCGGCGGCGACGTGGACACGGGCGGAAGGACACGACCATGAGATTCCGACCGTTGCGGGCATCGTCCACGCAGGGCGCCGTCCAGGACGAGGCTCCCGAAATCCCCGAGGAGATGCGCGCGATCGTCATGGATGCCCCGGGCGTGCCCGACGTGCTGCGCGCGACGACGATCCCCACGCCCGCGCCGGTGCTGAGCGAGCTGCTCGTGCGGGTGGCCGCGGCGGGGGTGAATCCGATCGACGCGAAGACGCGCGCGGGCGGCGGCGTCAGCGGATCGATCGATGAATACCCTTCGACACTCGGCTTCGACTTCAGCGGGGTGGTCGTACAGACCCCGTACGAGGCGCACCCTCTGCCGGTCGGCACCGAGGTGTTCGGCATGGTCCCCTTCCCCCGGTCGTGCGGGACCTACTCCGAGTACACGGTTGTCCCGACGCTGTCGGTCGCACGCAAACCCGCCTCACTGTCGCACGTCGAGGCGGCGGGCGTGCCGCTGGCCGCCCTCACCGCGTGGGGGCTCGTCGTCGAGACTGCTCACGCCCACGAGGGGCAGCGCATCCTCATCCACGCGGGCTCGGGCGGCGTGGGCCACTTCGCCGTCCAGCTCGCCGCCTACTTCGGTGCCCACGTGACCGCGACAGGATCCGGGGGCAATCTCGGCTGGTTGCGCGAGCTCGGGGCATCCGTCGTCATCGATCACACCACGATGCGCTTCGACGAGGTCGCCGGTGAGGTAGACGTCGTGATCGACCTGGTCGGCAACGTCTACGACGACACCGGCACCCGCTCGTTGCGGGTGCTCCGACCGGGCGGGCTGTACATCCTCGTTCCGACGGGTTCATGGTCGGGCTATGCCGACGCCGCGGCCGACGCCGGCGTACGCGCGACGTCGTACAAGGTGGCCCCCGACGGCGGGGTGCTCGCGACGGTCGGCCGGCTGCTCGAATCCGGTGCCATCCAGGTGTACGTCGACCACGTCTTCCCCCTCGCCGAGGCGGCCGCAGCGCACGCCGAGCTGGAGAAGGGCCACACGCGCGGCAAGATCGTGCTCGCCGTCACCGAGCTCTGAGTTCCCCTCTCCCTCGTTCGCAGGTCAGACCGCGAGCACCCGCCGCCCTTCCGCGACGACCTCGCGGGCGACGGCATCCAGCAACGCCGAGCGGAGGTTCCACTGCTGCCAGTGGAGCGGGACGTCGATCGGCGCTCCGCCCAGCGGAACGAGCGCGCCCGCCGCGAGCGCCTCGGCCGACTGCAGACGCGGCAGGAGCGCCCAGCCGAGCCCGAGCGCCGTCGCGGTCGCGAAATCGTGAGACGCGGGCACTCGGTGCCGGGGCGGCGCGGCGGGGTCGACGCCGCGCGCGGCCAGCCATCGCGACTGGAGGTCGTCGCGTCGGTCGAAGTCGATGAGCGGCGCGGCGGCGAGGGCCTCGGTCGTCGGTCCCTCCGGCAGCCAGGTCGCCACGAAGGCGGGGGTCGCGACCGCCTCGTAGCGCAGCACCCCGAGCGGCTCGGCACGGCAGCCGCCGACGGGCTCGGCGCGCGAGGTGACGGCCCCGGTCACGGTGCCGTCTTCGAGCATGCCGGCAGTGAAGTCCTGATCGTCGCGGTGCAGGTCGAACACGACGGGATACCGTGCGCTCAGGCGCGCAAGCGGTGAGAGGAACCAGGTCGCGAGAGAGTCGGCGTTCACCGCGAGCGCGACGCTCACGCGCGCGGACGCGTCGCCCATCTCGGCGGCGGCGTCGGACTCGAGAAGCGCGACCTGGCGCGCGAACCGCACGATCGCGTGCGCGGCGGGGGTCGCTCGCAGCGGCTTCGCGCGGACGAGCAGCACCCGACCGACCTCGTCCTCGAGCGCGCGGATGCGTTGACTGACCGCCGAGGGAGTGATGTGGAGGGTCGCTGCGGCAGCCTCCATGCTCCCCGCGTCGAGCACGGCTGCGAGCGTCGCCGCGCCGAGGGCGGGAATCCGCATGATGAAGCTCACCTTCATGGACGTAAGAATCCTGAACTGGACTGTATCAGTGCGCCCGCCTACCGTCGAAGAGTGCTCCCCTCCCTCGTCGCCGGTCTCGGGCTCGGTCTCTCGCTCATCGTGGCGATCGGCGCGCAGAACCTGTTCGTGCTGCGGCAGGGCATCCGCCGCGAGCACGCGCTCGCCGTCGCCGCAGTGTGCGCGCTGTCGGATGCCGTGCTGATCGCGGTCGGCGTCTCGGGGCTCGGCGCGATCCTCCAGGCCGCACCCTGGCTGATCGACGCCGTGCGGTGGGCCGGCGCCGCCTTCCTGCTGGGATACGCGGCTCTCGCGGCACGACGGGCGCTGCGGCCGAGCGGCGTCGCGCTCGCGGTCGATGAGGCGGGCGGCGCCGGCGCGAGCGCTCCTGCCGTCGTTGCGACCGGGGCGCCGCGTGCGACCGCGACCGCCGCACGCCTCGCGCCGGCGCTCGCCACCTGTCTCGCGCTGACGTGGCTGAACCCGCACGTCTATCTCGACACGGTGTTCCTGCTCGGTTCGGTCGCGAACACGCACGGGGAGGACCGGTGGTGGTTCGCGGTGGGGGCGATGACGGCATCCGTCGTGTGGTTCTTCTCGCTCGCGCTCGGAGCACGCTACCTGGGGCGCTGGCTCTCGACGCCGCGCGCGTGGCGCATCCTCGACGGCGTCATCGCCGTCGTCATGCTGGCGATCGCCGTGAGTCTCGTCCTCCCGCACTGAGGGGGCGCTGACGCGGCCGACCCTGCACGATCAGCTACCCTCGATCTGCGTCTTCCGCGCCTGCACGAGCGCACGGACGGTGTCGTCGGGAAGCGGCTCGGTGAAGCGGATCGTGCCCTTCGCATGATCGACGCCGTCCAGCAGCGGCGCGATCTCGTTGATCGCGGCGGGACTGAACGGATAGATGCCGAAGTGCTTCTTCGCCCGCATGACCGACAGCAACGGCGACCCGCGGTAGACGAGCGCCGGCATGCCGTAGCCGAGCCCCTGCTCCGCATCGGGGGCGACCTGACGGGCGATGTCGTAGGTATGGGCGATGATCGCGGCATCCCCCGGCTCGAGCGTCGCGAGATAGTCGTCGATGGTTCCCATAGCGGCATCCTTCCCGTTCGACGGCCATCGGGACAAGATGGGGGAATGAGACGCGTGCACGTACTCGTGAGCGGAGAGGTCCAAGGCGTCGGCTTCCGCTACACCATGCAGCAGGCGGCCGAGCGAGCCGGGGTGAGCGGCTGGGTGCGGAACCTCCGTGACGGCCGCGTCGAGGCGGAGATCGAAGGCGAGGACGCCGCTGTCGCCGACGTGCTGTCCTGGGCATCCGTCGGCCCGCCCGCGGGGAGCGTGGATGCCGTCGACGTCCGCGACCTGCCGGTGTCGGGCGGGAACCGCTTCGAGGTCCGCCGCGACGGGTGAACGCCGCGCGGACGAGAAAGGGGCCCCACCCGAAGGTGGAGCCCCTTTCGTGACCACCGGGTGATCAGGCGAGGGTGTTGACGTCCAGCGGGATGCCGGGGCCGAACGTGGTCGACACGGCGCCCTTCTGGATGTAGCGGCCCTTCGCGCTGGAGGGCTTGAGGCGCACGATCTCTTCGAGCGCGGCCTTGAAGTTCTCGTCCAGCTGCTCGGCCGTGAACGAGGCCTTGCCGACGACGAAGTGCACGTTGGCGTGCTTGTCGACGCGGAACTCGATCTTGCCGCCCTTGATCTCCTCGACGGCCTTGGCCGGGTTGGGGGTCACGGTGCCGGTCTTGGGGTTCGGCATGAGGCCACGGGGACCGAGGACCTTACCGAGGCGACCGACCTGGCCCATGAGCTCGGGCGTCGAGACGGCCGCGTCGAACGCGGTCCAGCCGCCGGCGACCTTCTCGATGAGCTCGGCGCCGCCGACCTCGTCGGCGCCCGCGGCGATGGCGGCCTCGGCGGCCGGGCCCGTCGCGAAGACGATGACGCGCGCGGTCTTACCCGTGCCGTGGGGCAGGATGACCGTGCCGCGGACCATCTGGTCGGCCTTGCGCGGGTCGACCGCGAGCTTCAGGGCGACCTCGACGGTGGAGTCGGTGTTCTTCGACCCGGTCTCCTTGGCGAGACCGACGGCCTCGGTGGACGTGTAGAACTTGTCGCGGTCGATCTTCGCCGCGGCTGCTTCGTAAACCTTGGACTTAGCCATTGTCGTTCCCCCCTCAGTCCTCGACCGTGATGCCCATGGAGCGGGCGGTGCCGGCGATGATCAGCGAGGCGGCCTCGATGTCGTTCGCGTTCAGGTCGGGCATCTTCGTCTCGGCGATCTGGCGGACCTGATCCTTGGAGAGCTTGCCGACCTTGGTGGTCAGCGGGTTGGCGGCGCCCTTGGGAACGCCGGCAGCCTTCTTGATGAGCTCCGCCGCGGGCGGGGTCTTCAGGATGAACGTGAAGCTGCGGTCCTCGTAGACGGTGATCTCCACGGGGATGACGTTGCCGCGCTGCGACTCGGTCGCGGCGTTGTACGCCTTGCAGAACTCCATGATGTTGACGCCATGCTGACCGAGCGCGGGGCCGATCGGCGGCGCCGGGTTGGCGGCACCGGCGTTGATCTGAAGCTTGATCAGGCCGGTCACCTTCTTCTTCGGTGCCATTCTTCTTCCTTCTGTCGAGCGCCGCGGCGGATGCCGGGGCGCGCTTCCACGCACCAGGCGAACCCTGGAGGTGGTGGTGGATGCCGCGCAACGCGTGCGCAACCTCTTAATTCTACCCGATCGGCTGGATTCCGGCATCCAGCCGTCTCTTGCTCCCATCAGGGAGACAGGAGATCTCACGAGAACAGGACGCTCCCCGCGGGGAACGTCCTGTCTCGGTGAGATCTCCTACGCCGGCGATGTGCGTGCGTCGGCGCGGGGATGCCTTACTGCTTGGTGACCTGGTCGAACGAGAGCTCGACGGGGGTCTCGCGCTCGAAGAGCGAGACGAGGACGGTGAGCTTGCCGCGCTGCGCGTCGATCTCGCTGATCGTGCCGGGAAGGCCCGCGAACGACCCCTCCTTGATGGTGATCGTCTCGCCGACCTCGAAGTCGACCTCGGTGATGACCGAGCGCGCCTGCGTCGACGAGCCCTTGGCGGCGCCCTTCGCGGGGGCGACCTCGGCGACCTGCACGAGGGACTTCAGCATGTTGAAGGCCTCTTCGAAGCGCAGCGGCGTCGGGTTGTGGGCGTTGCCGACGAATCCCGTGACGCCGGGGGTGTGGCGGACGACCGACCAGGTGTCCTCGTTGAGCTCCATGCGCACGAGCACGTAGCCGGGGATCCGGACGCGCGTGACCATCTTGCGCTGGCCGTTCTTGATCTCGACGACGTCCTCCATCGGGACCTCGACCTGGTAGATGTCCTCTTCGACCTCGAGCGTGTTCTTGCGCTGCTCGATGTTGGCCTTCACCTTGCGCTCGAAGCCGGCGTACGAGTGGATGACGTACCACTTGCCGGGGAGCGACCGCAGTTCGGCGCGGAACGCCTCGTAGGGGTCTTCGGGGGTCTCATCGGCCTCGATGTCGGCGTCGACGTCCGCCTCGACCTCGTCGATGGCGTCGGAGACGGCCGAGACCTCGGCGACCGCCTCGGGGTCGAGGACGGGCGCGTCGGGCTCGCCGTTCACGTCGGGGCCGTCGTACGGGGTGACGTCATCGGCCGCGGCGGCGGCCTGCTCGGCGGCCTCCTCGGCGAGCGAGTCGTTGAGAACCTCCGCGGCGGCTTCCGCCTCGGCGGCCTGGTCGATCTCGAGTGCGTCGTTCACGATGGCGTCTGCCTCCGGGTCGTCGATGTCGATGTCGTCGAGATCCTCGTCGTCGCCGTCTTCGTCCACGACGTGGATCGCGACGGTCTCGGCGGCGGAGGAGGCGTACTCCTCTTCGGCGAGGACGTTGCCCTCCTGGGCTTCGTCGTCCTCGCTGGACTGCTCCGCGGCGGTCGCCCAGTCGGCGTCGTCGACATACTTTTCAGACACGTGTGTTCTCTTCCCTCAGGAGTGGGGCCAGGCGTGTGGCCGCTCGGATTCCGTCGCTCAGCTCGGGATGCCGAAGACGACATCCACGATCAGGGTCGAAACCCAGTCGAGGCCGTACACGATCGCCATCATCACGATCACGAAGCCCAGGACCACGCCGGTGTACTTGATGAGCTCCTGCCGGGTCGGGGTGACGACCTTGCGGAGTTCAGCGAACACCTGACGCATGAAGAGTGCGATCCGCTGGAAGAAGTTCAGCTGCTTCTCCCGCGACGCGCCGCCTGCTGCGACGACGTCGCCGTGCGCCTCTTCCTGGACCATGTACCCACCCATGTGACTTGCTCGTGCGAATTGCTCGGACTTGCTTCCGTGCCAGCGTGTGCTGACGCGCGCAGGGCGGACAGGAATCGAACCTGCAACCTGCGGTTTTGGAGACCGCTGCTCTGCCAATTGAGCTACCGCCCTAGATCTCGGAGGCCCGGGATCACAGGGGGAAATCCGCCCCTCCACCGCAGCGCACCACTGTGCGGGCACGGCGAAAGAATGCAGATTTCGACTGCACTGACCAGTGTACGTCATGGCCGTCAGGGGCGCGAACGCGCACCTGCTCTGCCACCGGGTCACCGTCAGTACTGCTGGATGCCGTACCGGTCGGGCTCCTCGCCCCGCTCGAAGTCCCGGCCAGACACCGACGTCGGGACGATGCGGACATAGTTGTACTTCACCGTGGGGATCCAGGGCTTCAGCGGCAGGGCGTCGGCCTCGGAGACTTCGTCGGCGGTCAGGAGCCGGCGCGCGGTGCCGCGGACGACGACGCTCCAGGCATCCGTGTCGGTATGCTCGTCGACCTCGAAGAGCACCTCGTCGTTGATCGTCAGCTCGGTGAGCTTGCTGCCCTCCGCCGTGCGGAACAGGAGCGTCCCATTGTCGACGACGTAGTTCACCGGGAAGATGTCGAGGACGTCGCCGACGTGCGTGACGAGCCGCCCGAGCTCCTGCTCGGACAGGCGGTCCCAGCATTCACGGTCGGTGAGGCGGGTGATGGGGTCGGGCGCATTGTCCATGCCCCCCATCTTGCTCCGCCGAGAGCGGCGGCGGTAGGCGCGGTTGCCGGGAGTATCGACGCTGCAGGGTCAGGGCCCCGTGCGGATGAGCTTCTTGTTGACGAACTCGTCGGCGGCCAGCAGGCCCATCTCACGCCCCGTGCCGCTGCGCTTGACGCCGCCGAAGGGAAGCTCGGGCGAGTCGGCGAGCACGAGGTTGACGTAGACCATCCCGGCCTCGATCTTGTCGGCGATGCGCTCGGCCTGTGCCTCGTCGGTCGTGAAGACATACGAACCGAGACCGAACGGGGTGCCGTTGGCGATCTCGACCGCCTCGTCCTCCGAGCGGGCGCGGTAGACGACGCCGACGGGTCCGAAGAACTCCTCGCGGAAGGCATCCATCTCGGGCGTCACGCCCGTGAGCACCGTGCCCGGGTAATAGGCCTCGTCGCGGACGCCGCCCGTGACGACCGTGGCGCCCTGCGCGACGGCGCGGTCGACCTGCTCGGCGAGACGCTCCGCCGCCGTCAGCGACGACAGCGGACCGAGGACCGTGTCTTCCGCGAACGGGTCGCCCACGGTCGCGTCGGCCATCGCGGCGCTGAACTTCTCGACGAAGGCGTCGTAGAGGTCGTCGGCGACGATGAAACGCTTGGCGGCGTTGCACGACTGGCCGTTGTTGTCGAGGCGCGCCTCGACGGCGGCCTGCACGGTGGCGTCGAGGTCGTCGGTCGACAGCAGGATGAAGGGGTCGGAGCCACCGAGCTCGAGCGCGACCTTCTTGAGGTTGCGGCCGGCGATCTCGGCGACCGCCGCGCCCGCGCGCTCGGAGCCGGTCACCGAGACGCCCTGCACGCGCGGGTCGGCGATGACGGTCGCCGCCTGATCGTTCGTCAGGCGGACGTCGGTGTAGGCCCCGTCGGGGAAGCCGGCGTCGTGGTAAATCGTCGCGATCGCGGCGGCCGACTCGGGGCACTGCGGGGCGTGCTTGAGGAGGATCGTGTTGCCGAGCGCGAGGTTCGGCGCCGCGAAGCGCGCGACCTGGTAGTACGGGAAGTTCCACGGCATGATCCCGAGGAGCACGCCCAGCGGCGAGCGGCGGATGACGGCCGTCCCCTCCCCCAGGATGTCGATGGGGAGGTCGCGGGTGATCTCGTCGATGTGGTCGGCGTAGAACTCCGTGATGTCGGCGGCGAAGTCGACCTCGCCCTCGGCGGCGGCGAGGGGCTTGCCCATCTCGCGCACGATGATCGCGGCGAGCTCGTCGCGGCGCTCGCGGTGCAGCCCCGCGACCTTCCGGAGGAGGGTCGCCCGCTCGGCGGGCGTCGACGTGCGACCCCACGAGCGGAACGCCGCGTCGGCGCCCGCGATCGCCGTCTCGACCTCGGCATCCGTCGCCGTGGGGTACGTGGCGAGGGTCTCGCCGGTGGCCGGGTTCACGACTGCGTAGTCCATGTGCGTGCTCCTTGTCGTCGCTCTCGTGCTCAGGATGCCGGGATCAGGATGCCGGGATCAGCGTGTACTTCGTGGACAGGTACTCGTGGATGCCTTCGAGGCCGCCCTCGCGCCCGACGCCCGACTGCTTGACGCCGCCGAAGGGTGCCGCCGCGTTCGAGACGACGCCGACGTTGAGGCCCATCATCCCGGTCTCGAGCCGCTCGACCATGCGGAGGCCCCGCTCGAGGCCCTCGGTGAAGACGTAGGAGACCAGGCCGTACTCGGTGTCGTTCGCGAGGCGGACCGCCTCGTCCTCGTCGGCGAAGGTCGCGATCGCGAGGACGGGGGCGAAGATCTCCTGGCTGAGGATGTCGCTACCCGGGGCGACACCCGAGATCACCGTCGGTTCGAAGAACGTGCCGGGGCCCTCGATCGCCGCGCCGCCCGCGAGGACGCTCGCGCCGCGCTCGACGGCGTCGTCGACGAGGGCCGTCGTGTTCGACACGGCCTTCTCGTCGATGAGCGGACCGATCTGGACGCCGTCCTCGGTGCCGCGGCCGACCTTCATCGACTTCACCCGCTCGGCGATGCGCGCCGCGAAGTCCTCCGCGACCGCCTCGTGCACGATGAAGCGGTTCGCGGCCGTGCACGCCTGCCCGATGTTCCGGAACTTCGCGGCCATCGCGCCGTCGACCGCCTTGTCGAGATCGGCGTCGTCGAAGACGACGAACGGGGCGTTGCCACCGAGTTCCATCGAGACGCGGAGGACCCCTTCGGCCGCCTGGGCGATGAGCTTCTTGCCGACCGGCGTCGAGCCGGTGAACGAGAGCTTCCGCAGCCGCGGGTCGGCGATGATCGGCGCCGACACCGACTGCGAGTGCGTCGTCGTGATGACGTTGACGACACCGGCGGGGAGCCCGGCATCCTCCAGCAGCTGCACGAACGCGAGCGTCGTGAGCGGCGTGAGCTCGGCGGGCTTGACGACCACCGTGCACCCGGCGGCGAGCGCCGGGGCGATCTTTCGCGTCGCCATCGCGAGCGGGAAGTTCCACGGCGTGATGAAGAAGCACGGGCCGACGGGCAGCTGGCTGATGAGCATGCGGCCGGTGCCCTCGGGGTTCGAGCCGTAGCGGCCCGCGATGCGCACCGCCTCCTCGCTGAACCAGCGGAGGAACTCGCCCCCGTAGGTCACCTCGCCGCGCGCCTCGGCGAGGGGCTTTCCCATCTCGAGGGTCATGAGCAGGGCGAACTCGTCGGCGCGCTCCTGCAGCAGGTCGAATGCCCGGCGGAGGATGTCGCTGCGCTTGCGCGGCGGCGTCGCCGCCCACTCGGCCTGTGCGGCGACGGCCGCATCCAGCGCACGGATCCCGTCTTCGGGGGTCGCGTCGGCGATCTCGACCAGCACGTCACCGGTCGCGGGGTCGTACACCGGGAAGGTGCCGGCACCTCCCGGCATCCACTCCCCCGCGATGTACAGGCCCGTGGGGACTTTCTCGAGCAGTGCGTCTTCGCTGATCACCGTGTCGCCTCCATCTTGCGCCGCCGCGTGCTCGCGGGAGCGTCCATACCCAGCGTCTCACCCTTGAAGAAGGCGGGGCGCTTCACCGACTGCCAGATCATGATCGCGATGCCGCCCACGATGATGAGCATGCCGAGGATGAACACGATCCCGACGCCGCCGACGTTCGCGCCCGATCCGTAGGCCGGGTCCATCGAGTCGATGAGCGTCGTGAAGAACAGGATCGCCAGGATCACGCCGCCCACGAGCGGGAAGAGGAACGTGAAGAAGACGTTCCGCACCGAGTCGAACCACTGGTGACGGAAGTACCACACGCACGCGAACGCCGTGATGCCGTAGTAGAAGCAGATCATCATGCCGAGGGTGAGGATCGTGTCCCACAGGGTGTTCTCGCTGACGATGCGCATGACGACGTAGAACGCCGAGGCCACGACCGCCGAGACGATCGTCGCGTAGCCGGGCGTGAAGAAGCGCGGGCTGACCTTCGCGAAGTTCGCCGGAAGCGCCCCGTAGTGCCCCATCGCGAGGAGCGTACGGGCGGGCCCGACGAAGGTGGACTGCAGGGAGGATGCCGACGACGTCAGCACCGCGAGCGACACGAGGAAGGCGAGCGGCCCGAGGATCGGACCCGACAGGTGGAAGAAGACGTTCTCCTGGATGTCCTCGTTGCCGAGGCCCAGCTCTCCCGTGCCGACGCCGGCGTACATGATCATCGCGACGGCGAGGAGGAGGTACAGGGTCACGATCGTGACGACCGTGAGGGTCGCCGCGCGGCCCGGCGTCTTCTCGGGGTCCTTCGTCTCCTCGTTCATCGTGAGGGTGACATCCCACCCCCAGAAGATGAAGATCGACAGCGACAGACCCGCCGCGAAGGCGGAGAACGACGTCACGGCGAACGGGTTGAACCACGCGAGGTCGAACGGCTGATAGTCGAACCCGTCGCCCGAGACCGCCTCGACGATCGCCGCAACGGCGAAGAAGACGAGGACGAGCACCTGGAAGGTGACGAGGAAGTACTGCAGCTTCTGCGTCGTCTGCATGTCGCGGTAGGAGATGATCGTCGCCACCAGCATGAACGCGAGGCACACGAGGACGTTGATCGCGACGTTGCTCGACAGGTCGGCGATGGCCTCGTTGCCGGTGATCTGGGCGATCAGCAGGAACAGGAAGTCGACGGCGACGCCGGCGAGGTTCGAGAGCACGAGGATCGTCGCGACGACGAGGCCCCATCCCGCCATCCACCCGACCCACGGCCCGAAGGCGCGGCTGGCCCAGGTGAAGGACGTGCCGGCATCCGGCATGCGGTTGTTCAGCTCCCGGTAGCCGAAGGCGACGAGCAGCATCGGGATGAAGCCGACGAGGATGATCGCGGGGATCTGCGCGCCGACGACGGATGCCGTGGGGCCGACGGCCGCGGTGAAGGTGTACGCCGGCGCGATGCAGGAGATGCCGATGACGACGGCGCCGATGAGGCCGATCGTCCCGGCGGAGAGCCCCTTGTTGGAGAGGCCTCCGGAGTTCTCGCTGCGGGTTTCGGCGGGCGAGGCGGCTTCGGGTGCGCTCATCGCTCGGTCTCCTCGGGGTCGGTGGAGCTCGTGATGGGTTCGGAGGTGGTGCGGGGGACGACGATCACCGGGACGGTGATCTCCTTGAGCATCTTCGCTGCGGTGGAGCCGAGGAAGAGGCGCTTGGGCTGGGCGAGGCGGCTGGAGCCGACCATCGCGATCTCGCCGCCCTCCCAGTCGAGGTGCGACACGGCGTCTTCGATCGAGTCGCCTTCGGCGACGGTCACGTCGATGCGGATGCCGTCGGGAAGCTCCGCCTGGGCCTCGGCGAGCACGTGCTCGGCCTCGGTCGAGCCGGCCGTCCGGATCGCGGCGGTGTCGGCCGTCGCGGGGAGGTCAACGGGAAGAAGCGAGAGAAGGCGCACGGGCACGTCCGCCGCCTGCGCGAGGGCGGCGGTCGCCTCGACGAGGGCGTCGGCGCCGGGGCGCGTGCCGATCGCGACCGTGATGCGCGTGATGCCCGTCGAGGCCGCGACCTTCCGCGCGCCGCGCGGCACGACGGCCACGGGGACGTCGGACGAGTGCAGGAGCTCGGTGGTCGTCGACCCGAGGCTGTGGCGGCCGCGGGGAGCGCTGTCGGCGGGCCCGACGACGATGCACACGGCATCCAGCTCATCGGCGATCTCGATCAGCCCCTCCGCGAACGACTCCGCCGGGCGGATCTGCGCGTGCGCGACGACATCGGTCGGGACCTTGTCGATCGCGGCGGCGATCCACTTCTGCGCCTGGTCGTGCAGGTAGCGGTCGTACGAGCCGCTCGGCGGCGTGATGACGCTGCGGTCGGCGGCCGGGAGGATGATCGTGACGTCGAGCACGGCGCCGATCGCCTGGGCGAGGCGCGCCGCGAACGCGACGGCGTCACGCCCCTGCTTGGTCGCGGTGTACCCGACGACGATGTGCCGGCTCATGCCGAGACGCCTTCGTGGGTCGCCGCGTCGACATCGGCGTGCTGCAGGGTCTCGCGGATCTTCCCGGCGACGAGGCGCCCCATGCGGATCGCGCCGTCGACGTGCTGGTAGCCGGCGCCGGCCATGTCGCTGCACGCGAAGCGGATCGGGCCAACGGCGGACCGCAGGTCGGCGCCGTAGCGGTGGAGTCCGCCCATGTCGAAGGATGCCGCGTAGGCCCCCCGCGTCCATTCCTCGCTCCCCCAGTCGCTCTCGAAGTAGACGACGGGGTTCTTCGCCTCGGGGCCGTAGTAGTGCGAGAGCGATTCGAGGATGCGCTCGCGGCGCTCGTCGGCGGAGAGGGTGAAGAGGTCGTCGGCGTTCTGGTCGGAGACGAACCCGACGAGGGTGCCGCGCTCATCGCCGTGATTCGAGTTGTCGTACGCCTCGTGCGAGAGCTCGTACGGGCTGAACGCGGTGCCCGACAGGCCCTGCTCGCGCCAGAACGGGCGGTCGTAGACGGCGTGCACCTTGATGACGAAGCCCATCGAGAGGTGCTGGTGCAGCTGGTGCTGGCGGCGCGGGAGCGCAGGCACGAAGGAGATGCGGTCGTAGAGGATCGGCGCGAGCGCGAGGACGACCTGGCGCGCGCGCACCGTGAGGCCGCCGGTCGCAGCTCCCGGGACGGTGGTGCCCGTGACGCCGGTCGTCGGCGTGGTCGTCACCGTGACCCCGGCATCCGACCATTCGACCGTGCGCGCCGCCTGGCTGAGGAAGACGTCCTCGCCGAGGCGCTCGGCCAGCAGCAGCGGCACCTGCTGGAGGCCGCCGACGACGCGCTTGTCGAGGATGAAGTCGGCGTCGACCAGGTTCGAGTAGCTGCCGGCGGATGCCGCCATCAGCAGCGACTGCAGCAGCGAGAAGGTGTGGATGGGCTTCGTGAGCATCGCCGACCCCGTCGCGAACGCGAGGTTCCGCACCGCCTCGTCGTCGTCGGTCTGCGTGCGCAGCCACGCCTCCCACGAGATGCGGTCCCACTCGGCGGCCTGCGGGTGCGCCCACGGCTCGTCGGGGTCGATCTCGGCCACCATCGCGTCGAGGCGTTCGGTGATCTCCGCGATGGCCGCTTCGGTCTCGGGGGCGACAGGGAACATCTCCCCCGTGAAGCGGTGCGCTACCCCGTCGGGGCCGACGTACACGCTGTCGCCCTCGCGGTAGCGGCTGAACGTGTCGAGACCGAGCTCGTCGACCGTCTCGATCAGCGCATGCTGGTCGGGCGAGATCCACTGGCCCCCGATCTCGAGCATCGCGCCGTCGATCGTGTCGGTCCACAGGCGCCCGCCGACGCGGTCGCGCGCCTCGACGACGGCGACCGAGAGGCCTGCCTTCTTCAGCTCATTGGCGGCGGTGAGGCCGGCGGCCCCCGCTCCGATGATGACGACGTCTCGTGTGATCTCGGTCATGTCACTCCTGGTGGTCGGGTGCTCGGATGGGTTCTCTGCCGCAGGGTCCGGCGGGTGCGGTAGCGGCTCAGGCGGCAGCGAGGGCGGCCGCGACGACGTCGAGACCTTCCTGCAGCAAGTGGTCGGGCATGCTCAGCGGCGGCAGGAAGCGGATGACGTTGCCGTACGTGCCGCAGGTGAGGACGATGACGCCTTCGGCGATCGCGGCCTTCGCGACGGCCGCCGTGAGCGCGGCGTCGGGGGCCTTCGTGACCGGGTCGACGAACTCGGCGGCGATCATCGCACCATGGCCGCGGACGTCGCCGATGCGGGGGTCGGATGCCTGCAGGGTCTCGAGCCGGGCGCGGAGCGCGGCGCCGATCTCGGAGGCGCGACCGACAAGACCCTCGTTCTCGAAGGCGTCGATCGCGGCGAGCGCCGCGGCGCACGCGACGGGGTTGCCGCCGTAGGTGCCCCCGAGCCCTCCGCCGTGGGTCGCGTCCATGATCTCGGCGCGGCCCGTGACGGCGGCGAGCGGCATGCCGCCCGCGATGCCCTTCGCGGTCGTGATGAGGTCGGGGACGATGCCGAACAGCTCGCTCGCGAACATCGCGCCGGTACGCGCGAAGCCGGTCTGCACCTCGTCGGCGATGAAGACGACGCCGTTCGCGCGGCACCAGTCGACGACCGCGGGCAGGAACCCGTCGGCGGGGACGATGAATCCGCCCTCGCCCTGGATCGGCTCGATGATGACGGCCGCGAGGTTGTCGGCGCCGATCTGCTTCTCGATGAGCGAGATCGCCTTCGCGGCGGCCTCGGCGCCGGAGAGCCCGTCTCGGAACGGGTACGAGTCGGGGGCGCGGTAGACCTCGGAGGCGAAGGGGCCGAACCCGCTCTTGTAGGGCATCGACTTGGCGGTGAGGGCCATGGTGAGGTTCGTCCGGCCGTGGTAGGCGTGGTCGAACGCGACGACCGCCGAGCGGCCGGTGTGCTTGCGGGCGATCTTGACGGCGTTCTCCACCGCTTCGGCGCCGGAGTTGAACAGGGCCGACTTCTTCGCGTGGTCTCCCGGCGTCAGGCGGTTGAGCGCCTCGGCGACCGCGACGTACGACTCGTACGGCGAGATCATGAAGCACGTGTGGGTGAACTGCGCCACGGCATCCTGTACGGCGGCGACGACGCCGGGGTGCGCGTTGCCGACGCTCGTGACGGCGATGCCCGAGCCGAGGTCGATGAGCGAGTTACCGTCGACGTCGACGACGACCCCGCCGCCGGCCGCGACGGCCTCGATCGGGACGGTGTGGGCGACGCCGGAGGCGACGGCTGCGGCCTTGCGCTCGAGCAGCTCCTGCGAACGCGGGCCCGGGATCGCGGTGACGAGGCGGCGCTCCTGCGGGAGCGAGGGGCCGCCGAGGACGGCGGAGCCGACAGTGGTGGAGGGAGTGCTCATGCGGGGAGCGTATGCGCGCACGTCGCGTGCCCACACCCGCCACCGTGTACATTCTGTGGCATCGGGGATACGTCGCGTACACCCGCCACCATCGACGCCGCCCCGACCGGAGACCGATGCCCGCACCCGCCGCCTCGCCCACCCCCTCGCACACGCCTGAGGCCGAACCCACCATCCGCGCGCTCCTGGCCCGGCGCGAGCTGTCGCTGAGCCTCGCCGTCGACGAGGCCGACCTCGACGCCGAGGCGCTCGACACGCCGCTGCGGTGGGTGCACTCCTCCGACCTCGCCGATCCCACGCCCTTCCTCGCCGACGACCTGCTGCTCCTGACGACCGGCACCCAGTTCGTGCCGTCGGCCGGCGGTGACGACTCCCCCGCCGCGTACGAGCGCTATGTCGCGCGCCTGCACGCGCGAGGCGTGCGGGGGCTGGGCTTCGGCACCGAGGTGGTGCGCGACGGCATCCCGCCGGGGCTGGTGGATGCCTGCCGCGCCGCGCGCCTGCCGCTGTTCGAGGTGCCGTACCGCACGCCGTTCATCGCGCTCGCGCGCGCCAACGCCGAGGCGATCGCGGCGCAGGCCTACGCCCGGCGGACGTGGGCGCTGTCGGCGCAGCGGGCGATCTCGCTCGCCGCGCTCCGCCCGGACGGACTCGCCGCGACGGTCTCCGAGCTCGCGCGTCAGCTGGGCGCCTCGGTCGGCCTGTACGACGCCGCCGGCGCCCTCGTGCACGGCGACGCCGACCTCGCCCCGCAGCTGCGCGCGGCGCTGGATGCCGAGGCGGGCGCGGTCCTGCGCCGCGGGGCGCGCGCGGCATCGCAGTTCGAGGTCGACGGCGTCCGCGTGACGCTGCAGACCCTCGGCCGCGGCGGGCACCTCCGGGGCCTCCTCGCCGTCGCGGGGGCCGACCTCGACCTCGAGGCCCGGAGCGTCGTCACCTCGGTCGTCGCGATGACGGGCCTGGCTCTCGAACAGGGGATGGGGCTCGCCCGCGGCCGCGCGGCGCTGCGTGCCGGGCTCGTCTCGGCGCTCCTCGGCGGCGACGCGGCCCTCGCACGCCACGTGGGCCGCGAGGTGTGGGGACCGCTCCCCACCGCTCCCGTCGTCGTCGCGGTCGCGCAGGTCGGGGCGGGGCGCACCGATGCCGCGACCGACTGGCTCGAGGTGCGCGCGGCCGAGGCGCGGGGCACGCTCTTCCACGGCCGCGGCCCTGCCGGTCACGTCCTGGTGGTGCCGGCGGGCGCACAGGACGCGATCGACGCGTTCGCCGCGCTCTTCGACGCGCCGACGGGGGTGTCCGACCCGACCGACTACGCCACGTTCGCGACGGCGCACGAGCAGGCCGTCGTCGCCGGGCGCCGCGCGGCGGGACCCTCCGCGACGGCAGGCGCTCCGGGATCGACCGCGACAGGCACCGCGGTGCGGTTCGCCGACGCGGCGACCGGAGGGGTGCTCTCGGCGCTCGACAGCGCGCCCGCACGCGCGCTCGCGGCCGCGCGGCTGGCACCGCTGCGCGCCCACGACGCGGCGCACGGCACCGCGCTCGTCGCCACCGTGCGCACGTGGCTCGAGCACGACGCGCGCATCGACGAGGCGGCGCGGGCTCTCGGCATCCATCGCCACACCGTCCGCACGCGGGTCGCTCTCGCTCAGCAGGTGCTGGGCCTCGACCTCGCGTCGTTCCCCGCGCGGGCGGAGCTGTGGGCCGCGTTCGTCGCGGCGGGGTGACGCCGACGGCGCGCGGCGCTCAGGCGAGCGGCGCGTGATGGTCGAGAAACTCGTACAGGTCGGTCGTGTCGACGCCCGGGAACGCGCCGGTCGGAAGCGTCGCGAGGAGCGTGCGCGGGGTCCGCACGTTCGGCCAGGCCTGGTCGCGCCACTGCGTCTCGAGTTCTGCCGGAGCGCGGCGGCAGCACACCTCGACGGAGTGCCGCGACACCCCGCGGTTGGTGGTCTCGCGGCCGACGAACCACTTCGTGTCGTCGAAGCGCACCCCGACGCTCACGGAGTGCTCCCCCTCGCTGGATGCCTCGACGCGCGCCGTGCACCAGTAGGTGCCGTTCCCGGTGTCGGTGTACTGGAAGTAGGGGTTGAACTTGTCGGGGATGTCGAAGACGACCCGGCTCGTCCACTTGCGGCAGCACATCTGTCCCTCGATCGACCCGAGACGGTCGGAGGGGAAGTTGACGTCGTCGTTCTCGTACGCCTTCGTGATGGTGCCCGACTCGTGCACCTTGAGGAAGTGCACGGGGATGTCGAGGTGGCGCGTCGCGAGGTTCGTGAAACGGTGCGCGGCGGTCTCGTACGACACCGAGTACGCGTCACGGAGGTCTTCGATCGACAGGGCGCGCTTCGCCTTGGCCTCGAGGAGCACCGGCACCGCGTGCTCCTCGGGGATCATGAGGGCGCCGACGAGGTAGTTGGTCTCGACGCGCTGGCGGAGGAAGTCGGCGTACGAGCGCGGCTCAGAGTGCCCGAGGATGCGGCTCGCGAGCGCCTGCAGCACGGCCGTCCGCGCACCTTTGCCGGGCACCGCGTTCGAGAGGTAGAGCCGCCCATGGCGAAGGTCGGCGACCGAGCGGGTCGAGGCAGGGAGGTCGGACACGTAGTGCAGCGAGAACCCCAGGTGCGCCGCGATGTCGGATGCCGTGCGCTGGGTCAGCGGGCCGCCCGGGTGGTCGACGGCGGTGAGGATCGCGCGGGCGTGCTCTTCGAGCTCGGGGAAGTAGTTGTCCTGACGGCGCATGAGGTGGCGGAGCTCGACGTTGGCCCTCCGCGCCTCTTCGGGGGTCGCGGAGCGCTCGTCGCCGAGGCGTTCGATCTCGCCCTGCAGGGCGAGCATCGCGCGTAGCACGTCGTCGGGCACGCTCCGCCCGATGCGGAACGGTTCGATGCCGAGCGCGCGGAACGTCTGTCCCTTCATGGCCCGCTCGAGCGCGATCTCGAGGGTCGCGCGCTCGTCGAGCGTCTCGGCTTCGAGCAGCTGGTCGACGGTCGCACCGAGCGCCTTCGCGATCGTGCGCAGGAGCGTGAGCTTCGGCTCGCGCTTTCCCGTCTCGATCATGGAGAGCTGGCTGGGGGCGCGCTCGACCGCGGCGGCGAGTTCGTCGAGAGTCATGCCCTGCGCCGTGCGGAGCTGGCGGATGCGCCGGCCGATCGTCAGCGCGTCGGCGTCGGCCGGCTCGTCGTCGCGCTCGAGGCGGCTGTCCGCGCGGGCATCGAAGCGGCCGTCCGTGCGCGCGTCGATGCGGGCAGCGGGAGGGGTGAGGGTCATGCGGGCGAGTCTGTCACAGATCGTGAAGTTCGGGTGACTTTTCACGGCATCCGGGCATCAACGCCCGAAATCTTCACAGAAAGCGCGCTCGACCGGTCGATCACTCCGGCCCGGGCACTGCGTGACTGACGTACCGACGGGGCTTCCCCTCACCGAGAGCCGCGAGCGTCCGGACGTCGCGGACCGCGACCGGTTGCCCGAGGAGCGCCGTCAGCGCCCGCGTGATCGCGCCGGCGTCTCCGCCCGCGATCCGCACGTCGACCGAGCCGTCGACCGCCTGCACCACACTCCACCCGCGGGCACCGTGCGCCTGGAGCTGCTGGGTCAGTTCGACACACGCGACGGCGGTGCCGCCTGCGGTGACGAAGCGGGTGTCTTCGCGGCCCTCGAGGTCGGCGATCGCGAGGGCGCCGCCCGCGAGACGCACGAGGCGCCCGACGTCGCCGGTGCGATAGCGCACGAGCGGCAGCAGCGGGTTCTCGCCCGCCGTGACGACGATCTCGCCGCGCTCCCCGTATCCCACCGGCGCGCCGTCGGGCGCGACGACCTCGACCAGCACACGCCGACCCAGCACGCGGTGGGGACCGGTGTCGGTCGCGACCGCGATCGGACGCGTCTCGTGCAGCCCGTACACGTCGAAGACCGGGCACGCGAACGCGCCCTCCAGGTCGCGCCGGAGCGGCACCGACAGCGCCGTCGCGCCGGAGAACACCGCGAGGGGGCGCAGCACGTCGGCCAGGGGCACCAGCTCGGCGAGGCTCGCGGGACTGCCCGTGAGCACCTGCGGATCGGCGTCGGCGAGGAACGCGGCGCGATCACCCGGGTGCCGCCACGACGCGGGGTGCAGGTTGACACGCGTCATGGCGCGCAGCTCGAACCCGCTGACGAGGGAGACGTACGAGAACGCCTGCCGCTGGTGCACGACCTGCGCGAGGGCGAGCCGTTCGCCGTCGGGCCGCCAGTCGACGCCCGCCGAGGCCGCGAGCCGCACGAGCAGGTGGAACGTCCGGGCGACCTCCTCGACGTCGTCGGGGATCACGAGCGCCGCACCGGTCGACCCCGAGCTCGTGCCGTGCAGGACGCGCGCGAGGTCGGCGTCGCGCGGGACGAAGGCGGCGATGTCGGCGACGAGGTCGGCGCGAGAGATGAGCGGGAAGTCCTCGAGCCGCTCGAGTCCCGGCATCCGCCGGTAGAACGGCAGGCGCCGCGCCGTGTCGAGGTGCTCATCGAGCCACCCCTGCACCGGCAACGGGTCGCGCGAGCGCGCGATCATCTCCGGCGTCAGCCGGTCGCCGGTCGCGTGGGTCCACGCGGGGCCGGCGGGGTGGTCGCGCCACCGGGCGAGGCGTGCGGCGCCGTCGGCGTCGAGCGTCGGCCACCTCTCGGCGTCGTCGAGCACCGCCGCGGAGAACGGGCGGTATTCGCCGATCGCGAGCGGATCGAGGGCGTCGGGATCACTCACTGGGATCACTCACTGGAGTACCGCGCCGCCGCTTCCCGCGCGCGGGCGGCGGCGAGCGCGCGGGCCACCTCGGCGCGATGACGCTGCTCGGCGAAGGCCTCGGCGAGCGCGGCATTGCGGCGCAGCGAGTCGCGTTCGTCCCACTGCGCGCGGGCGGTCTGCGCGTCCTCCCCCGCGGGGAGAAGGCCCGACCAGAGGAGGAAGAGGCGGGATGCCTCGGCGCGCCGCTCGTCGTCCGACAACCAGTCGAGCGGGTCGACGACGGGGGCGAGCCGGAGTGCGAGCGCGTCGACGCCGCGGAGGTCGACGGGTGAGGGCGTGCCGTCCCGGGTGAGCGGCGGGGAGAAGGGTTCGACGAGCTCCTCGCTGGCGTGCAGCCAGATGCCGATCGCCGCCCCGCGGCGCACGCGCTCGTCGGCGGCGAACCGCACCGCGAGAAGCCCCGCCAGACCCGCATCGGAGGCGAGAGCGACGAGGGAGACGCCCTCGTCGAGGAAGGCGCGGGGGACGCTCGCGAGGCGCGCCGCGACGGCATCCACCGCCGGGCCCGCGTGCAGAACGCCCCACTGGAGGTCCTCGGCGGGGGTCGCGTCGATCCACGCGGCCAGCCTCGGGTCGATCTCATCCACGACGTCATCCATGCAGCACCTCGGCCAGTCTCGCGCACACCGCGGGCGCATCGTCCATCGACGCGATCGGGATGATGTCGTACCCGGCAGCCGCGGCGAGCGGCGTGAGCGCCTCGGTGCCCGCGGCCACCACGAGGGTCGCCGTCGTCAGCTTCGCGCGTGTCTGCGCCGCCACGTGCGCGTACGGCTGGTTGCCGTCGCCGAAGAGCGAGGTGAGACCGTCGTCCGAGAGCACGACGAGGTGGCGGCGGTCCCCGTCGTCGGGAGCGGGCAGCGGCGAATAGCGCCGCTCGAGCAGATCGAGGGGGAACGACGTGCCCGCGCCGAAGAAGAAGGCGAGATCGCCCAGCAGCGCGGTTTCGTCGCGGGAGAACCGGTCGCCGCCCGCGACCTGCCCGCCGCCCGAGAAGCTCGTGACGCGTGCGCGCCCTCCGCCGCGGAGCACCGACATCACGAGGATCGTCCCCGCGAGCACGGCCGGCGATCCGCTCTCGGGCGAGGCCATCGAGCCCGAGGAATCGATGTACAGGTCGAGGTCGAGGCCGGTCTCGGCGGGGAGCGGTTCGTCGTCGAGCACGGTGCGGCGCCGCGTCGTGACGCCCGGCACGACGACCGGTCCGCTCTGGAACGTCGCCGACCAGTCGATGTCGGCGAGGTCGTCGCCCGTCTCCCACGTCGCGATCGGCCCGGGAAGGTCGCTCGCCGGGAGCGCCGGGGCGCGATGCGTGTACGGGCGCACCCACCGCCGCGCCTGCGAGCGGTACCACGCCGCCATCACGGCCGCCGCGTCGGAGTCGCCGTACAGCTCGAGGGTGTGGGCGAGTTCGAGTGCCTGGCCGCTCGCAGCGTCGGCACCGTCGGCACCGTCGGAGCCCTCGGAGGTATCGGCGCCCGCCGCGCTCGCCGCCGCTCCGTTCACGCGAGGGTCGGAGAGCACCTGACCGATCTCCGCGTCGGTGGCGGGCGCCGTGTCGGCGGCGCAGCCTGCAGCAGCCCCACCGTCGGGCCCGCCGCCGGCGGACCCGCCCTCGTCCTCCCGCGCAGGATTGTCGACGAGGTAGGGTGCGGCGATCAGTCCGAACCGCAACGCTCCCGAGACGGGGTCACTCGCGAAGGCGCGCACGAGGCGTGCGACCGAGTCGGCATCCGCCTCGGGGTGCGTGCGCGTGATCGCGGCGAGACGCTCCTCCGCCTCTCGCCGTGCACGCTGGGCGGCCTGCAGGGCCCGCGCCTTGCCGCGCAGGCGCGCGGGCTCCCTCGCGGGATCCACCATGTCGTCGGTGTCGGCACGCGGCGCGGGCGCGGGCGGCGCGGGAGGTTCGGGGGCGACGAGCTCTCCCGGCGGAAGGTGCCACAGCCTCTCGTACGCGCGCAGGTACAGCCACCAGAGCCGGTCGGTGGTGTCATGCCCTGAGCGGTAGAGCGCGCGCGACACGCGCACGATGCCGGGCTCCCCCGCCCCGTCGCGGCGCCGCTGGAGGTTCGCGACGCGGGTGTTGACGAGCAGATCGGTCCAGAGGTTCGACAGCAGTGCCACCTCGTCGTCACGGACGCGCATGCGCCCCGCGTCGACGAGCGCGCGCGCGAGCTGATGCCGGATCTTGAGCGCGTCGATGCGCGTGCTCGGAGCGAGCACGTGGTGCCCGATCTCGTGCGCGAAGACGCTCTCGAACTCCCCGGCTCCGCCCACGTGCGCGACGTACTCGGGGTCGACCGCGATCTCGGGCGGAAAGCTGAACCAGGCCGGCGCGCCGACGCGCGCGCCCTCCCCGGGCAGGATGCGCGCATCGTGCATGCGGACGCTCCACAGCGCGAGGGCGTCCTCCCACGCGCGGCGCAGGTCGCCGTCGAGCGCGCGCTCGTGTGCACCCTCGAGCGCGCCGTCGGGGCGGGCGCGGTGCTCGCTCATGCGTCGTCCCCGACGCGGATCCACGCCAGATACGAATCCGGCAGGAGCACGACACCACCCCGGACCGCGCCCGGACCGCGCGGCACACGGGGCGGTTCGGCGCCGTCCGGCAGCCGGGTGAGGTACGCGCCCCACGCGTCGGCGTCGAGACGCCACCAGTGATCGTCCGCGTGGATCGCGAACGCCCCGCCGTCGGGGACGTCGGGCAGAGCGCGCCACGCGTCGGGGATGCCGGTCCACGCGCCGCCGAACCCCGCGAAGCCGCCGACGGCGCACACGAAGCCGTTCGCCGCGTCGCGCCCCGGCCAGAAGAAGCGATCGGATGCCTGCCGCTCCGCGAAGACGTCGAGCTGCGCGACCTCGAGCCCGAGGGCAGCCGCGGCGGCGGCGCGCTCCGCGTCGCCGCGGCGGCGGAGGGTCTCGAGATGCCGGAGGGCCTCGTCGCGCATCGCGACGAGGCCCGCGCGCCACGCCGCGAGGGTCACGAGGGCACGGGCGGTCTCGGGGTCACCAGAGAAGGGACCATCACCAACGGCGGCGTCGACGGCGGCGCAGCGCGCGGTGAAGCGCGCCGCGTCGCCGCCGAGGCGCGCCACGTTCTCGCGCGCGAGCTCGAGGTCGACCACCGTGCCGGGCGGCAGGGCCGACGCCCCCGGCCGCTCCTCCCGGTCGGCGAGCTGCAGCGGCATCCGGATCATCGGCGCACCATCATCGGCGCTCCGCGAGCCACTGCGCGTACGCGGTGTACCGCTGATGCAGGTACTTCAGCGCGGTGAGATCGTCGAAGTCGCGCCCGTAGAGCTTCCGCGTCGCGGCGATCGCGCGCACGCGCGACTCGATCTTGGTGAGGCGGCGCGAGACCTCCACCGTCGACAGTCCATCCAGGCCCGCTTCGAACTGGGTGAGCAGCGCGCGGACGGGATCGTCCTCGTCCCGCCCGAGGGCGTCGTACTGGGCGCACGACTGCGCGAAGACATCCTGCAGCCAGCTGACGACGTCGCTGGCGAGCTCATGCTCTGAGCCGACCTCGAAGCGGGGGTGCGAGAGGTTCGGCAGCAGCTTGCCTCGAAGGACGAACGGGAGCATCGCGGCGACGTCGGCGACGGTGACCTCGGAGGCGCCCCGGAACCAGGCCATCGCCTTCGCATACAGGACGAGCGTCTGCAGCGCACGTACCGAGAGGCCGTTGAGGGTCTGCGCGCCGAGATCGGCGACGAGATCGGCGCCGGAATTCTCCTCGATCACCTCGGCGACCCGGCCGCCGGATGTCGTCACCGTGTCCTTCGTGCGGTACTCGAACCGCCGCCCGCCGTGCTGGACGAACTCGAAGTGGCTGAGGAAGAACTCCAGGCGCCGGCGGACCGCGGGCGGCACGGGCACGGCCCGGATCGCGGCGCGGATCGCGTTCTGCTCGTCGGCCGTGAAGACGAGCTCGGCCGGCACGTGCTCTTCGGGCTTCTCGCCCGCCTCGACGCGGGTGACCAGTTCGTCGAGGAAGCGGCTGTTGAAGCCCGCCGCCTGCACCGTGACGTCCATGCGGTCGCGCAGGGCCTGGATGACGGGGAACGTCCCCCCGCCCGCATCGTCGTTCGCCGTGAAGAACCAGCTCTCGACGCCCCGGTCGGGGTTGGTCTTGTGCATCTGGTCGTGGCTCTCGACGTAGCCTTCGGCGACCATCGTGAGCAGGGCCGATTGGGTCTTCGTCGGAATGCGGTTGTACTCGTCGACGATCTTCACGGGACGCGTCAGCCACTGCCGCCAGGCGATCGAGATCTCGGCGAGGCTCGCGGCGTTGACGAGGTCGCGCGGCAGCGGGATGCCGACGAGGTCGCTGACCGTGAGCTGCGGCTGCCCCTGCTGCACGCTCCGGCGCACGTCGTCGGCGCTCGATCCGGCGAGAACGCCCATGAGGACGGCGACCGTGGTCTTCCCGCGCCCGGGCCCGCCGATCATGAGGCACTTGCCGCCGACGGCGAACGTCAGCAGCGGCACCAGGACGTTCGACGAGAACGACGCGTCGGTGGGCAGCGTGAGGGAGGCCGAGGCGTCGCCGAGCGTGAAGGTCTGCGGGCGCCGGGCGGAGAACTCGAGGTCGTAGTAGGGCGAGATGACCGCCCGATTGACGATCCAGTAGTAGGCCTGGCGGAGCTTCTCGTCGAGCGGGACCTCGGGGGCGCCCGGCGCCGCGAACAGGTCGTCGGTCGTCAGCCGCTCCGGGCCGTCGAGGTGGGCGGACGACGTGGGCGACACCGAGACCTTGCGCCAGCGATCGGACATGCGTCGAGCCTAGGGGGCGTGCGGCGCCGGCTGATCCCGCGACGACGTCGCGCGCGCCGCCCCCTCGCGCGCCGCCCGTGCCCGAGCACGCTGCACGTCGTCCGCGTCTCCTTCGAGGGGCGGCGCGAAGGCGGCCCGCGCCGCCATCGCGCGCCGCACGAGCGGGAGGGCGGCCTCGACCCGGGCGGCACGGTCGCCGTGCAGCTCGACCCACGGCACGCTCTGCGCGGCCAGCACCTCCCGGAAGCGCTCCTGCATCGCATGGCGGATATGCTCGCCGTCGCGCAGTCCGTCCTGCACGAACGGGATCTCGTCGCCGGTGAGCAGATACAGGTCGGGCCGGTGCGTCGCCGCGCGGGCGAGGATGCCGGGAGCGGCCGTGCCGACGTAGCGCTCGTGCCAGAGCGCCGTCGCGAGGACGTCGGTGTCGCACACGAGCACCGGCACCGGGATGCGGCGGAGCGCGTCGTCCTCGAGGACGATCTGGCGGTCGACGCACAGCTCGAACTCGTCGCTGCGCCACGGGGCATCCAGCCCGCCCTCTCGTGTCAGGGTGAGCTCGCGCCCGTACTCGGGCACCCACAGCGTGCCGAGAGCCGCCGCGAGGTCTTCGGCGAGCGTCGTCGACCCGGTCGACTCGGCGCCGAGCACCACGACGCGGGTCGCGAGGTCGGCGCGCACAGCCGGGGCGAGTTCATGCCAGTGAGCGGCGAGGTCGCCGCGGATGCGCGTACCGGAGACGGGGTTGACCGCGCGACCGGCATCCACCTGCACCCACGCCGCACCGAGACGGCGGGCGAGCTCGTCGCCGTACGGGTCGGAGGTGAAGACGGCGTCGGCCGGCTCCGGGAGGAGCCCCGCGATGAAGGCGGTGTGCGCCTCCCACGCGTCGGGCGAATCGAAGTCGACGGGGGTGTCGTCGAGCGCCGTCACCACGCGCACCGTCGGGTGCTCTTCGCGCAGCCACGCGGCACGCCGCTCGAGCGGGATGGTCTCGACGGACGACGCGATGACCTCGACCGTCACCCGGTCGCACGCGCGGACGGCGCTCCGGATGAGGTGGGAGTGACCGACGTGCAGCGGATAGAACTTGCCGACGACGAGGCCGTGCGCGAAACGGCGCTCAGGCATGCGCCGGCGTCTCCGCCTCGACCGCCGTCGCCCGCGCCGTGGCGCGCCAGCCGCGGTATCCGTACACGCACAGCACGATGAACAGGGCGTAGAGGGCCGCGACGATCCAGAGCCCGGTCGCGATCGATAGGGCAACGAACGCGATGTCGACGCCGATCCACACGAACCAGTTCTCGATCCACTTGCGGTTGAGCATGTACTGCGCGACGAGGCTCGCCGAGGTCGTCGCCGCGTCGGCGAGGGCGACCTGCGAATCGGTGAAGGTGCTGAGGACCCACGTCAGCACGGCGGCGCCCGCGAGGCCCGCGGCGATGAGGGGGAAGACCGCCCGGCGCGGTGTGCGGGCGATGTACTCGCGGTCCTGCTCGACACCGCGCGTCCAGTGGATCCAGCCGTGGATGCCGAGGACGAGATAGACGACCTGCAGCCCCGCCGCCGCGTAGAGACCCGCCGGCACGAACACCGCGAGGAAGACGAGGTTGTTCGCGATGCCGAGGGGGTAGGTCCACACGTTCCGCCGCGCGGCGAGGAACACGCATGCGGCGCCCGTCGCGAAACCGAGGATCTGCATCCACTCCTGAAGAATCCAGTCGATCACCGGTTCAGCCTAGGCAGGCCGGGGCCGGGCACGGCGAACCCGGCGCGGATTCGCGTCGCGTCATGTCCGGCGTCGGATCACAATCCGTGAAGATCGAGAGAACTTCACACGCGATTTGGTCAGTCTGCCGCCGATTCTTCACCCAGAGTGGTCTCACGGCACCCGCCGTACGGATCACCTCTCCGAGGCATCCGCGACCGACTCGCACAGAAAGCCAGGGCCATGACCACCACCGCCACGACCTCCCGCCCGACGACCGGGCCCATCCCGACGGCGGCTATCGTCGTCACCGGCCCTATGCGCGAGCGGTACGACGAGATCCTCACGCCCGACGCGATCGCGTTCCTCGCAGAGCTGCACGCCCGCTTCGCCGGCCGTCGCCACGACCGCCTCGCCGACCGCATGCGTCGCCGCTTCGAGATCGGCAACGGCCACGACCCGCAGTTCCGCTCCGACACGGCGCACATCCGCGAGGATGCCGAGTGGCAGGTCGCCGGCGCCGGCCCCGGCCTCGAGGACCGCCGCGTCGAGATCACCGGGCCCACCGATCCGAAGATGACGATCAACGCCCTGAACTCGGGCGCGAAGGTGTGGCTCGCCGACCAGGAGGACGCCACGAGCCCCACCTGGAAGAACGTGATCGAGGGTCAGCTGTCGCTGTTCGACGCGATCCGCGGGCAGCTGAGCTACACGTCGCCCGAGGGCAAGGTGTACGAGGTCACGGCGCAGGAGACGCCCACGATCGTGATGCGCCCCCGCGGCTGGCACCTCACCGAGAAGCACGTGCAGTTCACCGACCGCGCGGGCCGTCAGCTCGCCGCGTCGGGCTCGCTCGTCGACTTCGGCCTCTACTTCTTCCACAACGCGAAGCAGCTCATCGAGAACGGCGTCGGCCCGTACTTCTACCTGCCGAAGATCGAGTCGTCCGAAGAGGCGCGGCTGTGGGATGACGTGTTCACGTTCAGCGAGCAGTACGTCGGCATCCCGCACGGCACGATCCGTGCGACCGTGCTGATCGAGACGCTGCCGGCCGCGTTCGAGATGGAGGAGATCCTCTTCGAGCTGCGCGACCACGTCGCGGGCCTGAACGCGGGCCGCTGGGACTACATCTTCTCGGTGATCAAGAACTACCGTGGCCGCGGCGCCCGGTTCGTGCTGCCCGACCGCAGCCAGGTGACGATGACGGTGCCGTTCATGCGGGCCTACACCGAGCTGCTCGTGCAGACGTGCCACAAGCGCGGCGCCTTCGCCATCGGCGGCATGAGCGCGTTCATCCCGAACCGCCGCGACCCCGAGGTGACCCAGCAGGCGTTCGAGAAGGTGTCGGCCGACAAGAAGCGCGAGGCGGGCGACGGCTTCGACGGCACGTGGGTGGCCCACCCCGACCTGATCCCCGTCGCCCGCGCGGAGTTCGACGCGGTGCTCGGCGACAAGCCGAACCAGGTCGACCGTCAGCGTCCCGAGGTGCACGTGGAGGCGTCCCAGCTGATCGACGTGCACATCGGACTGCCGATCACGGCGGACGGCGTCTACGCGAACGTGTCGGTGGCGATCCGCTACATCGAGGCGTGGCTGCGGGGCCTGGGCGCCGTCGCGATCGACAACCTCATGGAGGACGCCGCGACCGCCGAGATCTCGCGCTCGCAGATCTGGCAGTGGATCCACCAGGACCGTTCCACGGCCGACGGCACGAAGATCACCCGCGCCTACATCGAGAAGCTCATCACGCAGGTGCTCGAGGAGGTCACGCGCTTCGAGGGCGACCGGTTCGACGACGCCGCGAAGATCTTCGAGGACGTCGCGCTCGGCGAGGACTTCCCGACGTTCCTGACCCTGTCGGCGTACGCGGAGTACCTGGAGGGCTGAGTCCCGCAGCGCGCGCTCGTCGCGCCGCTGACGAAGGGGGTCGGATGCCTGGCATCCGACCCCCTTCGTCGTGTCGGCTCGCAGCGCGTTGCGGGCAGCTTCCGTCGCCTCGCGCCCCGGAGGGCGCGGATCGTGCCCGTTGTGCGCCTCACGCGGCGATCGCGCCCCTAGATTGCGACGATGACCGCGGATGACGGGGAGCCCGGCGACACGACGCCAGCGGGCACGAAGGCCGACGAGGGCACGAAGCCCGACGAGGGGACGAGCCGGCGCGACTTCCTGCGGCGGACGGGCATCGGCCTCGCGGGGGTCGCCGGTCTCGCAGTCGCGGGCGGGGCCGGGTGGGGCATCGCGGCGTCGCAGCACCGCGCGGCGTCCGTCTCGCCCACCTTCACACCGCTCCCGCAGCGCGCCGACGCGGCCTTCGACCACCTCGTCGTGCTCATGTTCGAAAACCGCAGCTTCGACAACATGCTGGGGCGGCTCTACACCGCGGACGAGAAGACGCGCGATGAGTTCGACGGCCTCCTGCAGGGCGATTACGCCAACGTCGCACCGAACGGCGAGCGCATTCCCGCGCATGTGTACACCGGGCCGACCGACTCGATCATGCAGCAGCCGCAGCCCGACCCGGGCGAGACCTACCCGCACGTCAACACGCAGCTGTTCGGCACCGTCGCCCCGCCCGTCAACGCCCCGCCGCAGGGACAGCAGCCCGACAACGGCGGGTTCGTGCACGACTACATCATCAACTTCCGCAACTCGACGCGGCGCGAACCCGCGCCCGATGAGTACCGCAAGGCGATGGGCGGGTTCTCCCCCGACATGATGCCCGTCCTCTCGACACTCGCCCGTGAGTTCGCCGTCTACGACCACTGGTTCGCGGCCGCCCCCTCCCAGACCTACTGCAACCGGTCGTTCTTCCACGCGTCGACGTCGCACGGGTTCGTCGTCAATCACGCCGACGGCTCGTACGAGAAGTGGCTGAACGCTCCGGCATCCCCCACCGTCTTCGACCGACTCGAAGAAGCCGACCTGTCGTGGCGGGTGTATTACGATCCGACGCAACTCGTCTCGCTGACCGGGTTCATCCATGCGCCGGCGCTGGAGAAGTACTGGAAGACGAACTTCCGCGACATGACGCAGTTCTACGCGGATGCCGCAGCGGGAAACCTCCCGGCCTACGCCTTCATCGAGCCGCGGATGATCTTCAACCACAACGACATGCATCCGCCGTGGGGCGAGCTGCGCGAGGGCACTCTGACCCTCGACGACGGGACGACGATCCGGGTGGACGACAGCGCGGTATCCGACGTGCGCGCGGGCGACAAGCTGCTGCAGGACGTCTACGATGCGGTCCGCACGAGCGCGACGGCCTCGGGTTCGCACGCCCTGAACACCGCGCTCGTCGTCACGTTCGACGAGCACGGCGGCCTGTTCGACCACGTCGCCCCTCCCGCCGCGACACCGCCCGACGATGCGGGGCCCGGGGAGATGGGTTTCACGTTCGACCGGCTGGGCCTGCGCGTCCCCGCGATCGTCGTCAGCGCCCACGCCGCGCCGGGAACGATCGTCCGCGACGAGATGCACCACGGCTCGCTCGTCGCGACGCTGTCGCGCCAGCACGGCCTCGCGCCGCTCACGGCCCGCGACGACGGAGCCCCCACGATCCACAACGCCCTCACCGCTCCGCGGCCACGCCAGCCCGACGCGTGGCCGACCCCGACCGCACTGTGGTCCCCGCCGAACCCCGAAGCCGTCTCGGAGGACACGGTCGACGCGCACCGCGCCCGACCGCTCACCTCGCCCGCGCGCGGGCTGCTCGGGCTGCTGCTGGAGCGCGAAGACCCCGGCACGCCCGTGCCCGCGACCTACGGCGAGGCGTACGACGCGCTGCAGAAGCACGGCCAGGGCCTGTTCGGCACGACGGATGCCGCGGCTGCGGCATCCTGAGCGGCAGCGCGACCGCCGCGAGACTACGCTGAGAGCGTGACCGAAACGACTGGCTCGGCCCCCGCCGAGCGCGCTCCCCTCTCCCGCAAGCTCTCCGCCATCGCCGAGTCGGCGACGCTCAAGGTCGATGCCAAGGCGAAGGCTCTTCAGGCGGCCGGTCGCCCCGTGATCTCCTACGCCGCGGGCGAGCCCGACTTCGCGACGCCCGCGTTCATCGTCGAGGCTGCCGCCGAGGCCCTCCGCGACCCCGCGAACTACCGCTACACGCCCGCCGCGGGCCTGCCCGTGCTGCGCGAGGCGGTCGCGGCGAAGACCCTGCGCGACTCGGGGCTCGAGGTCACCGCGGGCCAGGTCGTCGTCACCAACGGCGGCAAGCAGGCGGTCTACCAAGCGTTCCAGACGGTCGTGAACCCCGGCGACGAGGTGCTCCTTCCCGCGCCGTACTGGACGACGTACCCCGAGGCGATCGCCCTCGCCGACGGCGTGCCCGTCGAGGTGTTCGCCGGCGCCGACCAGGACTACAAGGTCACGGTCGACCAGCTCGAGGCGGCGCGCAGCGAGAAGACCACGGTGCTCGTCTTCGTGTCGCCCTCGAACCCCACGGGCTCCGTGTACACCCCCGAGGAGACCACGGCGATCGGCGAGTGGGCGCTCGCGCACGGCATCTGGGTCATCACCGACGAGATCTACCAGAACCTCGTCTACGACGGGGTCCGCGCCGTGTCGATCGTCGAGGCGGTCCCCGAGCTCGCCGGCCAGACGATCCTCGTCAACGGCGTCGCCAAGACCTACGCGATGACGGGCTGGCGCGTCGGCTGGATGGTCGGCCCGGCTGACGCGATCAAGCTCGCCGCGAACCTGCAGTCGCACCTGAGCTCCAACGTCAACAACATCGCCCAGCGCGCGGCACTCGCCGCCCTCACCGGCCCGCAGACCGAGGCCGAGGAGATGCGCGTCGCGTTCGACCGGCGCCGCAAGCTGATCGTCGCCGAGCTGCAGAAGATCCCCGGGGTGCAGGTGCCCGTGCCGCAGGGCGCGTTCTACGTCTACCCCGACGTCACAGGCCTGCTCGGACGCGAGTGGCACGGGAAGCGTATCGAGACGTCGCTCGAACTCGCCGACCTGATCCTCGACGAGGCCGAGGTGGCCGTCGTCCCCGGCGAGGCGTTCGGTCCGTCGGGATACCTGCGTCTGTCCTACGCCCTCGGCGAGGACGCGCTGGTCGAAGGCATCCAGCGCCTGCAGCGTCTGTTCTCCTGACGCCGCACGTCGCCGCCGCTACAGTTCGACGCCGATGAGGACGGGTTCGGGCTGCAGGATGAGCCCGAACTCCGACTGCACGCGCTGCTGGATGTAGCGGGCGAGCTCGGCGAGCTCGGCCGCCGTCGCCCCGCCGCGGTTCGTGACGGCGAGGGCGTGCTTCGTCGACAGCGCGGCGCGCGAGCGCGGCAGGTGGAACCCCTTGCCGAGGCCCGCGTGCTCGATGAGCCACGCGGCGCTCACCTTCACGTCGGGCTGCACAGACACCGGCGGCGCCACGACGCCGTCGAACGCCGCGAGCGGGATCACCGTCACGGGCGCGACGACCGGCGCGAGCGGCCACCGCGGGCACTCGGACGGGAGGGTGCGGGCGAAGGATGCCGACACGATCGCGTTCTGGAAGAACGATCCGGCGCTGTGCGTGTCGGGGTCGGCGTCGTCGAGGACCATGCCCTTTCGCGCCCGCGTCGCGAGGACGGTCTCGCGGATGCCGCGGAGGGTCGCGGTGTCGTCGGGGGCCATCCCGAGCGCCTGCCGCAGCTGCGCGCCGCGCACGGGGAAGGCCCCATCGCCGACCTCGGTGAGCTCGAGGGTGATCGAGACGATGACGCCCGAGCGACGCGCGCCGTGCCCGTAGTGCTGCTTGAGGACCGACGTGCGGAAGCCGAGTTCGAGGTCGGCGGCGGGGACGGTCTCGACCTCGCCGGTCGCCTCGTCGAGGAGCTCCACCTCGACGAGCGTCTCGACGATCTCCTGCCCGTAGGCGCCGACGTTCTGGATGGGGGCTGCGCCCGCCGTACCCGGGATGCCGCTCATCGCCTCGATGCCGGCGAGTCCCGCGTCGACCGTGTGAGCGACGAGGTCGTCCCAGTCGTGCCCCGCTTCGACTCGCAGCCGGACGGTGCCGGGGGCGGCGTCGGCGGCGGTGGGGAGCCGCTCGATGCCGCGCGTCCGGACGAGGACGACCGTGCCCTCCAGCGGCTCGTCGCCGACGAGGAGGTTGGAGCCGCCGCCTACGACGAGCCACGGGTCGCCGGCGGCCCAGGCATCCTGCAGCGCCGTGACCAGCTCGTCGCGGGTCGTCGCCTCGATCATGCGCTCGGGAGTACCGCCGGCGCGGAGGGTCGTGAGTCGCGCGAGCGGGACGGGGTCGATCTCGGGCATGGTCAGCCGTCCAGGTGCACGCGCACCTGGACCTTGCCGAGGACGGAGGTGTCTCCCGCCGTGACGGTCAGATCGATGCGGGCGACGCCGTCCTCGACGGCGGCGATCTTCGCGACGATCGCGAGGTCAGCGCCCGTGTCGGCGTCGACGACGACGGGGCGCGTGAAGCGGACGCCGTACTCGAGGATCCGGCCGACATCACCGACCCACGGGACGATCGTCTCGACCGCGAGGCCCATGGTCAGCATGCCGTGCGCGAGGACTCCGGGGAGCCCGACCTCGGCGGCGACGTCGTCGCGGTAGTGGATCGGGTTGAAGTCCCCGGACGCCCCGGCGTACCGGACGAGGGAATCGCGCGTGAGGTGCACGGTGCGCTCGGCGACGACGTCACCGACCGTGAGATCGGCGGCGGCGGGGATCTGCGGGGCGGCGCTCACGCGACCTCACCTCCCACGAGGAGGACGGAGGTGGCGGTCACGACGTGCGCGCCTGCGGCATCGGTGATCTCCGACTCGCTCGTGACCATCGCGCCCTTGCCGAACGGGCGGATGTTCGTGATCTGCAGCTGCGCGACGAGCTCGTCGCCCGCGACGATCGGTCGCGAGTAGCGGAAGCGCTGCTCGGCGTGCACGGTGCGCTCGAGCGCGATGCCCGAGTCGGGCGTCGCGAGCAGCTGCTGCATCGTCAGGTCCTGGATCACGATCGGGAAGGTGGGCGGGGCGACGACGTCGGCGTAGCCGAGCGCCTGTGCGGCGGCGGGGTCGGAGTGCTGCGGATCGGTCGCGAAGACGGCGCGCGCGAACTCGCGCACCTTCTCGCGCCCGACGAGATACGACGCGGTCGGCGGGAACGGCCGGCCGACCAACTCAGGGTTCACGGACACCCCTCGATCCTAACGAGGATCCTCCCGCGCGACCCCGATGCCCGTCGCCGCGCCTCAGCGCTTGCCGCGCGTCAGCGCTTGCCGCGGGTGCGGATCGCCTTGAGCGCCATCTGCACGCCGATGTAGGTGAGGAACACGGCGAACAGGATGTTGGCCACAGCAGGATCGAGCAGGGTCGCGAACCATGCACCGAGCGCGGTCGTCGTGCAGGCGGCGAGGCCGATCACGACGGCGGCGAGCAGGTCGACGTTGCCGCGCTTGAGGTTGCCGATCGTGCCGGAGATCGCCGTCGGGATCATCATCAGGAGCGACGTGCCCTTCGCCACAAGATCGCTGGTTCCGAAGAAGATCATGAGCGCCGGGACGACGACGACACCGCCGCCGACGCCGAGCAGGCCGGAGAGGACCCCTGTGATGAGCCCCAGCAGCGCGAGCGCCGCTCCCGCCCCCCATGTGAGGACGAGTTCCGCGTCGCGCGAGGGCACGACGACGAAGAGCATGACGATGACGAACACGAGGAAGACGACGAAGCCCCAGCGCACGGCGTTCTGCGGCAGTCGGGCCAGCAGCCAGGTGCCGATCTGCGCGCCGATGACGGCGAACGCCGCGAGGATGATCGCCGCGACCCACGCGACCGATCCGTGGACCGCGTAGGAGATGACGCCGACCGTCGCGGTCGGGACGATCGCCGCGAGGGACGTGCCGGCCGCGAGTCGCTGGTCGAAGTGCAGGAGGAGCACGAGCATCGGCACGATGACCGTGCCGCCGCCGACGCCGAAGAGGCCCGAGAGGAGCCCCGCGGCGAGTCCGATCGCGATGCAGGAGACGATGAACCGCGCGTCGCGGCGACGGGGAACGGCGGGAGCGCTCACGCGCGGGCCTCCTTCTCGTCCGAGGCGGCTGCGTCGCGCTCGGTGGGTGCGGGTTCCTCGGCGGTGGCCGCCTGCTCGAACTGCGCGCGGTACAGACGCCAGTAGGCGCCCTCGGCGGCGATGAGCTCGTCGTGCGTGCCCTTCTCGACGATGTCGCCGTGCTCCATGACGAGGATGAGGTCGGCGTCGCGGATCGTCGAGAGCCGGTGCGCGATGACGAACGACGTGCGCCCTTCGCGCAGGGCCGCCATCGCGTGCTGGAGGAGAAGCTCGGTGCGGGTGTCGACCGAGCTGGTGGCCTCGTCGAGGATGAGAACGCTCGGCTGGGCGACGAACGCGCGGGCGATCGTGATGAGCTGCCGCTCGCCGGCGGAGACGTTGGCGGCGTCCTCCTCGAGGATCGTGTCGTAGCCGTCGGGCAGCGAGTGCACGAAGCGGTCGACGCGGGTCGCGACGGCGGCGGCGACGATCTCGTCGTCGGTGGCCGCCTCGTTGCCGTAGCGGATGTTGTCGCGGATCGATCCGGCGAACAGCCACGGGTCCTGCAGCACCATGCCGGTGCGTGAGCGCACATCATCGCGTGTGAGTGCCGCGATGTCCTGCCCGTCGAGGAGGATGCGCCCGCCGTCCAGCTCGTAGAAGCGCATGAGGAGGTTCACGAGCGTCGTCTTGCCGGCGCCCGTGGGACCCACGATGGCGACGGTCTGACCGGGCTCGACCCGGAACGACAGGTCGCGGATGAGCGGCTTGTCGGGCGCGTAGCTGAACGCGACGTGCTCGAACTCGATCACGCCCGGTCCGTCGACGAGAACGGGGGCGTCGTCGGCATCCGGCTCCTGCTCGTCTTCGTCGAGGAGCTCGAACACGCGCTCGGCCGAGGCGGTGCCCGACTGGACGACGGCAGCCATGCCGCCGAGCTCCGACAGCGGCTGCGTGAACTGCTGCGAGTACTGGATGAACGCCTGCACATCGCCCAGGCGCAGTTGGCCCGAGGCGACCATGAGCCCGCCGAGCACGGCGATGCCGACGTAGCTGAGCGAACCGATGAACATCATCGCGGGCATCATGAGGCCGGAGAGGAACTGCGCGCGGAAGGATGCCTGGTAGAGCTCTTCGTTCTCGTCCTGGAACTTCTCGCGCGCATCCTTCTCGCGCCCGTACACCCGGACCAGGGCGTGGCCGGAGAACGACTCCTCGACACGTGCGTTGAGGCGTCCGACCTTCCGCCACTGGATCGTGAACGCCTTCTGCGACTTCGGGCCGATGACACCGAACACGACCGCCATGAGCGGGAGCGCGATGAGCGCGACGATCGCGAGCTGCCACGAGATCGAGAACATCATGATGAGCACACCGACGACCGTCAGGACGTTCGTCAACGCCGTCGACAGCGACTGCTGCATCGTCTGGGTGATGTTGTCGATGTCGTTCGTCACGCGCGAGATGAGCTCACCCCGCTGCACGCGGTCGAAGTACGACAGCGGCAGACGGTTGATCTTCGCCTCGACGTCTTCGCGCAGGCGCCACATCGTGCGCACCATGATCACGTTGATGACGTAGCCCTGGATCCAGGTGAGCAGCGACGA
Source organism: Microbacterium sp. bgisy203 (assembly GCF_057706945.1). Classification (NCBI taxonomy): domain Bacteria; kingdom Bacillati; phylum Actinomycetota; class Actinomycetes; order Micrococcales; family Microbacteriaceae; genus Microbacterium; species Microbacterium sp. bgisy203. The sequence continues at coordinate 220,303 of NZ_JBYIPF010000003.1, read as the reverse complement.
GACGATGTAGATCGCCATGACGGCGACGAGCACCCACTTGAGGCGCTCGAAGTCGACGCCGGCGCCGACCTGGAAGTTCGCCATCGCGGCGACCATGTTCGCCAGGTCGGTCTGCCCCGCCGCGGTGAGGGCGGCGACGACATCCTCCTGCGAGGTGCCGGCGGGGAACTGTCCGGCGAGGGATGCCGAGACGACGCCCTCGAAGATGACGTTCGTGGCCTCGCCGAGCACCTTCGGTGCGATGACGGCGAGGACGACGCCGATCGCCCCGAGGAGGGACACGAGCGCGAACACCCACTTGTAGGGGCCGAGGAGCCCGATCATGCGGGCGAAGCTCTGACCGAAGTTGCCGGCCTTGCCGGGGGCGACCGCGTCCCAGTCGCCGGAGTTCAGCCGCGCCTGCTCGGCGAGCTCGAGCTCTTCGCGCTCCTCTTCGGAGAGGACCGCCGTGTCGGGGGCGCTCATGCGTCCACTCCCAACTGCGATTCGACGATCTCACGGTACGTGGCGTTCGACGCGAGCAGCTCGTCGTGCGTGCCGGACCCGACCATACGGCCCGCGTCGAGCACGATGATCCGGTCGGCCTCGGTGATCGTCGAGATGCGCTGGGCGACGACGATCTTCGTCACCTCCGGCAGTTCTCGCCAGAGCGCCTGCCGCAGGCGTGCGTCGGTCGCGACGTCGAGCGCCGAGAACGAGTCGTCGAAGACGAGGATGTCGGGGCGGTGGGTGATCGCCCGCGCGATCGAGAGGCGCTGGCGCTGCCCGCCCGACACGTTCGTGCCGCCCTGCGAGATGCGCGCGTCGAGTCCGCCGGACATCTCGGATACGAAGTCCTTGCCCTGCGCGATCTCGAGAGCCTTCCACAGTTCGTCGTCGGTCGCCTCCTCACGCCCGAACCGGAGGTTCGAGGCGACCGTGCCGGAGAACAGGAACGCCTTCTGCGGCACGTAGCCGATGCCCTTCCACATGAGGTCGAGGTCGGCCTCGCGGACGTCCACCCCGCCGACGCGCACCGTGCCGCCGGTGACGTCGAACAGGCGCGGGATGAGCGAGACGAGCGTCGTCTTGCCCGACCCGGTCGACCCGACGATCGCGACGGTCTCACCGGGGGCGGCGCGGAACGAGATGCCGTCGACGACGGGGGCGTCGGCGCCCGGGTAGGTGAATGACACGTCGTCGAATTCGACCGAGCCGCGCGCCGGGAAGTCGGTGACGGGGTGCACGGGCCGCTCGAGCGCATCGGTCGAGTCGAGCACTTCGCCGATCCGATCGGCCGAGACGGCCGCGCGCGGGATCATGATCGTCATGAACGTCGCCATGAGCACGCCCATGAGGATCTGACCGACGTACTGCATGAAGGCGAAGAGGGTGCCGATCTGGACGTGTCCGGCATCCACCTGCACGCCGCCGAACCAGATGACGCCCACGACCGTGAGGTTCAACACGAGCATCGCGAGCGGGAACATGATGACGAAGAGCGACCCGACCTTGCGGCCGACGACCATGATGTCGGTGTTGGCGACGCGGAACCGCGCCTCTTCGATGCGCTCGCGGACGAACGCGCGGACGACCCGGACGCCCGTCAGCTGCTCGCGCATGACGCGGTTCACGCCGTCGAGCTTGGACTGGTACTGCCGGAACAGCGGCACCATCTGGCTCACGATGATGACCGCGATGACGAGCAGCAGCGGCACGGCGACCGCGATCAGCCAGCTCAGCCCGACGTCCTGCTGGATCGCCATGATGATGCCGCCGATCGCGAGGAGCGGCGCGGTGACGAGCATCGTCGCGCCCATCATCGCGAGCATCTGCACCTGCTGCACGTCGTTCGTGTTGCGGGTGATGAGCGTGCCGGCGCCGAAGGTCGACACCTCCCGCTCCGAGAATCCGCTGACCTTCTCGTAGACGTTGCGGCGGATGTCGCGGCCGACGCTCATCGCTGCCCGGGCGGCGAAGTAGGTCGCGATGATCGAGGCGACGATCTGACCGAGCGCGATCGCGAGCATCCAGACACCCCGCGACCAGATGTAGGCGGTGTCACCCGTCGCGACGCCCTTGTCGATGATGTCGGCGTTCACGCGCGGGAGATACAGGGATGCCATCGCCGAGGCGAACTGGAAGACGAGCACCCCCGCGAGCCACCACCTGTAGGTCCGGAGGTACCGGACCAGGAGCTTTCCGAGCATGCGAGATCTCCGATGCGGCGAGAGAGGGTATCGGCGGCGGAACCGACGAGAAGAAGACTGTCCATGCTATCGCCGGGCGCCGACATCGAGGTTTCGGCGCCGTGTCGCGCGGCGCCCTCCCCCATCGCAGTGTCGGGCGGACCGGTCGACGCCGATGACCTTAGATGTAGCAGGGACGGCGCCGCCGTCGCAACAGTGCGCGCCGCAATGGCGGAAGCCCCCGACGAATCGGGGGCTTCGGATCTGTAGCGGGAGCGGGGCTTGAACCCGCGACCTCACGATTATGAGTCGTGCGCTCTCACCAACTGAGCTACCCCGCCGCGCTGCACCCACACGGCGAGATGTGGATGCTGCGAGCCCCGAGTCAGGATTGAACTGACGACCCCTTCCTTACCATGGAAGTGCTCTGCCACTGAGCTATCGGGGCGTGCCGCCTGCGCTCCGCGGAGGACGTGCAGGCAACTAGAAGAGGATATCAGAGCAACGGCATCCCGCCGAACCGAAGAGAGCCGCCCGACACCGGTCAGCCGACGGTGTGGGTGCCCGTCGTGTGCTCCTGCATCCACGGCATCGGATCGATGTGGGTCGTGCCGCCCAGCAGCACCTCGAAGTGCAGGTGCGGACCCGTCGCCTTGCCCGTCTCGCCGACCTTGCCGAGCACCTGACCGGCCGTGACGGTCTCGCCGACCGAGACGGCGAGCGAGCCGCGGATCATGTGCGCGTAGCGGGTCGAGACGAGCTGCCCGTCGATGATGTGGTCGACGACGACGGTCACGCCGTAGTCGCCACCCGCCTCGGTGGCGATGCGCACCGTCCCGGCGGCGATGACGTGGATGTCGGCGCCGAGCCCGGGCGTCAGGTCGACGCCGCGGTGCGGGCGGGAGAACTGCGACAGGTACGTGTTGGAGCCGTACGCGGCCGACACGGGCACACCGACGGGGAAGGGCCACTGGATCGGCGAGGTCGGGTCGTTGACCCACGTGCCGGCGAACTCCGTCACGCCGGAGGCGGCCGCGATGTCGGCCATCGAGGCGACATCGTACTTCTCGTCGCGGTCCAGCGGCGCGACGTCGTTCGCGCCGCTCGCGACGAACGCCTGGATGTCGGTCTTCGGAGCGGTCTTCGCCGCGACGGGCGCGACCGCCGTCAGGTCGGAGGCCGCACCGGATGCCGACGCCACAGCCTCGGCGGGCGTCGTCGTGCCGACCGCGAGCATCCCCACGACGGTCATGACCCCGAGCGAGAAGGATGCCGCCGCGATGCGCTGCGCGAGGACGGACCCGCGGCGCGCACGGCGCGGAGCGATGTGCGTGGATGCCGCCGAAACCGGCGCGGGCATCTCATCGGACTCGCTCGCAGCGGGAGTGCGCTGCACCGGCGTCTCGCCCGTGAAGGAGAACAGACGCGCCGCGAACTCGAACTCGTCGATGCTGCAGGGCTCGGTGACGCGGGGCTCCGAGGCGCGGGGCTCGGGCACGATGAACGACGCACCGGTGAGGGCCGCGGGCTCGATGCCGGCCGACTCCGGTTCGCCGGCGACCTCGGCGAAGACCGCGTGGGCAGCGCGGCGCAGCCGGCGACGGGTCGTGGCGTCAGGCTGCGCGCCGACCGACTCGGCCATGATCGCGGAGGCGACGTCGGCGACGACGGTCTCGGCGACCGACAGCTCCATCGGCGCCGCCGGCTCGGGCGTGACCTCGCGAAGCTCGGCCACGGGAGTCTCGGCAACGGTGGCGTCGATGACGGCGTTCGCCTCGGCCTCCGCACGGCGGCGACGCAGCTCCGCGCGCGTCAGATACCCCGACTCCTCCGGCGCCGTGGGCGCGGAGGGTCGACGGCTGGAGCGTCGCGTGGGCGCGGCGTCAGCCATGGGGGTATCGAGCGTCAAATCGCAGGCTCTCGTCCGGCCGCTCCGGGGGAAACGGCGTCGTGCATCGGGCTTCGGATCACCCTCGCCGTTCGGGCGGCAAAGGTAACGATCGGGTAAACACTACCCCCGGCGTCCTGGGAATGCCATCAACGCTCAGCGGTATATCGCTTCGGCGAGTCGCGCGGCGAGGTCCGCGCTCGCCGCGATCGTCATCTGCCGGCCCGGCCGGCCCTCCGGCTGCCCCGAGACGACGCCGCCCGCCTCGGTGACCAGCAGCGCGCCGGCGGCGTGGTCCCACGGGTGAAGCCCGCGCTCGAAGTACCCGTCCAGACGCCCGGCCGCGACGTAGGCGAGGTCGAGCGACGCGGCGCCCGCGCGCCGGATGTCGCGGGCGAACGGGAGCACGCGGCGGACGCGGTCGAGGTCGCCCTCATGGGTCGCGGGGTCGTAGCCGAACCCCGTCGCGAGGAGGGCTCCGGCATCCGTCGGCGACGACACGGCGAGGCGCTGCGGCCCTCCGCCCTGCGTCCGCAGCCACGCGCCCTCGCCGCGCGCGGCGGTGAACGCCTCGTCGATCACGGGTGTGTAGACGATCCCCGCGACGGCGGTCCACGCCTCTGGCGATGGCTCGCCGGTGACAGCGGCGATGGACACCGCGTAGTGCGGCGTGCCGTACGCGTAGTTGACGGTCCCGTCGATCGGGTCGACGACCCAGGTGACCTCCGACATGCCGCGCTCGGCGCCCGACTCCTCGCCGAGGAATCCGTCGTCCGGGCGCGCCGCCGCCAGGCGTGCGCGGATGAGCTCTTCGACCTCGCGATCGGCGTCGGTCACGATGTCGGCGAGGGCCGACTTGGTCGCCGCGATGCGGACGCCCTCCTCGCGGCGGCGGCGCGCGAGGACCCCCGCCTCGCGCGCGATGTCTTCGGCCAGGGAGAGCAGCTCTTCGGCATCCGTCATATCTCCACGCTACGCGCCCCCTGCCGCAGGCCGGGCGCGACCTCGCCCAACCTCGCCCGGCCTCACGGAACGCAATACCGTGGGCGCATGAGCGAGATCTACGACGCCGTGATCGTCGGCGGCGGCCACAACGCCCTCGTCGCCGCCGCGTACCTCGGGCGCGCCGGCAAGCGGGTCATCGTCCTCGAGCGCCACGCCCACGTGGGCGGCGCCGCCGTGTCGGAACGCCCGTGGGAGGGCGTGGATGCCCGGCTGTCGCGCTACTCGTACCTTGTCAGCCCCCTGCCGCGAACGGTCATCGACGACCTCGACCTGCATCTCGATCTGCGGCGGCGGCGCTCCTCCTCCTACACACCCGATCCCGCCGATCCGTCGCACGGCATCCTGGTCGACGCGGGCGACGCCATCGCGACGACGGAGAGCTTCCTGCGGACCACCGGCGACGCCCGCGAGGCCGAGCGGTTCGGCGCCCTGTACGACCGGCTGCTGCCGCTGGCGGCGGCGCTCTTCCCGACCGTCACCGAGCCCCTCCGGCGCGAGAGCGCGGTGCGCGCTGCGGTGCCCGATCAGGCGCTGTGGGATGCCGTGGTGCACGAACCCCTGGGCGCGCTGCTGCGCGGCGCGCTCACCTCCGACACGGCGCGCGGCATCGCCCTGACCGACGGCCTCATCGGCACGTTCTCGTATGCCGACGACCCGACCCTCCGGCAGAACCGGTGCTTCCTCTACCACGTGATCGGCGGCGGCACGGGGCACTGGGACGTGCCCGTGGGCGGGATGGGTCGGGTGAGCGGGGCGCTCGAGCGGGCGGCGCGCGACGCCGGCGCCGAGTTGCGGACGGATGCCGAGGTCCTCGCCGTCGACCCGGAAGGCGCGGTGACGCTCACGAGCGGCGAACGCATCGCCGGGCGGCTCGTCCTCAGCGGCGTCGGGCCCGCGGTGCTGGGGCGGCTCCTCGCCGCCGGTGGTTCGCAAGGGACCGGTGACGTCGACGCGTCCTCCGCGCCGGAGGGCGCGCAGGTCAAGGTGAACCTGCTGCTGCGGCGGCTCCCGCGCCTGCGCGACACCGACGTCGACCCCGAGGCGGCGTTCGCGGGGACCTTCCACATCAACGAGACGATGACCCAGCTCGACGCGGCGTACGGACGCGCCGCGGGCGGGGCGGTGCCCGATCCGCTGCCCGCGGAGATCTACTGCCACTCGCTCACCGACCCCTCGATCCTCGGCCGCGACCTGCAGGCATCCGGTGCGCAGACACTCACCCTGTTCGGACTGCAGGTGCCGCATCGGCTCGCGACGCAGAGCGTTTCAGGCAGTGATGCGCAGGGCGGGGATGCCGACGACGCGTACCGGGCGACGCTCCTCGCCGCGGCGCAGGCGTCGCTCGATTCCGTGCTCGCCGAGCCGATCGCCGACGTCGTCTACACCGCGCCCGACGGGACGCCGTGCGTCGAGGCGCGGACGACGACCGACCTCGAGCGCGCGCTCGGCATGGCCGGCGGAGACATCTTCCACGGGTCGCTGGCATGGCCGTGGGCGACCGACGACGAGCCGCTCGACACCCCGGCCGAACGCTGGGGCGTCGCGACCGACCACCCGCGCGTGCTGCTGTGCGGGTCGGGCGCGCGGCGCGGCGGCGGCGTCAGCGGCATCGGCGGCCACAACGCCGCGATGGCCGCGCTCGAGCTGCTGCGCTGAGGAATTCGCGCGTGAACTCGCGCGTGGCTCGAGCGCGGGCCGAGTCAGCGCTGCTCGGCCGGCGGAGCAGGCGGGGGCGGCGGGTAGCCCTGGTACCACGGAGCGACCGGCGGCGCCGGCGGAGCCGGAGCGTACGGGTCGGCCGCGGGCGGCGCGACGGGCGGGGCCGCGGGCGCGTTCGGGTCCGCCGGCGGAGCGGCGTACGGCTCCGGCCCCGGGGCGTACGGTTCCGGTGCCGGGGCGCCCGCATAGGGGTCCGCGGCCGGGGCGCCCGCGTAGGGGTCCGCGGCCGGGGCGAAGCCCTGGGGGTCGGCCGGCGCGTACGGGTCCACGGGCGACACCGGTGCGTAGCCGTACGGGTAGACCTGCGGCGCGGCATCCTGCGGCGGAGCGACGGGCGCCGCCGCGAGTTCGGGCTGCGGATACGTCGGATAGCCCGTGTAGTACGCGTTCCAGTCGGGCGTACCGTCGGGAAGGACCGGCAGCGGAGTCACACCATCGACGAACGTCGGCCAGGCCTGAGGCGCGGGAGCCGCGTAGGGCGCGGCGCCGTAGCCGGTCGGCGGGGCGGGCCGCTCCTTCTTGGGGGCGAACAGCGCGTTGACCAGCGGGATGAGCGCCGTGCCGACCGCGGCCAGGATCGCAAGGGCGACCACGACCCGCCAGTACAGCGGCTTGATGTCGACGTACTCGGCCGTGACGAGCGGAAGGACGAGCATGATCGCGAGGATCACGACGAGGCCGATCGTCACGTACGCCACGATCGTCGTGAACGTCGTCTGGTAGCGCAGGTACGCCTTCACGAACAGGCGCGCGTGCAGGAGCGCGCCCTGGATGATCAAGATGATCAGGACGTAGCGGAAGAACCGGTCGGCGCCGATGCCGAACTGGCCGTCCGTCGGCATCCAGATCAGGAATGCGCCGATCAGCAGGACCAGCACCCACGAGATCATGCTCGCGAGGGCGAGCCAGGCGGGGCGGCGGGCGGCGAGGTTCGCCTCGAGGATCGCGACACCGGCGAACCCGGCGAGAAGCAGGATCGTCAGGAACGCCTTGCCGACGATGCCGTTGTCATCGCCGATCAGCACCCACACGACGCTGACGAGCGCGGCCGCGATGAGGGCGCCGATCGCGACCCAGATGGAAGCCCTCAGGACTTTTCTCGATGCGGGTGCGGTGATCGGTTCGCTCATGGGGGATCCTCTCGGCAGGCGGGGCGCGCCATCCGGCGGCCTCTGCTCATCCTGACAGAGATGCGTGCGCCCGTGCGGGATGCCGGAAATCTGTGGATACCGGACGGACGGGGTGCGCTTCGCTAGGTTCGGGGTATGACGGCTTCGACGACGCACGCCCGCCCCTCGCGCACCGCCCGGGTGGGGCTCGGCGTCGCCGCGACGGTGGCGATGCTGACCGCCGTCGCGCTGAACTGGCTCGTCGCTGTGCCCGTCGGCACCGGCGTCTGCCCGGCCATCGACCCGGCGCCGACGAACTGCCTGCCCTCGTTCCGCGCCGGCACGGGACTCGTCGCGACGCTGATCATCCTCGCCGTGTGGGCGGCGACGCTCCTGTGCGCCCTCGCAACGCGGGCCGTCTTCCGCCCTCTCGCGATCGGCGGGTTGATCCTTCTCGTCGTCGCCGTACCCGTCTCCTACGTGACCGTGTCGTCGAGCTCGGGGTTCGAGGTCCGGGCATCATCTCCGTACGCGCCGACCGAAGACCCTGTCGCTCACTGGGGCGAGATCGCCGATCGCTCGCCGTACGTGAAAGCGCCCCTCCGGCCGGAGCCGAGAGGGGCGCTTCTTTCTGTCTGATCAGGTATTTCTCCTGAGTGGCGAGTGAGGGATTCGAACCCCCGAAGTCGAAGACGGCTGATTTACAGTCAGATCCCTTTGGCCGCTTGGGTAACTCGCCAGTGCGCACCCGACCGGCTTGTTCAGTCGAGCGGAGGCGCGATCACCTATCTTACTAGGCCGCGGCCGATGCGAAAAACCGAGACCTCAGTCCGGTGCCACGACGCGCTCGACGAACGCTTCGACGCGGCGGCGCGTGCCGTCGATGCGCCGGTCGACGCTCGCGCGCACTTCGCTCGGCGCGAGGGGCGCCGCGAGGCGGACGTTCTCGTGGCATCCGAGGTCGGTGCAGATGTAGGTGCCGACGCTGTCGGCGCGTTCGCCCGGCTCCCCCGCCCGGCGCGCGGTGAACAGGGACACCTGGTTGCCCGGCTGCATCGTGTGGCAGATGTTGCACATCGCCGCGCGGGAGCGCGATCCGGATGCCGCGCGCACCACGACTCCGGTCGGCACGCCCTCGTGCTCGACGACGACGTATCCGCGACCGCGGTTGTCGGGGTCGGGCCAGGCGAGGAAGTCGAGGTGGTCCCAGTCGGCGAGCACGAACGACAGCGGCACAGCCATCCGGTCGCGCTCATCGGGCGACGCATTCACGAGCGCCGCGCGGACCTGGTCTTCGGTCAGCGGCAGCATCCGCCCAGTCTACGAGCGGGGCGCGGCGATCGGGGCGAGTGCGCGGCGTCCTGGTGCCGGGCGCACCGGTCGATGCCGCGCCCGCGGCGTTCGGCTCGCAGGAGATCTCGTAACACCTGCGAGGTGAGCCCCCGGAATCACGCGGATCGAGCTGAGGCCGCGACCGATTGTCCTGCGAGCCGAACACGACGGGGCGTGAGACGCTGCGGCGAGGGTACGGTCGGAGCATTCGGCGAAGCCCTCCTCCACCTGACGCCGTCCGCCGCACGGCAGCGCGAGCTCTTCGCTGACGCCGTCGCACGTCTCTACCCTCGCTCCTCGGCGCACGACGCCGGGTAGATTGATCGCCATGGCTGACTCAAGTTTCGACATCGTCTCCAAGATCGACCGCCAGGAGGCGGACAACGCTCTGAACCAGGCGCGCAAGGAAGTCGAGCAGCGCTACGACTTCAAGGGCACGGATGCCTCGATCGAATGGTCCGGCGAGGCCATCCTCATCAAGGCGAACAGCGAGGAGCGCGCGAAGGCGGTGCTCGACGTCTTCCAGTCGAAGCTGATCAAGCGCGGGATCTCGCTGAAGTCGCTCGACTCCAGTGAGGCCCAGGCATCCGGCAAGGAGTACCGGATCACCTCCACCCTCAAGGAGGGCATCTCGTCGGAGGATGCGAAGAAGATCTCCAAGATGATCCGCGACGAGGGGCCGAAGTCCGTGAAGTCGCAGATCCAGGGCGACGAGCTGCGCGTGCAGTCGAAGTCGCGCGACGACCTTCAGGAGGTCCAGCGGATGCTGAAGGCCGCCGACCTCGACGTCGACCTGCAGTTCGTCAACTACCGCTGAGCGTGGGCGTCGAGGTCGCAACGAGGCGACGACGGAGTCCGACCGGGTGGGGCTGGGCGCTCCTGCTGGGCGGTGCGTCGGTCTCTGCCGTTGTGCCGCTGATGGACATGGTGGCGTACCGCCTCCTCTGCGCGAATGTCATCGAGTGGGGCGCGAACCGCGCAAACTTCTGCAACGGGCCGCTGGGCGACGTCCTCCGCGGGATCGGAAACACCGCCACCATCGCGTTGTCGCTCGCGGCGGCGTTCGGCGGCCTCGCGCTCGGCGTCAGCGCGCTCCGGCACGCCCGACACGATGGGGCGTCACCCAGCCTCGCGGTGCGAACGCTTCTCGTGTGCGCCGTCGTCTATACCGTCGCGCTCGTCTGCGAGAGCGGTCGTATGGCGATCGCCGGGGGGTCGCCGATATCGGCGATGGCCTTCGCGCCCGTCTCCGCCGGCGTCCTCTTCGCCGCCTGGCTCGCCGCGACGGGCATCGCCCTCGTGATCATCGGCGTCGTCCGCGAGAACCGCGTCGCCGCGGCGGAGCCGAGATGACCGCGCCCGACCCGCTCGCCGAGCTGTTCGAGCCGGGCGGGCGCCGTCGCGGCGGAGAAGACGCGCCCACCGAAGCCGAACGAGCCGCGCGCGCCCGGCGGCGCCGCCGCGCACGGCGCGCGGGCGTCGCGTTCCTCGTCGTCTTCGCGGTGCTCGCGGCATCCGTCACCGGCTACGTCATGTGGGCTCTGAACGCGCCCCTCCCCGATCCCGTCGCGACGACCCGCACGCCGACCGCGGCGGCCGGGGCCGCGGCATCCTTCACCCTGCCGGCCGAGGGCACGACCCTCGTCGTGACGAACGGCGCGGCCGAGTTCATCGGCGCCGACGGACTCACCCTGGCCGCCGGCGGCGACGAGCCGCGCTCGATCGCGAGCGTCAGCAAGATCATCACCGCGCTCGTCGTCCTCGACGCACATCCGCTCGCAGGCCCCGACGATCCGGGTCCGACGATCACCTTCACCGAGGCCGACCACGACCTGTACGACGAGTACTACGTGCAGGGCGCCGCGATCGCCGCGATGCCGACGGGCAGCTCGATGCCGCTGCGCGACGCGCTCGCGCTCATGCTCATCCCCTCGGCGAGCAACTACGCCGACGCCGTGTCCACGTGCGCGTTCGGCTCGCGCGGCGCGTTCCTCGCGGCGACCCGCGATTGGCTCGCCCGCCAGGGCCTCACCGGCACCACCATCGTCGAGCCGACGGGCCTCAGCCCCCGGAACGTGAGCACCCCGAGCGATCTCGTCCGCATCGGGCAGCTCGCCGCCGCGCACCCGACGATCGCCGCGCTCGCGGGCTCGGCGACCTACACGACCGAGGTCACCGGCCGTGTGAACAACACCAACAGGCTCCTCGGCGACAGCGGCGTGACGGGGCTGAAGACCGGGAACCTCGGCGAGGGGACCTTCGCGCTCCTGTTCACCGCGACCGTCCCGACCGGCGTCGGCGAACCCCTGTCGGTCACGGGCGTCACGCTCGGCGGCACGTCACGCGAATCGCAGGATGCCGCGGTCCGCGCGCTCCTCGGCAGCATCGCGGACGGGTTCCACGACGTCGCACTCGCGCCCGCCGGCACGGCCATCGGCATCTACGAGACGGCGTGGGGCGCCTCCGCCGAGCTCGTGATCGTCGACTCGGCGTCCATCCGGACCTGGTCGGACACCCCGATCGAGGTGACGACCGACATCGGCACCCCGGTGGCGTACACCGACGGCGAGCACGTCGGTACCGTGACCTGGACGGCCGGTCCGCGCAGCGCGATCGCCTCGGTCCAGGTGCGCGGGACGATCGAGGAACCCACCGGCTGGTGGCGCCTCACCCATCCCCAGCTGCTCGGCTGAGCGGCTCGGACGCGCATGCCCCCGCGCCGGAGTTCTCAGCGCAAGGCCCTCAGCGCAGAGCATCCCATCTCGCCTCGAAGACGCGCGGGTCCGAACGCCCGATCATCGCGGGCGCGACCTGCCCGACCTCGGGCCAGCGCACACGGGGGAAGACCGCCTCGTGCACGACGATCGGGCGCGGAAGCGCGGATGCCTCGTCACCGGCGAACGCGACCTCGAGCTCCAACCGGCACTCCTGGTACCGGGAGCGCCCGACGGGGGCCGCCACCGCCCTCACCGTCAGCCGACCGGGAGCGGCATCCGCCATCGGATCGCCGCTGGCCCGCTGCAGCCAGCGAACCGCTTGCGCGAACTCGCCGTCGTCGGCGGCGGACTGCCCGCCCGCCCGCTCGTTCACACCGCCGCCGCGCGCGTGCGTGGTTCACGCGTCTCCTCGGCGGGCGGCGCGCAGCCGTCGGCGAGCGCCCCGGTGGTGAGCCAGTCGCGCAGCGCCGCGTACGCCGCACCCTTCGGCTCGGGTGCGGAGAGGGTGATGTCGTGGATCGCGTTCGGGATGCGCCGGATCGTGACCTCGTTCCCGAGCTTCGTCGCGGCCTTCGCGATGTCGTCGACGACGAGCACGCTGTCGGTCGACGTCATCGCGTCAGACCACTGGATCGGCGCGGTCGAGCCGCGCGAGAGCAGCACGATGACGGGGCAGTCGATGTCGACGCCTGCTGCGATCGTCCGGTGGCCCGCCATGACCGCCGCGAGCCACCCCGGGTGCGTGGGGAACCCGCGCTCCGGCCGCCACCCCTCGGGGCTGTCGGGGAGAGTGCCGAGTTCCCGCTGCGCTCGTGTGTAGAAGCCGAGGTCGACGACGGGGTGCGAGCCGAGCGGATCGAACTTCGCCCGCGCCGACACGAGCGGGGCGATCGCCTGGCGCCCGACCGCGCCGGTCTGGAGCTCGAGCCACGGGCTGTTGAGGACGAGCGCGGCGACGGTGTTCTTGTGCCGCGCCGCCCACAGGCTCAGCGTCAGTCCTCCCGTCGAGTGGCCCATGAGGATGAGCCGGCGCTGGACGCCTTCCTCGCGCATCGCCGCGAGCGCCGCATCGAGGTCGGCGTCGTACTCATCGAGCGCGGCGACGTAGCCGGGCGTCTGCCCGGGCCGCTGACTCCGTCCGTACTTCCGCAGATCGAGCGCGTAGAACCGGGCCCCGAGGTCGTTCCAGAATCGGGCGAGCTCGGTCTGGAAGAAGTAGTCCGACCATCCGTGGACGTAGAGCACATCGACGCCCTGCAGCGGGGCATCCGACAGCGGGGCGTCGCCGGGTGGGAGCGACCGCACGAGCGTCGCGACGACCTCTCCCTCGGCATCCTCGCCGAGCGGCAGCGTCCGCTGCTCGAACGGCTCTCCGAGGATGTCGGTGACCCACTCCTGCCCGCTCCCTGTCGCCATGGAGACAGCCTACCCAGGGGCGAGGGCTCGGATCCCTGCGCCCGGGAGGATCGGCGTCAGCCCTCCGCGCGGGAGACGTCGACCATCTCGTCACGGTCGACGACCTTGATGCGCGCGCGCCCGTGCGGCGCGCCGAGCGCGATCTCGTGCTCGTCGAGGCGGTGCCAGCCGTCGAGGTCGGTCCAGCGAACGCCGCGCGCCTCGAGAAGCGCCGGGATCGCCTCCGGCGAGGGGTCCTCGGGCGTCCACCACGAGCCCTGATCGTTGATCAGGTGGCTGATCGTCTCCATGGCATCAGACTTCGTGTGCCCGATGAGCCCGACGGGGCCGCGCTTGATCCACCCCGTCGCGTAGACGCCGGGCACGCGCTCGTTCGAGTCCTTCTTGAGCACCTGGCCCTCGTGGTTCGGGATGACGCCGTGCTTCTTGTCGAAGGGCACGCCCGGCAGCGGCGACCCGAAGTACCCGACCGCGCGGTAGACCTGCTGCACGGGGATCTCGCGGAGCTCGCCCGTCCCCTCGACGCCGCCCTCGCCGTCGGGCTGCGTGCGCTCGTACACGATCGCGCAGACGCGCCCGGCTTCGGTCTTGAGCTCCACCGGCTTGGCCCAGAAGTGCAGGTGCAGGCGGCGCGAGGCGCGCGGGGTGTCGTCGTCGGCGCCGGCGTAGTCGTTGACGCCGGGGCGCTGGCGCCACGACTGCAGCACCCGGTCGATCACCATGACCTGCTTGTTCGAGGCGATCGCGGCCTTCGACGCCTCGTCGTAGTCGAAGTCCTCGTCGTGGACGATCATGTCGACGTCGCGCAGCTCGCCGAGTTCGCGCAGCTCCAGGGGCGTGAACTTCACCTGTGCGGGCCCGCGACGCCCGAACACGTGCACATCGGTGACCTGAGAGGCCTCGAGCCCCGCCTGGACGTTCGCGGGGATCTCGGTGGGGAGAAGGTCCTCGGGGTGCTTCGCGAGGATGCGCGCCACGTCGAGGGCGACGTTGCCGACGCCGACGACCGCGACCGACTGCGCGTCGAGCGGCCACTCGCGCGGGAAGTCGGGGTGCCCGTCGTACCAGCTGACGAAGTCGGCGGCGCCGTACGAGCCGACCGCGTCGATGCCCGGGATGTCGAGGTCGGCGTCCCGGATCGCTCCCGTCGCGAAGATCACCGCGTTGTAGTGGTTCTTGAGGTCGTCGAGGGTGATGTCCTCACCGAACCGGACGTTGCCGAAGATGCGGATGTCGCCGCGGTCGAGCACGTCGCGAAGGGCGTTGACGATGCCCTTGATGCGCGGATGGTCGGGCGCGACCCCGTAGCGGACGAGACCGTAGGGCGCCGGAAGGTGGTCGAACAGGTCGATCGAGACGTCGAACTTGCGCTCGGCCTTCAGGAGGATGTCGGCCGCGTAGATGCCGGCGGGGCCCGCGCCGACGATGGCCAGCCTGAGCTTGGTCATGGGTGTGTCCTTTGGTTCTGTCCGGTCGTAGAGGTGTTCATCCGGTCGTTGAGCGAGCGCAGCGCGTCCCAGCGCCCCGCCGCACGTGCGGTCAACTGGAGCGGTCGACGATGACGTGCGAGAGCTTCACGAGCGCCTCGCGCACCGGGCCCTGCGGCAACGGCTCGAGGCCTGCGACCGCGGCATCCGCCCACTCGTACGCCTGCCGGCGCGTCGCTTCGGTGGCCGGGTGCTCGCGCAGCCGCGTCATGGCATCGTCGAGGATCGCGGGGTCGGCGCCGTCGGCGATACGTGCGACGCCGTCGTCGATCGTGGCGCGCAGAGAGCGGGATGCCGGATCGGATGCGCGACCGAGAAGCAGGTACGGCATGGTCGGGACGCCCGCGCGCAGATCGGTGCCGGGGACCTTGCCGGTCTCGGCGGGGTCGGCGGAGAGGTCGATCACGTCGTCGAGCAGCTGGAAGGCGACGCCGACCTTCTCGCCGTACTCCAGAACCGGTGCGACGTAGTCGTCGGACGCGTCGGAGAAGAAAACGCCGGCCTGAGCGGATGCCGCGATGAGCGACCCCGTCTTGTCGGCGAGAACCTGCAGGTAGAACTCCACCGGGTCCTCCCCCGACGGGGGACCGACCGTCTCGTGCATCTGACCGAGGACCAAGCGCTCGAAGGTGTCGGCCTGCAGGCGGATCGCCCGCTCGCCGATCTGGGCCATGAGCTGGCTGGCGCGTGAGAAGAGGAGGTCGCCGGTGAGGATCGCGACGTTGTTGCCCCACACGGCGTGCGCGCTCGGCACGCCGCGGCGAACGTCGGCGCCGTCCATGACGTCGTCGTGGTAAAGCGAGCCGAGGTGGGTCATCTCGAGCGCGGTCGCCCCGGCGATGACGTGCTCGGTGGTGCCGGAGCCGAGCTGCGCGGTGAGGAGCGCGAGCATCGGTCGCACCCGCTTGCCGCCCGCCTCGTAGAGGTAGCGGGTGGTCGCGTCGGCGAGGGCGTCGCTGACGGTGAGCTCGCGGGCGAGGGTCGCCTCGACCTCGTCGAGACCGTCTTCGACGATGCCGAGGAGCTTCCGCATGCGCGGCCCCGCGAGCACGCGCTCGGTCAGGCCCAGCTGGGCCGACAGGCGCTCACCAGAAGCGGGAAGACTCGGAGTCACCCGACCAGCCTACCGGGGTCGCCGGACGTCACGGCTGGGGGTTGACCGCGCCGGGTGCGGTCGCGGCGGGTGCGGTCGCGGCGGGCTTGATTGCTCGGTGGAGGGCGACGATGCCGAACGTGAGGTCGCGGTGAGCAACGCCCGTCCACCCGGCGTCCCGGATCCACGTCGACAGCGTCTTCTGGTCGGGCCAGTCGCGGATCGACTCGTTGAGGTAGTCGTAGGCATCCGCATTGCTGCTCACGGCCTTGGCGACGACGGGGAGCACGCGGTCGTTGTAGAAGCGGTAGAGACCGGTGAAGGCGGGGTTCTGCGGGTGCGAGAACTCGCAGATGACGAGCCTGCCGCCCGGCGCGGTGACGCGGAGCATCTCGGCGAGCGCCTTCTTCGGGTCGTTGACGTTGCGCAGCCCGAACGAGATCGTAACGGCGTCGAAGCTGTCGTCCTCGAACGGGAGGTCCATCGCGTCGGCGTGGGCGAAGGTGAGGTTCGGGACATCGCCGTGGCGGCGCCGACCCTCGGCGATCATGCCGGGTGAGAAGTCGCCCGCGACGACCTCGGCGCCCGAGCGGGCGAGGCTCACGGAGCTCGCACCCGTCCCGGCGGCGAGGTCGAGGATGCGCTGCCCGGGCTTGGGTGCGACGGCGCGCGTCGTCGCGATGCGCCAGAGCCGGTCGTTGCCGAGGCTCAGCACCGTGTTCGTGCGGTCGTAGCCCGCCGCGACCTCGTCGAACATGCCGCTCACACGCGACGGGTCCTTACCGAGATCGGCGCGGTGCGGGTCCGCGGCGTGGGCGGGGTGCTGCTCGGCGGGGCGGGAGGTCACCGTTCGATCCTATGCGCGTCTCTCCCGTGCGCGGCGGGCATCCGCGCCGCCTCCGCTACCGACCGGCGAGGCGATCGAGTTGGGCGAGCCAGTGGGCGGCGGTCGGCCCGTCGAAGGGGGCGGACTCCTCCGTGACCGCGCGCTCCAGATCGAGGGCGACCTGCTCGACGCGCGACGCGATGTCGAGGGGGTAGCCGAACTGCACGCGATGCTCGGCGAACTCGTCGCGGTCGTCGATGTAGATGCCGCGTCCGTCGCGGGCGCGGACGACATCCAGGTCCATGTCGATGCCGGTCGGCGCGCCCGCCTCCCACCGGATATCCCAGCCGAGGTCGATGTAGATCTCGATGCGGGGATGGGTCGCGTTGAAGGTCGCCGCGAACTCGCCCGACGGCGGGACGAGAGTGACGTTGTCGCCCTCGGCGACGCCGTCGACCCCGGGACGAGCGCTGCGCCACCCGTCCCGCTGACCGACCCAGTCCCCCCAGCGGTCGGCGCCGAGATAGACGCAGTCGTGCTCCCAATGGGGAGAGCCGTCCCATTTGCGCCACCGGAAGACGAGCGGGCTGCCGAGGGCGGGGCGTTCGGTCATGCTCGGAGCCTACGCCGTGTACACAACTCAGGCAGATCGGGGCGCGCGGCGCCTCTCGCGGCCCGATCGCGGGGTTCTGCCTGAGTTGTGTCTCGGAGGCGATTGCGCCTCGGGGGCGACGGTGCCTCGGGCTGGCTGTGTTTCGGGGGCGACGCGTCGGCCGGGCCTGGGCCGCGACCGGGGCGCCCCGCCACCGGGAATAGGCTGGTCGGGTGAGTGACACCGCCCAGGCTCCCGTCCGGATGCGGGTGATCACCCGTGAGATCGCGCCGCTCGGCGACCTGCTCGAGTACGCCGATCCGCACGACCCTCTCGTCTGGACGCGGCGCGGCGCCTGGCTCGTCGGCGTCGGCGATGCCCTCACCCTCACGGCACCGGCGGACGAGACCGCGGACCTCGCGGAGCGCTGGCGTCAGGTGACCGCCGCCGCCGAGATCGACGACCACGTCGAGGAATCCGGCTCCGGCCTCATCGCCTTCGGCGCGCTCCCCTTTGCGCCCGACTCGTCCTCTTCCGGCATGCTCACCGTCCCGCGCCTGACGATCGGACACCGGGGAGAGAAGACGTGGGCGACCTGGGTGCTGCCCGGCGACGGCGAGCCGGAGCCGGCCGCGCCCGAGGCGATCCCGTTCGGCGCGCACTGGTCGGCCGCCGTTGGCCCGGGGGCGCTCACTCCGGACGGGTATCAGGATGCCGTCCGCGCGGGCCTCGCCGCGATCTCCGACGGCGAGGTCAGCAAGGTCGTCCTCGCCCGCGACCTCGTCGGCACGGTGCCGCCCGGCGCTGACCTCCGCCGCCTGGTGCGCTCGCTCGCGACCGGCTATCCCGACACGTGGGTCTACGCCGTCGACGGACTCATCGGAGCGAGTCCCGAGACCCTCGTCACGGTCGCGGGCGGCACCGTCACGGCGCGCGTCCTCGCCGGGACGCTCGCGCGCGGCGCAGATCCGGATGCCGACCGCGAGGCGGCCCTGGCCCTGGCCTCCAGCGAGAAGGACCTCGCCGAGCACGGCTACGCCGTCCGTAGCCTCGTCGACGCGCTCACGCCCCTGACTTCGGCGCTCGCGGCGAGCGAGCAGCCCTTCACCCTGCCGCTTCCGAACGTGTGGCACCTCGCGACCGACGTCGAGGCGACGACCGCGGCCGACACGTCCGCGCTCGACCTCGTCGAGGTGCTGCACCCTACGGCCGCGGTCGCAGGAACGCCGACGGATGCCGCGGTGGCCGCGATCTCGCGGATCGAGCCGTCCGACCGGGGGCGCTACGCGGGGCCGGTCGGCTGGATCGACGCGCGCGGCGACGGCGAGTGGGCGATCGCGCTGCGCGGCGCGCAGTTCGACCTCGCCGCCGAGACGGGGGGCGGCATCCCCTTCCGGGCGCACGCGGGCGCCGGGATCGTCGCCGGCAGCGACCCCGAGGCGGAACTCCTCGAGACGCGCGTGAAGTTCCGGCCCATCGTCGACGCGCTGGCGTAGCGCGCGACCACACTTGTCGACCCGCGGCGGCGCCGCCCGCTCGGCGACCGGTCACGGCGGTCACGTCACGGCGGTCACGTCACGGCGGTCACGTCACGGCGGTCAGGTCGCGGCGAGGCGGGCCTTCTCGACCTCGACGTCGAAGTCGGCGGCGGGCCACTGCGGGTCGATGTCGCGCAGCGCGTCGATGAGCAGCGTCTGCACAGCGAGCCGCGCATACCACTTGCGGTCGGCGGGAACGACGTACCACGGGGCATCCGGGGTCGAGGTCCGCTCGAAGACCTTCTGGTACGCGTCCATGTAGTCGGGCCAGAGCTTGCGCTCATCGACATCGCCGGGGTTGTACTTCCAGTGCTTGTCGGGGCGGTCGAGCCTGCTCGCGAGACGCTTCTTCTGCTCGTCGGGAGAGATGTGCAGCATGACCTTGACGATGCGGGTGCCGGCATCCGTGAGCAGCTTCTCGAAATCGACGATCGCCCCGTATCGTCGTTCGATCTCCTCGGGCGGCGCGAGCGAACGCACGCGACCGATGAGCACGTCCTCGTAATGAGAGCGATCGAAGACGCCGATGTATCCCGCCCCCGGCACCTCCTTCTCGACGCGCCACAGGAAATCGTGGGCTCGCTCCTCCTCGGTGGGCGCCTTGAAGGCCTTCAGGTGCACGCCCTGCGGGTCGGTCGCTCCGATGACGTGCCGCACGATCCCGCCCTTGCCCGCCGTGTCCATCGCCTGCAGCACGAGGAGCAGCGATGGGCTCTGCGGGACGACGCGGCTCTGGGCGTAGAGCCGCTCCTGCAGCTCGTCCAACTGCTTCGTGCCGTGCGCGAGGTCGTTCTCGCCGCTCTTCTTGCCGTCGCGGTACCCCGGTGTCGCGCCGGGGTCGACCTCGGCCAGGCGGAAGCCGTCGGTGACGCGCAGCAGCCGGGACGGGTCGTCGTTCCAAGAGGTGTCGCTCATGGTCACATCTTGGCCGATGACGCGAGCTCACGGGTGAAGAACGCCACGGCATCCTGTGCCACGGTCCCGCGGACGTCACCGGGGTCCTCGCTCGCCGCCAGGAAGACGTAGTGGCCGATATCGCTTCCGACGCTGTGACCGGATGCCGTCGGCACCCCCGCCAGATACGCGAGCGCGTTGTCCTCGGGCACCGCGTTGTCGTCGGCGTCGCCCCACCGGAGGGCGAGCGGCGCGGTGATCTCGGCGAGGCTCGCCGGGTCGACGAGCGCACCGATCGACGGGGCGATCGCGAATCCCGCCCGCACCCGCGCGTCGCGTCGCGAACCGGCTCCCGCCGCGATGGGGGCAGCGATCTCAGCCTCGTCGTGGCGTGCGCGCAACGCGTCGACGAGGTCCGGGTACTCCGGCAGCGGCGGAAGCGGTGCGGCCCCCGCCAGTACGAGCGTCGCGACGACAGGGTCGATCCGCCCGCCGAGGAGTGCGATCGTCGTGTACCCGCCGAGCGAGAACCCCGCCGCGCCGACGCGAGCGGGGTCGGCGTCTCCGCGCGCGAGCACGACGTCGAGCACACGGGAGAGGTCGGTCGGCCTCTCCCACACGAAGGCGAAGCCCTCGGGCAGGTAGTCGCCCGCCGACGTGTTGCCGTGGTGGTCGGTGGCCGCGACGAGGAATCCGGCGCGGGACAGGGTTTCTGCGAGCCAGGCGAGGTCGCTCGCCCTGCCGCCGGTGCCGTGCGAGAGGAGGACGACGGGGTGGGGACCGGGGCCGTCCGGCTCCCAGAAGTGGATCGGCAGCGGTCGCGGCCCGTCGCCGTCCCACCGGGGCCGGGCGGGGTCGGTCACGAGGAGGGTGGACGTCGTCGGCATCCGGCTCAGTCTAGGGAGGGGCGCACCGGGCTCAGCGCGCGAGCGCGACCTCGATGAGCTGCGGCCCGGTGACGGGCGCCGTCAGCGCCTGGTCCAGTTCGGTGCGCGTCGCGGCGGACACGTACGTCCAGCCGTAGGCGTCGGCGAGAGCTGCGAGCCGGACGGCGTGCGGCGTGTAGAGCACACGATCCATGGCGCTCGGCGAGGCGACCGATGCCACCTCGAGCCCGTCGAAGATCGTCCCTCCCCCGTCGTTCCCGACGATCACCTGGATGCGCGGCAGCTCTTCGCCGGGCGTGAGCAGCAGCGCGCCGACGTCGTGGAGGAACGCGAGGTCGCCCATCAGCACGCGCGTGACACCGGGGGCTCCGCCCGCCTGGCTCGCGATCGCGATGCCGCGACCGGTCGCGATCGTCCCGTCGATCCCCGCGAGGCCGCGATTCGCGTGCACCGGCACCTTCTTGCCGCCGAGCACCTCGTCGGCGACCCGCACCAGCCGCGACGACGCGAAGAGCAGGCGATCGTGCGGCCAGGTCGCGCGCCATACGGCATCCACGAGCGTCGTCCGATCGATCTTGGCGCGGGCGACCTCGAGCTCCGCGGCGATCGCCCCGAGTCGTTCGCTCGGGACGGCGGATGCCAGGGCGTCCGCATCGGGCGCCGCGGGCGTGAGGTCGACGGCGGCGGCGCGCGACGCGCGCATCCACGCCCCGAACCAGTCTCGGTCGATGTCACCGACCGCGACGGTCACGGCGTCGATGGCGGTGGTCGAGCCATTGAGGTTGAGCGGCTCCCCCGGTCCGCGGACGGCGAAGACCTCGACGTCGTCGCGCGACAGCAGACGCGTCGCTTCGCGGCTGAGCGTGGGATGCCCGAACACGATCACCCGTTCGACGCGCCCGCCGAGGTCAGGGTCGGAGAGGAGCGCTCGGTAGCCGTGCACGAGATTGCGTCCGAAGCGCGACCCCGAGACGATCTCGGCGACGAGGGGCCATCCGCCGGCGTGCGCGAGTGCCTCGGCGGCAGGCCCGGCATCCGCCCCGGCCACCACGACGGTGCGCGGGCCGCGACGCAGCACGTGCGGGTCGAGGTCGGGGTCGGTCGGGCGGTTCGACTCGCCGATCCCCCCGCCGCCCTGGTAGAGCGCGCCGGACGGCTCGGGCTCGACGGGCGGCTCGCCCGCCGCGACGTCGTCGGGGTCGGTTCCGGTCGTCGACAGCTCGACCGTCGGCATGCTGAACCACGCGGGCAGGGCGCCCGCGAGCGGTTCGCGGTACGGGAGGTTCAGGTGCACCGGCCCGGGTTGGCGCGTGCCGGCGCCGAGCGCCGCGGCGATCGCCTCGTCCGCGACGCGCCGGAGGGCGGCGGACTGCTCGCCCGCGCCGTCGTCGTCGACCTCTTCGGGCACCGGGAGGTCGGCTTCGAGCCGAATGCTCGGTGCGAACATCCCGGGCTGGCGGGTGGTCTGGTTGGCGCCGACACCGCGGAGCTCGGGCGGGCGGTCGGCGGTGAGGAGGACGAGCGGCACCCCGGCGTGATGCGCCTCGAGCGCCGCCGGGAGGAGGTTCGCGACGGCCGTCCCCGACGTGCACAGGACGACGGCGGGCATGCCGGTCTCCCGCCCGATCCCGAGCGCGGTGAAGCCCGCTACGCGCTCGTCGATGCGGACGTGCACCGCCACCGCGCCGCGCTCCTCGAGCGCCGCCGCGGCGAGCGCGAGGGCCTGCGAGCGCGAGCCCGGGCTCACGACGACGTGGCGGACGCCCAGTTCGACGAGCCGCGCCAGGAGGGCGGCGGCGGCATCCGTCGCGGGTGCGGCGCTGCGGGAGGCGTGCCTCAGGGA
Source organism: Microbacterium sp. bgisy203 (assembly GCF_057706945.1). Classification (NCBI taxonomy): domain Bacteria; kingdom Bacillati; phylum Actinomycetota; class Actinomycetes; order Micrococcales; family Microbacteriaceae; genus Microbacterium; species Microbacterium sp. bgisy203. Next base: position 197,789 of record NZ_JBYIPF010000003.1, on the reverse strand, counting down.
TGCGTCCTCGTCGGCCGTGCGCGGTTCGTCCACGGGTCAGCCGTGCGCGCCGCGGGGCGTGTCGCCCTCGTCGTCGGGCGTGGCGGAGCCGGCGGCGGGGCGAGGCGGTCCGTCGGGGTCGGCGTCCTCGGCGTCGAGCGCGGCGAGCTCCGCCTCGAGCCGGCGGATGCGCTCGTCCTGATCGCTGATCGACCCGATCGACCCGAGGAAGGTCGGGTCGTCGTCGGGCGCCCGGTAGACCGACGGGGCGCGCTCGCGGCCGCGGCCGACGACGAACCAGAGGATGCCGCCGAGCACGGGGAACAGCACGACGATGAGGATCCAGACCGGCTTGCTCACGCCACGGTGGCGGGTGGGCGAGACGATGGCGCAGTCGACGATGCTGTACACCCAGAAGGCGAGCAACAGCAGCGCTGCCGGCAGAAGGATTCGCACCACGAGGCCATCCTAGGTGTACTGACCGGGGACATTAGTTGACGCGGGCGGAGGCGGTGGGAGCACTCGCGTCAAGGCTCCGGCATCACCAGCGACCTGCACACCTCGTGCGATAGCAGCGGGTAGGGGCATCGCGCCTTGCAGGAGTGCCACCAGGATCGGCCCCGGCCCCGTGACCGTCGCCAGGGGGCTGGTGTCGCGTTGGCAGGGGTTCACCGTGATGGTGCCGCTGGCTGCGGTGAGGTCAAAGCCGTCGACGAAGGTGCCGAACCGGATGACGACCGCGGGATCGTCCGGTCGGTGATCTTTGAGGAGGAATCGAGCTGGTTGGCTGAGCCAATGCATCTGGAAGATCGCGTCGCTCGGTGCATCCGGAACTGTCGGGGCGCCCCATTTGAGAAGCTCACGCAGCACTCCATCTAGGGCCCGGCCGCGGTCGGTGAGCTGGTATGTCGGTGTGCCCGAAGTGCCCGATGAGGGCTCGCGGATGACGACACCGTCCGTCTCGAGGTCCCGCAGGCGCTGGGTGAGCAAGTTCGTCGCAATGCCGGGCAGGCCCCGTTGCAATTCACCAAAGCGCAGTTCACCCTCGATCAGGAGCTCCCGCACGATCAGGAGAGTCCAGCGATCGCCGACGATATCCAGCGCGCGGGCGATTGAACAAAGCTGACCGTAGGACTTCACGTGACCCCCTTGACTTTATCAAGTATCTGCTTGAAAGTATCAAGCACTATTCTCACGCCAAGGAGAGTCATGTCTGCCACCTTGTCTTCAGACTCACCACAGGTCCTCAAGGACTACTACCGGATCCTCGAGTCCGGCATCGACGCCTACCAGGACGGAGCCGCCCTGCGACCCCTGCTGGGCGACCACCTCGACTTCACCGGCTCCCTCGCTGGACATCTCCCCGATGCGACCGAGGGCTTCCTAGTCGGCGCCGCCGGCTTCATCGGGACGGTCCAGCAGATCGAGATCATCCACGACGTGCACAGTCCTCACGGGTCGGCCGTGCTTTACACCGCAACCATGCCCGGCGGCCCGATGACCTTCGCGGAGTTCTTCACGTTCGACGGCGGGCGCATCACGTCACTGAACCTGCACTACAGCGGACCCGAGTACATCGAGAAGGGCGGGCGATGACGGACCAGGAGGACCTCATCGAGCGGGTACGTGAAGCGCTAAGTGACCGCAGCCCTCGTGAAGTGTCCATGTTCGGCGGCGTGTCCTTCATGATCGAGGGACGCATGGTCGTCGCCGCGCGCCGAGCGGGAGAACTCCTGCTGCGCATCGACCCCGCGGCCGCGAAGGACCTTCTCGCCCGCCCCGGCGCCCACCCCGCGCTGATGGGAGCAGACCGCCCCATGGGCGACGGCTGGATCAGCATTGAACAGGCTACCCTCCAGGGGGCCGGGCTCGACGCCTGGCTCGAACCCGCACTGTCCTTCCACACGGCGCAAGGCGCCCAATGGGCTGTGTCAAGTTTCTTAGACAGTCTCTTTGTTGATCAGGCCGCGGCTGCGGTCTGACGTGTGTGCTCGGCGTGGACGTCCGCGGGGGTACGGTAGCCGAGGGTGGAGTGGCGTCGGCGTCGCTGTGGCTCAGCGGCCAGCAAGACCCAGCGCGCACGATCCTCGCGACCGTTCCGGCCGATGGCTCACACGCGGACCAGCTGGCCCGCTCGGTGCGTCGCAACATCGAGGCCGGCACACCCGTCGATGGGCGGGAGCGACATATCGCCATTGATAAATATCACTAACAGATGATACCGTGCGTGACGTGAGCCAGTTCGCCGTTCTCGCCGATCCCGTGCGTCGACGCGTCGTCGAGGTGCTCGCCGATGGTGAGCGCACCGCCGGCGAGGTCGGCGAGGTCGTCATGGTCGAGTTCGGCATCGGGCAGCCCGCCGTCTCGAATCAGCTGCGGCTGCTGCGAGAGTCCGAGATCGTCCAGGCCCGGCCCGTGGGATCCCGGCGCCTCTACAGTCTCGTGCCCGGTGCCCTCGACGAGGTCGCCGGGTGGGTCGAGCGCTATGCGCGCTTGTGGCCACAGCGGCTCGACGCGCTGGAGACGGAGCTCGCACGAGGTCGAAGAGAAGCCCGCCACCAGGAGGATGCAGAATGACGAGAGATGATCTGAGCGTGGTCTCGAGAGCGCTCACCGGTACCCGCGAGCGCCCGCAGCTGACGTTTCGGCGCACCTACCGCGCGAGTCCCGCCGAGGTCCGCGACGCGTGCGCGAACGTCGACCGCCTCTCACGATGGTTCGGCACCGTGAACGGCGAGCCCAGCCAGGTCGGGGACCGGTTCACCGTGGTTCTCGGTGACGAGCACGATGTCGCCGAGGGGCGCGTGCTCAGGTGCGGCGACGACGAGATCGCCGTCGCCTGGTCATGGCAAGGGGAGCCCGAGAGCGTCATCACGGCACGCATCGCACCAGCCGACGAGGGCACGACCACGCTCGAGCTCCAGCACACGCTCGAGCAGCCGGATCACGCCGTGGGCTATGGAGGCGGCTGGGAGCAGACGTTGCAGGCGCTCGCGCGGTCGCTCGGCGCCGCTGCGACCGACGCGCCCGATGACGAGCAGATCGAGTCCGACGGCGTCGCACGATGGAGCAGCATCACGCGCGCGCCGATGACTCTCGAGCGCGTCATCGCCGCCCCGATCGAACGTGTGTGGGCCGCCTTCGCCACCGCCGATGGGCTCCGCACCTGGTGGTGGAACCACTGGAGCGACGTGCACATCGAGGCCGATGCGCGCCGCGGCGGCACATACCGAATCCAGGCGCCGGGAGCGGGCATCGATCTCCGAGGTGTCTACCTCGTGGTCGAGGAACCCACGCACCTGGCGTACACGTGGGAGTGGCGCGACGCCGAGGGCGAGGTGCCCGACGAGGCGGTCGACATCCGACTCGAGCCAGTGGCCGAAGGCACACGCGTCACCGTGCTGCACAGCGGGCCGTGGGAGGACGATGCGCCCGCCGAGGCCTACCGGGAAGGCTGGACGTTCACGCTCGGACAACTCGACGCCGCTCAACCCTGACGGGGAGTGTCAGAAGAACGGTGGGCGGGGGTCTGGCCTGACACGCCGGGATGGTGCTTGGCGGGGAAGCGGGCAGCATGACCGAGACGATCGAGCCCATGATGATGGGCGAGGATGACAAGCAGGCGCTGGCTCACCGGCTGGTGGACCAGGCGCGGGAGGCGGGGGTCGATCTCGTCGGCCCGGGCGGCCTGTTGACCGGGTTGACGAAACAGGTCCTGGAGGCGGCGCTGGAGGAGGAGCTCACCGGGCTCTTCGGACATCTGGTGGGGAGTGAGGGTCGGGGTGTGATCGGGGTTGGGTAGGGGTCGAGGTCCTCGATGATCGGTAGCGACCAAGCAACCATTCGTCTCAAGGACCTCGACGTTGACCAACGCCACGGCGTGCGTGCGCGCGCCTTCCACAGGTGACCCCTGCCCGCGCTGTGATCTCCTCCTGGGGCTGGAGGGTGTGGTCCATGTCGAGGGCGTCGAGCGCACCGACGGCCATATGCGCGTGGAGGTCTCCACGCCGTCGCAGCTGATGGGCTGCCCGGACTGCGGGGTGGTCGCGCCGAGCCGGGGCCGGCGGGTCCGGCGCCTGCCCGACGTGCCCCACGGGAGCACGCGTGTCGTGCTGCTCTGGCGGCAACGGGTCTGGCGCTGCCCCGATCCCGCGTGTGCGCGGGGGACGTTCACCGAGCAGGTCCCCGACCTGGTCCGGGCGCGGGGATCGGTCACGGCCCGGGCCGTTGCCTGGGCCATGGAGCAGCTGCGGCGTGAGCACGCCACGATCAGCGGCCTGGCCCGCCAGCTCGGGATCGCGTGGAAGACGATGTGGCGCGCGATCAAGCCCGTCCTGGAACACCTCGACAGCCAGGAGCAGCGGTTCGCGGGCGTGAAGAGCCTCGGGGTCGACGAACACATCTGGCACCACGGCGACCCACGCCGGAAGGGGCCGAAGGAGCTGACCGGGATGGTCGACCTCACCCGCGACGAGCAGGGACGGGTGCACTCCGGCTGCTGGACCTGGTCCCGGGCCGGTCCAAGAAGGCCTACACCGACTGGCTCACCGCCCGCGGAGACACCTTCCGCAAGAACATCGCCGTGGCGGCGTTGGACCCGTTCGGAGGCTACAAGGCCGCGATCGACGAGGAGCTCCCCGACGCCGTCGCGGTCCTGGACGCCTTCCACGTCGTCAAGCTCGGCACCCAGGTCGTGGACGAGGTCCGCCGCCGCGTCCAGCAGACCACCCTGGGCCACCGCGGCCGCAAGGGTGACCCCCTCTACGGCATCCAGACGATCCTGCGGGCCGGGGGCGGAGAACCTCACCGACAAACAGCTGGACCGCCTCGCCACCGCGATCCAGGCCGACCCCGCCCACGAAGAGGTCTACATCGCCTGGCGCTGCGCCCAGGACCTCCGCGCGACCTACCGCGACAGGGACACCGCCGCGGGCAAGAAGCGAGCCGAGAAGATCCTGGACTCCTTCCACACCTGCCCCATCCCCGAGGTCGCCCGCCTCGGGCGGACCCTCAGGCGCTGGCGCGAGGCGTTCCTGGCCTACTTCACCACCGGACGGGCGAACAACGGACCCACCGAGGCAGTGAACGGCATCATCGAGCTCCACCGCCGCCTCGCCCGCGGCTACCGCAACCGCACCAACTACCGCCTCCGCATGCTCCTCGCCGCCGGCGGACTCACCCCCTGATCCCCACCAGATGTCCGAAGAGCCCATCAACACCGCAGATCGCGCACGGGCGATGCCGAAGGTGGCTCATCCGATGGAGCGACCTCCGACTCGCGTCCATCCAGAGCCCCCGTCGCGAGGGCGCGCGCGGCGAAGCCGCGCTCTGTCCGACTGTGGCTGGCGGCGATGTCCTTCCCGGAACCACGGAGAGGAGCCCGCGAGCCTCTACGTGGGGCGGTCCGGAGACTGCGTGGCCGCTGGTGTCGGTCGCCGTGGTCGTCGAGGAAGACTTGACGCGGGGCAGACACTGCCTTCGCGAGAGCGATGAAAGTGCAGGACAAAGAACAGATGGGCGAAAATCCCACCGTCTCCGCCCCGTGACCCCGGTCCCCCGCAGGGACCGGGGTTCTTTGCTGCCATCTTGGAGGCGAAGGTCGCGTCGTGGACGTGAGCAAGGTCGTGTGGCGACGGCACGAACAGGACCTCAGGGCGGCGGAAGATCTCTTCTACACCTGGCAGTACGACATTCGATGGGCCGCCCAGAAACTGCGAGACGAAGGCGAGGTCGAGCGCGTCGACGCCCGTCGCGGCGTGGCGTGGCGCCTCGTGAGAGGTCGCTAGCTGTACTGACCGGAGACGTTGGTAGAGCGACTCTCTCTGGGAGCATTGACCTTGACACTGTGTGATGCGGTCTGGTGGGGGTCGACATGTTGAGTATCGGAGAGATCGCGCATAGCACTGGTGTCTCGCGGCGCATGCTGCGGCACTGGGAAGGCGAGGGGTTGCTGACCCCAGCTACTACCGACCCTGTAACCGGCTATCGGCGCTACCAGGACAGCCAGCTTGGGCGCGTGCGTGCCATTGCGGAACTGCGCGCGCTGGGGTTCGGCTTGGCCGAGATCGGGCAGCTGCTCGATCCGCATCTTGAGCAGTCCACTCTGGAAGTGCTTCTCACTCACCAGGTAGACGCCCTGCAGCGGCAGATCACCGAGGCTTCAACACGTCTGGTCCACGTTCAGCACCGGCTGGACATCATCCAGAGCAAGTCCATGGAGATCATCATGAATCTGTCCATCACCGCACTGCCCAGCCTCAATATTTGGGGGCTGAGCACCACCGTCCTTGACGAGACCGAGATCGGTCACGCCGTCAAACAGTTGCACCGGGACCTCCCTCACACCGATGAAGAGATCGTGCTTCTGTATGACGGTACGGACGACGACCAGATCACCGTCTCAGCCGGGATTACGACGCGCCCCGAATCTGAGGCGGTCAGCAGGATCGTCGTGCCGGAGGCCTCGGAAGGCGTAACGGTCACCTTCGATGGACCGCCAGAGAGCATCGGGGATGCCTGGGTCCTGATCGATGCCGAGCTAGAGAAGCGACACCTGACCAGTTTCGGCATCTATCGGCAGGTCAACAGCGTGACGGGACACGTCACCCTGCAGGCCCCTGTTCGCGAGCGACACTGATTTGCGGACCACAGCAAGGGAGGCCAGCGGCGACGTCGATCCCCCGCCTGGCGGCCCGCTTTCAAGTGTCCTGGCCGACAATTAAGCGCTGGGTCGATCGATACCTCGCCGGCGATTCGATGCAGGATCGCTCCTCGCGGCCACGGAGGTCTCCTGGCAAGACGTCCAAGACCGTGACTAAGAGGTGCGTCAGCCTACGAATGCGTCTGCGGGAAGGTCCGGTCCAGCTCGCTGCGAGACTCAACATCGCGCCGTCGACGGTTCATCGAATCTTGCGATCAGCCCGCTTGAACCGACTCTCTCATGTCGACCGCGAAACAGGTGAGCCCGTCCGCCGCTACGAGCACGATCATCCGGGATCAATGGTGCACGTAGACGTGAAGAAGCTCGGCAACATCCCCGACGGTGGCGGCTGGCGTTACGTTGGTCGCCACCAAGGCGAGAAGAACCGCGCCGCGGCGCAGGACAAGTCACGCAACGTCTATGGCAATCCGAAGCTCGGATATGCATTCGTGCATACCGTCATCGATGACCATTCCAGAGTCGCCTACACCGAGGTCCACGACGACGAGACCGCCTTCACCGCTGTCGCTGTCCTGCGTCGGGCCGTTGATTGGTTCGCCGACCGCGGCGTCGCGATCGAGCGAGTGCTTTCAGACAACGGTGGTGCGTACCGATCGCACCTCTGGCGCGACACCTGCGAAGCACTGTCGATCACCCCGAAGCGGACTCGTCCGTACCGGCCGCAGACCAACGGGAAGGTCGAGAGGTTCCACCGCACCATGGCCGACGGGTGGGCCTACGCCCGCTGCTACATCAGCGAGCAGGAACGCCGCGACTCTCTCGAAGCCTGGCTCCACCAATACAACCAGCATCGTCCCCACACGGCCCGCGGCAACCAGCCGCCCTTCTCACGATTGATCAACGTTCCCGATCAGTACACCTAGGCGCGCGGAATGTACGTTCGCCCGGAACGGCCCCGGGGGCGAGAGGGCTGGCGCGCGGCCTAAACTGGGGCTATGCGTGCTCGTTCGGCGATCGTCTACACGGTGTTGCGCCTGCTGGCCTTCCTCGTGCCGTTCGGCATCATGATGCTCTTCCCGATCATGCGCGAGTACTACTGGCTCGCGGCGATCTTCGCGGCTCTCATCGGCCTCAGCCTCTCGACGCTGTTCCTGCGTCGCCCGCTCGACGACATGACCGCCGGTCTCGCGGAGCGCCGTGCCCGCACGCGCAAGACCACCGACGAGGATGCCGAGGACGCCGTCACCGAGGAGTGACGCCGCACCTCGGTCTGAGGCTCGGCGCCGTGGGGTTCGGCGCCGTGGGGTTCAGAGCGCGAACGCGACGAAGAGGAAGATCGCGACCGCGAGCGACGTCAGCGACGTGAGGCTCAGCGCGACCACGAGTTCGCGCGGGCGGCGGTAGGTCCAGACGATCAGGACCGCGCAGAGCGCCGGGATGAGGGCGAGAAGCCCCAGCCACGCGCGCGGGTAGAACTGCGCGAGGAACGCGACGATCGCGAACGGGACGAGCATGAACACCGTGAAGACGACCTGCGTCGCGCGCTTGCCGATGCGGACGGTGAGCGTGCGCTTGCCCGACAGGCGATCCTGGTCGATGTCGCGGAGGTTGTTGGCAAGGAGCACGGCGCAGGCGAACAGCCCCGCGACGACGCCGCCGAACCAGGACTCCTGCGGCACGGCATCCGCCTGCACGTACGTCGTGCCGACGGTCGCGACGAGCCCGAAGAAGACGAAGACGAACAGCTCGCCGAGGCCCGCATAGCCGTACGGGCGCTTGCCGCCGGTGTAGAACCACGCGGCGGCCAGGCACGCGGCTCCCACGAGGAGCATCCACCAGTGGCCCGTGCGGATGATGATCGCGAGGCCTGCGACCGCCGCGATGCCGAAGAAGGCGAGCGCAGCGGTGAGCACCGCGCGCGGCGACGCCGTGCCGCTCGCGGTCAGTCGGGCGGGGCCGACGCGGTGGTCGTCGGTGCCGCGGATGCCGTCACTGTAGTCGTTGGCGTAGTTGACGCCGATCTGGATCGAGACGGCGAGCACGAGGCAGCACAGCGCGATGACCCAGTGGAACGGGACGTCGGGGATGAGCGCGGCGCCGGTGCCGATGATGACGGGTGCGACGGCGAGCGGCAGGGTGCGCAGACGCGCCGCACCGATCCAGTCGCCGAGGGTCGCCTTCTCGACGTGCGCGGGGTCGCGCGAGACATGGGCCTTCTGCGCGTCGCCGTGCGGCTTCTGCTTCTGAGGACCCTGGCTCTTCTTGCCGGTGTGCTTCTTCCGGGCGTTCTTCTTGGGAGTGCTGCCTGCCACGCCCGAAAGCCTAATCCGCCGCGGGTGCGGTTCCATCCGTCGGATCGATGGGACGGGTGTGCACGGGTGATGCACAGCTGTCGACACCAGCACCATCGATCCGACGGATGGTGATCAATCGGCGGTCGGGGCCTCGTCGGGGGCGGGGGTCGGGTCGGGGGCGGGGGTCGTGTCGGCGACTGGGGCCTCGTCGGCGACGAGGGCGCGGAGGGCGACGCGGTCGGGTTTTCCGCTCGGCAGGAGCGGCACCTCGTCGACCGGCACGACCGCGCGTGGCCGGGCGGGCTTGCCGAGAGCGCGCTCGACGGCGTCGCGGACGGCGTCGAGCGCGCCGGGGCGGCGGGCCGCCGCCCCCGCGGACACGACCACCGACGCCTCACCCCACCGCTCGTCGGCGACGGGGACGAGAACGGCATCGGCGAACCCGTCGAGCGAGCGGACGACCCCCTCGACCCGGTCGAGCGACACGTTGACGCCGCCCGAGACGATCACGTTGTCGAGGCGGCCCGTCACCCGGAGGCGACCGCCCTCGACGACGCCCGCGTCGCCGGTGCGATACCAGCGGGTGCCGGCGCCGTCGATCGTGAAGGCCGCGGCGGTGCGCGCCGGGTCCGGGGCGAAGTCGGCGCCGAGGTACCCGTCGGCGAGCGTCGGCCCCGACAGCTGCACCTCGCCGCCGTCGATGCGCACACCCACGCCGTCGAGCGCGATGCCGTCGTACACGCACCCTCCCGCCGTCTCACTCGATCCGTAGGTGCGGACGATGCGCGCGCCGGCCGCGGCGGCGCGCGCGGCGAGGGCGGGGTCGAGAGCCTGCCCTCCGACGAGGATCGCGGCGAACGAGGCGAGGGCGCGCGCGGCACCCGCATCGCCCGCGTCGACGGCGTCGAGCACGGTCTGCAGCTGCGCCGGCACGAGCGACGTGTAGGTCGGCACGGGATGCCCTCCGTCGCTCGAGGCCATCGCCGAGGCCGCCGCGGTGAACGCGGTCGCCGAGAAGGACCCCGACAGGATCGCGGGCTCGCGCCCGGCGACGAGCGAGCGGACGAGCACCTGCACGCCGGCGATATACCCCGCCGGAAGGGCGAGCAGCCACGCCCCCTCACCGATACGGGCGGCCGTCGCGAGCGCCGAGGCCGTCAGCGCGGACCGGCTCAGGGCGACCGACTTCGGATAGCCGGTCGACCCCGAGGTCGTGACGACGACGGCCGTCCCGGCGGGCACCTCGGCCGGCAGCGGGGCGGCTCCCGCGCCGCCCGCGCCGAGGGCGATCGCCGGCCCCGCGCCGAGCACCGCGCCGCGGAGCCCGCGCAGCACGGCGCGCGCGTCACCGGCATCCACCGCTTCGATCCTCACCCGCTCACCTCACCCCAGCCGCGCCCCGCGCCTCGCCCCGCCCCGCCCGCGCCGCGCCCGCGCCCGGCAGATCCCGCGAGACCGCCTCTTCTCGACGAGACCGCCGGAACAGAGCGCGGGTCTCGTCGAGAACACGCGGTCTCGCGGGAGGAGGCTCCGGGGAGGGGCGCATTTCAGAAGTGGTAGGGGTAGGGCGACCAGTCGGGATCGCGCTTCTCGAGGAAGGCGTCGCGGCCCTCGACCGCCTCGTCGGTGCCGTACGCGAGACGCGTCGCCTCACCGGCGAACACCTGCTGGCCGACCATCCCGTCGTCGATCGCGTTGAAGGCGAACTTCAGCATGCGGATCGCGGTGGGGCTCTTGCCGAGGATCGTCCGCGCCATCGCGACCGCCTCGCGCTCGAGCTCGGCGTGCGGCACGACGCGGTTGACCGCCCCCATCTCGTACGCCCGCTGCGCCGAGTACTCCTCGGCGAGGAAGAACACCTCGCGCGCGACCTTCTGCCCGACCTGGCGGGCCATGTACGCCGACCCGTAGCCGGCATCGAACGAGCCGACGTCGGCATCCGTCTGCTTGAAGCGGCCGTGCTCGGCCGACACGATCGACAGGTCGCAGACGATGTGCAGCGAATGCCCGCCGCCCGCCGCCCACCCCGGGATCACCGCGATGACGACCTTCGGCGTGAAGCGGATCAGCCGCTGCACCTCGAGGATGTGCAGCCGTCCGGCGCGGGCGGGGCCTTCGACGGATGCCTCGTCGTCGCTGTACTTGTAGCCGTCGCGACCGCGGATGCGCTGGTCGCCGCCGGAGCAGAACGCCCACCCGCCGTCCTTCGGGCTCGGGCCGTTGCCGGTGAGGAGCACGACGCCGATCTTCGGATCCTGCCGGGCGATGTCGAGGGCGCGGTAAAGCTCGTCGACGGTGTGCGGGCGGAAGGCGTTCCGCACCTCGGGGCGGTCGAAGGCGATCCGGGCGATGCGCCCGTCGCGCGAGACGTGGGCCGTGATGTCGGTGTAGTCATCGGCACCGGGAGCCGGGTCCCATTCGGCCGGGTCGAACAGGTCGGAGACGAAGTCGGCGGTCACCCGCCCAGCCTACGCGGCACGCTGTCGGATGCCGCCGCTACAGTCGGAGGCATGGGCACCGGCGTACAGATCCGCCCGCTCGCGCGCGAGGAGATCGAGTCGAGCGGGTTCTGGCCGCTGCTGTGGGAGGCCGCGGGGGTCGACGCCGACGCGCTCATGTGGATCCGCGACGTGGAACTGCCGAAGCTCACGGTGATCGGCGCGGTCGACGGGTCCCCCACCGGCGACCCCGCAGCAGGCCCCGATCACGCCGACACGGACCCGCGCGCCGCCCTCGGCTTCGCCGCCTACGAGGTGCACCCGAGCCACATCGAGCTGCGCTACATCGCCGTGGACGACGCCGCCCGCGGGCGGCGCATCGGCACACAGCTCGTCGACGCGACCCGCCACGCCGACACGACGCTCCCCCTGCTCGCCGAGACCGATGACGACGCCGTCGGCTTCTACCGCGCCCTCGGGTTCGACGTCGTGCCCGCCCCGCGCGACCAGCGCTGGCCCGAGCGGCAGCGGTATGCCTGCACGCTTCCGGCGCTCGGCGACCCCGTCGACCTCACCCTCGACACGTACCGCACGCACGCCCTGGACTACCTCGCGCGCACCGAGACGCGGCCCTCTCCCCTCGTCGACGCGCTCCTTTCGGTCGCCGTCCCCTCCGCGGGGTCCGCGGTGCGGGTGCTCGAGCTCGGCTCGGGTCCGGGGCGCGATGCCGACGCGCTCGAGGCCGCCGGCTGCGTCGTGGATCGGACGGATGCCGCGGCATCCTTTCTCGCCCTGCAGCATGCGGCCGGGCACCGTGCGCGCCTGCTCGATGTGCGGGCGCCCGACTTCCGCGCCGCGCCGACCGACCCGCCGTACGACGCCGTCTTCGCAAGTGCCGTGCTGCTGCACATCGACCGTGACGAGCTGCCGGACGTGCTGGCGACCGCCCGCCGCGCGACGCGCCCCGGCGGGGTGATCGCGGCGTCGTTCCAGACGGGCGACGGTGAGGAGTGGTCGCTGCGCAAGCTCGATGCCCCGCGCCGATTCGTGTACTGGCGAGAGGGTCCGCTCGCGGCGGCGTTCGTCGCGGCGGGGTGGGATGCCGTCGACGTCCGCGCCGCATCGGCGCGCACCTCCTCCCAGCAGTGGATCATGGTGACGGCGCACAACCCGGAGGTGGCCTGATGCTCGTCGTCGGCTCGATCGTCATCCGCGTCACCGACCTCGCCGCTCAGCTCGCGTTCTGGACGCGCGCGCTCGACTACGTGCCGCGCGAGCCCGTCGCGGACGATTTCGCGGTGCTGTCCCCCCGGTCGGGGCCGGGGGTGAGCGTGTCGCTCGACGTCGTGCCGTCGCCGCGCATGCTGCCGCCGCGCATCCACCTGGACCTGTATGCGGAGGACCAGGATGCCGAGGTCGCACGACTCGAGGCCCTCGGCGCCGAGCGAGTGCACTGGGACAAGCGCCCGGTCGACGCCGACTACGTGATCATGCAGGACCCGGAGGGGAACCGCTTCTGCGTCGTCGACGCCGACGGGTGGTCGGGGTGGGCCGCCAGGGAGTGAGACGGGCGCCGGGACCTCCTCGGGCGTCGACCTCCTCGGACGTCGCGCATGGGACAATGGAGGACGGCGGCGTCCACCCCCGAAGGACGGCGCTGAGCACCCACGACGGAAGGCGCATCGTGCAGATCAGGAACTCTTCAGACTGGCGCGACGCCCTCCCCTTCGAGCTCCCCGTGCCCGCGGCCGAGGTGCTGCCGGGCGAACCGACCCGGTGCGCCGGGTGCGGCGCCGAGGGCGAGCCGTGGCCGCGTGAGGCGCTCTGGGTCGTGAAGCACCGGCATCCGAACAACCCCGCCGGATTCGTGCGCTACTACTGCGCCGACCACAAGCCGACGCCGAAGCTCGCGCCGGCCCCGTCGCTGAACGAGCGCGCGCGCCGGTCCGCGCCGCGCGCCGCGTCGTCGCAGCGCGCGGGCTCGCAGCGCAAGCCCGCGGCGCCGACGATCCCCGAGCGCGTCGCCGCGCTCTGCCCCGATTGCTTCGTCGAGGTGCCCCCGTCCGGCATCTGCGGGATGTGCGGCCAACCCATCACCTGACCCCCTCCCCTCCCCCCCTTCCTCCCCCCTCGACTGGCCGCGAGACTGCATCTGCGAGTCGAAACTGTGGTCAGTGACCGCTGTCTCGACCCGCAGATGCAGTCTCGCGGGTAGGGGGTGGGGGTGGGGTAAGGGGAAGGTGGGGGGTCAGGAGAGGACGACGAGGAAACCGAGGACGGCGCTTGCGACCGCGAGCATCGCCAGCAGCAGCGAGGGGCCGGGCTTCTCGCCGCGACGGATGTGCACGACGACCGCGCCGATCATGAGGATCGCGAGGCCGACGGCGGCGATCGGCGTGAGGATCGGGGCGATGCCCGTGGCCAGCGGCAGGATGAGGCCGAGCGCTCCGAGGAACTCGGCGATGCCGATCAGGCGGATCTGGACGGGCGAGAAGTCCTCGGTCCAGGCCATCTTCGGGTCGGCGGCGAGTTGCTCCTTCGAACGGAGGGCCTTCGTGAGGCCGGCGCCCAGCATGAGGAGGGCGAGGATGATGTTGACGATCCAGAGTGCGATGAGCACGGTCTTGCTTCTTTCTACGGTTACTGTTGGTAAGCAACCACATCATCTGTCATCTTCGCGGCGTCTACAAAAGGAACATCCATGTCACTGACCGACATCACTGTGCCGGGCCTCCCCGATGCGGCATCCGCGCGGAGTCCCTACGAGGGCAGCTGCCGGCAGGAGGGGAACGACGGCCGCGCGATCCGTGACATCCTCGACCGCATCGGCGACAAGTGGTCACTGCTCGTGATCGCGACGCTCCACGAGGGGAAGCTCCGCTTCGGCGAACTGCAGGCGCACATCCCGGGCGTCTCGCAGCGGATGCTCACTCTCACCCTCCGCCAGCTCGAACGCGACGGCATGGTCACCCGCACCGCCTACGCCGAAGTGCCGCCGCGCGTCGAGTACGAGCTGACCGAGATGGGCGAGACGCTCTTCGCCCCCTCGATCGCGATCGCGAACTGGGCCGTCGCACACCACCCCGAGATCGAGCGCGCCCGCGCCGCGTACGACGCCCGCTGAGTGCCCTCGTGAACGCGCTCCCGCCCCTGGCCGATCTTCGCGCGACGGCGCGCGTCGTCTCGCTCCCCCTCGCGACGCGCTTCCGCGGGGTGGACCACCGCGAGGCGCTCCTCTTCGAGGGTCCCGAAGGCTGGACCGAATTCTCGCCCTTCGTCGAGTACGACGACGTGGAGGCATCCGCTTGGCTCGCGGGGGCGATCGATTTCGGCTGGCGTCCGCAGCCGGCAGCGTTGCGCGAGATCGTGCCGGTCAACGCCACGGTGCCGGCGGTTCCGGGATCCGACGTGCCCGCGGTCCTCGCCCGCTATGACGGATGCCGCACGGCGAAGGTCAAGGTCGCCGAACGCGGCCAGACGCTCGCCGACGACGTCGCGCGCGTGCGTGCGGTGCGCGAGACGATGGGCGCGGAGGGGCGCGTACGCCTCGACGCGAACGGCGGCTGGAACGTCGATGAGGCCGAGCACGCCGTGCACGCCCTCGCCGAGTTCGACCTCGAGTACCTCGAGCAGCCGTGCGCGAGCGTCGACGAGCTCGCCCAGCTGCGGGAGCGGATCGCCGACTGGGGCATCCCGATCGCGGCGGACGAGAGCGTGCGGAAGGCCACCGACCCGCTTGCCGTCGCGCGGGCGGGCGCGGCGGACATTCTCGTCGTGAAGGCGCAGCCTCTCGGCGGAATCCATCGGGCGCTCGAGATCGTCGCCGAGGCGGGGCTCCCCGCCGTCGTCTCGAGTGCGCTGGACACGAGCATCGGGCTGTCGATGGGCGTCGCGCTCGCGGCATCCCTCCCCGACCTGCCGTTCGACTGCGGGCTGGGGACGGCGTCGCTGTTCACCGCCGACGTCGCCCGCCCGTCGCTGCGACCGGCGGGCGGGGCGCTTGCGGTGGGGCGGGTGAGCCCGGATGCCGCGCTGCTCGACCGTCACGCGGCCGCGCCCGAGCGCCGGGAGTGGTGGCTCGTGCGCCTCGAACGGTGCCACGCGCTCCTCGCCGCCGGCGAGTAGCAGCCCGCGGGCGACCCCGCGGGGAGCCGATCAGCGACGGGGGGCGGCGGGTCGGTCGACGAGGACGTCGACGAGTCGCTCGAGGCGATCGTTCATGAGCTCCGTCACCTCGGCGACGGGGCGCCCCTCGAGCGTCGCGCGAATGCAGGTGTCGTCCGACACGTCGACGAGCAGTTGCGCGGCATCCGCGACAGAAAGGCGCAGCCGCAGGCCATGCGCATCGACGACGTGCTGGATGATCCCCTCGACGCGGTCGCGCACCGCACCCTGCCAGGCGAGGTACGCGTCGGCGAGACGTGGGTCGCGCATCGCCTGGGTGCGGATCTCGCTCGCGAGCCGCGGCTCCATCCGATCGCCGATCGACGCGCCCACGACATGACGGACAAGGGATGCCGTGTCGGCGAGCGCCTCGGGCGACAGGTCGCGCACCCGCACGGCCACCTCGTCGAGCTTCGCCTCGGCGAGCTGGGTGATGAGGGCGAGGAAGAGCTCGTCCTTCGACTCGAAGTTGGAGTAGAACGCGCCGCGCGTGAACCCCGCGCGTTCGCAGATCATCTCGACCGACGCGGCATCCATGCCGACCTCGGCGAACACCTCGTGCGCGGCATCGAGAAGGCGCGCACGCGTCTGCTCGCGGCGCCGACTGCCCGGTCGTGCGGTCACATCGGTCACCTCGGTCACAGCGTCTCCTTCCCGGTCATCCCGCCGGACATCTTCACACCCACTCCACAGACTTGCGGGGGGCAACGCTCTTAGGATACATCTATGTATCGGATACAGCGCTGTATCGAATCCCGCTGACCCTCGCACGACCGGAGAGCCTGTGTCCACACTCCTCTACTCGCTCGGCCGCTGGTCGTACCGTCACTCGTGGCGCGTGCTCGTCTCCTGGCTTCTCCTGGTCGCCGTGGTCGGGGGCGGTGTCGCGGTCGGCATGGCGACAGGCGCCGTCAAGGGCTTCGACAACTCCTTCTCGATCCCGGGCACCGAGGGCGAAGAGGGCCTCAAGATACTGAACCGCACGTTCCCGCAGGCGAGCGGCACGAGCGCGCAGTACGTCGTGGTCGCCGCCCCCGGCGACCGCATCGACGAGGAGCCGTACGCCGGAGCGATCGAACAGGTCGTCGGTGAGCTCGGCGACCTCGATGGCGTCCTCGCAGTGACGGATCCCTTCGACGACATGGTCACAGGCATGGTGAGCGACGACGGTCAGGCCGCCCTCATCCGACTGCAGTTCGCGGGCACGGTGACCGACGTCCCCGAGGCGACGAAGGACACGCTCCACGACATCTCCGACTCGCTGGGAGCCGCGCTCCCCGAGGGCTCGCAGGTCGTCGTCGGCGGTGACCTCTTCTCCACGTCGCTGCCGGCGCTCTCGATCGTCGAGATCGTCGGTGTGCTCGTGGCCTTGTTCGTCCTCATCGTGACATTCCGCTCGTTCGCCGTGGCGTGGTTCCCGCTCGTGAGCGCGCTCATCGGCGTCATCCTCGCGATCACGCTCATCTACGCGTCGACGGCGTTCGCGACGGTGTCGTCGACCACTCCGATGCTCGCGATCATGCTGGGCCTCGCGGTCGGCATCGACTACGCCCTCTTCATCGTCGCGCGACATCAGGACCAGGTGCGCGCGGGCGTCGATCCCGAAGAGTCCGCGGCGCGCGCGACCGGCACCGCCGGCTCGGCCGTCGTGTTCGCCGGCGTCACGGTCCTCATCGCCCTCATCGGGCTCGGCTTCGCCGGCATCCCCTTCCTCACGACGATGGGCGTCGCCGCCGCGGCGGCGGTAGCGGTCGCCGTGCTCGTGGCTGTCACCCTCACCCCCGCGCTCCTCGGATTCGCGAAGGGACGCGTCGCGGGGTGGGGCCACGGGCTCTCGCGCGGCGTGCGCATCGGTCGGCGTCGTCCTCAGGCGAAGGATGCCGCGGAGGCGGAAGACGACGCGACCGGCGAGAGCGACGCGGCACAGGCGACGACGAAGGTCAAGAAGACCAATCGCTGGGTGATGCTCGTGACGCGGCATCCGATCATCACGACGATCGCGGTCGTGGTGACGCTCGGGGTCGTCGCGATCCCCGCCGCGAGCCTCCAGCTCGCCCTCCCGAACGCGGGCATGCAGCCCACCTCGAGCGAGGCGCGGCAGACCTACGACCTCACCGCCGAGCACTTCGGCGCGGGTGCGAACGGCCCCCTGATCCTCACCGGCACGATCGTCACCTCGACCGATCCCCTCGGCCTCATGGCCGACCTGAAGGCTGAGGTCGAGGAGATCCCGGGCGTCAAGGAGGTCGCCCTCGCGACCCCGAACGAGACCGCCGACACCGGTCTCATCCAGGTCGTCCCCGAGACGGGGCCCGACGACCCGCGCACCGCCGACCTCGTGCGCGAGCTGCGGTCGCACCACGACGAGTGGCTCGAGAAGTACGGCGTCGACCTGAAGGTCACCGGGTTCACCGCGATCGCGATCGACATCTCCGACCGGCTCGGTGCGGCGCTGCTGCCGTTCGGCCTCTTCGTCGTGGGGCTGTCGTTCATCCTGCTGATGATCGTGTTCCGGTCGGTGTGGGTGCCGCTGAAGGCGACCCTCGGATACCTGCTGTCGATCCTCGCCGCCTTCGGCGTGGTCGCGGCGGTCTTCGAGTGGGGATGGTTCGCCGACGCGCTGCACGTGACCCGCACCGGACCCGTCATCAGCTTCATGCCGATCATCCTCATGGGCGTCCTGTTCGGCCTCGCGATGGACTACGAGGTGTTCCTCGTGTCGCGCATGCGCGAGGACTTCGTGCATGCCCGCCGCGCCCGCCGGGGCCGCGCCGACGCGCACACCGCCGTCGGAGCCGTCCGCAGCGGCTTCACCGCGTCGGCCCGGGTGGTGACCGCCGCCGCCGTCATCATGTTCGCCGTCTTCGCGGCCTTCGTCCCGGAAGGCGACGTCAACATCAAACCGATCGCGCTCGGGCTTGCGGCGGGCATCGCGATCGACGCCTTCCTCGTGCGCATGACGCTGGGCCCGGCGATCATGGCGCTGCTCGGAGACAAGGCGTGGTGGATGCCGCGTTGGCTCGACCGGGTGCTCCCGCACTTCGACATCGAGGGCGAGGCCGTCGAGCGCGAACTGGCCCTCGCCGACTGGCCCGAGCCCGACTGCCGCGCACCGCTCGTCGGCGACGGCGTCGGCGTGCGCGTCGACGGCGGCCGGGGGGTCGGCGAGGTGAAGCTCTTCTCCGGCGCGACCTTCCGCGCCGAGCAGGGCGACACCCTCCTCGCGACCTCGTCCGATCCGCGCGCGGGGCGCGCCTTCGTCCTCATGATCGCCGGCCGCATCGAGCCGAGCGAGGGTCGCCTGCGCGTCGCGGGGCACCTGCTGCCCGGCCGCGGAGCGTGGGTGCGCGCCCACGTGGGGGTGGCCCTGCTCGACGGCGCCGCCGATCCGCTCCGTGAGCTGCGCCGCGCGCTCGCCGGTGGCACGACGCTCGTCGCGATCGACGGGCTCGACACCCTCACCGGCGCCGACCGCGACCAGGCGGCCGCGCTCCTGCGCGACGCCGCGGCATCCATCGCCGACCGGAACGCGGACGACGACCTCCGTCTCACGGTCGTCGCCTCGGCGCGACACGACGGCCCCGCGCTCAGCCTCTTCTACGATGCGCACCGCCGGAGCGTCACCGCTCTGGCGCTCTCGCCCCTCCCCTCTTCCGCCTCTTCCACTCCGCAGGTGATGTCATGACCCTCTCCCTCGAACGCGCCCGCTCGCGCCGCCCGATCACGTGGCTGACGCTGATCGGGGTGCTGCTTCTCCCCGTCGTCATCGGCGGCATCCTCGTCGCCGCGCTCTACAACCCCGTCGAGCGCCTCGACGGCATGCGCGCCGCGATCGTCAACAACGACGAGCCGGTCACGATCGACGGCCAGTACGTGCCGCTCGGCCGACAGCTCGCCGCGGGGCTCGTCGAGGGCTCCGACGACCTTCCCTCGAACCTCGACTGGACGATCTCCAACACGGAGGATGCCGCGGACGGCCTCGCCGACGGCACCTACGACGCCGTGATCACGATCCCCGCGAACTTCTCCGCCGCCGCGACCTCGACCGCGGGCGCGTCGGACGGCTCGGGCGGGACGCCGGTGCGCGCGACGATCTCCGCGCAGACCTCGCCCGACAGCCGCATCGTCGACGACGCGATCACCTCTCAGGTCGCGTCGGCGGCGGCATCCGTGCTGGGTCAGAACCTGTCGAGCGTCTACCTCGAGAACGTGTTCCTCGGGTTCACGACGCTCGGTGAGAAGCTCGGCGAGGCCGCCGACGGCGCCCATCAGCTCGCCGACGGCGCCGACACTGCCGGAGCGGGCGCGGTGTCGCTCGCCGACGGCGTGCGCCAGCTCGCCGACGGAGCGGGTCAGGCCTCGACCGGCGCCCAGCAGCTCGCCGATGGCGCGCAGCAGGTCGCGGGCGGAGCAGCCGACCTGTCGACGGGGCTCGGTACGCTCTCCACGGGCGCGACCCAGTACGCCGCGGGCGTGCAGACCTACGCCGCCGGCGCGCACGCGTCCGCGGACGGGCTCGCGACGCTCTCGTACAACGCGAATCTGCTCGTCGAGCCGAGCAGTCAGCTGGCGACCGGCATCCAGCAGCTCGCCGACGCCGCTCAGGGCATCAGCGTCCCGCAGGACGTCATCGATGCCGCGAACGGAGTCGCCGAGAACAGCGAAGCGCTGCGGGCGGATGCCGAGGCCCGCGTCGCCTCGCTGCGTCAGCTCGCGACCGACTGCACGACAGCCGGATACCCCGCCGACTTCTGCGCGCAGGTGAGTGCCGCAGCGGATGCCGCGGAGGCCGCCCTCCCCACCGTCGACGGCATCCTCGCCAATTCGCAGCAGATCGCGAGTGGCCTCGGCCAGATCAACGAGCTCCCCGCGGCGACCGCGCAGCTCGCCCAGGGTGCGGCGGGTCTGTCGCAGGGCATCGCCGGGATCGCGGGCGGCCTGGGGAAGTCGGCGGCGGGCGCGGCGGGTCTCGCCACCGGAGCCGACGGTCTCGCGACCGGTGCGCAGGGCATCGCGACGGGGGCGGCGCAGTCTGCGGCCGGGGCCGCACAGCTCTCGACGGGCGCGTCGGGCGTCGCTTCGGGCGCGGCTCAGTCCGCCGCCGGCGCCGCGCAGCTGGCGTCGGGGGCCTCGGATGCCGCCGACGGCGCCGACGGGCTCGCGGGAGGCGTCGGCGATCTCGCCACCGGCACCTCGACGCTCGCCGACGGGCTCACCGAGGCATCCGGCGCCATCCCTTCGTACACCGATCAGCAGGCGAAGAACCTCGCCGCGGTCGTGACCGACCCGGTCGAGGCGGAGGGGACCTCGACGAACATCTTCGGGGCATCCGCGATCCCGCTGCTCGCGACCCTCGCGTTGTGGTTCGGTGCGCTCGGCTCGTTCATCGCCCTGCAGGCCGTGCCACGGCACGCGCTGAGCTCGCGCCGCCCGTCGGTGCTCCTCGCGCTCCGGAGCCTCGCCCCCGCCGCCGCGATCGGCGCGGCACAGGGCCTGCTCGTCGCGGTCGTCGTGCAGCTGGCCGCCGGATACGACGCCGGACAGTGGTGGACGTTCGCGGGCATCGCCGTCGTCGCGGGCATCGCGTTCGCGGCGGTCAACCAGGCGCTCGTCGCGGTATTCGGCGGCGCGGGCCGCTGGATCTCGGCGCTCATCGGGGTGCTCGCCGTCGCGACCGGCGTCGTCTCGACGGTGCCAGGCGTGCTCACGACGATCGCCTCGCTCATGCCGACGACGCCCGCCTACCAGGCGATGCTCGCCGCGCTCACGGCGGCGGGGGGCCTCGGCGCCGCGCTCGTCGGGATGATCGTCTGGGCCGCGCTGGCGTTCGTCGCGACGGTGATCGCCGTCGCCCGCCGTCGCACCGCGAAGGCGAGCCTGCTGCTCGAGGCATCCCCCGCCCTCGCCTGAGGCGTGCGGCGGCCGGTCCGTCGCGGGGGCTGGTCCGTCGCGGGGGCCGGTCCGTCGCGGGGGCTGGTCGACAGCGTGAGGTCGCCCAGCCGTCTCGGGCGCCAGTTTCCTGCACCGGCGCCAGAAACATGTAGCGCCCGAACAGGAAAGGAGCGCCGGAACAGCGACGCGACGCCCAGGGGCGGCGTCACCCACGCCGGCCGGATGCCTCAGGCCACGCCGGCCGGATGCCTCAGCTCAGGCCGCTGTAGACGTGCAGCCCCTTGAAGAACATGTTCACGATCGTGAAGTTGAACATCACGGCGGCGAAGCCGATGATCGACAGCCACGCCGAGCGCGTGCCGCGCCAGCCGCGGGTCGCGCGCGCGTGGATGTATCCGGCGTAGAGCACCCAGATGACGAAGGTCCACACTTCCTTGGTGTCGAAGCCCCAGTAGCGTCCCCACGCGTCGTTGGCCCAGATGGATCCCGCGATGAGCGTGAACGTCCAGAAGATGAAGCCGATGATCGCGAAGCGGTAGGCGAGCGACTCGAGCGCGTCGGCCGAGGGCAGCGTCCGCAAGAAGCGCGGGCCGCTCTTGATGGCAGGATTCGCGCCCGGCACACCGGCACCCGTGTCCGCGAGCGCTGCATAGCCGGATGCCTCATCGGCGGCGACCGCGAGGCGCTCGCGGCGCTGCTGCAGCAGCTGGAGGACCGACAGGGCGAACGCGAGCGCGAACAGCGCCGTCGACAGCGAGGCGACGAAGACATGGATGACGAGCCAGACGCTCTTGAGCGAGTCCTGCAGCGGCACGATCTCGGTGTAGAACCAGATCGCGGTGCTGCCGAGGAGCACGACGACGAGACCCGTGATGAACGTGCCGAGGAAGCGCAGGTCGTAGCGCAGCAGCACGAGGAGGTACACCACGACGATGAGCATCGTGCCGGTGAGGGCGAACTCGTACATGTTCGACCACGGCACGCGGTGCGCCGCGATGCCGCGCGTCACGTCCGCGCCGATGTGGAACAGGAGGCCGAGAACAGTGAGCGACGTGCCGATGCGCGCCCAGACGTACCGGGGGCGTGCGGCGGGACGCGCTTCGACCGCGACGAGCGCGGCATCCTCCTCGGCGCGGACCTCGGCGACAGCCGATCCGGAACCGGCCGCCCCGGTGCTCACCAGCTGGCGCGCGGGCACGGCATCCTTCGCCGCATCCTTCACCTTCAGGGCCAGGTCGGACCGGCGCGCCAGATCGACGGCGTACGCGACGAACGCGAGCGCGTAGATGGCGATCGCGGTCCAGACGAGGACGACCGAGACGCTGTCGAGCGAGAGGGCGGATTCGGGCATGGTGTCCAGTCTACGTTCGGGGTGGCGCGGGAATCAGGGGGTGGTCTCGGAACGCGAGGAAGGGGCGCGCGAGGAAGGGGCGCGCGAGGGCGAGGGCGAGGAGGCTGCAGCCACGCTCACCGACGCGGCGACGACGGATGCCTCGGAACGCCCTTCGGCGTCGAGGGCCGCGCCGTGCTCGCGCGCCGCCTGCGCGACCGCGACGGCGATCGCCGGGTCTTCACCGCGCGCGAGGCCCGCGTACTCGATCGCGAGCCCGCCGTCGGCCGTCGGCGTCGCCTTCACCCAGAGCCGCCGGCGCGGGATGAACAGTGCCGCGAGAAGCCCCGCGAGACCGATGACGGCGAACGCGAGCACCCACGGCGCCCCGACGTCGCGATGCACCGACAGCGAGACGTACCGCTTGACGGACTCGGCGCCGCCGTTCGCCTGGTTGTCCTCGAAGGTCACGGTTCCGAGCCCGTCGGGCAGGTCGACGGTCTGGCCGGGAGTCAGCTCGAGCGACGCGACGTCGATGGAGCGGCCGGTGAGCTGCGTCATCCCGTCGGTGTCGAGCTCGTAGACGTTCCGGGGGGTGCCGTCGTCGATGCCGAGATCGCCGGTGTACACGTCGAGCGTGAGGACGGGGTTCACCAACGCCGGGTAGATGGAGGTCAGCGCCCCCGATTCCTTGCGCGCGGCGAGCGGGTAGAAGAAGCCGACGAGCCCCATCTGCTCACGCGCACCGTCCTGCTCGGTGATGCCGTCGGCGACCTTGACGACGCCGAGCGAGGTCATGTTGTTGTCTTGCGGCAGGAACTCCACGTCGTCGCGGAAGACGATGTCGCCGGCAGCGTTTCGCACCGTGATGGTCGGGGCGTAGCCGTTGCCCATCAGGTAGATGCGGTCGCCGGCCATGTCGAGCGGGTGGTTGACGCGCACCTCCTGCTGCTCGGGCTCCTCGCCCGGCCGCTGCGTCGTGACGTGCGCGACGAAGTCGCCCGCCATCCCCTGGCCGGGCTGGCCGACCGGGACGTAGGTCAGGTCGAAGCGGTCGAGGGTCATCGAGTACGGGGCGAGGTTCTCGGTGTCGACGAAGCGCCCCGGATTGAAGGTCGTGTAGCCGCCGATGCCGAGCGAGTTCACGAAGCTGTCGCCCTCGACGAGGACGGTCTGGCCCGTGTACGTGAGCCCCCCACCGATGCCCGCGGAGAGGAGAACGCCCACGAGAGCCGCGTGGAAGACGAGGTTGCCGGTCTCGCGGGCGTAGCCGCGCTCGGCCGACACCGACGCGACGCCGGGGCGCGTGCCCGATCCGGCACGGTCGTAGCGCTCGACGCGGTAGCCGGCCTTCTTCAGCTGCGCTTGGGCGACGTCGACGGCGTGGGATGCCTCCGCATCGGCATCCGCCCCTTCGGGCAGCACGCGCAGCGCCTCGGCGTGGTCGTCGAGGCGGGACAGGCGTGCGGGCGTGCGGGGCGGCCGGGCGCGCAGGGCCTTCCAGTGGTGCTTCGTGCGCGGGATGACGCAGCCGATGAGCGAGATGAACAGCAGGATGTAGATCGCCGAGAACCACACCGACGAGTAGACGTCGAACAGCTGCAGCTTGTCGTAGACGTCGTAGAGCCCGGGATTCTCGCGCTGGAACGCGATGACGCCGTTCGGGTCGGCGGTGCGCTGCGGCACGATCGACCCGGGGATCGCGGCGATCGCGAGCAGGAGGAGCAGCACGAGCGCCGTGCGCATGCTCGTGAGCTGCCGCCAGCCCCAGCGGAGCCACCCGACGAGCCCGAGCTTCGGCTGCGTGATGTCGCCGCCGTCACCCCGCCCCTGGGTGGCGGATGCCGGCCCGTCGGCGTGATCGGCAGGGCGCAGCGGGTCGGATGCCGCAGACGCGCCGGCGTCGGCGGCATCCGTCACGTCGCCGTCCGTCAGATCAGAGCGGGAGTTCGACACCGCCGACCACCCCCTGGAGCTGAGCCATGATCTCGGTCCAGACGCCCGTCACCATGAGGAGTCCGAGGATGACGAGGAGCACCCCGCCGATGAGGTTCACCGTGCGGATATGCCGGCGGAGGAAGGCGACCGACCGTGTCGCCCAGCCGAACCCGACCGCGAGCAGGATGAACGGGATGCCGAGACCGAGCGAGTACGCGACGGCGAGGAGCACCGCGCGGCCGGGGTCGGCCCCGGTGATCGAGAGCGAGAGGATCGTCGCGTAGGTCGGGCCGATGCACGGCGCCCACCCGATGCCCATGGCGATGCCGAGCAGCGGCGCGCCGACGAGCCCCAGGCCGCTGCGCACCTCGGGCTTGACGGTGCGCTGCGCGAACCCGAACACCCCGAGGAAGACGAGGCCCATAGCGATCACGACGACGCCGAGGATGCGCGTCAGGATGTCCTGGTACTCGATGAAGAAGCGGCCGACCGTGCCCGCGAGGACCCCGATCGAGACGAACACGAGCGTGAACCCGGCGATGAACAGGACGACGCCGAGCAGGAGCCGCGCGCGCGGCGGGGCGGGGTTCTCCGCCGTCTGCACCGTGCTCCGCGCAGAGTCCGGGGATGCCTGCGCGGCCCGGGGCGATCTGCGGGTCTCGCGCGCCGATGCGCCCCCCAGAAATCCGAGGTAGCCGGGCACGAGCGGCAGGACGCACGGCGAGAGGAACGAGATGAGTCCGGCGAGCATCGCGACGGGGACCGCGAGCCACAGCGCCCCGTCGAAGACGATCGATCCCGGGTTCACCGCGCGTTCCTCACGAGCTCTCGTCGAGCACGTCGTTCACGATCGTCTCGAGAATCGAGCCGCTCTGCACCTGACCGATGAAGCGCGCGGCGACGCGGCCCTCACGGTCGAGGACGAGGGTCGTCGGGGTCGCCTGGACGCTCGTCCAGTCGGCGAAGGCGAGCTTGAGGTCGGCGTCCTTGCGCGCGAGCAGCGACGGATACGTGATGCCGTACGTCTGCTCGAACGCGGTCGCCTGCTCGGGGCTGTCGTAGATGTTGACGCCGAGGAAGTTCGCGCCGGCCGGGGCGGTCGCCTGGTGCGCGCCCTCGAGCGTCGACGCCTCGGCGCGGCACGGCCCGCACGCGGCGTACCAGAAGTTCAGCACCAGCACCTCGCCGGCGTAGTCGTCGCTCGAGATCGTGGAGCCGTCGATCGCGGTGCCCGTGAAGGCGACCGCGTCGGTGCGCTCGCCCTCGGGGATCTCCTGCACCCGGCCGTCGCCGGAGATGAAGCCCTGACCGTCGCCCTGCTCGTACTGCTTGACGAGGTCGTCGTTCGCGCCCGTGCACGCGGCGAGCGAGAGGGCGAGCACGGCCACGCCCACGGATGCCAGGATCTTGCGCATCAGACTGCCCCCACGTCCACGGCATCCGCCGTCGCGGCGGGCTCGGCGTAGGCGACCTCGCGCCATGCGTCGCCGTCGCGCTCGAAGCTCGTGACACTCGACAGCGCGCACCGACGCGCGCGCGGGTCGTGCTTCAGCTTCTCGCCCGCGACGGAGAGGTGGGTGATCCAGATGGGGAGCTGGTGGCTGACCATGACGACATCGCCGCCGTCGGCTTCGTCCCAGGCCTCGCGCATCGCGGCATCCATGCGGGCGACGACGTCGGTGTACGGCTCACCCCAGCTGGGTCGCGCCGGGGCACGCAGGTGCCGCCAGTTGAGCGGATTCGCGAGCGCGCGGCGCATGCGGGTGCCCTCGAAGACGTTCGTCGGCTCGACGATGCGCTCGTCGATCACCGGGTCGAGGCCGAAGATCTCGGTGAACGGCTCGGCCGATTCCCGGGCGCGCTGGAGCGGCGAGGCGTACAGCGCACCGACCGGTCGGCCGAGGCCGTGCACGTACTCGGCGGCCGCGCGGGCCATGCGTCGCCCGTCGTCGCTCAGCCGATAGCCCGGGAGTCGCCCGTACAGCACACGCTGGGGGTTGTAGACCTCCCCATGGCGCACGAGATGAAGGCGATCGGCGGGCACCCGCCCAGTCTACGGGCGCCGGAACTATGGGCGGGCTGGGAGAGCGCCGAGCGGCGACGCCCGCCGGCGTCGCCGCGAGCGCATAATGGCGACGTGAGCAGCGTGCCCGAGCGGTACTGGGCGGTCCCCGCCGACGATCTGGCCCGCGATCTGGGGTCGACCGCCGCGGGCCTGAGTTCCGACGCCGCGGCCGCCGCGCTCCCCGCGACGCGCGCCCGGGCGCTCGAGAGCCGCCGCCGCGCGAGCGCCGCGCGCCTGCTCGCACGGCAGTTCACGAGTCCGATCATCCTGATCCTCATCGCCGCGACCGTGATCTCCGGCGTCCTCGGCGACGTGACGGATGCCGTCATCATCCTCGTCATCGTGCTGCTGTCGGGCATGCTCGACTTCGCGCAGGAGCGAGGCGCGTCGGGCGCGATGGAGAAGCTCCTCGCCACCGTGCGGCTGACCGCGTCGGTGCGGCGCGACGGAGCGGTCGTCGAGGTGCCGTTCGACGAGGTCGTGCCGGGCGACGTCATCGGGCTCTCCGGCGGCGACGTCGTGCCCGCCGATGCCGTCGTGCTCGAAACGCACGACCTCGAGCTCGACCAGTCGAGCCTCACCGGCGAGACGTTCCCCGCGGCGAAGTCAGCCGGCACGAGCGCGCCCGACGCGCCCCTGGCCGACCGCGACAACGTCGTCTATCTCGGAACGCACGTCGCGAGCGGCAGCGGCACGGCGCTCGTGGTGAAGACGGGGCGTGACACGCAGTTCGGCGACGTCGCGATGGCCCTGCACGAGAAGCCGCGACCCACAGGATTCGAACGGGGAATGACCCGGTTCGGGCTGCTCCTTGCTCGGGTCATGGTCGTCCTCGTCGTCGTCATCTTCGTCCTGAACCTCGTGCTGCAACGTCCCTTCATCGACTCGGCCCTCTTCTCGCTGTCGCTCGCCGTCGGTCTGACCCCTCAGCTGCTGCCCGCGATCGTGGGCATCTCGCTCTCGCGCGGCGCCCGCGAGATCGCGAAGCACCGCGTCATCGTGAAGCGCCTGAACGCGATCGAGGACTTCGGCGCCATGTCAGTGCTGTGCACCGACAAGACCGGAACGATGACGCAGGGGTCGATCCGGCTGCACGCGGCGCTCGCGATCGACGGCACGCCGGATGCCGCGCTCCTGCGCCCCGCGGGTCTCAACGCGACCCTGCAGCAGGGGCTGCGGAACCCGCTCGACACGGCGATCGCACAGGCCGTCGCCGGCCTCGACCTCGGCGGCGCGAGGCTCGTCGACGAGGTGCCGTACGACTTCGATCGCAAATGCCTGTCGGTGCTCGTCGACGAACCCGGCGATGCGGGTGCGCGCCGCGCCACCCTCATCACGAAGGGCGCCGTCGACCCGGTGCTCGCGGTGTGCACGCACGCACGCCGACCCGACGGCACCGTCGCGCCGATCAGCGACGTGCGCGCCGAAGTCGAGAGCGTCGTCGATGCGCAGAGCGCGCAGGGCATGCGGGTGCTCGCGCTCGCGACGCGCGACATGCCCGCCGAGCGCGATGCGCGGGGCGAGGATGCCGTCGGCGTCGCCGACGAGCAGGATGAGACCCTCGAGGGACTCCTGGTGTTCGCTGACCCGGTGAAGGCGGATGCGGCATCCACCATCGCGGACTTCGCTGCGGCGGGCGTCAGCGTCCGGATGATCACGGGCGACGCGCGGCCCGCCGCCGTGCACACCGCCGCGCTCCTCGGGCTCGACACCGCCGGCATGCTCACCGGCGCGCAGATCGACGCGCTCGACGACGCCGCGCTCGGTCGCGCCGCCGCGGACGCGGAGGTGTTCTGCGAGACGAGCCCCCGTCACAAAGAGCGGATCGTGCGGGCGATCTCGGCATCGGGGGCGACCGTCGGATACGTCGGCGACGGCATCAATGACGCTCCGGCGCTGCGCGCGGCGGACGTCGGGATCTCGGTGCGCGGCGCGGCCGACGTCGCGGCGGATGCGGCATCCCTCGTCATGCTCGAGAACGATCTCGGGGCGCTCCTCGACGGCATGCGCCAGGGCCGGCGCACGTTCGCGAACACGATGAAGTACATCTTCATGACGACGAGCGCGAACTTCGGGAACATGATCTCGATGGCGATCGCATCGGTGACGCTCCCCTTCCTGCCGCTGCTCGCGAGCCAGATCCTCCTGATCAACCTGCTCACCGACCTGCCCGCTACCGCGATCGCCGCCGACCGGGTCGACCCCGACCAGATCGCGCGGCCACAGCAGTGGGACATGCGTCTCATCCGCGACTACATGATCGTGTTCGGTCTCGTGAGCTCGGCGTTCGACCTCCTCACCTTCGCGGTACTGAGGTTCGGGTTCGGCGCGGGCGAGCACGAGTTCCAGACGGCGTGGTTCTTGGGCTCGATCCTCACCGAGGTTCTCGTGCTGTTCGTGCTGCGCACCCGAGGACCTGCGTGGCGGAGCCGCCCCGCGGGCGTGCTGGAGTGGCTGAGCGCGGCGGTGATCGCGGTGACGTTCGTCCTCGTGCTCACGCCGATCGGCGCGCTCGTGCACCTCGTGCCGCTGTCGACGGAGCTGATCGTGCTGATCGTCGCGATCGCCGTCCTGTACTGCCTCGCGACCGAGGCGACGAAGGTCGTGTTCTGGCGCCGCGTCAGTCGGTCGCGGGGTTCTGCGCCGACCGCGCCGCGCGCCCGCCGCGCAGCTGACGCACCCGCGTCACGGTGAACCAGACGAGCGCGGCCGCGGCGGCGGCGATGACGATGTACTGCAGGATGCCGGCGTACTCCTCGACGATGTGCCACTGCTCCCCGAGGAAGTAGCCCGAGAGGACGAACACCGAGTTCCAGATGAGGGACCCCGCAAGGGTGAGGAGGCCGAAGCGCCAGAGCGGCATCCGGGTCACGCCGGCAGGGATCGAGATGAGGCTCCGGAAGATGGGCAGCATCCGCCCGAAGAAGACGGCCTTGCCGCCGTGCCGCTGGAACCAGGCGACGGTGCGGTCGACGTCTTCGACGTGGAGGAGCGGCGTGCGCTTCACGAGGGCACGCAGGCGCGTGATGCCGAGCGCCGCGCCCAGTCCGTAGAGGGCGAAGGCGCCGACGACAGAACCGGCGGTGGTCCAGAAGAGGGCCTCGAACAGGGTGAACGAGCCGCGGGCTGCGGCCAGGCCCGCCATCGGCAGGATGACCTCGCTCGGCAGCGGCGGGAACAGGTTCTCGAGCGCGATCGCGAGGCCGGCGCCGGGCGCCCCGATGAGCGACATGAGGCCGACGACTCCGTCGACGAGCGCGGTCAGCCAGGATCCGTCGGGAGTCGTCATGCTCTCGAGGGTAGGGGCGTGACGTTACGGGAACCTGAACGGACGCCCCGCGCCGGCCACCCACGTAGACTGGCTCCTCGTGAGTGAACGCACCCTCGTCGACCAGCTGCAGGCCCGCGAAGACGGCCCCGTCCGGGTGTCCGGGTGGGTCGAGACCGTCCGCGATCAGAAGAAGGTGCAGTTCGTCATCCTGCGCGATGAGACCGGCGCCGTGCAGCTCGTGAACGCTGCGACCCGGCCCGACCCGGCGGCGGGCTCCGACGGCGCTCCGGAGCAGGATGCCGACGCTCTCGCGCTGACGGCCCTCATCTCCGAGCTGTCCACGGGAACCTTCCTCACGGTGGAGGGCGCCCTCGCGCACGACGAGCGCGTCAAGCTCGGCGGCGTCGAGATCAAGATCGGGAGCCTCGAGGTCGCGGCCGCCGCCCTCCCCGAGACTCCGATCGCCGCCGACAGCGGGCTCGACAAGCGCATGGACTGGCGCTACATCGACCTCCGCCAGCGGCGCAACGCCCTCATCTTCCGCATTCAGACGACGCTCGAGCACGCCATGCGCTCGTACTGGGTCGAGCGCGACTATGTCGAGTTGCACTCCCCCAAGCTCATGTCCACCCCCGCCGAGGGCAACGCCGAGCTCTTCGCGCTCGAGTACTTCGGCGACCAGACCGCGTACCTCGCGCAGAGCCCCCAGCACTACAAGCAGATGGCGCAGGCCGCCGGCTTCGGCAAGGTGTTCGAGATCGGCGACGTGTTCCGCGCCGACCCGAGCTTCACGAGCCGCCACGCGACCGAATTCACCTCGATCGACGCCGAGATCTCTTGGATCGACTCGTACGAGGATGTCGCGCAGATGCAGGAGGAGCTCCTCGTCGCGGCCTTCACGGCGGTGAAGGAGAAGCACGGCGACGAGATCAAGGAACTGTTCGACATCGACGTCGTCGTGCCGACGATCCCCTTCCCGCGCATTCCCCTCGCCGAGGCACGCGAAATCGTCGCGGCGCGCGGCTACGACATCCCTCGGACCGACGGAGACCTCGACCCCGAGGGAGAGCGTCAGATCTCGGCGCACGTCCGCGAGACGTACGGCCACCAGTTCGTGTTCATCACCGACTACCACCCCGAGATCCGCCCGTTCTACCACATGCGCAACGCCGAGACCGGTCTCACGTGCAGCTACGACCTGCTGTTCCAGGGCACGGAGATCACGACGGGCGCGCAGCGCGAGCATCGCGTCGACGTGCTCGAGGCGCAGGCGCTCGAGAAGGGGCTCTCGCTCGAGGGTCTGGAGCACTACCTCGACTTCTTCCGCTACGGCATCCCCCCGCACGGAGGCTTCGGCATGGGCCTCGCGCGCGTGCTCATGCTGATGCTCGGGCAGGACTCGATCCGCGAGGTCACGTTCCTCTTCCGCGGGCCCACCCGCCTCGCCCCGTAGGACACCGCCCTCTCGTGGGCCACTCCCTATGCTGAGGGCATGACCGAGAGCTTCGACGGCCTGCACAACTTCCGCGACACGGGCGGCACCGCGCTCATCGGGGGCGGCGCCACCCGTGAGGGCGTGCTCTACCGCTCCGACGCTCTCAGCGCGCTCACGCCGACGGGCGTCGATCAGTTCTCCGCGAGCCCGATCGGGGTGGTCGTCGACTTCCGGACCCCTCAAGAGCGCCATTCCGCCCCCGATCGCCTCCCCGACGACCGTCCCGTCGAAGTCGTCGAGCTCTCCATCCTCGAGGGCGCGATGGCCGAGATGGCGCAGCGCATCCTGGCATCCGGCGCGCCGCTCACCGCGGACGACGCCGACGAGATCGCCGCGAGTCTGCCGACCCTCGACGCCCTCTACATCGGCATGCTGCAGCACGGCGGCGCAGCCTTCGCCGAGGTCGCTCGCTTCGTCTCCCGATCGGCCGACGACGCGCCGACGGCGGTCCTCGTGCACTGCACGGCGGGCAAGGACCGCACCGGCGTCGCGACGGCGCTGCTGCTCGACGCCGTCGGCGCCGAACGCGCGGCGGTCGTCGAGGACTATTCCGCGTCTCAGGCGAACCTTGCCGGCGAGTGGGCCGACGGAATGCTCCAGATGATCTCGTCCTTCGGCATCCCGCTCACCCCGGAGCTCCAGACCCTCGTCACCGGGAGCCCCGCCGAGGCGATGGAGAAGACCCTCGGCTGGATCGACACGACTTACGACGGCTCCGCCGCCTACCTCCGCGTCGGCGGCCTGAGCGAGGCGGAGCTCCTCGCGCTGCGCGAGCGCCTGCGCGCCTGACCGCCCTCACGCCGCCTTCCCTCCCCACCCGCGACGGCGCTAGCGTGAGAGCGTGCGCGCACCGTGGCCGCACACCGTGATCGAAGGGGACGGCGATGGCCGGGAAGTTCGAGCTCTACACCGACAAGGGTGGTCACTGGCGCTTCAACCTGGAGGCGTCGAACGGACAGGTCATCGCCTCGAGCGAAGGCTACAACTCGAAGGATGCCGCGAAGAACGGCATTGAATCGGTGCGCAAGAACGCGCCCGACGCGCCCGTCGTCGAGCTCTGACGCTCAGACCCCGAAGTCGACGGCGACGCGGTCGGCCCGGACCGAACCGATGAACGCGGCGACCTCCTCGTGCACGGGGTGCACGGCGTAGGCGGCGAGTCCTTCGGCGTCGTCGAAATCGGCGACGAGCACGAGATCCCAGTTGTCGCCGGGGAAAAGCGTGTTCGCCCCCGCGCTCATGGCGCGCAGGCTCGGCACCACGCCCAGAAGCGCGTTCAGTCGTGCTGCGGCATCGGCGGCGTGGGCGGCACGGGTATCGGCATCCTCGGCCGCCATCCGGAAGGCAACGACGTGACGCAGAGTCATCGGTTCTCCGTTTCGGTAGGTTCGGATGCCGCGGTCAGCGCGGTCCGCAGCCGGGCGGCATCCACGCGCCAATGCGCGTGCAGACGGCCATCGATGAGCACGACCGGGATCTTCTCCCACCACGTGGCGTAGAGCGCCGGATCGTCGAGGATCGAGAGCTCCTCGACTTCGACCTCTCCCTCGTCATCGATCTCCGCGACGACGGTGTCGACGATCTCACGCGCGACCTCGCACAGGTGGCAGTCGGGCTTGGAGATGAGGGTGAGAGTGGTCACTCGACCGGGCGACCCGAGGCGATCCACTCGCCCGTGCCGCCTTCGACGTTGGTCGCGTCGTAGCCGCGGGCCTCGAGCGCCTCGACGGCGCGAGCCGAGCGGCCGCCCGCCTGGCAGATGACGTCGAAGGCCTCGGACGGCAGCTTGTCGAGGTTCTCGCCGAGCGTCGACAGCGGCACGTTGATCGCGCCGGGCACGTGACCGGCTGCGAACTCGTCGGTCTCACGCACGTCGATGAGGGGCGTGTTCTCGCGAGACGCGAGCTCGGTGACGGTGATCGTCTTCATGGACGTTCCTCTCGCAGATCGGGTTTCTCGATCACGACGCGTCGGACGCGCCGCAGACACGAAGCGCCCGTCCGCTCGGGACAGGCGCTCGGTGTCGTTCGCCGCTTACTTCTTGTTGCGACGCTGGTGGCGAGTCTTGCGAAGCAGCTTGCGGTGCTTCTTCTTCGCCATGCGCTTGCGGCGCTTCTTGATGACAGAACCCACGGAAAACCTCACTATGTCAGGGGTCTGGACGCGGATCTTTCGCGTCCGGGAACGGGCACCACGAAAATGCCCTCGGAACAGTCTAGCCGACGTCGGCGATGGGGCGTTGCAGAGCCTCGGTGACCGCCTCTTCGGGCACGCGGTAGCTGCGCCCGAAGCGCACGGCGGGAAGCTCGCCGGAGTGCACGAGGCGGTACACGGTCATCTTCGAGACGCGCATGAGCTCGGCCACCTCGGCGACCGTCAAGAAACGCACGTCGGACAACTCAGCCATGATTCCACTCCCCCCAGCATCGGCGGAGGGCCGATGACTGCCGAAAATCCCCCGCGACCAGCGTAGACGGTGGCTGGGACACGTGTAAACCTCTGTGAATGCTGTGACCGCGCGGGCCCGGCACGATCACATGCCGAGGGTGTGCGTCAGCGTCCGGGGATCCTCTTGAACATGCTGTCGAACGCATGCTTCGTGGATGCCGCAGCGCGCCCGACCAGATCGGCGGCGGCCGCGGCCGAGTCGGGCAGGGTCGACACGGTGGCGGCGGCATCCGCAGCCGCGATTCCATCGTCGAAGAACGGCACGAGCCAGTCGTCCACCTCGTCGAGGGGCCCGACCGACAGGCTGTAGTAGCGGTGTTGCCCTTCCTCGCGCACCGAGACGAGTTCGGCCTCGCGCAGCACCTTGAGGTGCTTGGAGACGGTGGGCTGGCTGACACCGAGGTCGGCGACGATGTTCGAGACGCTCGTGCCGTGCTCGCCGGCCGCTCCGCGCTCGCGCAGCAGCTGCAGGATGTCCCGACGGGTACCGTCGGCGATCACGTCGAAGATGTCCGCCATGAAGGTAGGTTAGCCCGCGGCGCGCCCCGAGTACCATGACAACGACCGAGCGGGACCGGAACCAGGCGAGGAGGCGGCCATGACGGACGATTCCGTCGCCGTCCGCGTACGCCGGCGCCTCGCCGATGCGGGCACCGCGGTGGGGCACGGAGCCCGAGAGTTCGCGATGTCCTCACCCTCCCGCTTCGCGGTGCTGATCTTCTCGGCGCTCATCCTCGTGTTCACCGCCCTGTTCTCGCTTCCGGCGGCCTCCGCGACCGGCGAGCGCACCCCCTTCGCCGACGCCCTGTTCACCGCCGTCTCGACGATCTGCGTCACGGGCCTGTCGACCGTCGACATGGCCACGCACTGGTCGGCGTTCGGGCACGTGCTCGTCTACATCGGCGTGAACGTGGGCGCGATGGGTGTGCTCACCCTGGCATCCATCCTGGGTCTGGTCATCTCGAAGCGCCTGGGCCTGCGAGCCAAGCTCTTGGCGGCGGGAGACACCAACCCGATGCGCGCCCACCGCGGCCCGGTCAACGAAGGCCAGACGGTGCGGCTCGGCGAGGTCGGACAGCTGCTGTCGACCGTCGCCCTCTCGACTCTCGTGATCGAGGCCGTTCTCGCGATCCTCATCTACCCGTCGCTGCTCATCAACGGCGTTCACCCGGTGACGGCTCTCTGGGAGGCGCCGTTCTACTCCGCAATGGCCTTCACGAACACGGGCTTCACCCCCAACGCCGGCGGACTCACGCCGTTCGCCGGCGACTACTTCTTCCTCACGATGCTCATGGTCGGCGTCTTCCTCGGATCGATCGGATTCCCGGTCATCTTCACGCTGTGGCGCCACCACCTGCACGTACGCCGCTGGTCGCTGCACACGAAGCTCACGCTCATCACGACCGTCATCCTCTTCTTCGTCGGCGCGGCCGTCTTCCTGCTCCTCGAGTACGCCAATCCGCGCACGTTCGGGAGCATGGATGCCTGGAACAGCACGTTCCAAGCGTTCTTCCTGTCCGCCATGACCCGATCCGGCGGCTTCTCGCTCATCGACATCGGCGACCTCAACGGGTCGTCGCTCGTCGTGGGGTCGATGCTGATGTTCGTCGGCGGCGGCTCGGCATCCACCGCCGGCGGAATCAAGGTGACGACGCTCGCCGTCCTCGCTCTCGCCGTCTGGTCGGAGGCGAAGGGCCGCCCCGCCGTGCAGGCGTTCGGGCGCCGCATCCCGAGCGATGTACAGCGCGTGGCCCTCTCGGTCGTCGCGTGGGGGTCGACGATCGTCGCCATCTCCACCGTCACGATCGGACAGATCACGCAGGCACCGATCGAAGAGGTGCTCTTCGACGTGATCTCCGGGTTCGCGACCGTCGGCCTGTCGACCGGGCTCACCGCGACGCTCCCCGACCCTGCCGTGTACGTCCTCGCCCTGACCATGTTCATGGGGCGCGTTGGTACAGTGACTCTCGCCGCGGCCGTGGCCGCGACGAACCGTTCGCAGCACTATGCGCTGCCCGTCGAGAGGCCCATCGTTGGTTGAGCAGCGCCGTGGTTGAACAACTCAGGAGCGACGCTCCC
This sequence comes from Microbacterium sp. bgisy203, assembly GCF_057706945.1. Classification (NCBI taxonomy): domain Bacteria; kingdom Bacillati; phylum Actinomycetota; class Actinomycetes; order Micrococcales; family Microbacteriaceae; genus Microbacterium; species Microbacterium sp. bgisy203. The sequence goes on along the minus strand of NZ_JBYIPF010000003.1, from coordinate 161,735 downwards.
GTCCTCGTCATCGGCCTCGGCCGGTTCGGTGCCGCGTGCGCCGGCGAGCTCGACCGGCTCGACCGGGAGGTGCTCGCGATCGACGAGAGCCTTGACCTCGTGCAGAAGTGGTCCGAGCGCGTCACCCACACGGTGCAGGCCGACGCGAAGAACATCGAGGCGCTCAAGCAGATCGGGGCGCAGGACTTCCAGGTCGCGGTCGTCGCGGTCGGGTCGTCGATCGAGGCATCCGTCCTCATCACGGCGAACCTCGTCGACCTGAAGGTGCCGCAGATCTGGGCGAAGGCCGTCTCGCAGTCGCACGGCAAGATCCTCGCCCGGGTCGGCGCGAACCATGTCATCTACCCCGAGCGCGAAGCCGGCGAGCGCGTCGCGCACCTCGTGTCGGGCCGCATGCTCGACTTCATCCGGTTCGACGACGACTTCGTGCTCGCCAAGATGTATCCGCCGAAGTTCATTCGCGGCATCAAGCTCTCGGAGTCTGGCGTGCGCACCAAGTACAACGTGACCGTCGTCGGCGTGAAGAGCCCGGGCAAGCCGTTCCGCTACGCCGAGGCCGACACCATCGTCACGAACCACGACCTCATCATCGTGTCGGGGACGAACTCCGACATCGAGCGCTTCGCCTCGCTCGACCGCTGAGCGCGGCCGTACCATCGCGCCTCGCGGGCGTCAGGCGCCGGAGGCGAGTCAGGCGCCGGAGGCGAGTTCGCGGGCCCGGGCCAGCGCGGCATCCGTCGCCTCGGAGAAGATCCCGGCGAGGTTCGCGCCCTGCAGCACCGCGAGCGCGCGCTCGGTCGTGCCCTTCGGGCTCGTCACCTGGCGACGCAGCTCGGCCGGGTCCTCTCCCGTCGCGTCGAGCAGGGCTGCCGCGCCGATGAAGGTCTGCTCGGCCATGAGGCGCGCGTCGGCGTCGGAGAATCCCTTGCCGCGTGCGGCCTCGGTGAGGTCCTCGATCAGGAGGTACACGTACGCCGGGCCCGAGCCCGAGATCGTCGACAGCGCGTCGATCTGGTCTTCGGGCACCTCGATGACCACGCCGCACGTCTCGAACAGGTCGCGCACGCGCGCGAGGTGGTCGGCGGATGCCGCGGATCCGCCCGCGATCCCGGTCACCGCCTTGCCGACCACGGCAGGGGTGTTGGGCATGGCGCGAACGACCGGGACGCCCTCGCCGACGATCGACTCGAAGGTCTCGATCGTGACCCCCGCCGCGAGGCTCACGACGATCGCGCCGGGCCGCAGCACGGGCGCGATCTCGCGCAGCAGGTCGGGCACCATGACGGGCTTCACGCCGATCAGGACGATGTCGGCTGAAGCCGCGGCGGTGAGGTTCGCGTCGGCATCCTCTTCGAGCGCGAGGCTCGTCACACCCGCGAGGTCGGCGAGCACGGCGGCCTTCGCGGCGGTGCGGTTCGTGACGGTCACCTCGGGGGCGAGACCGGAGCGGACGAGGCCCCTCAGGATCGCGCCCCCCATCGAGCCGGCACCGAGGATCGCGATCGTGGGGAGGGTGTGGGGCATGGCTCCATCCTAGAAGCTGGAACCCGGATGCGGCCCAGACCCGACAGACACCTGAGAGTCGATTCAGGTGCAATCGGTGCGGGGGTAGGATGCCGTCATGACCCTCCTGGACGGCATCACCTCGCGGCTCATCGACACGGACCGGCTGACCGTGAACATCCTCGAGCGCGCCGGAGACGACGCCGAGACGACTCCCGATCACACGCTCGTGCTGATCCACGGCAACGTCTCGTCGAGCCTGTTCTGGCAGGAGCTCATGCAGGACCTTCCCGCAGAGCTGCGTGTCATCGCGATCGACCTGCGCGGGTTCGGCGGCACCGAGAGCCTGCCCGTCGACGCGACGCGCGGCGTCCGCGACTTCAGCGACGACGTGCACGCCACCCTCACGGCGCTCGGCATCGAGACGGCACACTTCGTGGGCTGGTCGATGGGCGGCGGCGTCGTCATGCAGTACGCCCTCGATCACCCGGTGCTCTCCCTCACCCTCCAGGCACCCGTCTCGCCCTACGGGTTCGGCGGCACGCGGCGCGACGGGTCGCGCCTCACCGATGACGACGCGGGGTGCGGGGGCGGGGGCGCGAACCCCGACTTCGTGCAGCGCCTCACCGATCGGGATATGAGTGACGACGCGCCGTCGTCGCCGCGGAACGTCTTCCGCACCACCTACGTCGCCCCGGGCTACACGAGCGATCACGAAGACATCTGGATCGAGTCGATGAACACGACCTCGACTGCCGAGGGGAACTACCCCGGCGACGGGGTCGAGAGCCCGAACTGGCCCGGTTTCGGTGCGGGGAAGATCGGCGTTCTCAACACGATGGCACCGCGCTACTTCGACACGAGCGGCATCGTCGACCTCGCGGTGAAGCCGCCGATCCTGTGGGTGCACGGCACCGCCGACGCGATCGTGTCGGATGCCTCGTTCTTCGACCTCAACCAGCTCGGCGTCGCCGGGGTCATTCCGGGGTGGCCGGGTGAGGAGGTCGCGCCCGCGCAGCCGATGATCTCGCAGACGCGCGACGTGCTGGATGCCTATGCCGCCGCCGGCGGCGAGGTCACCGAGCTCACTCTCGAAGGCGTCGGTCACTCGCCGCACCTCGAGCGCCCCGCCGAGGTGCGCCGCGCGATCCTCGCGCTGATCGGTTACATCGGGAAGACCGTGTACCCCGCGCCGCCGACCGAGACGATCATCATCAGCTCGTCCGACTGAGCGCGCGGCATCCGTGCTGATCATGCACGGGGACTCCGACAACACCGTGCCCGTCGCGTGGACGCGGTCGCTGATCGACGAGCTTCGCGCCGCGGACGTGGACGTGTCCGACTGCATCCTCTCGGGCCGAGGTCACGGTCTCGAGAGCGTGCGCGACCCCGAGGGGGAGATCGCGCCGTCACGGGCGATCGCGTTCCTCGCGTCGATCGCTCAGCGCCGGGCGTCGAAGAAGGTGCGCAGGAGCGCCTGCGCCTCGGGCTCGGCGACGCCGCCGACGACCTCGGCGCGCACGGGGAGACGCCGGTCGCGGAGCACGTCGTAGACCGAGCCGGCAGCCCCGGCCTTGTCGTCCCACGCGCCGAAGACCACCCGCCCGACGCGCGCCTGCAGGATCGCTCCGGCGCACATGAGGCACGGCTCGAGGGTGACGGTGAGGGTGCAATGCTCGAGATTCCACGAGCCGGTGGATGCCGCCGCTGCGCGGAGCGCGACGATCTCGGCGTGCGCCGTGGGGTCGCCCGTCTCTTCGCGGAGGTTGCGACCTTCGCCGATGATCGCGCCCGCGGCATCCGTCACGACTGCTCCCACCGGGATCTCCTCAGCCGCCGCGGCCTCCGCACCGAGCGCGAGCGCGCGTCGCATCGCTGCGGCGTCGGCGGGCGGGATCGGCAGGCTCACGCGACCAGCGTACGGGCCGCGGGAGCTCCCACCTCGATTGCCCGCGCCGACGTAGGCAGCCGCGCGGGCCGCGCCGACGTAGGCAGCCGCGCGGGCCGCGCCGTAGGCTGAGGTCATGCGCGTGCACGTGGCCGACCACCCCCTCATCACCCACAAGCTGACGGTGCTGCGCGACGAGCGCACCCCCTCACCGGTGTTCCGTCAGCTGACCGAAGAACTCGTGACGCTGCTCGCCTACGAGGCGACGCGCAATGTCCGCGTCGACGAGGTCGAGATCCAGACGCCCGTGACGACCACCACCGGTGTCCGCATCTCGGAGCCGCGGCCGCTCGTCGTGCCGATCCTGCGCGCCGGGCTCGGCATGCTCGACGGGATGGTCAAGCTCCTCCCGACCGCCGAAGTCGGCTTCCTCGGCATGGCCCGGAACGAAGAGACCCTCCAGCCGTACACGTACGCGGAGCGACTGCCGGAGGATCTGAGCGACCGCCAGTGCTTCGTGCTCGACCCGATGCTCGCGACCGGCGGGTCGCTGGGGGCTGCGATCGATTTCCTCTTCGCGCGCGGCGCGCAGGACGTCACCGCGATCTGCATCCTCGGGGCGCCCGAGGGCGTGGCGAAGATCGAGGAGCAGGTGGGCGATCGCGACGTGACGCTCGTCCTCGGTGCGCTGGACGAACGTCTCAACGACAAGGGCTACATCGTGCCCGGACTCGGGGATGCCGGAGACCGCCTCTACGGCACGGTCTGAGCCCTCTTCGCCCCGCCGAGGCCACTCAGGCGCCGGCGCGGTGCCCTGTCTCCTGCTCCCAGAACTCGAGCTGCTGCGTCAGCGCCTTTGCGAGTTCGAACACCTGCTGGGGAGGGATCCGCACCCGCTGGACGACACGCCCCGGGACGATCGTCACGGGGTTGCCGTCGGCGTCGGACCCGGCCTGCGGGGGCCGCGCGAGTGACACGAAGTCCATCACGAAGACGTCCTGCGTGTGCCAGACGTTCGCGAAGTCGGCGTAGCTGCCCGTGACCGCCTCCGGCGGAAGCTCGATCTCGAACTGGCGCGGTGCGTCGTCGGCCATGGTGTCCCCCTCGTCGGGTCGTCGTCGGGCTATCGCGAGTCTAGAGCGGTTCAGGCGGCGCCGACGAGACGCGCGAAGGCGCTCAGGCGGGTGACGCCGTCGGGCGTGCGCGGCAGATCGTCGAGCAGTCCCGTGCCGTAGACGATGTAGGCGGTGTGCTCGGCGCGCGAGATGGCAACGTTCAGCCGGTTCTGCAACAGCAGGAACTCCAGTCCGCGCGGCGCGTCGCGTCCCGACGACGCCGCGAGCGACACGATCGCGACGGCCGCCTCCTGACCCTGGAACTTGTCGACCGTCCCGACGGGCACCGCACCGAAGCCGGCGTCCGCGAGCGCCTGCTCGACCACCACCTGCTGCGCGTTGTACGGCGTCACGACGATGATGTCGGATGCCGCGAGCGGCCGCGGCGGCACGTCCTCGCCCGACACCCACGGCCGCCCGACGAGATCGCGGACGATCGCGACGACGGCATCCGCCTCTTCGGGTGACGATGTGGAGTTGCCGGTGTGCCCGAGCGCGACCGGGACCACGCCCGGTGCGACGCCCTCGAGGTGGCGCGCCGACGTCGAGGGGTGCGCCGCGAGCCGGCCCTCGTAGGAGAGCTGGGAGACGGGCTCGGCGACCTCGGGCCGCATCCGTCGCGTCTGCGCCAAGAAGTAGCCGCGGTCTTCGGGGATGACGGCCGCGCCGTCCATGACCCAGCCGAGGGCAGACGTGTCCACGGGCTCGGGGTGCGTCCCCTGGCTCACCTGCGGCAACTGCTGCGGGTCGCCCAGAAGAAGCAGGCGCTGCGCCGCAACGGACACCGCGATGGTCGACGCGAGCGAGAACTGGCCCGCCTCGTCGATCACGAGCAGGTCGAGGCTCCCGCGCGGCACGCGGCGCGGGTGCGAGAGGTCCCAGGCGGTCCCCCCGATGACGTAGCCTTCGGGGTGCTCGGCGGCGAACGCGGCGTACCCGTCCTTCGCGATGGCGGTGAAGGTCGCCTCACCCGTGGCGCCGGACTTCTGCGCCTTCGCGACCTGCTCGGCCGGCACCCCCGCCGCGACGATGCGGTCGAGCATGTTCTCGACGACCGCGTGCGATTGGGCGACGACGCCGACCTTGTAGCCGCGCTCCGCGACGAGCCGGGTGATGACGTGGGAGCCGACGTAGGTCTTGCCGGTCCCCGGAGGGCCTTGGACGGCGAGGTAGCTGTGGTCGAGGTCGTCGACGGCCCGCGTGATGTCCGCGACGTCATCGCCCGAGCCGCGCGCGAGCACCCCGGACCGTGTGCGGGGCGCTCGTCGGAGCAGCAGGTCGGTCGCGGCGTCGTGCGGGAAGGCGGGTTCGGATGCCGGGGCTGCGGCGATCACGGCATCGGCCCACTCGTCGATCGCCACCTGCTGGCTGCCGGCCTTCGGCGGCGCGGGCGGTGTGAGGGCGATCGGCAGGTCCTGCCAGGTGAATCCCTGGACCGCGTTCTCTTCGATCACGACGCCGTCGTCGAGCGTGTCGATCACCCGCACGGTGCGGTGCACGTGGATCCAGCGCGTGCTCGTCTCGACCGGGAACGGCGCCGGCAGCTCGTAGAGGACGAAGGGTGCCGTGCCGGCGGAGAGCTTCGTGCCGGGGGCGAGGTCGCCGCGCAGCTCCACCACGCGGCGCTGCGCGCGCGCCCCCTCCGGGATGTGCCAGTCGGTGAGCACGCGGGAGCGGTCGTGGTCGAAGACGACGACGTCGCGCGTGTCCTCCCAGATCGAGACCGGCTCGCGCAGCCGCAGGAAGTGCGTGGCCCAGAAGGTCTTCGCCTCGCGCGGGTAGTAGTCGATCGCCGCCGACCCGAGCCGGAGCGCGGCGACGGCCGCCTCGTCGGGGTCGGGCGCGGACGCGGCATCCGTCGCCAACCGGGCGAGCGCGTCGGCACGGGGCGAGGGCTCGTACGCCGCCTCGCTCTGGTCGATGTCGGCCGACGGAGTCAGGTGCGCGTCGCGCGCACGGTCGACGAGCCAGTCTCGCAGGCGCCGCGTCGACACGCAGTCGTAGCGGTTGTAGTCGGCGAGGTCGGCGAGCACCGCCTCGCCCTCCTCAGCGCGGCCGGCGTCGATGAGGCCGCGCGCCTCGACGTACTTGACGATCGAGTCGTCGCCGCGTTGCACGTCGCTCGTGCGCACCTCGTCGCCCATGTAGAGCGGCTCGAGCTTCTTGATCGAGTACGACCGCGACCCGACGCGCAGGGCGCGCCGGACGATCGGGTAGAGGTCGACGAACACCCCGTCGCGCAGCAGGGTGTCGACCTCGGCCTCGCGCGTGCCGTAGCGCGCCGCCATCGCGAGCAGGTGGGTCGTCTCGTAGGGGGCGTAGTGGTAGATGTGCATGCCGGGGTGCGCGGCGCGGCGCAGCGCGACGATGTCGAGGAAGGTCTCGAGGGCGGCGCGCTCGTCGGCGAAGCTGTGCGCCCAGAGGGCCGTGTACTGCTCCCGGTCATCGACCCACCCGAAGAGGTAGTCGATGCCCCACTGCGGCACCCCACCGGCCGGCGGGGTCTCGGTGTACAGCGGATCGCCTTCGAAGTCGAAGAACATGTCGCCGTGATCGGGGCGGGGCAGAGCACCGATCGCCGTCGGGAAGACGACCTCGAACGTCGGCACCGGGTGCGTCTCCGCTCCCCCGACCGCGGCATCCGGGGCCTCTACCCCCTCGCGCGGCGGTACGCCGCCCGCGGGACTCTCCAGCTGCAGCCGAGCCTGCGTGCGAAGACCCGAGAACGTGTCCCACGACATCGGATCGGGAGCCTCGCGTGCCGCGGCGAGGTCATCGATCGTCCGGATGCCGGCGGCGCGGAGCCGCTCGCGCTGCACGGGTCGCATACCCGCCACCAACAGCAGATCGCGATGCTCGACGACCTCGGCATCGCACGTGGCGCAGCGGCCGTCGGCAACGACGTGCAGCGCCCCGCGATCATCGCCCCACGCGATCGGCTCCCCCGCCGCCCCGGCCGCGAGATCGCGGTCGGCGATGAGCGCGCGAAGCCGCTCGCGGCGCAGTCGGAAGACGGGCATGATGTCACGGACGGCGTGCACCGAGGTGGTGCCGTCGCCCAGGAGCAGCTCCACGCGATCGCTGTGCGGCACACCCAGGCGGTCGAGCTGGTCGACGTATGCCGCCAGCTGCATGAGCGCGGTGACCCGCGCCCGGCGGGCGAGCTTCGTATCCTGCACGATCCACCGTCCGTCTTCGCCGCGCAGCAGGAAGTCGGCGAAGCCGACGAACTCGTCGGTCGCGAAGACGGCCTGGTAAATTACGGCGACGTCGGGGTCGGAGAGCGCGGCGTTCGTCGCGGCGACGGCGGCGGCGATGCCCTCGGCATCCGACGACCGGGTCTGCGGCAGCTCGACCACGCGCCCCGGATACTCCTCGCGATACGCCTCGAGCCGGCGCAGCTCGTGCTGGTCACCGAGCCGGGCGGCGCGCTCGAGGGTCAGGTCTTCCGGTTCCTCGACGAGCAGAACGCGCCCGAGCTTCGCGTCGATCTGCCGCAGCCACGCGAACTCGCACTCGGCCGCCGCCTTCAGATCGCTCGCGCTCCAGACGATCCGCGGCAGCGCTCCGGCCCCGTCTCCTTCGATGTATCGCATGTCACCCTTCCGCGATCGACACTAGACGGGGGGTCGGACGTTTCGACTCGTGAGCTCGCTCAACGACCGGAGGGAGGTGTCAGACTGGACCCGTGAGCGAGACCCTTCCGTTCGAGAGCATCTACCGGCACGGGTTCGCGCGCGTCGCGGCCTGCACGATCCCCGTCGCGATCGCCGACCCGGCAGCGAACGCCGCCGCCGTGCTCGCGGCCGCCCGCTCGGCGCACGACGAGGGCGCGGCGGTCGCCGTGTTCCCCGAGCTGTGCCTGTCGGGCTACGCGATCGACGACCTCGTCATGCAGGACACCCTGCTGGATGCCGTCCGCGCAGCGATCCAGACGGTCGCCGAGGGCTCGCGCCTCATCCGACCGCTGCTGGTCGTCGGCGCGCCGCTCCTGCTCGGCGCACGCCTGTACAACTGCGCGGTCATCATTCACCGTGGCGAGATCCTGGGCATCGCCCCGAAGACCTACCTCCCGACGTACCGCGAGTTCTACGAGGCGCGCTGGTACGCGAGCGGAGCCGACGCCCCCGACACCGCGACGATCGGCGAGCGCGAAGTGCCCGTCGGCACCGATCTGCTCTTCGAGGCATCCGACGTGCCGGGGCTGGCCGTGCACGCGGAGGTCTGCGAGGACATGTGGGTGCCGATCCCGCCGTCCTCCACCGCGGCGCTCGCGGGGGCGACGGTGCTCCTGAACCTCTCCGGCAGCCCGATCACCGTCGCGCGCGCCGACGACCGGCACCTGCTCGCGAAGTCGCAGTCGTTCCGGTGCAACGCCGCCTACGCGTACGCCGCCGCCGGCGCGGGCGAGTCGACCAACGACGTCTCGTGGGACGGCCAGACCATGATCTACGAGGCGGGAACGCTCCTCGCCGAGACGCCGCGCTTCCCGGATGGACCGCGCACCTCCTATGCCGACGTCGATCTCGACCGCCTCCGCCAGGATCGCCTCCGTCAGGGAACGTTCGACGACAACCGGGTGGATGCCTGGGCGAGCGCCCGGCGCATCCCGTTCGAGCTCGTGCCGCCGGCCACCGTCACTGAGCTCCGTCGCCCGCTCGACCGGTTCCCCTTCGTCCCCGACGACGCCGCCCGACTCGACCAGGACTGCTACGAGGCGTTCAACATCCTGGTGTCGGGGCTCGTGCAGCGCATGCGCGCCATCGGTTCACCGAAGCCCGTCATCGGCGTCTCGGGCGGTCTCGACTCGACCCACGCCCTCCTCGTCGTCGCGCGGGCGATGGATGCCATGGACCGCCCGCGCAGCGACATCCTCGCCTACACGCTCCCCGGCTTCGCGACGAGCGAGCACACGAAGTCGAACGCGCTCGCCCTCGCCGAGGCGATCGGCGCGACGACCTCGACGATCGACATCCGCCCGATGGCGACCGAGATCCTGAAGGGCCTCGGGCATCCCTACGCGAACGGCGAGCCCCTCTACGACGTCACGTTCGAGAACGTGCAGGCCGGCGCCCGCACCGATTTCCTCTTCCGCCTCGCGAACCAGAACGGCGGCTTCGTCGTCGGCACCTCCGACCTCTCCGAGCTCGCCCTCGGGTGGGCGACGTACGGCGTGGGCGACCAGATGAGCCACTACGCCGTCAACGCGGGCGTGCCGAAGACCCTCATCCAGCACCTCATCCGCTGGGTCATCGCGCACAGCGACGACGAAACGCTGACGCCCGAGGCGAAGGACGTGCTGCAGTCGGTGCTCGACACCGAGATCAGCCCCGAACTCGTGCCCGCGGGTCAAGACGGCAAGGTGCAGTCCACCGAGGACACGATCGGCCCCTACGCCCTGCACGACTTCGCGCTCTTCCACATCCTCCGCTACGGGTTCCGGCCCTCGAAGATCGTGTTCCTCGCCGAGCAGGCGTGGTCCGACGCGGATGCCGGAGCGTGGCCGCCGGGGTTCCCCGCCGCCGACCGGTACGCCTACGACCGCGAGGCGATCGTGCGGTGGCTGCGCGTGTTCCTGAACCGGTTCTTCGGGTTCGCGCAGTTCAAGCGCACCGCGATCCCGAACGGCCCGAAGGTGCTGCCCGCCGGGTCGCTCTCGCCGCGCGGCGACTGGCGTGCGCCCTCCGACGGGAACGCGACGGCGTGGCTCGCGGAGCTCGACGCGGCGCTCGCGGCCGGCGACGAGGCGACACGGGACTGACGAGCGAGGCGCGGCCGGCGGGCGACGCGGGGCTGACCGCCGTCGCGCGAGCGCTCAGGACTCGCGCCCCGCGGCATCCGCCCGCCCGCCGTAGGCCCGCCCGCCGCGGCGCGCCGAACCGATTTCGCGCGACATCACCTGCGCACCGCTCGTCAGCAGGGCGCGCCGCCACGGAAGCACCCCGTCGATCTCGATCTGGATCGACAGCGACAGGATCGTCCGGATGAGCACGACGATGCCGAGGACGAGCGCCTCCTCGATGGAGGGCTTGGAGGTGATCGTGCGGATGAGGTCGGCCGCGACGAGGATCTCCAGCCCCAGCAGGATGGCGCCGCCGAGCGTGCGCCGGAGGGTCAGGTACGCCGCGCCGCCACCGTGGCCACGCGCCAGCTCGAGCGCAGCGAGCACGATCGCGACGGCGAAGCCGACGACGATCGCGACGACGCCGACGACCTCGAAGGTCACGGCGACACCCGTGAAGACCGGCTCGATCGTCACGCCCTCCCCCTCCTGCCGGCGCCCGCGCTCACTCCTTCGGCAGGATGCCCATGGCCAGCGTGATGACCCAGCCGTCGCGCGACGCGTCGATGAGCTTGTAGCGCATCTTGCGGTCGGGGATCCACCCGAGGTTCCGACCCGGGTCGAGCTTGACGCGCTCCGGAGCGACACGCACGCCGCGTCCGTCGGCCTCGAGCACCGCCTGCACGCGCACCCAGTGCTGCAGGAGGTCGGGGATGTTGCTCTCATCGATGAGACTCGAGTGCTTCTGCATGAGGCGGATGTCCGCGGCATCCGGATTCATGTCGCGGATGTCGATGCCGAGCGGCAGCCCCGGGTCGCAGATCGCGACGACGGTCGCGGCGCGGTAGCTCGCCGTCACGATCGCAATCGGCAACTCCTCGCCGTCGCGCGAGGCGATCAGACGTGTGTGATAGCCGAAGCCGCGCGGCGCCTCCCGCTCGATGCGGATGTCCTTCGCCTCGCAGGAGAGCCTGCCGGCGATGAGTTCCTGCGCGATGATGCGACGCCGATCGTGGACCGTCGTGCCTGGGTCCCAGCCGAGGCGCGCGGTGAACTCCGGAGGAGTCTCGAGAAGGACGGTCTGCAAGGCCATGATCGCTCCGATCGCTGAATCCGCACGACGGGCGCCCCGCCGACGCGAAGACACCCCTCGCCCCCATCTTGGACCACGATGACGCCACGCGGGCGGTGCGCACCGGTGTGAAAAAGGTGAGATGCCGCCTCGATGGGACACTGGAGGGGTGAAACTCCTCGTCGCCGCCCTGGACTCCGAACTCGTCGCCTTCGACCTCGACCCCGCCGGGTTCGAGCGCCTCGTCACCGGCCCCGGAAAGCTGAAGGCGGCGTACTCCCTCACGCGGCGCCTCGAGGCCGGCCGCGTCGACGAGATCGTCGTCGTCGGGACGGCGGGCTCGCTCGCGCCGGCCGGTTCCGTCGAGGCATCCGGTGTGTTCGACATCGCCGTGGCGATCCAGCACGACGTCACCGACCTCGAGGGCGTCGCGGGTCAGCACGTGTCCCTCCCGGCGCGCGTCGAGACCGGCCGCGGAACGGCGACGATCGCGACGGGCGACAGCTTCGTCGACGATGCGGATGCCGTGGCGTTCATCCGCGGCCTGGGCGCGACGCTCGTCGACATGGAGGCCTACGCGTACATCTGGGTCGCGCAACAGTACGGCGTGCCGATCACCGTACTGAAGGCCGTGTCGGACAACGCGCAGGACGGCGCCACCACCCACTGGGACGAGGCCGTGGCGGCTTGCAGTGTGACGCTGCGGCAGGAGATCACGAAGCGCTACGGCGTCTGAGGCCGGTAGCCTCGTTCTGGCGGCCCGTCGCTTTCGCGCGTCGCCGGGACATCTCATCCCACCGACTTTCACCACCGACTCTCCCACCGACGAAGGACATCATGTCGAACACACCGCCCAACGACCCGGCGGAGCCCCAGCGCCCGGTCGAGCCCACGCAGCCGACCGAGGTCTACCCGCCGGCCTACCAGGCGCAACAGCCCGCCTACGCGGCGCAGCCGCCCGCGGGCGGCGCCGTTCCCCCCGCCGGGTACGGTCAGCCGGGCTACCCCCAGCAGCCCAACGGCACGGGCCCCTCTGCGCCCGACACGCGTTCCAAGGGCGTCGCCTGGACGGCCCTGATCCTCGCGATCGTCGGCGTCGTGCTCGTGCTCTTCGGCTTCGTCCCGATTCCGTGGTTCGGCTTCTTCGCCGTGCTCCTCGGCGGCCTCGTGCTGCTGATCGCGCTGATCGTGTCGATCGTCGGCCTTGTCGGCAAGCGCAACGGCGGAAAGCCCCTCAGCATCACCGCACTCGTGCTGTCGGTCGTCGGCGGCATCCTGGGCGTCGTCGCCCTCCTGGCCTCGCTGGTGTTCATCGGTCTCGCAGCCGGCGGCACGTCGACGACGCCCGCCCCGACGGCGACCACCGACGCGAGCGAGAGCCCCGCGCCGACGCCGACCGATGAGGCATCCGCCTCGCCCTCACCGGAGGCGACCGCCCCCGACGCGTCGGCCGGCGACGAGGCGGCGTATCTCGCCGATGTGCGCCCGAAGGTGCAGGACATCATGGGGCAGCTCGACCCCTCGATCACGCCGGAGATCGTCGACAGCGTGTTCACCGACGACACCCTGCTGACGGTCGGCCGGGGCCTGCTCGTGACCGGACCGGACGGCATCGACGCGATCGTCGAGCAGACGCTGCCTTCGATGGGCGGCGCGATCACCGCCGACCAGCTGCGCTCGCTGTACCAGACGATCTACGACTCCGCGGACACCTACCTGCGCTGAGCTGGTCTCGGCCCGATTCGAGCCCCCGTCGCTGCGACCTCGCGTCGCGCGGCGGGGGCTCGTCGTCGCGTGACGGGAGTTTCGTCGCGCGGCGAGGGCTTCGCGCGCACGTGGGAGGGTGGGGGTCGGGTCAGTCTTCGCGGCGGCGCAGCAGCAGCTGCAGCAGGACGAAGATGACCACGGCGACGACCGCGACGATCCCGACCTTCGCGAAGAACCACGCGACCTTGAAGACGACGTCGACGAGGAACCACGCGATCACGATCGCGACGATCGCGCCGAGGATGGTCAGCACCGTGCTCTTGCTCATGTCTCCAGCCTAGGCCTCGGTCCGCGGCGACCGGCGCGGGGACCGACGTCAGCGCGTAGCGTGTGGACATGAAATGGTCGCTCCGCGTCGCCCGGCGCACGCCCCTTCTGCAGGTCGTCAAGTCGGTTGTCGCGACGATCGCGGCGTGGCTCGTCGCGGGCGCCCTCATCCCCGGCCCGCCGCCGGTGTTCGCTGCGATCGCCGCCCTGCTCACGGTTCAGCCCAGCGTCGGCGAATCCTTCGGGCGGGGAGTCGAGCGAACGGTGGGGGTGATCACGGGAGTGCTCGTCGCTTCGGCGATCGGGCTGCTCCTCGGCAACGGGTTCTGGGCGATAGCCCTCGCCGTCGCGGCCGCACTGCTGCTCGCGTGGGGGCTGCGCGCGGCGCCCGGAACGGCGAACCAGGTCGCCATCAGCGCCATGCTCGTCCTCGCACTGGGATCGGCGACACCCGGCTACGCCGTGGATCGCGTTCTCGAGACGGCGATCGGCGCGCTCATCGGTCTGATCGTCAACGTCGTCATCGTGCCGCCGCTGAGCCTCGCCCCGGCGCAGCAGAAGGTCGGCGCGGTGAACGACGCCACCGCGCGCAGCCTCGAGGCACTCGCCGACGCGCTCGTCGCGCCGCAGAGCGCCGCGCAGCTGCAGACGCTGCTCGACGACGCGCGGCTTCTGCGCGGCTCGGTGGCGGATGCCGAGCGCGCGCTCACCGACGCACGATCGTCGCTCGCCCTCAACCCGCGCGGAAGGACCCGAGCACGGGAGGTCGATGCCCTGGAGTCCGACGTGCAGCGTCTGTTCGCCATCGTGACGCAGACCATCGGCATGACGCGGGCGTTCGTCGACGACTACGACGACACGATCAGCGCCGACCGCGAGATCGGGTCGATCGCGGAGCAGCTGCACCGCGCGGGCCACGATCTGCGTCTGACGTCGCCGGGGACCGGTGCGCCGGTGAGCGACGAGCCGCCCGCGCTGACGCGTCCGCTCGAGGTGAACACCGTTCCGCCGCGGCACTGGATGCTCATCGGATCGCTTCTGGTCGACCTGCGACGCATCCATGAGGGGATCGCGCGCCCCACCCCTGCCGCGTCCGCGTGAGCAGGACCGCTGCGCACGGCGGCCCGATCCGGTCTCGGCGGAGGCCGTCCGGCCCGATCGATCAGGCGAGGACGGCGACGTCCTGCCGGATGACGCTCGGCCCCTCGGGCGCCGCCTCGACGCTGAGCTGCGCGGGGATCTGCTCCTTCATCGCCTCGACGTGGCTGATGACGCCGACGGTACGACCGCCGGCGCGCAGCTCATCGAGCGTCCGCATCGCAAGGTCGAGCGTCTCGGGGTCGAGTGAGCCGAACCCCTCGTCGACGAAGAGGGTGTCGAGGCGGATGCCTCCCGCGCGCGACGTCACGACTTCGCCGAGGCCGAGGGCGAGGGACAGCGACGCGAGGAAGGTCTCGCCACCCGACAGCGACTGCGGCGACCGCATCCGCCCGGTGTAGGCGTCGAGCACCTCGATGCCGAGCCCCGAGGCGCGTCCGCGCGCGGCGCGCGCGTCGGAGTGGTGCAGGCTGTAGCGGCCCGATGACATCTCGGTGAGCCGGAGATTCGCCGCCGCGACGATCTCCTCCAGTTCCGCCGCGAGGACGAAGGTCTCGAGGTCCATCTTCATCGTGTTGGGGGCGCGACCGGCGACGGTGTCGGCCAGGCGGATGACGGCCGCCGCGTCGTCGGCGAGACCGCTGACGGCCGCGGACGCGTCATCGACCTGCTGGGCGAGGTCGCGCAACCGTGTCGCGACCGACTCCGCGTCGAGGTGCGCGGCGATCGCGGCGGTGCGGGTGGTGTCGGCGTCGCGCGCGGCCGCGGAGACCGCGTCGAGATCGGCGTCGGTGGGATCGTCGTCGGTGAGCACGAGTTCGAGTTCGAGCAGGCGCTCACGCGTCCCGGCGAGGTCGGCGGCGTGCGTGGCGATGCGGGCGTCGAGCGCGTCGCGCTCAGCGGGCGAGAGGAGCGCCGCGCGGGCATCGGCTGCGGAGGAGAGCCCCGCGGCGTCCACGCCGACGCGCGCATCGTCCTCGGCGGCAGCCAGAGCGCGCGCGCGTTCGTCACGGGCCTCACGCGCGGTGGCGAGGGCGCGGGCGCGGGCGCGCTCTTCCGTCGCTGCCGCGATGCGCGCCGCGACGGTCGGGAAGTCGCCGCGCGCCTCGGCGATCGTGCGCGCTGCGCCGGTCGAGGCGGATCGGGTCGCGGCGTGCTCCTCCCCGAGGGCCGCGCGGCGCGCTCCCAGGTCGTCGCGAACGGTGCGCGCGGCGTCGATGCGCCGGTCGAGCGCGGTCAGGCGCTCGGTCAGGGCGGTGAGCTCGTCGGCGGCGGCATCGGCGGCATCCGCCTGCGCGGTGACGTCGGCGAGCGCGGCGACCAGCTCGAGCTCGCTCTGGTCGCCCGCACGCGCGCGGGCGGC
Source organism: Microbacterium sp. bgisy203 (assembly GCF_057706945.1). Taxonomy (NCBI): domain Bacteria; kingdom Bacillati; phylum Actinomycetota; class Actinomycetes; order Micrococcales; family Microbacteriaceae; genus Microbacterium; species Microbacterium sp. bgisy203. The sequence continues at coordinate 145,880 of NZ_JBYIPF010000003.1, read as the reverse complement.
GGCGAGTGCCTCGCGCGCGACGCGGGCCGCCTCGGCGGCATCGGCCGCGCCGCGCTGCGCGCCCTCGCGTGCCGCTTCCGCGTCGGCGAGCGCGTCGTCGGTGACGGGGTCGTCGGACGATGGAGCGGGCGCGGGGTGGCTGGTCGATCCGCAGACGGCGCAGGGCTCGCCGTCGACGAGGGCGGCCGACAGTTCGCCCGCGTGCCCGGCGAGGCGTCGGGCGAGAAGCGCTGTGACCGCGGTCGCGGCATCGCCTGCCGCGGTGCTGGCCTCGAGATACTCGCGCTCGGCAGCGACGCTCCGCTCCGACAGTCGAGCCGCCTCCCGCGCAGCGGCGAGCCGGGCCTCGAGCTCGGCGCGACGCGCCCCGAGGTCGTCTCGGCGTGCGGCACCGGCCCGAGCCGCGGCCGTCGCGTTCTCGAGGGCGGCGCGCTCGTCGGGCGCCGCGGCGAGGCGAGCGTCGAGCTCGGCGATCTCCGCGTCGAGCGCGGCGATCTCGGTTGCCTGGGCCTCGAGGCGCGCCTCGCGCTCGGACTGCTCCCGTTCGAGGGCGGCCGCGGCATCCCATCGGGCGATGTCGGCGGTCAGCGCGTCGATCCGTTCACCAAGGTCCACGGCCTGACTCTCGCCCGCGCGGTCGCCCGGCCCGTCGGCGAGGGCGTCGCCGCCGTGCGCGACCCATTCCTGCTCCGCCCGGTCGGCCAGCTGCGCGGCGGCCTCATGGGCGGCGGACGCACGGTCGACCACGTCGAGCGTCGCGCGGAGCGTCTCGGCGACGCGTGCGGCCGCGAGCCGGTCGCGGTCGGCGGAGATCGCCGGCTCGCGCTCCTCGAGCGCGGCGAGGCGCGTGCGCAGGGCCGCGCGCTCGCGGGCACGCTGCGCGCGCTCGGTGCGCTCGACCAGGTGCCGCGAGGCCTCGGATGCCGCGGCATCCGCCTGCTCGCGCGCGGTCGCCGCCTGCTCGACGCGATAGTCGGCGCGCGCCTGCGCCGCGAGGAGATCGTCTGCCGCGGCCCCCGCGTCGCCGGTCGCCTCGCCGGCTGCGCCTCCGCCGCCCAGGTCGTGCTCGGCGACGAGTCGCAGGGCGAGCTCCGTCAGGGTGCGCGCGTGCTCGCCGGCGGTGTCGAGTCGGCGCTGCGCGTCTTTGCGACGCTCATCGAGCGCATCGCGGTACTGCTCGAAACGGCGCGTGCCGAACAGGGTGCGCAGGAGGGTCTGCCGCTCGTCACCGGAGGCGAGGAGGAAGCGCGAGAACTTGTTCTGAGCGAGCAGGATCACCTGTTGGAACTGCTGCGCGTTGAGTCCGAGGATCTCGCCGAGCGTCTCACCGACCGTACGCGGCTTCGCGGCGCGGCCGATCCACTGCTCGCCCACGCGTTCTTCGAGCACGGCGCGGGCGGGCTCTGTCGTCAAGCCCCCGCGCTTGCCCCCGGCGCGCTTGGCAGGGCGGTCGTACTCGGGTGCCCGCGTGACACGCCAGCGCGTGTCGCCGATCGTGAACTCGAGGCGCACCTCGGTCGGATCGGCAGGGGCGCTGTGGTCACTGCGCAGGCGCTTCTCGGCACCGTCGTAGCGCGGCACGGTGCCGTAGAGCGCGAAGCTCACGCCGTCGAGGATGCTCGACTTGCCCGTACCCGTCCGCCCCGAGATGAGAAACAGCCCGTCGCCGGCGAACGCGTCGAAATCGATGCGCTGTGTTTCACGGAACGGCCCGAATCCGGTCAGTTCGAGCGTGTGGAGCCTCACGCGCCCACCCCCGCCGCGTCGCCGCGTACGACCGCGGCCGCCGGCGCGGCGCCGACGCCCTCTCCCGCCCCGGTGCGCACCCGCTCGTCGCGCACGTCGTTCCACACGTCGCTCTCGCGGTCGGTGAGGCCCTCACCCGAGCGCACGTGCGCGAGGAAGGCATCCAGCAGCTCCGTGTCGCTGCGGGCCGACCGCACGCGCTGCACGTACGAGCGCCCGTCGCTCTCCGCCGTCACGGCGGGTGCGTGCACGACCTTCGCGCAGAACGGGAACCGTTCTTGCAGCCGCCGCAGCGGGTCGGTCTGGGGAAGCATGTCGGTGTACTCGACGCACACCCAGGCGTCTTCGGCATCGGCGAGGCCCGGGTCGGCGAGAAGCTCGTCGAACGCGCCGCGCAGCGTCCGCAGACGCCGAGGCACCGGTAGCGGAAGCCATTCGACGTCCCCAAGCCCCTCGGCATCCAGCTCGACGAGCCACGAACCGCGCGGCTTGTCGCCCTCGCCGAAGCTGTAGTGCAGCGGCGCTCCCGCGTACCGGATGTGCGGCGCGAGCGTCTGCCGTCCGTGGATGTGGCCGAGCGCGGCGTAATCCACGCCGTCTAAGGCCTGAAGCGGTACGACGTCGAGGCCGCCCTGCTGGATGTCGCGCTCGAGATGCGGTGTCGGTTCAACCCCCGCCGCGAAGCAGTGCGCGATCGCGACCGACCGGCCGCGTTCTCCGCTCGCCTCTCGGGCGGCGAGATCGGCGCGGACGAGACCCATCGCGTGCCCGAGGGCGCCCGCCTGCGAACGCGCGTCGGGCCAGGTGTGTCGCACCAGCGCCGGTTCGAGGAAGGGGATGCCATATACGTGCACCGGCCCGTGCGCGTCGCGCACCGTCACGGGGATGCCGACCGCCGCGGGGTCGGTGAGCACGTGGATGCCGCTGCGGAGCAGCCCCGATTGGAAGCCGAGCCGGGCGGCCGAGTCGTGGTTGCCGCTCGTGACGATCACCTCGGCACCGGTGGCGGCGAGGCCGCGCAGCGTGTCGGAGAGGAGGGCGTAGCAGGCGGCGGCCGGCGTCGCGGAATCGAACACGTCACCCGCGACGATCACGACGTCGACGTCGTGCGCACGCACCTGGTCGGTCAGCGCCTCGAGCACGCCGCGCAACGCCTCGAGCGTGGAGTGACCGTGGAAGGTCCGCCCGATATGCCAGTCGGAGGTGTGCAGGATGCGCATGACTCCACGGTAGATCGACCCTCCGACATCGCCCGGAGGGCATGCCGCGATCAGCCCCCCGAGCCGCCCGCCCGGCGTTCGCGGCGTCGAGCCGCGAGGTCGACGAGACCGAGCACGAGGGCGACCGCGAGGAAGACGACGACCGCGAGCATCCCGTAGGCGTAGGCATCGTGGTAGACGTCGATCCCCTCGCGGCCCGCGCCCACGTCGCGGTAGACCGCGGCGTAGAACAGCGAGAGGGCGACAGCCGTGCCGACCGCCGTGCCGATCCGCTGCCCGAGCTGGCCGACCGACCCCGCGAGACCGCCCGAACGCGTCGGGATCTCCGCGAGCGTGAGCGTCTGGTTCGGCGCGACGACGAGCCCCGCCCCGGCCCCCGCGACCATCATGACCGCGGCCATCGCGTAGGCGACGATCCCGACCGGGACGGTGTAGGCCACGACGGTGAGGACGATCGCCGAGACGAGGACGATCGCCACGCCCCACACGACGAGCGGCCGGCCGAGCCGCGCCACGTTGTTGCCCCCGTACCAGGCGGTGACGGCACTCGCGAGCGCGAAGCCGATCGAGACCATCCCGGCGAACACCGGCGCGAGCCCGATGCCGAGCTGGAGGAACAGCGTCGTCAGCAGGAAGAGTGCCGGCACCGCCGTGAAGTAGGTCGTCGCGATGAGCGTGCCGTTGCGATACGAGTCGACGGTGAAGAGGGCGAACGGCACGAGTGGCGCCCGCCCGGATGCCGCATACCGGTGCTCCCACCAGGCGAAGGCGACCGCGAACACCGCGGCGAGGGCGAGCGTCCACCAGCGCCGTGGGTCGTCGTCGGGCGACCCGGTCGTCAGGAGGAACGGCCACATGAGCGTGATGATCATGATGCTGAACAGCACGAGGCCGATCGGGTCGAGCTCGAGGCGCGACGCGCTCGGCATCCTCGTTCGGGGCAGCAGGAAGATGACCCCCGCGAGGACGAGCAGGCACAGCGGCACGTTGATCCAGAAGATCCAGCGCCAGCCGTCCTGCGCGCCGCCGACCGCGATCATGAGGCCGCCGAGCGTCGGGCCGATCGCCGTCGCGATGCTGATCGTCGCGCCGAACAGGCCGAACGCGCGCCCGCGCTCCTTGCCGACGAAGATCTGCTGGATCGTGCCGATGACCTGCGGCATCTGGATGCCTGCGGCGAGCCCCTGCACGAGGCGCCCCGCGAACAGCACCTCGGCGTTGGGCGCGAGGGCGCAGACGACGCTCGTGATCGTGAAGAGCGAGAGGCCCAGGATGAACAGCTGACGCCGCGACCGCTGGTCGCCGAGGCGTCCGAACGGCACGAGGGCGAGGCCGAACATGAGGACGTAGCCCGACACGATGATCTGGAGCTCGGTCGGCGAGGCCCCGAGTGCCTTCTCGATGGAGGGGAGGGCGACGTTGACCTTACTGAGGTCCATGATCGTGAGCGCCGCGACCGACACGCACACCCAGAACGCGCGCCAGCGCTGGCCGTGGCCGAGCGGGATGCTGGCGGTGGGCGGAGAGCCGGGCGGTGTGGACATCGCACTCAGGCTATGCCCGCGGGGAGGCGCGGGGGCGATCCGCGTTCACCGTTCGCTCAGAAGACGCCTCCGCCCACCTCCTACGCTCATCTCATGGCGAAAGACGACGGGCCGGTCGAGAAGGCTGCGGATGCCGTCGACACGGCGATCGATGAGCTGACGGGCGTTCCGACCGACGACGGCGACATCGAGGAGTTCTCGTACGACGGGGCGACGCTCATCGCCGAGAAGCGCGGCGACCAGGCATCCCCGCGCACGGTCGTCCTCGTGCACGGGATCGGCATGGGCCGGAAGGTGTTCGCCGATCTGACCCAGCGTCTCGAGGACGATGCCCTCGTCGTCTCGCTCGACCTCCCCGGCTATGGCGACGCCCCCGAACCCCCGCGCACGCCGACGATGGAGCGCCTCGGCGACCTCGTGGCCGCGTACCTGCGGCATCTCGACCGGGGCCCGGTGACCCTCATCGGGCACTCGATGGGCACGCAGGTCGTCACCGAGACCGCGGTGCGCCACCCCGCGACGGTGCGCCGGCTCGTGCTCGTCGCCCCGACCGTTGACCGTCACCACCGGAGCGCATTCGCGCAGCTGATCCGGCTCGGCCTGGACCTCCTGGGCGAGAGCCCCAAGGTCCTGATCCTCGGCGCGCGCGAGTACCTGCGCGCCGGACCTCACCTCGGGCGCAAGATGCACGCGATGCTCGTACACCGTCCGGAGGACTCCTACCCGCGCGTCGCCGCGCCGACGCTCGTCGTGCGCGGCGAGGACGACCCCGTCGCGCCGCCGGAATGGTGCGACGAGGTGGTCGCCGCGATCCCGTCCGCGGAGAGCGTCGAGATCGCCGGGCACGGCCACGAGACGCTCATCCGCGACGCGGGTCCGGCCGCCGAGGCGATTCGCGCGTTCGCGCAGATCTGAGCGGCGCGGGCCGAGCCCCGCCCGCTCAGCGCCCCGAAGACAGTTCCGCGACGAGCGCGGCGATCCGCTCCTCGCCGAGCGCGATCCCTGTGTCGTCCAACCGCCGGCGTACGGCCTGCTCGACGGTGGCGGCGTTCTCGCCCGCGACGTCGGCGCGTAGCTGCGCGACGAGGCCGTCGAGCTTGTCCTGATCGGACGCGGCGTTCTGATCGAGCGCCGGCTCGTCCTGGGTCCCCTCGCTCACGAGCCGTCGCCCGTCGAGAGATCGGCGTCGACGCCCTGCGAGACCTCGGCGGCGTCGACGTCGTCGACAGCCTCGACGGAGTATCCGGTCGCCGGCCCGTCGGCATCCTCATCGGCATCCGATGGCAGCGCGGCCTCGGGCGCTTCGGCGGCCGAGCGCTCGCGCGTCTCCCCGTCGTTCACGTCGCCGCTCTCCCACCCTCCGGCGGGCTCGGCGTCGATGACACCCTCGGGCAGGTCGTTCTTCTCTCGCTGGTCTGACATGGCGCACCCTTCGTCGTCGGTGCGTCCACTGTCACCCGTCGTGACGCCCCAGGTCAGGGGCTTGACGGGGTGCGGGTGGGAAGGTAGCCATCAGCTCGCGCGACGCGCGGCGAGGATGCCGGACCGGTCGGGGTGCTGGTCGAACCAGTCGGCGACGTACCAGCAGACAGGGCTCACGGCGCGGTCGCCACGGGCCTCGAGGTCGGCGACGGCACGCTCGACGAGCTCGCCCGCGTAGCCGTGACCGCGGAACGTCGGGATCGTGTACGCACGCGTCATCGCAACGGTGCGCCCGTCATCGCGGTAGTCCAGGACGCTCACGAGGTCGGACCCCTTGTGCAGGGTGTAGCGCGAGGCATCCTTCTCATCGGCAAACGTCAGGTCGGTCATGTCTCCACGCTACGCCCGGTCAGCCGGGAGGGAGCTGAGCCACGCGTCGACCGCATGCTGCCCGGCCAGGTGCACAATGGGCTCCCCCGCCGCGATCCGCTCGAGCATGCGGGCACGGACGCGAAGGTGAGCGGTCCACGCCCAGCGCACGCGACGAAGGCGCGGATGAGGGAGCGCGCCTCATCGACGTCGCGCTGCGTCCAGTCGCGGTCCCAGAACACGGCGTCCAGGTCGAGCCGCGGCAGGCCCGTCCGGGCTGCGACGCGCTCGGCGAGACGGGACTTGCCCGACCCCGACGTGCCGACGATCCGGATGCGTCGAGGCGCGTCGCCGGGCGCGTCGCTCGGCGCGTCGGCGGGGGCAGGCATCCTTCGATTGTGCCGTGCGCGTCGGCTCCGTCACATTCCGTCATGAAGCCGGATGCCGGGGAGATCCGTTTGACACATCGCGGCACCGTTCGTCATAATCGGCCTCATGACTGACAACGCACGCACTCTGTCCGCCCGGGAGGCGAACGGATATGCCGGCATCATGATGCCGCGCGTTGCCATGTGTTGCCGAATGTGTTCCTGACGGTCACCCCCGCCGGGTCGCCCCTGATTCTCTGAGCACTCTGTCTCGGAACAGGGATCATCACGACCCCCGAGCCGCCGTCTCCTCCCGCGCACAACGCGGATGACGGATGCCTCGCACACGGCCTCCTCCGACTCCCGCTCCTCTTTCTCCTCCGAGTCGGCCGGCCCTTCGCCGCACACACCCGAACCCGCTCCGGCACCTCCGCCCGGGTTCCACCCCGAAGGACTCGCTCCCATGTCGACCACCGCCCTCCTCACCCCGCCCGCCACCGCCGCCGCCACGCTTTCACCGGCTCGTCACCTGCACGCCGTCGATGTTCCGCTGGCGCCCGTGGCCACGGCTCCCGCCGCCCCGGCATCCGCCGCTCCGGCATCCGCCGGTCTTCCCGTCGGCACCGCGCCGCGCGGCTTCGCCCTCTATGTCGGCATCGATGAACTGAAGGCCGCCGCCGACGGCGTCTCGCTCTCGACGCTCGTCACCGCGCTCCGCCAGACCCTCGCCGAGCTCGCCCCGCACGCCGAGAGCCACGCGACCGTCGCCCTCGCCCCCGCCCACGCCGGCGGTCGCGACGTCGATGTGGTCCGCCTCGCGCTGCATGAGCCGTCGGCCGTCGCCCGTACGAAGGCCGACGAGCCTGACCAGGACCACGTCCCCGGCGGCGTCACGATCGACATCTCGCGCCGCCGCGTGCACATCGACGGCGAGAGCGCCGCGCTCACCTTCAAGGAGTTCGAGCTGCTGCAGTACCTCGTGCTCCGCGAGGGCCGCACGATCGAGCGCACCGAGCTCGTCTCGTCGCTGTGGAGCCACACCGACGACGGCGAGGCCCCGGGCGAGCGCACGATCGACGTGCACGTGCGACGCCTGCGCGCGAAGCTCGGCCGCTACGAGGACATCGTCCGCACGGTCCGCGGCATCGGCTACCGCTTCGACCGGCACGCCGACGTCGTCATCCGCTTCGGCCACGGCGCCCCTTCGCCCGACCGCTTCTGACCCCTGGGGCTCCGGCGGCGCTTCCGGGAGCTTGGGCGGCGTTCCCGAGCGTCGAGGTGCGGGTCTGCTCGCGAGGAACCCGAGCAGCGGCGGTGTATCGAGATCACCGCACCCCCGCCGGGCCCCCGCACCGCGATGTCGGTGGTGCTGACGTAGGGTGACGGCATGACGAACGGGGCGGCGACACGGATGCCGGGACGCACCGCAAGCCCCGCCCGCGACCCGCGCCCCCGACACGAACGCCCGCTCGAGAGCGAGTATCGCCCGCGGCATCCCCTCGACGCGCACCGCGCGATCGCGTATCAGCAGCGCGGCACCCACGATCCGGCACAGACGACGGTCGGCGGCGTGATCTGGCGCGCGAGCCGCACGCCCGACGGGGTGGCGACGCTCGCGATCCGCGTCGAGCGCACCCGCATCCGCGCCGCGGCGTGGGGCCCGGGTGCCGCGTGGGCGCTCGACCAGTTGCCGCGCCTGTGCGGCGCGGACGACGACCCCGCAGGGTTCGAGCCGCATCACCACCCCCTCATCGCCGAGGTGCACCGGCGTCACGCCGACCTCCGCCTCAGCCGCACCGACCTCGTGTTCGATGCCCTCGCGAGCGCGATCTTCGAGCAGAAGGTCACGGCGCTGCAGGCGTTCGGCGCGTGGCGGATGATCCTCACCTGGTGCGGCGAGCGCGCCCCCGGCCCCACCCCACGCCCGATGTTCGCCCCGCCCGCCGACTGGCGCCTCGTCCCCAGCTGGACGTGGCACCGCGCGGGACTCGAGCCGCCGCAATCACAGGCCGTCGTCCGGGCGGCGCGGCGACGCGCGTCGATCGAGGCGGCGGCGTCCGCGGCCTCTGACGGCGACGAGCGCGACGCGGTGTTCACGAGCCTTCCCGGTGTGGGTGCGTGGACGAGCGCGGAGGCGCGCATCCGCGCGTTCGGCGATGCGGATGCCGTGAGCGTCGGCGACTACCACCTCGCCCATCAGGTCGGCTACGCCCTCACGGGGCGTCGCGTGGACGACGACGGCATGGTCGCCCTGCTGGAGCCGTGGCGCGGACACCGCCAGCGGGTGATCCGGCTGATCGGGCTGAGCGGCGCGTTCGAGCCGCGGCGCGGTCCGCGCGTCGCGCCGGAGGATCACCGACGGCGCTGATCCGCCGCCCCGCCCAGGCTCGGCGACGGCGGATGCCTTGTGGGTGTCGGTGACCTGATCTCCGAGCGCGGCGTCGGCGCCGCACCTACAGTGGGGGCATGACCTTCGCAGGCGCAGACGAACCCGGCGACGACCCGCGTGGCTCCTCCGGCTGGCCGCGGGGCCGCTGGGGGTGGCTGTGGGGCACGGTCGTGCTCGTGGCCCTCGGCATCCTGTTCGGGCTCATCATGGGCAGCGTCTGGTTCGGACTGTTCGTCGCCGCGATCATCTCGATCGGTTGGCTGATCGCCTACGAATCGTTCCGCGGGCGCGCCCCGCACCGCGACGACCCGTGGGACGACGGCGCCCAGCTGTAGGGACGGCGGACCGCTCGCCCCGCTCGCCCCAGTTTCAGCCCGCCTCAGTAATAGACGGCGAGTCGCCCGCGGGGGCCGTCGACGACCTCGACGGGGGTCTCGAAGATCTCCGAGAGGACATCGCCGCGGATGATCTCGTCGGGCTCGCCGAAGGCGACGACCTGGCCGTCCTTCATGGCGCAGATGCGGTCGGCGTAGTGTCCCGCGAAGTTGATGTCGTGGAGCACCACGACGATCGTCCGCCCGAGCTCCGCCGCCGCACGGTGGAGGTGGCGCATCATCTGCACGGCGTGCTGGATGTCGAGGTTGTTGAGCGGCTCGTCGAGCAGGACGTAGTCGGTGTCCTGCGCAAGGACCATCGCGACGTACGCGCGCTGGCGCTGACCTCCCGACAGCTCGTCGAGGTAGCGACCTTCGAGCGCGCCGAGCCCGAGGAAGTCGATCGACCGGTCGATGATCGCCTCGTCATCCGCCGTGAGCCTGCCCTGCGAGTACGGGTAGCGCCCGAACCCGACGAGCTGGCGCACCGTCAGCCGCGTCACGAAGTGGTTCTCCTGACGGAGGATCGCGACGACCTTCGCGAGCTCGCGCGAACGGGTCGAGGCGACGTCATGGCCGCCGATCGAGATGCTGCCGGCATCCGCTTCGAGAAGCCGCCCGATCATGGTGAGCAGCGTCGACTTGCCGGCGCCGTTGGGTCCGACGAGCGCCGTGATGCCGCCCGCGGGCAGGTCGAGGGTGACGGGCCCGATCGCGACATCGGTGCTGTAGCGCTTCTCGACGGCATCGAGCGTGATCACAGGCGCCCCTTTCGGAGGAGGTAGACGAGGAAGAAGGTGCCGCCGACGATCTCGACGATGATCCCGACCGAACCCGCCGCGTAGAAGACGTGCTTCATGACGAAGTACGCACCTCCCAGAACGACGAACCCGACGAGCCACGACATCGCGAACATGCGGCGGTGGGAATACGTGTCGGCGAGCTGGTAGGTGAGCATCGCGACGAGGAACCCGAAGAAGGTCATGGGACCGATGAGCGAGGTCGACACCGCCATGAGCACCGATACCGCGAGGAGGGCCAGGATCGAGTCGCGCCGATGCGAGACGCCGAGACCCAGCGCGACCGGGCGTCCGAGGGCGATGACGTCGAGCCGGCGTCCGCCCCAGACGAGCGCGACGATCGCGAGCGCCGCGAGCGGCACGGCGTAGGGCAGGTAGGCGACGTCGGCGTTCGCGACCGAGCCGATCAGGCGCGCCGTGAGCAGGTCGAACTCCGTCGGGGTCAGCAGGCGCTGGAGGAAGGTCGAGAACGCGGCGAGCGCACCCCCGAGGATGATCCCGACGAGCAGCATGATCTGCACGTTCGCGTACTTGCCCGACAGGAGCCACCCGTAGAGGATGCCGGCGAACACGAGCATCAGCAGGATCTGCAGCAGGTACGCGCCGACGCCCTGCAGGATCAGCACGCCCGAGACGCCGAAGACGAAGATCATCGTCGTCGAGATCGCCGTGTAGAGCGACTCGAACCCGAGGAGCGAGGGCGTCACGATGCGGTTGCCGACGACGGTCTGGAACGTGATCGTGGCGATCGACTGGCAGCACGCGACGACGAGGATCACCGCGAGGCTCTCGACGCGCAGCTGCGCGATGCGCCAGAACCCGTCGCTGCCGGCGGGGGCGGGGTTGTCCCACGCGAGGATGCCGACGGCGATCGCGACGGCGGCGACGGCCAGGACGACCAGCAGCACGCCGTACCGGCGGGCACGCGCCCGCGACGGGAACGCACCGACGTGGCGCGCGGAGCCGGAGCGGGAGCCGGATGCCGAGGCATCCCTCGTCACCGCTGTCGTGAGCGTACGCGGATCAGGCACGACGACGCTGCCTCAGGAGGAGGGCGATGAAGGCGACCGAGCCGACCATCGCGAGGATCAGGGAGACGGGCACCTCGAAGGGCATGTTCACGACGCGCGCGAGGATGTCGCACGCGGTGATGAGCGCGACGCCGCCCAGCGCGACCCACGGCAGGTTCGAGCGGAGGTCGTCGCCGCGCATGAGCGAGACGACGTTCGGGACGATGAGCCCCAGGAACGGGAGGTTTCCGACGACGACGGTCACGACGCCGGTGGCGAGGGCGATGAGCATCGTCCCGATGAGGAGGATGCGCCGGTAGTCGAGCCCGACGCTCGTCGCGACCTGCTCGCCGAGGCCGGCGATCGTGAAGCGGTCGGCGGCGATGAAGATGATGACCACGACGATCAGGACGACCCAGAGAGGCTCGTAGTAGCCGCGCATGACCGAGGTGAACGACCCGGTGAACCAGATCGCCATGCTCTGGAGCATGTTGGTCGACAGGGCGACGTAGGTGGAGATCGCGCCGACGACGGCGCCGAGCATCATGCCGACGATCGGCACGATGATCGACGAGGTGAGCATGACCCGGCGGAGGAACAGGAAGAACAGCATCGTCCCGACGAACGCGGCGATGACCGCGCCGATCATCCGCGCCATGAGGGGCGCCTCGGGGAACAGCAGCATGACGAGCAGCAGTCCGAGCCCCGCCCACTCGGTCGTGCCGGTGGTCGTGGGCTCGACGAAGCGGTTCTGGGTGAGCATTTGCATCACGAGCCCGCACATCGCCATCGCCGCACCCGCGAGGACGAGCCCGACCGTCCGGGGGATGCGGGTCGCGAAGAAGACGGTGAGGCCGTCGGGATCGTTCCAGATGTCGTAGACCCCGACGAACAGAGACAGCGTCACGAGAGCGAGGACGACCACCACGCCGACCAGGAGCGGCCACGTGAAGAGGCGCTGGCGCGAACGCGGGCGCGCGCTGCGCGGCATCCGGTCGGGGATGCCGCGCAGCGCGGTGTCGCTCGGGGACAGCGGGATCACTGCTTCCGAACTCAGGAGGCGCTCTCAAGAGCGTCTGCGAGGCTGTTGAAGAACGTCGTGTAGGTGACGATGCCCTCATCGAGGTAGGTGCCGGCCGGCATGTACACGATGTGGCCGTTCTTGACCGCGGGGACGTTCTTCAGCACCGCGGAGGAGGTGAGCAGGTCGGCGGCGGGCGTGTACTCCTCGTCGGTGTTCGCGCTGACGCCCGCGTCGCGATCCATGACGAGGATCCACTCGGGGTTCGAGGCGGCGATCGCCTCGACCGAGATGTCGTCGCCCTGGTGGTCGGTCGAGCCGTCGCTCGACAGCGCCGGGGTGAGGGCGAGGATGTCGAACACCGGGCCGAGCGTGCGGCCGGTCGAGGGGGCAGCGTAGTTGATCTCGCCACCGGAGGTGATGACGCCCATGACGGACTGACCGTCGTACGCCTTCTTCACGCGCTCGACCGACTCGTCGTAGTCGGCGACGAGCTTCGCCGCCTCGTCCTGCTTGCCGAACACCTCGCCGAGGACCGTGACCTGACGCTTCAGCTCGTCGCCGAAGTCTTCGCCCTCGCGCGGGTCGAGTTCGATGATGGTCGCGTTGGGTGCGAGCGTCTGGAGCGACGCGTAGTGCGACGCGAAGCGCTGACCGTTGATGATCAGGTCGGGGTCGGCGGCGACGACGGCCTCGAGGTCGGGCTCGCCGTGGTTGCCGAGGTTGATGACGCCCGAGCCGTCCTTCTTGTACGACAGGCCCGCGGGGAAGATGTCGAGCGGTGCTGCGACGACGTCGATGCCCCAGCTGTCGAGCACCGAGATCGTCCGGTTGTCCGTCGCGACGACGCGCTGGGCCGGCAGGGCGACCGTCTGCTCGCCGTGGTTGTCGGTCACGGTGACCGAGGTGGCCTCCGCGGTGGCCGAGGGGCTGGCGGCCGGCGCAGCGGCGGACGAGCAGCCTGCGAGGCCGATCGCGGCGGCGGCGGCGATCGCGACGAGGGCCATGCGGGAGGCGGGACGAAGACGAGTGCGGTGCGAAGAAGGCATGCGTGACGTATCTCTCGGTGAGTGTGCAGGGGATGCCGGTCGACGACGCGTCCGGCTTGGTTAGGCTAACCTAAGAATGATGAGCACGTCGACTTCACCCCCCGAACCCACCGCCGAGACCACTCCCGCCTTCCGCCTCGAACGGCAGGGCCTCGACCTCCGTTTCCGCGCCGTCCGGCTCGCGGCCCGCGAGTGGATCACCCCCGAGTACGTCCGCGTCCGCCTCGAGGGCGACGACCTCCGCGGCTTCACATCGCTCGGCTCCGACGACCACATCCGCGTCTTCTTCCCCGCAGGTCCCACCGAGTCGGTCGAGGAGCTGCGCGCCGCCCCGAGCCGTGAATACACGCCGCTCGCGTGGGACGCCGACGCCGGATGGCTCGATCTCGAGTTCGCGATCCACGGGGCATCCGACGTGCACAGCGCCGACGGCGTCGGCGCCGTGTGGGCGGCGTCGGCGGAGATCGGCGCCTTCGCGGGCGTCGGCGGCCCGCGCGGGTCGATGGTGGTCACCGGCCGCCCGGACGCGTGGTTACTCGCGGGAGATGAGACCGCCGTTCCCGCGATGCGCCGTTTCGCGCAGCTGATGGATGCCGAGGCCACCGGCCGCATCCTCGTCGAGGTTCCCGACGCCGCACGCGAACTGCCCATCGACGCGCCCGCGGGCGTCGTCGTCGAGCAGGTCCACCGGGGCGATGCGCCCGCCGGCTCGGCCCTGGCAGCCCGCATCGACGCGCTCACCGCGGACGACCGCCCCGCCGGTGACGTCTTCGGCTTCATCGCAGCCGAGCAGGCGATCGTCAAGCCCGGCCGGGCGCTGCTTCTCGACCGGTGGGGCCTGGCATCCGACCAGATCGTGGTCAAGGGCTACTGGAAGCGCGGCGAGGCCGAGTACCACGCCCCGCATTGAGGCCCTCGCGGGCGCATACGATGGAGGGCATGGCCTTGCCCTATCGCGCCCTCGCCTTCGCGTATCGCGCGGTGGCCTCGCTCGTCATCCTGATCGGCATCGCCCGCGTCACGGGGCTGTGGAGCGCCGACCCGTCGTGGTCGTCGTTCCTCTTCTTCACGGTGCAGAGCAACGTGCTGTGCCTCGTGTGGATGGTGTGGTCGGCGATCGTGACCGTCCGCGACATGCAGACGAAGGGCTGGTACGGCTACTCCACGCCGTCCGCGCGCGGTGAGGGCTTCGTCATGATGGCGATCACCGTGACGATGCTCATCTACCTGATCGTCCTGGTGCCGTACTTGTTCGAGCAGCCGGGCGCGAGCGAGCCGTTCAGCCTCACCGACAACCTCGTCCACATCATCTGCCCGGTGCTCGTCATCGTCGACTGGTTGCTGTTCATTCCCAAGGGGAGTTTCCGGAAGATCGACCCCGTGCTCTGGGCGATCATCCCCTACATCTATCTGATCTTCGCGTTCACGTATGGTGCGCTCGGCGGCGACTTCGGCGGCGGCGCCCGCGTGCCCTACCCGTTCATGGACGTCGAGGCGAACGGCGTCGGCGGGGTCATCGCGTGGATCGTGGGCCTCACGATCGCCCTCATCGCGGTCGGCTACGTCTACTACGTCATCGACCACGGCCTCGCGCGGCTCGACCAGCGGCGCATCGCAGCGAAGCGTTCTGCCGCCGCCTGACGACGGCTCGCGGCGGACGGAACAGGCGCGCGCCGTCAGGATGCCGGGGCTTCCTCGTCCTCTTCGGGGTTGAAGTTCGACGGCTCGTCGGTGTGACCCGCGGCGACGCCGTCGGGGTCGGGCGGGATGGTGCCTTCTTCGCCGAGGCCGCCGGCCTTGCCCGTGACGTCGGTGTCGTCGGCATCCGGCTGGCCGCTGTCGTTCTGCTCGCTCATGGCGTTCGTCTCCTCCGGCGGCGCGGTGCGGGCCGCCTCTGCGGCCACGATACGGACGCGGGATCGGGCGCGAACCAGGGTTGACGATGGGCGCGCCGTACCGCTAGTGTCGCAAGGCTGTGCCGACACCGGCACGACACGAACCGGAGGATCACGACGATGGCGCACCTGCGCACTCTCCCCGCAGCGGAACTGGTGAAGCCCGAACTGGGCAACCCCCAGAACCGCTACGAGTCGTACCCTCCGGCGCGAGCCGTCTGACGCCGCCACCGTCACACGCCCCGCACCGCAAGGTCCGGGGCGTTTTCGCGTGTGCCCTCTCCGCATGCCGAGCCTTTCGGACCTCTCCACAACAAGGAAAGGAATCATGGAGAAGCTCACGAACCGGCTGCTCAGCTGGGCGAGCGTCATCGACGAGAAGACCGTCGCGCAGGCGCTCACCTCGTCGCGCATGCCGTTCATCTACCCGCATCTGGCGCTCATGCCCGATGCGCACCTCGGCAAGGGGGCGACGGTCGGATCCGTCATCCCGACGCTCGGGGCGATCATGCCGGCGGCCGTCGGCGTCGACATCGGGTGCGGGATGATCGCCGTCCGCACCCAGTTCACGAAGGCGCAGCTCGTGGCGCGCGATCTCGGCGCGCTGCGAGAGGCGATCGAGCGCGCGATCCCGCTGTCGGCGGGCCGGGACAACCGGAAGGTCGTCGCCACCGCCGAGCCGCGGGTCGCCGAACTCGAGGACCTCGCCGCCGCGAAGGAGTTCGATCCCGCCCGCTACGCGGGGCACTGGCGGCACCAGCTCGGGTCGCTCGGGTCGGGGAACCACTTCATCGAGGTGTCGGTCGATGAGACGGATGCCGTGTGGATGTTCCTCCACTCGGGCTCCCGGGGCGTCGGCAACAAGATCGCCACGCACCACATCGCGCTCGCGCAGCGGCTCGCGAAGCAGTGGTGGATCGAGCTGCCCGACCCCGATCTCGCCTACCTCGTCGAGGGGACGGAGGAGTTCCGCCGGTACATCGCGGAGCTGCGCTGGGCCCAACACTTCGCGCTCCTCAACCGCGAAGAGATGATGGACCGGGTGGCGCGTCAGCTCTCCGAGGCGATGGGTGAGGACGTGATCGAGCAGGAGCGGATCAACTGCCACCACAACTTCACCGAGAGCGAGATGCACTTCGGGAAGCGTGTGTGGGTGTCGCGGAAGGGCGCGATCCAGGCGGATGCCGGGCGGCCCGGGCTCATTCCGGGGTCGATGGGCACGGCGTCGTACGTCGTGTCGGGGCTCGGCAACCCGCTGTCGCTGAACTCGTCACCGCACGGCGCCGGCCGGGAGTACTCGCGGTCGGCGGCGCGGCGGACCTTCACGCACGCGCAGCTGCGCGCGGCGATGGAGGGGATCGAGTTCCGTGACACGGATGCCTTCATCGACGAGATCCCGCAGGCGTACAAGCCGATCGATCAGGTCATGGCGGATGCCGCGGATCTCGTCGAGATCCGGCACACGCTCCGCCAGCTCGTCAACGTGAAGGGCGACTGACCGGCGGGGCCGCAACCCTTCGGTGATCGAGTGCCGGCGCTGCGCGTCGGCACTCGATCACCGAGGCCTCAACCGAGAAGGCGCGGACGCTCGGGCCCCTCGCCCAGCACGTGCTCACCCAGGAAGCCGAACACGGTCTCGTACCAGACCTTCGCGTGCTGCGGCTCCAAGACCCAGTGGTTCTCGTCGGGGAAGTACAGGAACCGGTGCGGCAGCGACCCGTCCTCGGCGGCGAAGTGCTCGTTGAGCTCCGACCACAGGCGCAGGCTCTCGCCGATCGGCACGCGGTAGTCGCGGTCGCCGTGGATCACGAGGAGCGGCGTCACGATGTCGCGGACGAACCGGTGCGGGGAGTTCTCGATCATCGCCTCGGGGGTGAAGATCCGCTGCCAGTAGCCGGAGTGGTCGGTCGTCCCGGCGAACTGGTCGAGTGCCCACAGGCTCGCGTGGGTCACGATCGCGCGGAACCGGTCGGTGTGCCCCGCGACCCAGTTGGCCATGTAGCCGCCGAACGACCCGCCCATCGCCGCCGTGCGGGTCTCGTCGATTTCGGGGCGGGCCTCCACGGCATCCGTGATCGCCATCAGGTCGGTGTAGGGGGCGGCGCCCCACGCGTTCCAGCCGCGGGCGATGAAGTCGAGCCCGTACCCCGTCGACAGGGCCGGGTCGGGAAGGAGCACGGCGTACCCGCGGGCGACGGCGAGCTGCGGGCTCCACCGCCACGACCACGCGTTCCAGGAGTTCAGCGGCCCGCCGTGGATCCACAGCAGCAGCGGCGCGGGCGTCTCCGCTGAGGCCCCACGCGGGGTCAGCAGCCACCCGCGCACGCGCGCGCCGTCGGCGGCGGTCGTCTCGACCTCGGTCATCTCGGCGGCCGGGGCCGGCATCGTGACGGGGCTGCGCAGCGCGGTGACCGTGCCGTCGCGCGAGACGCGCACCGCGTGCGGCGGCGTCATCCAGTTCGAGCGGAGCGCCGCGAGGTCGCCGGTGGCGGCATCGACGTCGACGTGCGTGTAGGTGAAGTCGTCGCGAACGAGCGTCTCGACCTCTCCCCCGTCGAGCGGCACGCGGAAGATCGGTCCGCGTCCGTCGTCGTCGGCCGTCACGATGAGCGCGGTGTCATCGGTGTCGAAGCGGATGCCGGTGGGCCAGCGGTCCCAGCCGTCGGCGATGCGCCGGGCGCCCTGCCCGTCGATGTCCGACACCCACAGCTCCTGGTCCGACGGCGCGTCGGGCGACCCCATCGCGGCTTTCACGAAGACGAGCGTCCGGCCGTCGTGGCTGATCGTCGGGGCCTCGAAGAACGTGTCGGGCTCGTCGAAGAGCACGCGCTGCGCGCCGGTCGCAGTGTCGATCGCGACGATCCGGTAACGCGAGTCGCGCCCCTGCGCCACGCGGAGCGACGCGATGAGGGTCGCCCCGTCGGGGGTGAGCGCGAGTCCCGCATCGTCGGCGTCGCGTCCGCGGGCCAGCAGGCGCGGCCGGGGGAGCGTCGTCGGATACGGCGGCGGGAGCGTGACGGCATCCTTCCCCTCTGCGCCCTCGTCGGCCTCGGCCTCCTCCTCCAGCACCGCGATCGTGTCGGCGAGCGCCGAGAGATCCAGGGTGTGGAGGGCGGGCGTCGCGGGCCCGAGGTCGTGATCCCAGTACCGCACGGGGTACGCGTCATGGAGGATCGCCTGGACCTTGTGCTTCTTCCGGTCGGCGCGGAGCACCGCGTCGGCCTCGATGTCCTCGGCGGCGGGCAGGAGCGGCGCTCCGAGCACGATGCGGTCGGATGCCTCGGCCACCGTGACGCCCGAGACCCCGCCCGCGAGCCGGGTGACGGGGCGCGCCTCGCCACCCGCGGCGGGCAGGAGCCACAGCTGCGCCTGCTCCGGGTCGTCCTCGGCTTCGACGTCGGCGCGCGCCGAGACGAAGAGCACGTCTCCGGAGGCGGTGAAGGATGCTCCCGCCTCGCCCTTCGCCGAGCGCGTGAGGCGCACGGGCGGCGCGTCACCGGTGACGGGGATCTGCCACAGCGAGCGCTCGTAGGCGGTCTTGTCCTTGCCGAGGGTCGCGATCGTCAGCACGGCGCGCGTCCCGTCGGGCGAGAGGGCGAGCGCTTCGATGCGAGGGAGGGCGATGTAGTCGTCGAGGGAATCGAAGGGGGTGTCAGCCATCACCCCACGCTATCCCCTGAGCGACCCGCGTCGGCCGCCGGTCACATCTCCTCGTGCGTCTCCGGGTCGCCGCCCCACAGGCGCCCGCGCTCGAGGCCCGAGATCGCGGCGAGCTCGGCATCCGTCAGCAGGAATCCGAACACGTCCGCGTTCTCGACCTGCCGGGCGGGCGTCGCCGACTTCGGGATCGGGGTCGAGCCGAGCTGCGTGTGCCAGCGGAGGACGACCTGCGTGGGGGTGACGCCGTGGGCTGCGGCGATGCCGGCGATGACCTGCTCGCTGAGCAGCTCGCTCCGGCGGGCGAGCGGGCTCCAGCTCTCGGTGCGGATGCCGCGGCTCGCGTGGAAGGCGCGGAGCTTCGCCTGCGGGAAGTACGGGTGCATCTCGACCTGGTTGACGGCGGGAGTGACGCCCGTCTCGTCGATGAGGCGCGTGAGCATCGCTTCGGTGAAGTTCGAGACGCCGACCGCGCCGACCTTGCCCTCGCCCTGCAGCGCGATCATGGCGCGGAAGGTCTCGACGTAGCGGTCGACGCTGGGGTTCGGCCAGTGGATGAGGTACAGGTCGATGCGGTTGAGGCCGAGCCGCTCGAGCGAGGCGTGCGCACTGTGGATCGTTTCCTCGTAGCCGTGCTCGCGGCCGGGCACCTTCGTCGTGACGATGAGCTGGTCGCGGATGCCGCTGCGGCGCACCGCCTCGCCCACCTCGCGCTCGTTCTCGTAGTTGACGGCGGAGTCGAGCAGCCGGTAGCCGTTCTCGATCGCCGAGACGATGGCCTGCGTACCCTCCTCCCCCTGGAGCTTGTACGTGCCGAAGCCGAGCTGCGGGAAGACCGTGCCGTCGTTGAGGGTGACCGTGGGAATCGTGACCATGCCCTCCACGCTACGCCGGTCGCGGGCTCCGCGGGCGTCGGAGGGGCGGGGTCTCCGGGGGCCTCAGTCGCGCCCGAGGAGCTCCTCGATCACCGTGATCACGCCTGCGTCGGCGTTCGACGGAGCGCGGTAGCGGGCGGCGGCGACGATGTCGGGGTGGGCGTCGTCCATCGCGAACGACCACTCCGCCGCCTGCAGCAGCTCGAGGTCGTTGAGGTAGTCGCCGAAGGCGGCGGTCTGGGCGGGAGTCACGCCGAGCGCTTCCTGCAGCGCCCGAAGCGCGACGCCCTTGTTGACCGTCCGGTTCATGATGTCGACCCAGTGCAGGCCCGAGACGACCACCTGGTGCGTCGCGGCGGCGTCGGCGAACGCGGGCGCGGTATGCGCTTCGCCGCCGTCATGGTCGTAGATCGCGAGCTTCAGCACCTGGTCGTCGACGGCGAGGAGGTCCGGCACGACCTCGAGCTTCGCGTAGTACTTCTCCACCTCGGCGACGAAGTCGGGATCGGTCTCCTCGATGTAGGCCGACCTCTTGCCGCAGACGACGAGACCCGCTCGGAGCGCGCCGCCCGCGACGAGGTCGCGCAGGCGCGTCACGACGGATGCCGCGAACGCCGGATCGACGGCATCCGAGGACACCTCGACGTCGCCGCGGACGACGTACGCCCCGTTCTCGGCGATGTAGTCGAGTTCGCCGCCGGCGCCTGGCTCACCCGCTGAGACGCCCGCGAACATCCGCTGCAGAGTGGCGAGCTGACGCCCGCTCGCGGGGGCGAAGGCGATGCCGCGCTCGCGCAGCCGCTCGAGGAGGGGCCAGATGCCCGCCGGGATCGACCCGTCCGGCAGCAGCAGGGTGCCGTCCATGTCGACGGCGATGAGGCGGATGTCGGGCGCGATCATGGCTTCATCCTTTCAGCCCGCGTGCGTTCGGCGAGGCGCGGCGAGCGCGGCGGTGCGGGGGCCGACGCGGCACGCGACGTCCGCCAGTTGCGCAGGTGTGTCGAGGTCGCAGCGCAGACCTGAGTCCGCGGCCACCTCGAGCGGGTGAAACCCCAGGTCGACGTGGCGGGCGAAGGATGCCGGACCGTACGCCGACACCCAGGGCACACCGGCGACCGCGGTCAGGAGGGTCGTGCCGGTGCCCTCCGCGTCGGCGACGACGGCGCGCGGATGGGCCGCGGCCGCCTCCAGCGCCGCGCCGAGCTCGGCGGGCGCCAGTGCGGCCAGGTCGGCGGGGAGTGCGGCGCGACGCGCAGCCGCCCCGACCGTCGCCGCGGCCCGCGCGAGCGCGGCATCGACCCCGGAACGCCTCGCCCCGTCGGCAATGGCCTCGCGCACCACCTCGACGCCCTCCGGCATCGCGCGCCGGACGTCGTCACCGGCCGTGACCACGACGACGCGGCCGACCCCGGGTGTGGCGCACACGGCATCCAGCGTGTCGAGCGCGATCGCCCGGGCGAGCGTCGCGCGATGCAGGCCCTCCGGCCCGAAGCGCGTCTTCCCGACCGCGAACGATGCGATCGGGACGAGGACCGTCCAGCCGGCATCCCGGGCCGTCCCCGGACCGCCGCTCACCCGAACCGCTCCCGCAGGCGGGGCAGGATGTCGCGGCGATAGCGCTCGAGGAACGCCTGCTGGTCGTCGCCGGGGTCATGGAAGACGAGGTGTGTGAACCCGAGGTCGACGTACTCCGCGATGCGGTCGACGTGCTCGTCGGGGTCGGTCGAGACGATGAAGCGCGACGCGACGCGCTCGATCGGCAGCTCCGCGGCGCGCGCCTGCATCTCGCGGGGGTCGTGGATGCCGGTCTTCTCTTCCGGCGTCAGGGCGAGCGGCGCCCAGAACCGCGTCCGCTCGCGAGCCTCGACGGGGTCGGGGTGGTACGAGACCTTGACCTCGATCATCTTCTCGACGGCCGTCTGCGGGCGCCCGGCTTTGTCCTCGCCCTCCGCGACGGCAGGGAGGAGCGTGTCACGGTAGAGGCCCATCCCCTTGCCGCTCGTCGTGATGAAGCCCCCAGCGACGCGCCCCGCGAGGCGGGCTGCGGCCGGCCCCGCGGCGCCGATGTAGATCGGCACCGGCACGTCGGGACGGTCGTAGACGGTCGCGTCGGTCACGCGGTAGTAGGTGCCCTCGAAGGTGACGCGCTCGTGATCCCAGAGCTCCTCGATGAGCGCGATCGCCTCCTTGAGCCGCTGGAAACGCTCGGGCGGGTCGGGCCACGTCGCCCCGAGCGTCACCTCGTTGAGGGCCTCGCCGGTACCGACGCCGAGGATCACTCGATCCGGGTAGAGCACGCCGAGCGTCGCGAACTCCTGGGCGATGACGGCGGGGTGGTAGCGGAAGGTCGGTGTCAGGACCGACGTGCCCAGGAGAACGCGGGAGGTGTGCGCGCCGATCGCACCGAGCATGGGGATGGATGCCGGAGAGTGCCCGCCCTCGTGCATCCAGGGTTGGAAGTGGTCGGAGACGAACACCGAGTCGAACCCGGCGGCCTCCGCGGCGACCGAGTCGGCGAGCAGGCGCGTGGGCCCGAACTGCTCGGCCGAGGCCTTGTATCCGTAGCGCATCATCGCCGTCCTCCTCCGATGGGGGCCGTGCGGCCCGTGATCTCGCGCACGCCCGCGGCGAGCACGACGTCGAGATCGTCGACGGTGCCCGGCCACAGGAGCGCCGTGCGCCCCGACCGGTCGTCGAGGTACCAACTGTCGCACCCGCCGAGCCACGACGTGCCCGCGGTGCGTGCGTCGATGTCGCGGGCGAAGGATGCCTCATCCTCCGCGTCGGCCCGGAGGACACGCGAGGCAGAGGGCGCCCGCGGCTCGGGGTCCGTGGCCGCGACCGGCGCGGCCAGCAGGTCGCGCACGAAGGCCGCCTGCCGCTCCAGGACGAGGATCGCGGAGGTGTGCGCGAGGGCGGCGTGGGGGCCCCCGAGGATGAAGAGGTTCGGGAATCCGGCGACCATCGTGGTCCAGGCGGCGGTCATTCCCCGGGCCCAGTGGTCGGCGAGCGGGGTGCCGCCCTCTCCCCGCACCCACTCGGCGTACGCCGGGCGGGAGGCCTCGAAGCCGGTCGCGAGGACGAGCAGGTCGATGCCGTCGTGGTGCGCGCCGCTCGCGGCGGTGAGCCGGTCGCCGTCGGCCGCGACGAGGGCCGAGGGTTCCAGGGTCGCCCGGCCGGCATCGAAGACGGGGTAGAAGTCGTCGGACAGCGCGACGCGCTTGCAGCCGAACGGATAGTCGGGGGTGAGCGCGGCGCGTAGCCTCGGCTCGCGGACCTGCGCGGCGAGGTGGGCGAGCGCGGCGGCACGCGCGTCTGCGGCATCCTCGCCCGCGACGCCCGCATCCGCGCCCCCGGCATCCGCGCCCGCGACAGCCAGCCCCGCGCGCGCGGCGAACCGGGCGTCCTCCCCCGCGCGCGCCTCGGCGCGGAGGGCCACGACCGCAGCGGGATCGGCGGCGAGCGCCGTCCGCTCGGCCGCGTCGTACGTGCGCCCGCCGCGCGGGAGGATCCACGCGGCCGAGCGCTGGAACACGGTGATCTCGGCGCCGCGCCGGGCGAGCTCGGGCACGACCTGCACGGCGCTCGATCCGGTGCCGACGACGGCGACGCGGCGCCCCGCGACGTCGAGCCCCGGTCGCCAGCGCGCGGTGTGGACGACCTCGCCGGCGAAACCCGCGAGGCCCGCGATCTCGGGGATGCGGGGCTCGGTGAGGCGACCGGTCGCGAGGATCAGGACGTCGGCCGACTCCGGCGTGCCGGCCGTGCCCTCCAGGCGCCACCGCGACCGCGAGGCATCCCAATCGGCGCCCGTCACGACCGCGCCGAACCGGATCGAGGGTCGCAGCCGGGTGCGGTCGACGACGTCGTCGAGGTAGTCGCGGATCTCGGCGCCCGGGGCGAACTCGGCGCTCCAGCCGGGGTTCGGATGCCGCGCGAGGCCGTAGAGGTGCGCGGGCACGTCGCATGCGACCCCGGGGTAGGTGTTGTCGCGCCACGTTCCTCCGACGCGGTCGCCGCGCTCGAGGACGACGACCTCGTGGCCGGCCTCGCGCAGCTCGAGCGCAGCGGCGATGCCGGCGAACCCAGCGCCGACGATCGCGACCTCGACGTGGCCGGTCATGCGGCCGTTCCCGGACGGCGGGCAGCGGGCGGCGTCCCGTAGTCGGTCGTCCGCTGGCGGAGGCGCCGCGACAGGCTCGCCGCGAGGCGGGCGGCGTCGGCGAGCGGCAGCTCGAGGCCGTCTTCGACCCCGGCATCGGGGCGCACGCGCCCGTCGAGGAGCGTGCCGCCGAGGTCGTCGCCGCCGGCGCGCAGGAGGTCGGCGGTGCGCGCGCGACCGTGCCGCGTCCACGGGATCTGGAGGTGCCGGATGTCGGCGCCGAGCATCAGCCGCGCGGCCGCGACCATCGCGCGGTGCTCGTCTTCCGTCGAGGCGCCCCGGGGGTGCGCGGGGGTGGGAAGCGGGATCGGCACGAACTCGGTGAAGCCGCCCGTCTCCCGCTGGAGGTCCCGCAGCCGCACGAGGTGCGCGACCCGGTCCGAGACCTGCTCGACGTGTCCGTAGAACAGCACCGAGGTCGAGCGGAGCCCCGCGCGATGGGCCGCGGTGACGATCTCGGTCCAGCGGTCGACCTCGAGATCACTCGGCGCGACCCGGGCGCGGATGCCCTCGTCGAGCACCTTCACGCCCGTGCCGGGAATCGTGTCGACGCCCGCCGCGCGCAGCTGCCCGAGCGCCTCGTCGAGGCGGAGCCCGCCGCGGTCGCACAGGTCGGCGATGTCCTGCGGGCGCCAAGCGTGCAGGTGCAGCGTGGGAGCTGCGGCGCGGACCGTCCGGATGAGATCGAGATACAGCTCCGGGTCCTCGTCGGCGGGGATCCGCCCCTGGACGCACACCTCGGTGGCGCCGAGGTCCACGGCATCCTCGGCGATCAGGACGGCGTCGGCGATCGTGACATCGCCCGGCTCGCGCGCGACGCGGCGGAGGGAGGTGGTCGTGAGGTTCCGGTTGACGACGATCGAGACGGTGTCGCCGATCGTGAAGCGGCGGAGCTCGTCGGCCGCCGCGACGAGACGGCTGAGATCGTCGCCGGTCGCGGTGAGCAGGCGCTCCCACTCGTCCGGCGCGACGGTGTCGGCATCGACGGCGGCGCGCTCCAGCAGGGAACGGATGCCGGAGCCTCCGTGCCCCTGCGCCGACACCCGGCCGCGCACCACGTCCACCGGATGCGTTGCGGCCGCGTGCCCGGCCGCCGCGAGCCCGTCGTCTGCGGCCAGCCTCCGCACGGCGCTCTGCAGCGCCGGGTCGATCCACCGCTCGGCATCCCGCACGTACTCCGGATGGGCCGTCAGCCGCTCGCGCAGGGTGAACCCGGCGCCGGCGGTCGCGGCGGCGAGGTCGTCGAGGTGCGGCCAGGGCCGCTCGGGGTTGACGTGGTCGGCGGTGAGCGGCGACACTCCGCCCCAGTCGTCGACACCGGCGGCGAGGAGGAGGGCGAGCTCGCCCGGATCGCTGAGGTTCGGCGGTGCCTGGATGCGCATGTCGGGCCCGAGGACGAGCCGTGCCACGGCGACGGCCGCGAGGTAGGAGTCGCGATCGGCGTCGGGCGCGCCGGCCATCGCGGTGCGCGGCTTCGCGCGGAAGTTCTGGACGATCACCTCCTGCACGTGCCGGTAGCGGGCGTGCAGGTCGCGGAGCGCGAAGAGCGAGCGCGCCCGATCGGCGAGGGTCTCGCCGATGCCCACGAGGATGCCGGTCGTGAAAGGGATCTGCGCGGCACCCGCGTCGGCGATCACCCCGAGGCGGAGGTCGGGGTCCTTGTCGGGCGATCCGTAGTGGGCGCGACCGGGCTCGGTGAAAAGCTCCCGCGACGTCGTCTCGAGCATCATCCCCATCGACGGGGCGACGGGGCGGAGCGTCGCGAGCTCGGCCGGCGTCATGACGCCGGGGTTCGCGTGGGCGAGCATGCCCGTCTCGGCGGTGATGAGCGCGGCCGCATGGGCGACGTAGTCGATCGTCGAGGCGAAGCCGTGCGCATCGAGCCAGGCGCGCGCCTCGGGCCAGCGCTCCTCGGGGCGGTCGCCGAGCGTCAGCAGGGCTTCCTTGCAGCCCTGCGCGGCGCCCGCGCGCGCGAGGCGCAGGATGCGCTCGTCGTCGAGGTACAGCGGTGCGCCGGCGCGCCGAAGCTGCGCCGGGGTGTCGACGAACGCGCAGTAGTGGCACCGGTCGCGGCACAGGGTCGTCAGCGGCAGGAAGACCTTCCGCGAGTACGTGATCGTCGCCGGTCTCCCCGCCCGGACGAGCCCCTCGTCGCGGAGCGCCGCCGCCCGCGCCATGAGGTCGTCGAGCGCCGCGCCGGTCGCCCCGAGGAGCCCGGTCGCCTGTTCCTCGGTCACCACCCCCGCCACGGCGCCGGTCACGGTCGCCGCCCGTTCGCAACTCCGGAGATCCGCGCGCTTCCGAGCCGCATGACGCGCTTCGCGCGCCGAGGCGCGCGATTCTCCGGAGTTGCGAACACGGAGGCGGTGCGAGTCATGGGGGCGAGAAGCGGGAACGGGGCTCAGAGCGCGAGCGCGAGCGCGAGCGCGAGGACCTCGTCGTAGGCGGCGACGGCCTCGGCGACCTCGTCGGCTGTGACGGTGCACGGTGGGACGACGTGGATGCGGTTCTCGGCGGTGAAGGGCAGGATGCCGCGGGCCAGCAGCTCCTTGCGAAGCGTCGCGACCGCGGGAGCCGGCAACGGCTCGCGGGTCTCGGGGTCGGCGACGAGGTCGAGCGCCCAGAAGACGCCGACGCCGCGCGCCTCCCCGACGACGGCGTGCTTCTCGGCGAGCTCGGCGAGCGCCGGGGCGAGCACGTCCTCGCCGATGCGGCGGGCGTTCTCGACGATGCCCTCGGCCTCCATCGCGTCGAGCGTCGCGACGATCGACGCCGCGGCGAGCGGATGCCCCGAGTAGGTGAGGCCGCCGGGGAAGACGCGGTCGTCGAAGGTCGCGGCGATCTCGTCGGAGATGATGACGCCGCCCACCGGCACGTAGCCGGAGTTCACACCCTTGGCGAAGGTGATGAGGTCGGGGACGACGTCGTGGTCTTCGAACGCGAACCACCGCCCGGTGCGCCCGAACCCGGCCATCACCTCGTCGAGGATGAGGATGATGCCGTACCGGTCGCAGAGCTCCCGGACGCCCGCGAGGTAGCCGGGCGGCGGCACCAGGATGCCGGCGGTGCCGGGGATCGACTCGATGAGGATGGCGGCGATCGTCTGCGGCCCCTCCGACTCGATCACGCGGCGCAGGTGCTGCAGGGCCCGCGCGCACTCCTCCTCGGGGCTGTGCGCCCAGAATTCCGAGCGGTAGAGGAACGGCCCGAAGAAGTGGACGTGACCGCGGGCGTACTGGTTCGGCATCCGTCGCCAGTCGCCGGTCGCGACGATCGCGGCGCCCGTGTTGCCGTGGTACGAGCGATAGGTCGAGAGCACCGTGTCTCTCCCCACGTCCCCCCGAGCCGCGCAGTGCAGGCGCGCCATGCGGATCGCGTTCTCGTTGGCATCCGCTCCCCCGTTGGTGAAGAAGACCTTGTGGAATCCTTCCGGGGCACGCGCGACGATCCGCGCCGCGGCCTCGCCGCGCGCGAGGTTGGCGTTGGCGGGGTTCACGGTCGTGAGGATCTCGGCCTGCTCCTTGATGCCGGCGACGACGGCGGGGTGCTGGTGGCCGATGTTCACGTTGACGAGCTGGCTGGAGAAGTCGAGGTACTCGCGCCCGGAGTGGTCCCAGACGCGCGTTCCCGACCCGCCGGCGATCACGAGCGGCGAGAGCGCGGCCTGCGCCGACCAGGAGTGGAAGACGTGCGCGCGGTCGAGCTCGAGGGTGCGGGCGTCGAGGTCCGTGGCGGTGCCGAGATCGGAGGTGGTGCTCATGCGGTGTTCCTTGACTGTCGTGTGCGTGCGGTCGCCGGGCGGGAGTGCGGCCTCGCCCGGCGACCGCCCGGCGCTTACTGGCCGCCCTTGGTGAGGGTGACCTCGATCGGCGTGTAGTCCCCGTCGACGGTGATCCCCTCCTCCTTGAGCTCGGCGAGCGCCTTCTCGATGTACTCGTTCGAGTATGCCGAGGATGCGGGCTCTTCGGTGATGAGATTCAACCCGTCCTGGTTCTTCGCGGCGAGCGCACCGGCGACGGTCTTGTCCCACGCGCCGGAGTCGACCACGCCGAAGTCGCCGCCGGTCCAGATGAGCTTGTTGACCTCGTTCATCTGCCACAGCTGGTGCACGGGGCCGACGGGGAAGGCCTGCACGCCCGGCGCGGTCGCGGCGGTGTAGGTGATGTCCGCGGCCTCTTCGGCGTTGTCGCGGGCGTACACCCAGCCCTTCGTCACGGCCTTGAGGAAGCGCACGGCGGCGTCGGCGTAGGCCGGGTCGTCGGCGAGGCGCTTCGTGTCGGCCCAGATGGCGTCCTGGAGCATGGCACCGGCGGTGTCCTCGTAGGAGATGACGTTGATGTCGTCCATCGTGTAGAGCTCGCCGGTCTCGGGGTTCTCGGTCTCGAGCAGCTGGGCGAGCTCGTTGTAGGTCATCGCCTGCGCGGCATCCACGTCTCCGTCGAGCAGCGCGTTCATGGAGAAGTCCTGCGTCGTGATCGAGACCGTGGTCGAGTCGAGGCCCTTGTCGGCCATGGCCGCGAAGATCTCCCACTCGTTGCCGAAGCCCCACGAGCCGATGCGCTTGCCTTCGAAGTCCTCGACTGCTTCGATGCCCGAGTCCTTCCACGACACCTGGGTCGTGCCGGACTTCTGGAACACCTGCGCGATGTCGGTGAGTTCGACGCCCTGCGCCTCGAGGGTGCCGAGCACCTTCGGGACCCACGCGACGGCGAAGTCGACGTCGCCGGCGACGAGCGCGTCCTGCGGGACGATGTCGCCGCCGGAGGGCACGATCTCGACGTCGTCGAAGCCCTCCTCCTCGAAGTAGCCCTTCTCGAGGGCGACGTAGTAGCCGGCGAACTGCGCCTGCGGCAGCCACTGCAGCTGCAGCTTGAGGGAGGTGAGCGGAGTGAAGTCCTCGCTGTCGCCCGACGACGACGGCTCATCGCCGCCGCCGCTGCACGCGGAGAGCGCGAGCGAGGCGACGACGAGAGCGGAGGCGGCGACGAGGCCGCGGCGGATGCTGTGTCTCATGCTGGTCCTTTCGGGTTTCGGATGCCTGTGGTGCGGGTGCTGCGGTGGTGCGAGTGGAGCGGTGGAACGTGTGATGCGGGTGGTGCGGGCCGACGTCGCGACGACGCGGGCCGTGCCGGGCTCGTCAGGGCGACGAGGACGGCACACGCCTCGCGACGAGGCGCTCGAGCAGCGTCGTCGCGAGGAAGAAGACGAGTCCGATGAGGATGCCGCCGAACACGAACGCCCAGGCGAGCGCCGCGCGCCCCGACTTCGTGTACGTCGCGATCGCGGTGCCGATGCCGTCGGCGGGTCCCCCGAAGTACTCCGCGACGAGGGCGGAGATGACGGCGAGGGATGCCGCGATGCGGATGCCGGTGACGATGTAGGGCACCGCGGCCGGCAGCGTGAGGTGGCGGAAGGTCTGCCCCGACGTCGCGGCCGTCGCCCGGAACAGGTCGCGCTGGACGGGCGTGGTCTGCCGGAGGCCGCGGAGGGTGTTGACGAACACCGGGACGAACGCCGCGATGCCCGCGACCGCCTGGCGGCCGAACTGGCTCGACGCCCCGAACATCGTGTTCAGGATCGGCGTGATCGCCACGATCGGCACAACCGCGAGGGCCGCGAGGAGCGGGGCGACCATGCCGTCGACGGGGCGGAACGCGGCGGCGAGCGCGGCGAGCGCGATCGCGAGCACCGAACCGACGACGAGTCCGATGAGAGCGTTCGTGCCGGTGACGGCCATCGCCTCCCCGATGATGCCGAAGCGGAGGACGAACTCCTCGGCGATGGCCGCCGGCGAGGGCAGCATGCGCGGCGCGGAGCCGGAGGCGACGAACGCCGACCAGGCGACGAGACCGAGCACCCCGACCGCGATGGGCGCGGCGATCTTCGCCCACGAGGGCGGGGTCCAGGCATCCGTTGCCGTACTCATCGTTCGTTCGCTCTCGTGAGCGGCGCGCCGTGCAGCGCCTCGCGCACGGCGGTGACGCGCGCGAAGTAGGCGGGCGACTCCCGCAGCGTCTCGTCGCGCGGGCCGTCCGCGCGCGTATCGACGACGTCGGTGATGCGACCGGGGCGGGGGCTCATGACGACGACCCGGTCGGAGAGGAAGACCGCCTCGGGGATCGAGTGGGTGACGAAGACGACGGCGGCGCCCGTCTCGGCGGCGATGCGGGCGAGCTCGCCCTGCAGGCGCTCGCGGGTCATCTCGTCGAGCGCGCCGAACGGCTCGTCCATGAGAAGGAGCTTCGGGCGCGCGGCGAGCGAGCGGGCGATCGCGACACGCTGCTGCATACCGCCGGAGAGCTGGTCGGGGTACCGGTCTGCGAAATCCTCGAGCCCGACGAGCGCGAGGAGCTCATCGACGCGCGCCGCGCGCTCGGCGGCGGCGGTCTTGTGCAACTCCAGCGGCAGCGCGATGTTCGCCGCGACCGTCCGCCACGGGAGGAGCCCCGCCTGCTGGAACGCGATGCCGTAGTCCTGGTCGATCCGCGCGCGGCGGGCGGGCTTGCCGAAGATCTCGAGCGTGCCCGAGGTCGGGGCATCGAGGTCGGCGATGAGGCGGAGGAGCGTCGACTTGCCGCAGCCCGACGGTCCGATGAGGGAGACGAACTCGCCCGCCGCGACGTCGAGGTCGACGCCGGCCAGCGCCGTCACCTCACCGTCCTTGGTCGAGAAGACCTTGCCGACGCCGGCGGCGTGGACGGCCGCGGTCGGGTCGCCCACGGCGGGGGTCAGGAGGGCGGTCGGGGTCGTCATGCGGTCTCCTCGCTGCGACGGTAGACGGAGAGGCCGCGACCGAGCAGCGCGACGCCGCCGGCTGCGATGAGGCCGATCGCGATCGTGCCGAACGTCGGCCCCCAGGGCGCGGCGGGGTCGGACGAGGCCTGCCCGGCGAGCTGGATGAGCATGCGCCCGATGCCGCCGCGCATGCCGATCGACACCTCCGCGACGACCGCGCCGACGACCGCTCCCGCCGCCGCGAGCCGGAGCGCTGGGAGGAGGTACGGGACGGCTGCGGGCAGGCGCAGCGTGCGGAGGGTCTGCCCGTACCCGGCGGCGTAGCTATGCATGAGGTCGAGGTGGATGCGGTCGGGCGCGTTGAGCCCTCGCAGCATGCCGATCGCCACGGGGAAGAACGCGAGGTACGAGGCGATGACGGCGACCGAGAGCCACTGCGGCCACGGGATGCCGGAGCGGTCGAGCTGCCCGCCGATCGCGTTGACGATCGGGGCGAAGGCGATGAGCGGCACGATCTGGCTGACGACGATCCACGGCAGGAGGCCCCACTCGGCGAGACGCCACCGTTGCATGAGGATGCCGAGGAGCGCCCCCACGACGACGCCGATGAGCCACCCGAGCGCCGCGAGCCCGAGGGTCAGTCCCGCTGCCTGGATGACGGTGAGGATGAGCGGCGGGGTCGACCCGCCGCTCGTCGGCTCGAACAGCCGCGCGATCATGTCGGTGATGTGCGGCATCGCGCGATCGTGCGTGCGCGGGAGGAGCATGATCTTCGACCCGGTGGTGCCGTCGCCGCCGACCGCGAGCCCCTCGGCGGGACCGATCGCCTTGTAGAGCTCCCACACCGCGGCGACGGCGAGCACGCCGACGACGCCCCAGAGGGTCGCCTGCGTGCGCTTCGGCATCCGCTTCACGTGGCCGCTCCCCTACCGCTTCGCCGTCAGCGGAGGGTTCAGCGCGGGGATGACGGTCTCGCCGTAGACGCGCATCGTCTCCTCCTTGTTGTCGTGCTGGAGGTACCCGGCGAACTGCGTCACGCCGATCGCGCGGAGCGCCTCGAGCTTCGCGATGTGCTCGTCTGCGGTGCCGAGGATGCAGAACCGCTCGACGATCTCGTCGGGCACGAAGTCGACGTGGTCGTTGTGGCTCTTGCCGTGCGAGTTGTAGTCGTAGCCGGTGCGGCCCGCGATGTAGTCGGTGAGCGCGGCGGGCACGTCCGAGCCCGACCCGTACTTCGCGACGATGTCGGCGACGTGGTTGCCGACCATGCCGCCGAACCAGCGGCACTGCTCGCGCATGTGCGCCCGCACCTCGGGGGTGTCCTCGCCGATGTACGTGGGGGCGGCGACGCAGAACGCGATCTCGTCGGGGTCGCGTCCGACGTTCGCGGCGGCGTCGCGGACGACCTGGATCATCCACGCGGCGATGTCGAGGTCGGCCAGCTGCAGGATGAACCCGTCGCCGACCTCGCCGGTCAGCTTCAGCGCGAGCGGACCGTACGCGGCGACCCAGACATCGAGCTCCGACCCGCGGCTCCACGGGAACTGCAGCGTCGCGCCCTTGTATTCGACGGCGCGCGAGTTGCCGAGCTCGCGGATGACGTGGATCGCCTCGCGCAGCTCCTTCAGCGTCGTCGGCGTGCCGTTCGTGACCCGCACCGCGGAGTCCCCGCGACCGATGCCGCAGATCGTGCGGTTGCCGTACATCTCGTTGAGGGTGGCGAAGACGGATGCCGTAACGGTCCAGTCGCGCGTCGCAGGGTTCGTCACGAACGGTCCCACGGTGACGCGCTTGGTCTCGTTCAGGATCTGCGAGTGGATGACGTACGGCTCCTGCCAGAGCAGGTGCGAGTCGAAGGTCCAGACGTGACTGAAGCCGTGCGCCTCGGCGAGCTTCGCGAGCTGCACGGTCCGCGCCGCGGGCGGATTCGTCTGCAGGACGACACCGAAATCCATGCCGCCTCCCCTCACACCAGGTACTGCGACAGGCCGCGCTTGATGTAGCGGCCGTCGCCCTTGGCGCCGACGTAGTTCCCGGCATCCGCCACGATCTTGCCGCGGGAGATGACGGTGTCGACGTGGCCGTCGATCTCGAACCCCTGCCACGCCGAGTAGTCCATGTTCATGTGGTGGACGCGGCCCTCGCCGATGCCGATCGAGGTGTGCCCGTTCGGGTCGTAGACGACCACGTCGCCGTCGGCGCCGGGCTGGATGACGCCCTTCTTGCCGTACATGCCGAACATGCGCGCCGGCGTCGTGCTCGTCAGCTCCACCCACCGCGGCAGCGTGATCTGGCCCGTCACGACCCCCTGGTACATGAGGTCCATGCGGTGCTCGACCGAGCCGATGCCGTTGGGGATCTTCGAGAAGTCCCCGATGCCCATGTCCTTCTGGCCCTTCATGCAGAACGGGCAGTGGTCGGTCGACACCATCTGGATGTCGTTGGTGCGCAGCGACTGCCACATGTGGTGCTGGTGGCCCTCGTGCTTCGAGCGCAGCGGCGTCGAGCACACCCACTTCGCACCCTCGAAGTCGCCCCACTCCTCGCTCGATGCGCCGAGCTGGTCCTCGAGCGAGAGGTAGAGGTACTGCGGGCAGGTCTCGCCGAAGATGTTGAGGCCCCGGTCGCGGGCCGCGGCGATCTGCTCCACCGCCTGCTTGGCGCTCACGTGCACGACGTAGAGGGGCGCTCCGGTCAGGTCGGCGATCATGATCGCGCGGTGGGTGGCCTCCTCCTCTGCCTGCCACGGGCGCGTCGTGCCGTGGAAGTAGGGGGAGGTCTCGCCGCGCGCGAGCGCCTGCTGCACGAGGACGTCGATCATCGCGCCGTTCTCGGCGTGCATCATCATCATCGCGCCGTTGTCGGCGCCCTTCTGGAACGCGCGGAGGATCTGCCCGTCGTCGGAGAGGAACACGCCCTTGTACGCCATGAAGAGCTTGAAGGACGTGACGCCCTCGGCGATGAGCTCGTCCATCGCCGTGAGCGACGAGTCCTGCACGTCGGAGAGGATCTGGTGGAATCCGTAGTCGATCGCGCAGTTTCCCGCGGCCTTCTCGTGCCAGACGTGGTACTGGTCGAGGATGTTCTCGTGCGGGTACTGCACGACGAAGTCGACGATGCTCGTCGTGCCGCCGATGGCCGCCGCGCGCGTGCCGGTCTCGAACGTGTCGGAGGCGAACGTGCCGCCGAAGGGCATCTCCATGTGCGTGTGCGCGTCGATGCCGCCGGGGATGACGTACTTGCCCGTCGCGTCGACGACCGTATCGACGGATGCCGCGAGGTCGTGCCCGAGGAGCGTCGACCCCGGCGCGAGGACCGCGGCGATCGTCTCGCCGTCGATGAGGACGTCGGCCTGGCCGGTGCCGGTCGCGTTGACGACGGTTCCGCCCGTGATGAGTGTCGTGGTCATGATTCCTCCCGGTCGCCTTTCCGGTCGTTGAGCGAGGGCCGCAGGCCCGAGTCGAAACGCCTCACGGCAGCACGATCTCCCCGTAGGTGTCGGGCCGGCGGTCGCGGTAGAACTGCCAGTCGTCGCGCATCTCCTGCACCATGTCGAGGTCGAGGTCGCGCACGAGCAGCTCCTCGTGCTCGGACGAGCCGATCTCGCCGACGACGTTGCCGCGCGGGTCGATCACCTGGCTGTTGCCGTAGAAGAACACCGCGTCGTCGCCGTACTCGTTGTCTTCGAGTCCCACGCGGTTCGGCTGCAGCACGAAGTAGCCGTTCGCGACGGCGGCGGCGGGGCCTTCTACCTCCCAGAGCCGGTTCGAGAGACCGGGCTTGGTGGCATTCGGGTTGAACACCATGTGCGCGCCGCCCAGGCCGAGCTCGCGCCATCCTTCCGGGAAGTGCCGGTCGTAGCAGATGTACATGCCGACTTTGCCGACGGCCGACTCGAACACGGGGTAGCCGAGGTTGCCGGGGCGGAAGTAGAACTTCTCCCAGAACCGGTCGACCTGCGGGATGTGGTTCTTGCGGTACGTCCCGAGGATGGTGCCGTCGGCATCCACCAGCACGGACGTGTTGTAGTAGACGCCGGTCTGCGCCTCCTCGTAGATGGGGAGGACGAGCACCGTGCCGAGCTCCTTCGCGAGCGCGGCGAAGCGGGTGACGATCGGGCCGTCGACGGGCTCGGCGTAGCGGTAGTACTTCTTGTCCTGCGTGATGCCGAAGTAGGGCCCGTAGAAGAGCTCCTGGAAGCACGTCACCTGCGCGCCCTGCGCGGCCGCGTCGCGAGCGAACTGCTCGTGCTTGTCGAGCATCGACTCCTTGTCACCGGTCCAGGTCGTCTGCGAGATCGCCGCGCGCACCGTAGTCATGGGGCACCTTTCGTCGAAGCTGCGGGGGTCGATCGTCGGTCGTCGGGAGTCGAACCGCCGATTCCTGTTACTGTTTCGCTTGAACATTTCCCGACAATTTCCGAATGTGACGCGGCGGTAAACAGATCGCGGATGCCGACCGGCGTCGCGTCGAGCACCGGGAGGGGTGGACGCGTGCTGGATCCCACCGCATTGGGCGAGCGCAGTCCCGCCGGGCTCGCCGCCGAGATCTCGCGTCTCGTCCACGACGGCACGCTCGCCCCCGGCGAGCGCCTTCCGACGGTGCGCGACGTGTCGGCGGCGCTCGGCGTCTCGGCGGGAACGGTCGGCGCGGCCTGGACCGCGCTCGCCCGCGCGGGACTCATCGTCGCGCGCGGGCGTGCCGGCACCTTCGTCCGCGCCGAGCGGGGCGAGCTCACGCCGCACGTGCAGAGCCTTGCCGCGCGCCCGACGGCCGGCGCCGCGGCCGAGCCTCGGATCGACCTGTCGCTCGGCACGCCCGATCCGGCGATGCTGCCGCCCCTGCACGCCGCACTCTCGCGCGTCGCAGAGCGCGCCGACACCGGCCGTTATCACGATCTGCCCGTGCTCCCCGAGCTCGAAGCGCTGCTGCGAGAGGCGTGGCCGAGCGCGGGCGTCGAGGCGATCACCGTCGTCGACGGCGCGCTCGACGGCATCGCGCGGACGCTCGAGGTCACCGTCCGCTTCGGCGAGCGTGTTGCCGTCGAGTCCCCCGGCTTCCCGTACTTCTTCGACCTGCTCGACGCGATGGGCGTCGAGGTCGTGCCTCTGCGCAGCGACGCCGACGGCGTGACCCCGGCATCCCTCGCACGCGCTCTCAGTCGCGGGGTCGCAGCCGTGATCCTGCAGCCGCGCGCGCAGAACCCGACGGGCGTCTCGATGTCGCAGGCGCGGGCACGGGAGCTCGCCCGCACGGTCATCGACGACCCGGGCGGGAGCCGCGCGCTCATCATCGAGGACGACCACTCGGCGCTCATCTGCACGGCGCCTCCGGTCACCCTCGCGACGTGGCTGCCGCAGCGCGTCGTGCACGTGCGGAGCTTCTCGAAGTCGCACGGGCCCGACCTCCGCATCGCGGCCCTCGGCGGCCCGGCGCACGTCGTCGACGGGATCGTCGCGCGGCGGATGCTCGGACCGGGCTGGACCTCACGCCTCCTGCAGACCGTGCTCGCCGGACTCCTCACCGATGAGGGCGCCATCGCCCGGGTGCGGACGGCGCGTCTCATCTACCGCGACCGGCTCGACCGGCTCGCCGCGCGGCTCCTGCGCCTGGGCGTCGACGTCGGCGCTCCCGACGGCATCAACCTGTGGATGCCGGTGGCCGATGAGCGTGCCGCGCTCGTGCACCTGGCTGCGGAGGGCATCGCGGTCGGCGCGGGTATGCCGTTCCAGGCATCCGTCCCGGGTGCCGATCCGCGGCCGCACGTGCGCGTGACCGGCGGGGCGCTCGCGTCGGGGACGCACCCCGTGGCCGAAGCCCTCGCCCGCGCCGCGGAGGCGCCGCCGCTCGGGTGACGGTACGGGGGTCGCGGCGGCGCGGCGTTCTCAACTCCGGAGATTCGCGCGCAAACGACCCCGAAAGCGCCCACCCTCTCGGCCGAGGCCCGATTCTCCGGAGTTGTGAACCGCGGACGGCCGGGAGGGTCAGAACCCGGCGGCGGCGAGCGTGTCGGCGGCGAGCGCGCGGGTGAGGTCGGGCCCGGCCATCCACAGCGGACGAACGTGCGCGTCGATGCCGAGGGAGGCGACGGCGGGGGCGAGAGCCGCGTCCTCCTCCGCGAGGAGCCACGCGTCGAGCAGGCCGCCGTCCGCACGGGCACCGAAATGGCCCGCGACACCGTCGGCAGAGCACGGGACGCCCGCGACCCGCAGGCATACGTCCGCCATGCCCCGGACGGGCGCTCCCCCGATGATCGGAGAGACGCCGACCACGCGGCCGGGCGCCGCGGCGACGGCGTCGCGGATCCCCGGAACGGCGAGGATCGGCCCGATCGAGACGATCGGGTTCGAGGGGGCGAAGACGACGGCATCCGCCCGGGCGATCGCCTCGAGCACGCCGGGGGCGGGCCGCGCGCCGGTCATGCCCGGGTTCTCGAACCGCTCGGGTTCGCGCGTCGCGCGGTAGCGCGTCCACCACTCCTGGAAGTGAATCGTCACGGCGCCGCCGGCATCGCCGGAGTCCTCGATCACCACGTGGGTCTCGACCTCGGCATCCGTCATCGGCAGCAGCGTCGCGCCGATCTCGTCGCGCCACCGCGCCTGCAGCCGCGCCAGCACCGTCGTCGGGCTCGCCCCCTCGCGCAGCCACGACGTCCGCGAGATGTGCGCACCGAGGTCGAGGTCGCCGAGCTCGAACCAGTCCCAACCGACGCCCCAGGCGTGCAGCTCGGCCGCGACCCGCAGCGAGTCGCCCGCGCGGCCCCAGCCCTTCGCGGTGTCCTTGACGCCCGCAAGTCCGTAGAGCATCGAGTCGACGTCGGGCTGGATGCGCAGCCCCGCGAGCCACAGGTCGTCGGCGGTGTTGCAGACGACGGTGAGTTCACCCCCGCGGGCGCGCAGTTCGTCGCGGAGCCCCACGGCGAAGGCGGATCCGCCGGCGCCGCCGGCGAGCAGGACCACGGACGGCGATGCGCTCACCGTCACAGCGTACGGCGACGCGCTCGGACCGCACGCTCAACGGCATCCCTCGCCGGTTCGAATCCCGCGCGCTAGCGTGGAGCTGTGACCGCTCCGATCGATCCCACGACCACGTCGGCCTGGGCCGAACTCACCGCCGCGAAGGATGCCTTCGTGCCCGACCTGCGCGCCTGGTTCCGCGACGACCCGTCGCGCGTCGAGGCGCTGACGTTCGACCTCGCCGACCTCCGCGTCGACCTGTCGAAGAACCTCGTCGACGCCGGCATCCTCGCCTCGCTCGTGCGCCTGGCCGAACAGACGCACGTCGCCGAGCGGTTCGCGGCGATGCTCCGGGGCGACCACATCAACACGAGCGAGGACCGCGCCGTGCTGCACACGGCGCTGCGCCGTCCGCCCGGCTCGGAGCCGACGCTCACCGTCGACGGGCAGGATATCGACCACGACGTGCAGCAGGTGCTCGACGCCATGACCGTCTTCGCCGACCGGGTGCGCTCGGGCGAGTGGGTGGGCGTCACGGGCAAGCCCGTGAAGACGATCGTGAACATCGGGATCGGCGGCTCCGACCTCGGCCCCGCCATGATCTCCGCGGCGCTCGAGCCGTTCGGGGGCGACATCGAGGCGCGATTCGTGTCGAACATCGACCCGTTCGACCTCGCCCACAAGACGAAGGATCTCGACCCCGAGACGACGCTGTTCATCGTCGCCTCGAAGACCTTCACGACGCTCGAGACGCTCACCAACGCGCGTCTCGCGCGCATGTGGCTCTGGCGCGGGCTGCAGGAGGCAGGGGTGATCGACGGGTCCGACGCGCAGCGGACGGATGCCGTCGCGCACCACTTCGTCGCGGTGTCGACGGCCCTCGACAAGGTCGCGGCGTTCGGCATCGACACGGCCAACGCCTTCGGATTCTGGGATTGGGTCGGCGGACGCTACTCGGTCTGCTCGGCGATCGGCCTGTCGCTCACGATCGAGCTGGGCCCGGACTCGTTCCGCGAACTGCTGGCGGGCTTCCACGCCGTGGACGAGCACATGGCATCCACACCGCTGGCGCAGAACGTGCCGGTGCTGATGGGCCTGCTCAACGTCTGGTACACGAACTTCCTCGGCGCGCAGTCGCACGCGGTGCTGCCGTACGCGCAGCAGCTCTCGCGCTTCGCGGCGTACCTGCAGCAGCTGACGATGGAGTCCAACGGCAAGCGCGTCCGCTGGGACGGGTCGCCCGTGACCACCGACACCGGCGAGATCTTCTGGGGCGAGCCGGGGACGAATGGGCAGCATGCGTTCTACCAGCTCATCCATCAGGGCACGCGCCTGATCCCCGCCGACTTCATCGCGTTCGCGAACCCCGCGTATCCGCTCAACGACGATGGCCGCGACGTGCACGCCCTCTTCCTCGCGAACTTCCTCGCGCAGACGAAGGCCCTCGCCTTCGGCAAGACGGCCGCCGAGGTCGAAGCCGAGGGCACGACCGGCGCGCTGGTCGCGGCCCGGACGTTCCCGGGCAACCGCCCGACGACGTCGATCTTCGCTCCGGCGCTGACGCCGCGCGTCCTCGGCGAGCTGATCGCGCTGTACGAGCACATCACGTTCACGCAGGGTGTCATCTGGGGCATCAACTCGTTCGACCAGTGGGGCGTCGAGCTCGGCAAGCAGCTCGCGCTGCAGATCGCGCCGGCCGTCGACGGCGACCACGACGCGTACGCGGCACAGGATGCCTCGACGCGCGCGCTTCTGGACTACTACCGCGCCCACCGGTCCTGACCCCGCGCCGCGCGCGGCACGGGCTGGGCGCGGCGGGGACGGGGCGGGGCCGCGCCTTTCCCGCGAGACCGCCTGTTCCCGACGAGACCACCGTTTGTTGCCCGGGGTCTCGTCGAGAACGCGCGGTCTCGCGGCGGGGACGGGGCGGGCGGCCTCTTTCCCGCGAGACCGCCTGTTCTCGACCAGACCCGCGTCTTTCGCCCGGGGTTTCGTCGAGAACGCGCGGTCTCGCGGGAAGGGGGACGGGAGGCGCGGCGGGGATGCCGTCAGACGGCGGCGGCGACGGGGTCGTCCTCGTGCGTG
Source organism: Microbacterium sp. bgisy203 (assembly GCF_057706945.1). Lineage (NCBI taxonomy): Bacteria > Bacillati > Actinomycetota > Actinomycetes > Micrococcales > Microbacteriaceae > Microbacterium > Microbacterium sp. bgisy203. Next base: position 106,203 of record NZ_JBYIPF010000003.1, on the reverse strand, counting down.
GCGAGCTCGTCGGGCTCGGCGCCGCCGGCGGTGCGGAAGTGCCCGATCACCGAGAGCAGCAGGGCGCCGACGGTCCATCCGGCGAGCACGAGCCAGGAGAAGCTCGCGTCGGCATCCGGGAAGTAGGCCACATCGCGCAACAGGTTCGCGGCAGCTCCCGGCGGGAACCACTGGCCGATCTGACCCCACGCGCCGGGCAGGAACTCGCGCGGCATCGCGGCGCCCGAGATCGGGTTGGCGAAGAGCAGCATGACGATCGGCCCGACGGCGATGCCCGCACGCCCGATCAGCGCGACGACGCCCGTGATCGGCGCCGCGATCGCGGCGAGCGCGAGGGCGATGGCCGCCCACTGGACCCAGAAGTCCCCCTGCAGCACCCCGAACCATCCGTCGAGGATGCCGGTGAGCACGAGCCCGCCCACGGCGGAGTAGACGACCACCGCGAGCACGCGCCGCATCGCCCCGATGATCGCGAGGGAGATCACGATGCCGCCGAGCATTCCCCCCATCACGAGCGGGAACATCGCCGCGGTGAGGCCCGTTCCGCGCGGATCAGTGGATGCCAGGGGTACGACGTCCGTCACAGTGACGGCGATGTGGGCCGGGGCCGGAGCTCCCGCCGCGGCGGCGCCGGCGGCCGCCTGCGCGTTCACCTGACCCTCGAGAGCGCCCGCGATGCCGGTGAGCAGCTGCGCGACCGACGCGTTCGCCGCAGAGGCGATGAGCACCTCGGGAGCATCGCCGAGGACGATCGCGCCGTACACCTCACGCTTCTCGATGGCCACCACTGCGGCATCCCGATCGTCCACGCGCGTGAACTCCAGGACATCGGGCTGCTTCTCGGCGACCGCGTCGGTGACCGCGTCGACGGCCTGGTCGGGGCCGGCGACGGCGACGGGAAGGTCGTGCGGCGCGGCCGTGACGCTCGGCCAGGCGAAGGCGAGGACGATGACCGCGACGACCGCCGCGAGAACAAGAGAGAGCACGCCGACGCGCCGCACCGGGGTGTGCGGCGTGTGGATGACGGGGGTGGGGGCGGCCATGGCAACTCCTGGCGAACTTAAGAAAACGAATACTCGTTCTTTATACTCGCTCCCTCTAGGATCGACAAGCGGGAGGAGGACACGGATGCCGAAGGTCAGCGACGAATACCGTCAGGCGCGCCGCGACGAGATCGTCGACGTGGCGATCCGGTGTTTCCTTTCGCGCGGGTTCGGGCGCACGTCGATCGCCGACCTCGTGACGGAGTCGGGGCTGTCGGCCGGCGCGATCTACGGCAACTTCCCCGGCGGGAAGGACGAGATCTTCGTCGCCGCCGCGACGCGCATCCTCCACACCCGCCGGTCGGAGCTCGAGGCGCGTCGACGCGAAGACCCACCTCTCGCCCCCGGCGAGGTCATGGCGACGCTCATCTCCGGAATCAGCGGCGAACAGATCAGCGCGGTCCTGCCCCAGCTCTGGGGACAAGCGGCCGTCGACGCCGAGATCCGCGCGCTCGTGCGCGAGGTCTTCCTCGAGTTGCGCGCGACCGTCGTCGGCGCCATCGCCGATTGGGCGGCGGCGCACCCCGACAAGGTCGAGGGGGACGCCCGCCTGTGGGCCGAGCGGGTCGGGCCCATCGTGCTCTCGACGGCGCCAGGGTTCATCCTGCAGAAGACCCTCATGCCCGATTTCGACGCCGAGGGGTACCTCGCGGCGCTCCCGACTCTCCTCCCCCACTGACCCCGGCGCCGCATCCTCGGGCCGCGCAGCCTTCGGTCGTTGAGCGCGCGCAACCCCCGGTCAGCGATCGGAGGGGTCGGCGGCGCGGGCCGCGGCGGCGGCGCGGGCGAGCCACGCGGGGGCGTCCCCGTAGCGCTGCAACGGGATGAGCCGCCCCGCGGCGCTGTCGGCGACGAGCGCCGCCAGTCGATCGGCGCGCGTCTGCTCACGCTTGCCGCCGTGGATCCAGCTCGCCGCGAGGCGCCGGTAGCCGGGCGTCGCCTCGGCCCAGAACGCCGCGGCGGCCGGATCGGTGGCGATCGCCGCCTCTTCGGCATCCGTCAATGCGTCGGCGTTCTCATAGGCGTACACGCCGCTGCGCTCGGGGCGTCGCTTCTCGTACGCGGCGATCCCCGCCGGGTGCATGCGGCCTTCGGCGGTGAGGCGCTCGACGTGGGCGATGTTGACGGCGCTCCAGTTCGAGGCCGGACGCCGGGGGCTCCACCGCTGCGCACGCATCTCGCGGATGCGCCGGCTCGTCGAGTCGATCCATCCGAAGCACAGGGCCTCGGGCACGGCATCCTCCCACCGGAGGCCCTGCTCGGGATGCCCCTTCGGTCGCCGTTCCATCCACAGCTCGCTCGCCGAGTCGTGGTTCTCGGCCAGCCAGGTGCGGAACGCCGCGGCATCCGCGAAGAACACCACTTCGGGCTCGTCCCCGTCCATGCGCGCGACGCTACCACCGGCCTCCGACACGCCCACCCCGCCCCTGGCGGACGCGCACTCCCCACCCCGCGCCGATGCCCCCTCCCCACCCCGCGAGACCGCCTCCTCTCGACGAGACCCCCGATGACAACGCCGGGTCTCGTCGAGAACGCGCGGTCTCGGGGGCATGGGGGCGCGTGATACGGCGAGGGGCGGCGCGGCGAGTGGCGACGCGCGGCACGGCGAGTGGCGACGCGCGGCACGGCGAGCGGCGAGGCGCGGCACGGCGAGTGGCGACGCGCGGCACGTCGCGACGTGACGCGGGGCGCGCGGCGAGCCGCAGAGCGCGACCGGCATGAGCGCGACGGATGCCGCGTCAGGCGAGGACGGGGCGGTTCCAGGCGCCGGGCTGGTCGAACTCGCCGTAGCGGACGTCGACGCCGTCCGGGCCGGCCGAGGCCGCACACACCAGCAGCGACAGCGTCGGATACCCGAACGGGCGGTTGTCGCGGACGATCGCGCGGTCATCGACCGGGCCGACGGCGCTCGTGCGCTCGAGGATGTCGAGCCACGCACCCGCCCAGTCATCCGCCCAGCCGCCCGCACCACCACCTGCCCAGCCGCCCTCATCGACCGGCGCGGCGAACGCGTCGCGCCACGCGGCGATGCGTGCGGTGGCGGGGTCGTCGACGTCGTCGTGCGCGATCATGTGGATCCCGGGTTCGAGCACAACGCGGCGCACCGAGGCGCCATCCCACATCGTGACGGATGCCTCCCCCGCGCTCACCTCGACGAGATTGAAGCCGTGGGTGCGGGGCTGACCCTCCGGCATCCGCCCCTCGACGGCGTCGAGCACGACCCTCCCCCGCGACGCGAGGGGTTCCGCGCCGTCGGTCACGACGTCGGCGCGGTTGAGGATCACCGCGACGCGCCCGCGGTCGGCGTCGGCCGCGAGCCACGCGCCGCCCGCGCGGCGGTCGCGCACGCCGACGACACCGGGGAGCTCGGGCCACCACGCACCGAGCGGATCCCACGTGCGGGCAGGGTCCTCGTCGCGCACCGCGAGCAGTCGGACGGCCTCGTCGGGCTCGGAAGGGACGTGGACGATGACGGTGCACACGGTGCTCGTGACCTCTCTGCCGCCTCCGCGCGAGGCCTCGAGCGAGGCATCCGTGGGAGGATCGGACCATGTTCGTTGTCGTGGGCGTGACGGGCGGCATCGCCGCGTACAAGACGGTGCACCTCGTGCGCGCCTTGGTGACCAACGGTCACGAGGTGCACGTTGTTCCCACGGCCGACGCGCTGCGCTTCGTCGGGACGACCACGTGGGAGGCCGTCTCGAGGAATCCTGTCACGACGAGCGTCCATGACGACGTCGCGCAGGTGCGACACGTCGCCCTCGGAACGTCCGCCGACCTCGTCGTCATCGCCCCGGCGACCGCGAACACCCTCGCGCGCATGGCGGCGGGCATCGCCGACGACCTCCTCGGTGTGACGCTCCTCGCGACGACCGCGCCCGTCGTCGTCGCCCCCGCGATGCATACGGCGATGTGGGAGCACGCGGCCACGCAGGCCAACATCGCGACCTTGCGCGCGCGAGGCGTCCACATCGTCGGTCCCGCCGATGGGCCTCTCACGGGCGGAGACAGCGGGCCGGGACGCATGGTCGAACCCGACGAGATCGTCGCGGCGGCGCTGCAGGTGGCGGCGGGCGTCGTAGCGGGCGGCGTCGTGCGCAGTACAGACACGGATGCCTCCGATCGCGCAGATCTGGACGGCGTGCGCCTCGCGGTCTCGACGGGCGGCACCCGCGAGCCGATCGATCCCGTCCGCTACCTCGGCAACCGCTCGAGCGGACGCCAGGGCGCCGCGCTCGCCCTCGCCGCCGCCGAGCGCGGCGCGGAGGTCGCGCTCGTCGCGGCGCACGTCGACGACGGCGTGCTGGATGCCGCAGTGAACCACCCGCGCATCACGCTCGTGCGGGCCGGGTCCGCCGCCGAGCTCGAGACGGCGATGACGGATGCCGCGGCCACCGCCGACGTCGTCGCGATGGTCGCCGCTGTCGCCGACTACCGGGTCGCGTCGCCCTCGGCCGAGAAGCTCCGAAAGGAAGACGGCATCCCCCGTCTGGATCTCGTCGAGAACCCGGACATCCTCGCGGGGCTCGTCGCGCGACGCCGCGCGGGCCAGACGATCGTCGGGTTCGCCGCCGAGACCGCGTCGTCTGACGAGGAGCTCCTCGAGCGCGGACGCCGCAAGCGCGCCCGGAAGGGCGTCGACCTCCTCGCGGTCAACGCCGTGGGTGAGGGCATCGGATTCGAGAGCGCCGACAACCGTGTGCTGCTCCTCGGCGCAGACGACGCCCTCGTCGCCGACGTCGCAGGCGCGAAGCGCGAGGTCGCCGACGCCGTGTGGGATGCCGTGGTCGCGCTGCGCGCCGGGACCTGAGGCCGTTTCGACTCGCGGCTGCGGCGCTCGCTCAGCGAGTCGAAACGCCGCAACCGCCCGGACTACGCCTTCGTCTGCACGTCCAGCAGCGGCTCGCCGTGCGAGACGGGCCCGAGCTTCACCGGGTCGACCGTGTCGAAGGCATCCGCGTTCAGCACGATGACCGGGGTGATGAGCGCGTAGCCCGCCTTCTCGATGACGGAGCGGTCGAACACCACGAGCGGCGATCCGGTCTCGACCTTGTCGCCGTTGACGACCTTGACGTCGAAGCCTTCGCCCTTGAGGTTCACCGTGTCGATGCCGACGTGGATCAGCACCTCGACACCGCTGTCGAGCTTCAGCCCGAACGCGTGACCGGTGGGCTGCGCCGCGACCACGGTGCCGGCTCCCGGCGCGTACACGGTGTCGCCCGACGGCTCGATCGCGACGCCCGGACCCATGACTCCGCCGGCGAAGACAGGGTCGGGCACGGTGTCGAGCGAGACGGCGTTGCCGTCGAGGGGCGATGCGATCTGGATGAGCGCACCGACCTCGGTCGTCTCACCCTCGCCCTTCGGCGCGGCCGCGGTCGCCGTCCCGGCCGCGACGGCGGTGGCGGTCGCCGCCCCCGCGGTCGCGGTACCTCCGGCCCGGGTTGCTCCGGCATCCGGAAGCAGCTCGCTGCCTCCGGCGACCTCCGAGACCGACGCGGCCTCGTCGCGGACGCCTCCCACGACGTCGCTGCCGTCGGCCGCGCCCGCCACCGCCGGGGCCGCCTTGTCCTTCGGGTCCTTGTAACCCGAGAAGATGATGAGCGCCATCGCGACGAAGAACGCGCTGAGCACGGCGATCGTGTACAACCCGATCGGGTTGAAGGCCGGGATCGTGAGCAGCGACGTGAACACGAACGCCTGCGTCGTGATGCCGTTCTTCAGGCCCAGCACCAGCGAACCGATACCGATGATGAGGCCACCCGTGAGGCATCCGACGAGCATGCGCGGATAGATCCGCTTGTACCGGAGATGGATGCCGTACAGCGACGGTTCGGAGATGCCACCCAGCAGACCCGCCGCGAGCGCACCGGTCGCCGTCTGCTTCATGTCCTTGTCCTTCTCGCGCCACGCGAGGAAGAGGACACCGGCGGTCGCACCGAAGCACGCGAAGTTCCACGCACCCATGGGGCCCTGGATGAAGTCGTAGCCGAGGGTCTGGATGTTGAGGAGCATGATCGCGTTGATCGGCCAGTGCAGACCCAGCGGCACCATGAACGGATACGCCAACGGGATGACGATCGCGAAGATGAACGGCGAGAAGGAGTTGATCGCCGCGAGGAAGCTCGCAAGTCCCGCGCCGACGTAGACGCCGATGGGGCCGATGAGGAAGGCCGTCAGCGGGATCATGATGAGCATCGCGAGGAACGGCACGAAGATGAGCTGCAGGTTGGCCGGGATGATCTTCTTCAGCAGTTTGTAGAGCGGCCCGAGGACCGCGGCCATCAGCAGCGGCGGGAACACCTGCGACGAGTAGTCGGCGATCGGCATCGGCAAGCCCCAGATCTGCACGATCGCGACCTGCGCCTGCTCGAACCCGAACAGCGGCGTCTTCTCGACGCCCTCACCGAGCGCGGTGAAGCCGGGGAGCATGAGCACGGCCATGATCGCGAAGCCCACCCACGGGTCGGCGCCGATCTTGGCCGAGGCGTTGTACGCGACCATGAGCGGCAGGAAGACGAACACGCACTGCCACATCAGGTTCACGAACGCCCACGACGGGTCGAGGGTGACGCCGGGCGAGTTCCACGCGGGGATGACGCCGAGCGTCGCCATGAGCGCCATGAAGGTGATGAACAGGGATGCCCCGAGCAGGGCGCCGAGGATGGGGCGGAACGAGTCGGACAGGTACTCGAAGAGCGTGTCGAGCCAGGCGTTCTTTCCGCGCGGGCCCTTCGCGCGCTCGCGGGCCTTGATGTCGGCGTCGGAGTCGGCTGTCGTCGTCGCCGTGCGCGCGCCCGACATCGAGGGCAGCGCCATGATCTCGTTATAGACGTTCTGAACGCCGCCGCCGATGACGACCTGGAAGCGATCGCCGGCCTGCGGCACTGCTCCGAGGACTCCGGGGATCTTCTCGGCGGTGTCTTTATCGGCCTTGTCGCCGTCGCGCAGTTGGAACCTGAGCCGCGTCGCGCAGTGGGTCAGACTCTCGACATTGTCGGCGCCGCCGACCGCGTCGATGATCTCGGATGCCGGGTCGTAAGCCATGCTTTCATCTCCCTGGACGTGGCCTGAAAGTCGCCTTTGCGGTGACTCTATACCTGGCCCCCGACACCCCGAAAGACCCCCGCCGCGGTTGTGGTCAGGCCAACGGATGTCGCGGACCTCGGCGTGTACATTCCAGCATCCGCATTCAGGCTTCTTTCAGGTTTCGTACCGGGTCTGTCCAGAAAACGTTGCCAACCTGTGACCTTCGTGTCCAACCCGAGGACGCACGCCGCTGGTAGCGCTCTGCCGCCGCGACGTTGATCTACCGGAAGTACGCGTATGCCCCGTCTCTCTCTCCGCTTCGTCACGCCTGCGCTCATCTGCGCCGGGCTCGTCGCCACCTCGATCGGCGCGACCGGCGCCGCCCTCCCCCCGAACGCACCGGACGCGGCGGGGCAGAGCGACTCTTCGCGCGCGCACAGCGTCTCCGCTCCCCTCTCGACCATCACCGCGCGCGGCGAGTCGACGCTCGACAAGGCTCGCGCAGCCGTCTCCGCGGCACGCGACGTGACCGCCGACATCGCCGCGTCGGGCCTCACGCTCGATGTCCCGAGCACCGTCATCGACACCAGCACCCTGAGCGAGCACATCGACAAGCTCGGCAACATCGACGTGACGCCCGTGATGCTCGTGCCCTCGCTGAGCGCCGACACCGAGGCCGAGACGCAGTCCGTGCTCGTGCAGACGGCGACGCTGCGCGGCCAGCTCGACGCCGCCGTCGCGAAGAAGGCCGAAGAGGATGCCGCCGCACAAGCCGCCGCACAGGCCGCCGCGATCGAGGCCGTGAACGCCGCCGCAGAGGCCAAGGCCGCCGCCGAGAAGGCCGCCGCCGAGAAGGCCGCGGCCGAGCAGGCCGCCGCGGAGAAGGCCGCCGCCGAGAAGGCCGCGCGGTCGTCGTCGGGCGGCTCGGTGTCGGTGCCGTCGGTCAACGTGAACGTCGACCCCGCATCGGCGCAGGGCATCGCCCGGTCGATGATGGCGGCGAGCTACGGCTGGGGCGACGACCAGTTCGCGTGCCTCGTGTCGCTGTGGAACAAGGAGTCGGGCTGGCGCGTGAACGCCGCGAACCCGAGCGGGGCGTACGGCATCCCGCAGGCGCTCCCCGGCAGCAAGATGGCCTCGGCCGGCGCCGACTGGGCGACCAACCCCGCGACGCAGATCGCGTGGGGCCTGGGTTACATCTCCGGACGCTACGGCACCCCCTGCGGCGCGTGGGGCCACTCCCAGTCGAACGGCTGGTACTGAGCGACGCCGGGCGAGACTAGGCGAGGACGCGCGAGAACGCGTCGAGGCTGATGCCGTCGTCGAGGATGCGCCGCGACCATTCGCGCGCCGAGTGCAGCGAGTGGTCGCGGTAGTTCCCGCATTCGACCGCGGAGACCCCCGGGACGTCGCTCTCGGTCGCCTCGTCGGCGATGAAACACAGGCTGCTCGTCAGCGCGCGGGCGACCTCGGAGACCTCCGGCTCGCCCCACATGAGCAGGTGGAAGCCCGTGCGGCATCCGAACGGCGAAATGTCGATCACCCCGGCGATGCGGTCGCGGAGGAGCCCCGCGAGCAGATGCTCAATGGTGTGGAGACCGGCCGTCGGGATCTCGCCCTCGTTGGGCTGCACGAAGCGCACGTCGAAGTTCGTGATCGCGTCTCCGGACGGTCCGTGCTCGACGCCGATCTTGCGCACGTAGGGCGCCAGAACAGCAGTGTGGTCCAGGGTGAAGCTCTCGATCTCGGCCATGGGGTTCCTTTCGGGCTGTGAGGGAAGCGGACGTGCGGTTCGCCGTTCGCGGCGCCGGGTCAACGCGGCGGGCGGCCTGGAAGAGTCAGTGCGGCGAGCCTTTCGATCATCTCAGCGAGAACGGCGTCGTCGTGCACGAGTCCCAGCCGCACGTGGCTGCGTCCGCGCGGACCGAACCCGTCTCCCGGCGCCACGGCGACTCTCGCCTCTGTGCGCAGCCGGTCGGCGAAGCGCACGGCGTCGCCGCCGCCGGGAACCCGCGCCCAGACGAAGAAGGTCCCCTCCGGCTCGATCACGTCCCAGCCGATCTCGCGAAGTCCGGCGACGACGAGGTCTCGACGACGCCGATACACGTCGACGAGCTCGCGCGCGGCCGACTGGTCGCCCGAGAGCGCGGCGGCGGCGGCATCCTGCATCGCGCCGAAGATCGTCGAGAACGCGTGTGACTGGTAACGCGTCATCGCCGCGATGATCGAGGCGTTTCCCGCCGCGAAGCCGAATCGCCACCCCGCCATGCTGTAGGTCTTCGACAGCGTCTGGATCTCGACCGTGCGCTCCTTCTGCGGGTCGGCGCTGAGCGCGGAACGCGGAGGCGCCTCGAAGCCGAGCGACGCGTAGGCGAAGTCGTGGACGAACGCCGCTCCGAGCCGCTCGGACGCGTCGAGCGCGCGAGGGAAGGTGTCGTCGGCGGCGAGCGCGCCGGTCGGATTGTGCGGGTAGTTCAACAGGACGACCGCCGCACGGTCGATGCCGTCGAGGGCGGCGAAGTCGGGCTGATAGTCGGGCTCGCTCAGCGGCACGGGATGGACGCGCGCGCCCGCGAGATCGATCGCCGACACGTAGATCGGGTACCCCGGATCGGGGACGATGACGCGATCGCCCGGGTCGGCGAGGCCGAGCACCGCGGCCATGAGCGCCTCGTGCGACCCGTGGAACACCGCGACTTCGGTCGCGGGGTCGATCTCGATCCCGTGATCGCGGCGGTAGCGGTGCGCGATCGCCTCGCGCACGGCCGGGCGGCCCGCGTAGGAGGGGTAGCGGTGGTTGGCGGGGTCGGCGACGGCGCACTGCATGGCGCGGACGATGTGCTCGGGCGTCGGCAGATCGGGGTTGCCCTTGGAGACGTCGATCATGGGTGCGCCCGGTTCTGCGCGGAGCCGGGCGACCTCGGCATCCATCGCTCCCCAGAAGTTCTGCGGTAGCGCGCGCACGCGTGCCGACGCGGTGAAGGATGCCACGCTCAGCGCCTCCGGTATCGTCGCGCGATCGAAGTGCCGAGCACCTGGATCCCCTGGACCAGCAGGATGAGCGTCACACAGGTGATGAGCATCGCGAACCCGTCGTAGCGCTGGTACCCGTACGACAGGGCGAGGTCGCCGATGCCGCCCGCGCCCACGATGCCGGCGACGGCGGTGGCGTCGATGAGCCCGATCGACGCGATCGTGATCGCGAGGATCAGCGAGCTGCGCGCCTCGGGCAGCATGAACCGTCCGATGATCTGCAGCGGCGTCGCCCCCATCGATCGGGCCGCCTCGATCACCCCGTCGGGAACCTCGAGCAGGGAGTTCTCGACCAGGCGACCGATGTAGGGCGCGATCATGACGGTCAGGGGCACGATGGCCGCCCAGACGCCGATGCTCGTGCCGACCAGAAGCCGCGTGAAGGGGAGGATGGCGACGAGCAGGATGATGAACGGCAGCGAACGGATCAGGTTGACGACGACGCCGAGGGCCACGTTCACCGGCCGGTTCTGCAGCACCCCGCCGGGGCGCGTGACAGCGAGCACCGTGCCGATGACGATGCCGAGCAGCGAGCCGAGCGCGAGAGCCACACCGAGCATCTGCAGCGTCTCGGCAAGAGCCTTGAAGAACATCTCGGGAGTGACGAGCGTCCACGGGGCAACCTTCATCCGGTCACCTCCTCGAAATGGGCGACGCGCGGACGGAGGAAGGCCTGCGCGTCGGCCACCTGCCGCGACGAGCCTTCGATCTTGAGGATCATCTGTCCGACGGTGTGGGCTCCGATCTCGGTCATGTCGGCGTGGAGCATGTTCGCGGTGACACCGACGTCGGTGACCAGGCTCGACACGAGCGGTTGGGTCACCTGGTCATCGAGCAGCAACAGCCGCCACAGTCCGTCGTGGCCGAGGTGTTCGAGGACGCGGTCGGGAAGACCCTGCGGGATGACGGTGGAGACGAAGTCGCGGGTGATCTGCGCGCGGGGGCGGACGAAGAGATCGAGCACGGGTCCCTGCTCGACGACCTGTCCATCGGCCATGACGGCGACCTCGTCCGCCAGGTCTTTGATGACGTCCATCTCGTGCGTGACGACGAGGATCGTCGTGCCGAAATCGCGGTTGATCGTGCGGAGCAGATCGATGATCTGCGTGGTCGTGGTGGGGTCGAGGGCGCTCGTCGCCTCGTCGGCGAGGAGCACGCGGGGGTTACGCGCGAGGGCGCGTGCGATGCCCACGCGCTGCTTCTGGCCCCCCGACAGGTCGCCCGGCTGGCTCTCGGCCTTGGCCGACAGGCCGACGACCTCGAGGACCTCGTCGGCGCGCGTGCGAGCCTCGTCCGCGGAGACGCCGTCGAGGCGCAGCGGGAGGGCGACGTTGTCACGCACGCGCAGGGTCGAGAGCAGATTGAACTGCTGGAAGATCATGCCGGTGCTCTTCTGCGCCGCGCGCAGGCGCGCACCCCGCAGCGCCGCGATATCGGTCCCTCCGACCACGACCCGGCCCGACGTGGGCTTCTCGAGGCCGTTGACGAGGCGGATGAGCGTCGACTTGCCGGCGCCCGAGTAGCCGATCACGCCGTGGATCGTCCCCGGACGGATATCGAGAGAGACACCGCGGAGGGCCGTCGTGGCGGCGGCCTTCCGCGAGGGGAACGTCTTCGATACATCGTCGAAGACGATCCCCCCTGCGACGTCAGGGCTCGCGGAGACGTCCGAACTCACTCGAACCAGGCCGGCAGGTTGTATCCGTCGTACTGCGGGTCGCTCGTGATGTAGTCGATGAACTCGGGCGAGCGGTATGCCGCCGCGATCGCCTTCGCCCAGCCCGACTCGAGGTCGCTCGAACGCACGGCGACGACGTTGGAGAACTGTACGAGCTGGTCTTCGACGGCGAGCGCGTCGTCGTAGTCGAGTCCACCCGCGACGATGAAGTTCCCCTGGATCGTCGCGTAGTCGACGTCTTGCAGCGCGGGGACCTGCTGTGCGTTCTCGATCGGGGTGATGTTCAGCTCGTGGGGGTTGTCGGTGATGATCGACAGGTCGGCGGTGTTCGGGTCGTCGACGTCGTCGAAGTCGATCCAGCCCACGTCGCGCAGGATCAGCAGGCCACGGTAGAGGTTCGAGGGAGAGTTGGGAACCGTGACGGTCGCGCCCTTCGCGACGTCGTCGAGCGAGGTCTGCTTGCCCCCGAACAGGCCCATGCGCGGGGTCGGCACCTGCACGAGCGCCGCATTGTCGAGGCCCTCCTGCGCGTTGACGAAGTCGAGGTAGACGGGGTGCTGCATGATGTTGGCGTCGATCTCGCCGCGGTCGACCGCGACGTTGACGACGATGCCGTCGGTGAAGTCGACGGTCTCGACGTCGTAGCCCTCCTTCTCGAGGATCGGCAGGATGCCTCCCTCGAACATCTCCTTGTAGGGACCGGGGTTGAAGCCGATCTTGATGTCGGTCTTGTCGTCTGCGGCGCCGCTGGACGAGCCCGCGTCAGGACTGGACGCGCCGCAGGCGGTGAGCGACAGGGCGAGCGCAGCCGCAGCGACGGTCGCGAAGAGGCGTGAGGTTGACATGTGCGTGGTCCTCTGGTGCGTGCGCAAGGGTGAGCGCGGAGTTCGGGGGTGCGGGGCGCGGCTTGTGCCGGTGGTGCTCGAGGTGGTGCGGGTGTGCGCGTTGCTGCATCGGCGCGCCCCTCACGGTAAGGATGCGTGGGGCGTGCTGGCCACCTCGCCGTCACACATCGTCATGGGATGCCGTCGCGGAACTAGCGCCCCTCCGAAGATGCGTCAACCCCCTCGGCATCCGCGCCTCGCGCTCGTAGTTTCGAGGTGTTCGCGACAGAAAGGGGCACCCCATGGGACTCGACGACAAGATCAAGAACGCCGCTGAGGACCTCGGCGGCAAGGCCAAAGAGGGTTTCGGCAAGATCACGCACAACGAGAAGCTCGAGGCCGAAGGCAAGGCTGAGCAGGCCAAGGCCGACGTGAAGAAGGCCGGCGAGAACGTGAAGGATGCCTTCAAGTAACCCCTCACTCCCCCAACGCAGAACGCCCCCGCCCCCAGCGGGGGCGTTCTCGTGTGTGGCGCCCCGGGTTCTATCTGGGGCCCGAGGTTTTGTGGGCGCGAATCGTCGCCTCCGCGCGCGGTGAGGACGATCTGCGCCCACGAAATCCCGGGAGAGCGCGATCTGCGCCCACGATTTGGGCGCCCCACCATCCGCTGACCGAGTTCGCGCGTGCGGAGGGCCCTCACCCACCCGCTGATCGAGTGCGCCCGCGCAGCGGGCGTGTATCGAGATTCCCCCTACCCTTGAGGGATGCCTGATCCCACGCTCCCCCGCGACGGCCTGCGCATCGTCGTCGGGGGCAGGGCCCGCGCCGACCTCGTCGCGGAACTGCGACGCGCCGGCATCCACCTCAACGCGTACGCGGAGACGCTCCTCGCAGATGCCGCGTTCGAGCGCGCCGAGGCGCCGACGGAGATCGCGTTCGTCGACCGGTCGGTCGCGGAACTCGGGCTTCCGAACGGAGGGACGCTGGCCGACGTGTTCGGCGCTGCGCGCGCCGCGGGGCTCGATCTCTGCCCGCCGCAGGCAGGGCCCTATCTGCGGTTCGCGACCCTCGCTCAGGCATCCGCGCCGGATTCGGTGATGAACGCCGGGCGCGCGCCCTCGGCCTCGCTCACCGTCGCGAGTGCACCGCTGCGCCTCGACGACGACTATCCGAAGGGCTTCTACCTCCGCGTCGTCGACGGGGTGCCATGGCTGCGCGGCTACCGCTGCGACGACGAGCACGTGTTCGCGCCGGAGGACCGTCTGGTGTTCCGGATGCCGTGATCCCGCGCGTCGCGGCTGTTCAGTGGTCGCGTTCAGCGGGACCGCCTCGCGGGTTCTCGACGAACGTGCCCACACCAGGATGCCTGGGCCGCGCGCCGCCGATAGCGTGGGGGCATGGCCTACGACGATCCGCGACTCGTCGAGCTCTACGACATCGACAATCCGGACGGCCCTGACCACGACTTCTACCGGGCGTTGGCGGCTGACGTGGATGCCTCGGCGATCGTCGATCTCGGCTGCGGCACCGGCATGCTGACAACGACCCTCGCCCGACCCGGGCGCTCCGTGGTCGGCGTCGATCCTTCCGCCGCGATGCTCGACGTCGCTCGCGCACGCCCCGGTGGCGACCAGGTCGATTGGATCCGCGGGGACTCTCGCGCCCTGCCCGCCCGCGGCTTTGACTACGCGCTGATGACCGGCAACGTCGCGCAGCACATCGGTGACGACGCGTGGGGTCGCACCCTTCGCGACCTGCGCCGGGTGATGCGGCCCGGGGCGACGCTCGCCTTCGAGACGCGCAATCCCGACGCCCGGGCGTGGGAAGACTGGTCGTCGCCGACGCGCAGCACGCGACACACGAGGCACGGAGAACTCATCGAATGGATGACGGCGGAAGAGATCGCTCCCGGCACGGTGCGAATCGAGGCATCCAACTACTTCGTGGAAGCCGATGAGACCGTCATCGACCGGTTCGATCTGGTGTTCCGCGATCTCGAAACCGTCTCACGCGACCTGGAAGCAGCCGGTTTCGACGTCGAGGCGGTCTCCGGCGACGGGCTCGAGACGCCGTTCGAGGGGAGCGCGCCGCTCATGGTCTTCGTCGCGCGCGCCGCCCGATGACCCGTCCGCTCAGCCCACGGCAGCAGCACGTCGTCGTCGCCGCGATCGGCGCACACGAGCTCGTCACCGACATGTCCTGGCCGCTCGGCGACACGACGGTGCTCCGCGTCCGCTCGGCCGCAGGCGAGTACGTCGTCAAGGCGGGAGGCCCGCACAACCACCACATCGCGCGCGAGATCGCCGCGCACGAGACCGCGACCGCACCCCTCGCTCGCGCCGGGCTGGCCAGCCAGCTGATCGCGGCGGATGCCGAGGCCGGCGTGCTCATCACGACCTATCTCGCGGGAGATCTCGTGCAGGGAACCCCGGCCGAGTTCTCGCCCGAAGTGCATCGACAGGCAGGCGTCCTGCTGCGGGCGTTCCACGGCGACGACGCGCGACTCGATCCGGATTACGAGGCACTCGTGACGGCGAAGGCGCTCACGAGGCTCGACCGGGAGCACCGCATCCGCGACGACGCGGCGGCGCTCGCGCGCGACGTCCTCTCCCGGTACACGGCAAGGCCGGTGGCGGTCGTCGCGACCCACGGCGACTGGCATCCACGGAACTGGGTGTACGACGGCGCGCGCGTGGGCATGATCGACTTCGGCAGGTTCGAGCATCGGCCGGCGGCGACCGACCTGTGCCGACTCGCCGTGCAGCAGTGGGCGATAGATCCTGCGCTCGAGGGAGCATTCCTGGACGGCTACGGGCCTGACCCTCGCGACCCGGAGGTATGGGCCATCGATCAGCTTCGCGAGGCAGTCGGCACCGCGGTCTGGGCATACGAGGTCGGGGACGAGGAGTTCGAGCGCCAAGGACACCGCATGCTCGCCGTGGCCCTCGCGCCGTTCGCCTGACCGCGGCGGGCGGAGCGCGGCACCGCGCGGGTCTCAGTGGTCGCGTTTGGCGGGAACGGCGTCCGTGTTCTCGACGAACGCGTCCAGTGAAGGATGCCTCAGCCGCGCGGGCCGGATCCTTGCGCGCGCGGGGTCACGGCCGCACCAAGATGTAGCGGTGCAGGCGTAGCCCGGGGCTCCGCGAGCTGCACTTCCCGTCGCGCACGGCGAGGACCTTGGTCGGCGACATCCAGCCCTGCGAGGGCTTGTGCCTGCGGCGGCATCACGGCGCCAAAGCAGTTCGGGCCGCTGCGCTCGGGGAAGGTGCCGGCGATCGCGCGCGCTCCGGGGACGACTGAGGCGGAGTCATCCCACTCCGCTCCTGTCACCTCAGCGTGTCGGCTCGGCCGGCGGCCGTCCTCGACCCGCGCGACCGCGCGTCAGGCCAGGCCCGCTCGGCGGCGAGCCCCGCAGGGACGACGAACGGGTGCGTCTCCAGCATCCACCAGTCCACCCAGCGATCGGCGAGGGCGGAAGCAATGTCGATCCCGAGCACCTTCACGCCCGTCATCCTACGAACCCGGCGCACTTCGCCCCGCGAACCGCTGGACTCGGCGAACTTCTCCGCAGTTGTCGAGGATGCCGGTCGGCGAGGTCGATCTCCCGGGAGCGTTCTCCCGCACTTTTTGGAGCACGGCGTCTCCCCCGCCCAGGCGGACACAGAATCAACGTCGTCGGCGGGTCAGATGGGCACCGATTCTGTGAGGTTCAAAA
Organism: Microbacterium sp. bgisy203; assembly: GCF_057706945.1. Classification (NCBI taxonomy): domain Bacteria; kingdom Bacillati; phylum Actinomycetota; class Actinomycetes; order Micrococcales; family Microbacteriaceae; genus Microbacterium; species Microbacterium sp. bgisy203. Next base: position 89,880 of record NZ_JBYIPF010000003.1, on the reverse strand, counting down.
GAATCACGAAAAGGTAACGCCGAGGCCTTGATCACCGTTACCTGGTCGTTATAGAGTGCTCGCACGGTAGTTGTTTTGCTGTGGCAGCTACCTACATGTGATTGCAGGACACTCTTGGTGCAAGGGACACGGGCCGGTCGGAAGCCTCTCCGACCGGCCTTCTCTTTGCCCTCCTTGCCCTCGTGCCCTCGTGGTCCGGGCGTCGGCCCGCGGCGCGCGTCACGTGCGCAGGAGTTTCCTGCGCAGTCGTGTCGGTGAGGTGGTGACGGGTCGCCATCGGTGCGAGGTATCGAACCAGCCGGGTGGCATGACTTCGGGGATGCCGTTGTTCGTGCGGACCTTCCAGCCGGTGCGGTCGAGGAAGCGGTGGTGGTACCAGCAGAGCAACACGCCGTTGTCGGTGTGGGTGGGTCCACCATGGGCGTGGTCGGTGACGTGGTGGATTTCGCACCAGGCGGCGCGGACACCGCAGCCGGGGATGATGCAGCCGCCGTCGCGGAGGGCGATCGCGCGGCGCTGGTGCCGGTTGAAGACACGTTCTTCGGTGCCGATGCGGAGGATGCGCCCGTCGGGGCGGCTGGCGATGCGCTGGATGACGCCCGAACAGGCGACGTGGCGGGCGACGGCGATGCTGATCGGTTGATCGCAGCCCTGCGCGTGCGCGTACCCGGTGCCGGCGGTGAGGTCTCCGGCATCCACATGCACGACGAGCGTGGGTGCGGCACCTCCCAGGGTGGGGAGCAGGCCACTGGAGGCGGCGGTGCCCAGCGCGGCGGCGAGGGCGTCGTGCTGCTTCTGCGGGCGGGTGCGGTCATCGAGCGGCGCGACCGGCCCGTCGCCGTCATCGGCGTAGGGGTCGGTGAACGTGACGGTCGGCGCCAAATGCGCGTCGAAGATCGTCTGCAGCTGCGCGGCGACTTCCGGGAGCAGGGTTCCGCGGATCGGGATGCCGTGCGAGGTGGGGGCCCCGAGGGTGAGGGAACGCTTCCGTTCCATGACACGCTCACGGGGTTCCGCACCGTCCTGATCGAGAGCCAGCGCCCACGTCTGCGCGTGGATCTTCAGCAGGTCCGCGCACGCCGGTGGCGCCCCGTCGGGTCCTTCGCCCCGCGCTTCGCTCACGCACACGTCCGCCGCCTGGCGGCGCGCCTTCGCGGTCACGCGGGGCGCGGTCTGCTGGAGGGGGTCGGTGATCGCGAGGACACCGTCCACCCCGATCACCCCCTCCAGGACCGCGCCCCGCACCGACGGGAACGGGGCGGGAAGGAGTTCCCCGGTGGTGTCGGACACGGCGGGGCGGATGGTCTTCGCCGCACGGATCACCCGGTTCGCGGTCGCCGGGGACACGAGGGTGGTCCGTTGGATCAGTTCGTTCAGGTCATGACACCCGAGCCGGGACGTCATCCGGTCGTCGCGGATCGGGTTCTCCGACCGCCGTCCGGTCTCACCGACCGCGTCGAGCAGGAGGGCCTCGACGAGGCGTCCGAGCTCCGCGACGGTACCGAGGTGGGTGGCGAGTTCAGTGTCGGATGCCTGCTCGAACGCCCGCTCGCGGGCCGCGTCACCGACCGTCGCGGCGAGGCGTTCGGCCAGGTCGCGGAACGGGGCGGTGAGGAGATCCATACCCCTATTGTCGCGAGGGGCTCCGACATTCCGACCCCGAAAACAGCCGATCGGACACGTAATCCGCAGATCTATGTGTGAGAGTTTCGGCACACATCGGTCGCGGTGATCTCGATACACCCGCGCTGCGCGCGGGCACTCGATCAGCGAGGTGGACTCGACCCGTCGGGGCAGTCGATCGGCGAAGGGGGGCGTTTCGACTCGGCGCTACGCGCCTCGCTCAACGACCGGGGGGGACGGGGGACGAAGGGGCTGGGAGGATGGGGGCATGGACGACCTCGTGATCTCGCTCATCGTCACCGGATCCCCCAGCGCGACCGGCGCGCAGCTGCAGAACCTCTACCGCCTGATCGGGCGCTCCACGCCCGAGCTACGCGATGCGCTGGCGAACGAGACGCCGCTGTACACGGCATCCCTCTTCGGTCAGGAGCACATCGTCGAGGCGCCGCGGCTCGAGAAGGCGATCGCGTTCGCGACCGAGGCGGGCTGGGCGTTCCGACTCACCGAGAGAGAGGGCGACAGCGGCGAGGATGCCGAGATCTCACTCGCCACCCTCGACGAGATCCTCACCGGCCCCCACGACGTCGAATAGCCCCCGCACCGCCCCTTTCCTGCACAAGAGCAGAATTTCGCACGATCTTCACGCGCTGTTTGACATAAAGACCCCTTCTTCTTGGGGTCATGCTGGTTCCAGCGACACGGAGGCCACCGGCATCCCGCCACCGATCTCCCTCGCACGAGCTCTACCGCCAACACCGCAAAGGAAGAAGCAATGTCTGCTTACGAAGACGACATCCAGGCCGTGCAGGCCCTGAAGGACGAGAACGGACCCTCCTGGGACGCGATCAACCCCGAGTACGTCGCCCGCATGCGGGCGCAGAACCGGTTCCGCACCGGCCTCGAGATCGCCCAGTACACAGCCGACATCATGCGCAAGGACATGGCCGAGTACGACGCCGACTCGTCGGTCTACACGCAGTCGCTCGGCGTCTGGCACGGCTTCATCGGTCAGCAGAAGCTCATCTCGATCAAGAAGCACCTGAAGTCGACCAACAAGCGCTACCTCTACCTCTCCGGCTGGATGGTCGCCGCCCTCCGCTCGGAGTTCGGTCCCCTCCCCGACCAGTCGATGCACGAGAAGACCGCGGTGCCCGCGCTCATCGAAGAGCTTTACACCTTCCTCCGCCAGGCCGACGCCCGCGAGCTCGACCTCCTCTTCACGAAGCTCGACGAGGCCCGCCTCGCCGGCGACGAGACCGCGGTGGAGTTCATCCAGTCGCAGATCGACAACTACGAGACCCACGTCGTCCCGATCATCGCCGACATCGACGCCGGCTTCGGCAACCCCGAGGCGACCTACCTGCTCGCCAAGAAGATGATCGAGGCCGGCGCCTGCGCCATCCAGATCGAGAACCAGGTCTCCGACGAGAAGCAGTGCGGCCACCAGGACGGCAAGGTCACGGTTCCGCACGAGGACTTCCTCGCGAAGATCAACGCGGTCCGCTACGCGTTCCTCGAGCTCGGCATCGACAACGGCGTGATCGTCGCCCGCACCGACTCGCTCGGCGCCGGCCTCACCCAGAAGATCGCCGTCTCGGCCGAGCCGGGCGACCTGGGCGACCAGTACAACGCGTTCCTCGACGTCGAAGAGGTCAGCGACGCCGACCTGCACGACGGCGACGTCGTGATCCGCCGCGAGGGCAAGCTGCTGCGCCCCAAGCGTCTGGCCTCGAACCTGTACCAGTTCAAGAGCGGCACGGGCGAGGCCCGCTGCGTGCTCGACTGCATCACGTCGCTGCAGAACGGTGCCGACCTCCTCTGGATCGAGACCGAGAAGCCGCACGTCGAGCAGATCGCCGGCATGGTCGACGAGATCCGCAAGGAGATCCCGAACGCGAAGCTCGTCTACAACAACAGCCCGTCGTTCAACTGGACGCTCAACTTCCGCCAGCAGGCGTACGACGCGCTGGTCGCAGAGGGCAAGGACGTCTCGGCCTACGACCGCGCCGACCTCATGAACGTCGCCTACGACGACACCGAGCTCGCGCAGCTGGCCGACCAGAAGATCCGCTCGTTCCAGAAGGACGGCTCGGCCCGCGCCGGCATCTTCCACCACCTGATCACCCTGCCGACCTACCACACGGCCGCGCTGTCGACCGACGACCTGGCCAAGGGCTACTTCGGCGACGAGGGCATGCTCGCCTACGTCAAGGGCGTGCAGCGCCGCGAGATCCGCGAGGGCATCGCGACGGTCAAGCACCAGAACATGGCCGGCTCCGACATCGGTGACAACCACAAGGAGTACTTCGCCGGCGACGCGGCTCTCAAGGCCGGCGGCAAGGACAACACGATGAACCAGTTCGGCTGATCCACACCTCCCACACACGACGCGGCCCCCGGCATCCACCGCCGGGGGCCGCGTCGCGTGTACGGGGCACGCAGAAGGCGACGGATGCCGGGATGCGCGCCCTCGGCATCCGCCGGATCAGACCCCTCCGCCCCCTCCGCCGCCTCCTCCTCCGCCGGCGAACCCGCCGCCGCTTGATCCGCCCGACGAGGACGACGACCCGAACGACCCCGAGGACCCCGACCCGGAGGACTCATACGGCGCCGCGATCGTCAGCGAGCGAAGTCCGGCGGCCAGCACCGTCGCGTCGAGCGGCCCGCTCCCCGCGTACCAGTGCGGCTCCCGCTCGCCCGCGCCGGGATAGAGCGCGGTGAGCTCACGAGCCCACTGCTTCTCCTGCCCGAAGATGACGGCGTAGGGCAGGAGCCTCTCGTACACGGCGAGCTTCTGCCGCGGGTCGTCGACGTCGATGGCGACGCGCTCGGCGCCCTCGGGCGATTGCAGCATGCGGATGCGGTCTGCCTCTGCCCACGCGATGAACTGCTCCATACCCCGCAAGTGATCGCGAAAGCGCGCGCCGCGCGCTGTGAGGGGCCGAAGCGCGAGGAGCACGAGGATCGCCACCAGCGCGACGACGGAGACCGCCATGAGGATGACGGGCGCAACCCAGTTCGCGTGGTCCGCGATGGCGCCGATTCCGAAGAACCACACCGCGACGACCATGACGGAGGCGACCGCGATGGGCCACGCGCGCGCGGCGGTCGGAATCTTCCGCCGCAATCCGCGGGTGAGAATCTCGCTTTCGGCGCTGTTGAGCGCCCTCTGTGCCGCTCGCGCGGCCCCCTGATTCCTCACGCCGAAGGTGTAGCGCGACCCGGGTTTGCGCCCGTGGAAGATCCCCGTGAGCAGAGGGCGCGCGTTCTCGTCCGCGAGCGAGAAGTCGACGAGTTCGGCGACGAGCTGGGGCTTTCCGCGCCATGTCTTCTTCGTCGACTCGACGATCCGGATCGACCCCGCCACCGCCTGTTCGAGGACCTCGGCTGTGATTCCCTTCTTCCGCCGACGGATCAGCACCGCGCTCTCCAGCGCATCGAGGGATGCCGGCGGCTCGTACTGCGCGACGATGGTGCGACGCCCTCTGCCGCCGGCGCTCGCCTTCCACCACGCGCGGAAGCCGAATGCTCCCGCCGCGAACGTCCCCACGAGCGCCAGAACCTGCAGCCAACCGGCAGGCGACGCGAGAAGCGACGTGTCGTACATCGCGAACGTCCCCGGCGCGAAGCCCACCGCGAACGTGAGCGTCTCGTAGGGTGCGACGCCCGCAGCCGTCGCCGTGATCGTGGCGCCTCCGTCTCCGGAGGGCGCCCGCGAGATGTCGTCGCAGGCATCCGTCAGCCCGTACTCACCGCGATAGCACGCCTGATTCCCGGTGAGCGATGGCGCAAGATCGGCATCGAGGTGCAGCCGCGCGGTGACACGACCGAACGGCTCGCCCCATCGGGTGCCGTTGACGTTCCAGTAGAACTCCAGCCCCGTGTCGGGGAAGTCCCACGTGACGTTCTCGAGCGTGTAGGTGATCACGTAGGTCTGTCTGCCGTGCAGATAGTCGTCCGCCCGCGAGACGACGGAGAACTCGTCGTCGACGTCTTCGACGTCGGCCGGGCGGGGCGCTCCGTTCTCGTCGGTGATCGACACGAGCACCGGCTCGAGCGGCTGGCCGTTGTAGGTGTCGGGCATCGATCGGCGGATGCCGCGGTTCTGGTCGCTGTCGGGGAACACCGCGACGATCGTCTCCACGACCCGCAGCCGGCTCGTGCGATCATCGGCGCGGGTGAGCACGTAGTCCGCGTCGAACGAATCGAATGTGAGGTCGTCGACGTCGCCGGGAACGGCGGAGAGGCCCGGCTCCGAAGCCGACGCCTCGAGCGCCGGAGCGGCCGCCGCGGCGGCACCCGTCGTGAGGGCGAGTGCGGCGTCGACGGCGGCGAGGAGGGTGATGACGCGCACGCGGAGCATGCCTTCAGACTATGCGCGACGGTGAAGGGCGGTCCCGCCGCCGGGGCCGACGCCGGGCCGACGCCGGGCATGCGCGAGCGCGCATTACAGTGGAGCGATGACCGATCGCCGCCTCGCCGTCGCCGCCTGGGAGAACCTGTTCCGCGCGCAGCACGAGGTCTTCGCGGAGCTGAGCGACGACTTCACCGGCGGTGAGCTCTCCCAGGCCGAGTACGACGTGCTCCTGACTGTCGCCCGGAGCGACGACCACGCGGCGCGCCTGCGCGATGTCACGGCGAACATGCTCATCAGTCAGCCGAGCGTCTCGCGCCTCGTCGACCGGATGGTCGCGCGGGGGCTCCTCAGCAAGTGCCCCGATCCCCACGACGGGCGCGGCGCGATCGTCCGCGCGACCGACGAGGGGCTCGTCGCCTTCCGCAAGCTCGCCACGACGCACGGCCGGTCGATCGCCGACCGCATGTCGGTGCTCACCGACGACGAGCTGACCCAGCTCGAGGCTCTGACGGCGAAGCTTCGCGGGGTCTGACGCTCCCTCGGCTTCCGTCCGCACACGCTGTCACCAGCGGTTGTGCACGTCTTCCGCGAAACCCGCGATGCCCTCGAATGACACGGACCGCGCGGCACCCGCGGCATCCGTCCACGAGAACGTGCCCGACCACTGACCGAAACACTGATCGGTGCGCGAGGAGAGGATGCCGAGGTTCGTCCGCGACGTCTTGTCGAAGAAGGGCGTGAAGACGGCGTCGAGCCCGCCGCCGGTGATGCGCCAGGGCCGAAGCGGCGCAGCGAGGTCGTATTCCCACCGCACCGGCACGGAGATCTTGTGCATCGTTCCGCCGACGAGGACGCCGTTCTCCGTCGAGCCGGTGCCGTCGGTCCACCGTCCGCCGAGTTGGATGCCGATGCTCCGCCCGTCGGCGAGGGCGCCCGACCCGGCGCCCCAGTTCCACGCGACGTCGTACGGCCAGCGCCCCCGCCCGTGGTCGAGCACGGCCCACGAGCCCGGCCCGACGTCGTGCGAAACGCCGTCGGTCACGATCACACCCGATGCCGGGAGCGCAACGTCCTTCACGGTGTACTGGAAGAGCCGGTTCGTCCAGGGGACGACGACGGCGAGCAGGTCGTGACGTTCGGGGCGGGTCACGGTGACATCGAACGAGGCATCCGGCATGACGGCGTGCAGCCGCCATACCCGCCCGTCGTCCGCGGGTGTGACGCTGACCGCGAGGTCTTTCGCGTGCGCGAGGGCGATGCCATCACCGAGCGAGGGTGGGAGGGTGACGTCGCGGGCGGGGATGACCGTCGCGTTCCGGCCCCACGAGCGGCCGGTCGCGCGCTCGAAGATCCACACCTCGTGGACGGCGGCATAGTCGAGGGAGGAGATCGTGAGCGCCGCGATGTGAGTCGGTGTGATGACGTTCCAGTACTCCCACCGCTTGTTGCGCCCCCAGCCGGGGACGCGCACGCCGTGCCGCGCCGCGATGCCCGACGTGTCGACGAGCGGGCGACGCGCCCAGCCGATCGCGGCATCGTTGAGCGATCCGTTCGGGAGCGTGAGAGCGACCGGTTCGGTGAGTTCCCGCTCGGGGCGTTCATCAGCCGTGGGCGGGGCGGGGCGTTCGCCGGCCGCGGGCGGGGTGGGTTTCGGGACAGGCTCGGTGGTCATCGGCATCCTCGTCGACGTCCTGCGCGCCTCGGGCGGGCGGCGGGTGATCCGATTCTATCGATCGCCTGTGTGCTCCTGGCACCCGCGCGCGCACACGCGCACGCGCACGCTCGCGCAAGTGTCGGCGCAGATCGTCCTCACCGCGGAGAACGTCGGCGCAGATCGCGCCCATCAGGCGCAGTGGGGGCGATCTGCGCCGACGAAACCCCTCGCGGTGGCACCCAGAACCGCCCCGCTCCGTGCGGACGCGGGGCGGTTCGGGGGGCGTGAGCCGCGGGGCTCAGGCGCTCTTCAGTGGTCGATCACTGGTCCAGGTCACTGGTCGACGGGCTGGGGCGCCTGGTCGGACTCGTGGGCCTGGATGGTCTCGTGCGCCGGGGTGGACGCCGCGCCGTCGGCGACGACCTGCACCTTGCGGGGCTTGGCCTTCTCGCTCACGGGGATCGTGACGGTGAGGACGCCGTTGCTGTATGTCGCGGCGATGTTCTCGGTGTCGATGCCCTGGCCGAGGTTCAGCTGGCGCAGGAAGCTCGCCGCCTCACGCTCGCGGGTGATCCACTTGACGCCGTCGCCCTCGGGCAGCGTGCGCTCGGCGCGGATCGTGAGCAGCTGGCCGTCCACGTCGATGTCGACCGAACCCGGGTCGATGCCCGGAAGGTCGGCGCTCAGGACGTAGTGGTCGCCGTCACGGTACAGGTCCATCGGCATCCGGCGCGGGCCGCGGCGCGTGTCGAAGAGGCCCGACGCGAGGCGGTCGAGGTCACGGAACGGGTCATACGTGGCCATTGTTCTCTCCCTTGTTCTGGTGGCCCGGCGGGCGCCGGACCGGTGGTCTCAAAGTTGAGCCTTTGCGGCTCAAGTGCTCTCAGATTAGCACTCTCGGGGGGCGAGTGCCAGCCGTTCTCGCACGGCGAACGATGCGGGTGGCGGGGTCGCAATTCGTGGGCGCGGATCGTCGTCTCCTGCGGTTTCGTCGGCGCGAATCGTCGGCATCCTGGAACATGAGCGCGATCTGTGCCGACGTTCGCGTGCCGCCCATCGACTCCTCCCCAAGAAGCGATGTGCGCCATCCCTCCACAGATTCGCGATGCAGGACGTCACACGGCGTCGCGGGCGAGCAGGGTGTGGGGATGCCTCGACCGCCGCAACCACTCCCCCTCAGCCTCGGGACCTCATTCACCCACGCCGAAGCCCTCGCCGCGGGCGTGACGCCCGGGCGCCTTCGAGGTCGGGACCTCGAGCGCCCGTTCCACGGCGTGCGCATGCGCCCGGCGCCCGCCGACGAGACCGACGACGGTCCGCTCACGCTCGATCGCCGTCGGCGCGAGCGGGTGCGGAGGCGGGCGGTCGCCGTCGCTCCCACCCTCAGTCCGCACGCGATCTTCGCGGGCTGGACCGCCGCGGCGCTCTGGGGTGCGCCTCTGCCCGACGACTTCGACCCCGACGGCGATCTGTGCGTGGCGACACCGCATCCGGTCCGGGCACCGCGGGCTGCGGCATCCGATCTCACGCGCTGCGCCCGCACCTGATCTCCACCGTCGATCTCGGCGGGCTGCGCGTGTCGAGCCCCGCGACGACCTGGGCGATGCTCGGTGGCGAGTGCGGCGAGCGCTGGCTCGTCGTCGTCGGCGATCACCTCGTGCGTGTGCCCCGCGACGACCGAGGCACGCCGGTGCCCTCAGCCCAGCTGACGACGATCGAGATGCTACACGCGGCGGCGATCGAACCGGGACGGCGGAATCGGTCGCACCTCTTGGGAGCGCTCGATCGGGTCAGGGTCGGCAGCAGCTCGCGACTCGAGACCGAGTACCGGCTGGATGCCGAGGCCACCGGGCTCCCCCCGATGGAGCTCGATGTCGAGATCCGCGACGTGGGCGGTCGGCTCCTCGGCATCGCCGATAGCGTGTATCCGCGCTATGGCGTGATCGTCGAGGTCGAGGGGGACCACCACCGCACGAGTCGACGACAGTGGAATCGCGACATCGATCGCATCGCCGCGTTCACGGGCGAGGGGTGGGACGTCACGCGGCTCACGGGAGCGCGCGTGCGCGGCGGCACCGCACCCGACGTCGTCGCAAGCGCTCTGCGCCGACACGGGTGGCAGGGGTGACCTGGCGGGGGAGTCCGCGGGAGTTCGTCGGCGCGAATCGTCGGCATCCTGGAGAATGTCGGCGTGATTCGTCCTCACCCTGACCGATGAGCGCGATCTGCGCCGACGAAATCCTGGCGGCGGCGCGGCGCGGGTCAGCACTCGATGACGTTGACCGCGAGACCGCCCTCGCTCGTCTCCTTGTATTTGTGCGACATGTCGATGCCGGTCTGGCGCATCGTCTCGACCACCTGATCGAGGCTCACGAAGTGCTCGCCGTCGCCGCGGAGGGCCAGGCGCGCCGCGGTCACGGCGGTCGAGGCGGCGATCGCGTTCCGCTCGATGCAGGGGATCTGCACGAGGCCGCCGACGGGGTCGCAGGTGAGGCCGAGGTGGTGCTCCATCGCGATCTCGGCGGCGTTCTCGATCTGCCGGTTCGTGCCTCCCATCACGGCGGTGAGCCCGCCGGCGGCCATGGCGCACGCCGACCCGACCTCGGCCTGGCACCCGCCCTCGGCGCCCGAGATCGACGCGTTCGCCTTGAAGAGAGACCCGAGCGCCGTCGCGGTGAGCAGGAAGCGGCGGATGCCGCGACGTCGGTTCGCCTCGGCGACGGATGCCGCGTCGGCGCGCGCCTTCACGGCATCCGCGCTCGGGGCGTCGCCGGCCGAACCCGAAGCACCCGCGCCCGCGTCAGCCGCCTCGTCCGCGCCATGCAGGCCGAGCAGCGCCGACCCGACGAGCTCGCCGTAGGGCGTGACGGCGGTCGAGGACCCGAGGCCCGAGTCGGCGAGGAACCGCCACCAATACATCGCGACCGCCGGCACGATGCCCGCCGCCCCGTTCGTCGGAGCGGTGACGACTCGGCCGCCGGATGCGTTCTCCTCGTTGACGGCGAGCGCGAACGCGCCCAGCCATTCGCCGGGGAGCTCGCGCCCCGACTCGGCCTCGGCGCGCTCGAGCTGCAGGCGGATATCGTTCGCACGACGCTTCACGCGCAGGATGCCGGGAAGCTCGCCTCCGGTCGCAAGGCCCGCCTCGACGCACGCGGTCATGGCATCCCAGATCGCGTCGAGCCCGGCGGCGACCTCGCTCTCACTCCGCAACGCCTCTTCGTTGCGGCGCGCGGCCTCGGCGATCGTGAGGTGCTGCTCGTCGCACAGCGCGAGCAGCTCGGCAGCCGAGGCGAACGGCAGCGGGTAGGCGACCGCATCGACGGCCGGGGGCTCGCCCTCCCGCCGGATGAACCCGCCGCCGATCGAGTAGTAGGTCTGCTCGGCGAGCTCGGCGCCCGCGGCGTCGAACGCGCGGAGCGTCATCGCATTCGGGTGCCCCGGCAGACGCGTCCGCGGCGCGAAGGCGACGTCGCTCTGCGCGAAGGGCACGGGCGTCCGGCCGTCGACGACGAGCGGTGCGCCGTCGGTCCACCTCGTCCACGCACCGCGGACGTCGGCGGGGTCGACGGTCTCGGGTTCGTGCCCTTGGAGGCCGGCGACGACGGCGTCGGGGGTGCCGTGGCCGATCCCCGTCGCGCCGAGCGATCCGCAGAGGTCGCAGGTCACGCGCGCGAGACCGGGCAGGTCGGCGATGCGTCGCGCGAAATCGCGACCCGCCCGCAGCGGGCCGACCGTGTGGGAGCTCGAGGGTCCTACGCCGATGGAGAACAGCTCGAACGCCGAGACGTACGCACTCACCCTGCGAGCCTACGCCGCGCGCACCGCAGCCGTCCGCACCGCAGCCGTCCGCGCGGGGCCGTGACCGGCTGCAACCGACCGCGTCAGGCGCGCTGGAAGGCGACGAGCCCGACCGTGTTCCCCTCGCTGTCGCGGATGAACGCCTGCCACTCCTCGGTGCCCACCGGGCCGAGCGTGTCGTCCTCGTGCACGAAGATGACGTGCGGCGCGGCGACCACGTCGACGAGCCCGGCAAGACGCTCGAGCGTCTCGTGGACGTTGTCGACGCGCAGGTAGACGAGGGCGCTCGGAGCCGCGGCATCCAGCAGCAGCCGCGCACCGTCGAGGTCGAAGAAGAGGAGCCTCGGCTCGTCGAAGCGCGCGAGTGGCGGACGCTCGAGGAGCATCGTGTAGAAGTCGGCGGCACGGTCGAGGTCATCGGCGTGCTGGGCGATCTGAACGAGGTCCACGGGGAGCCTTCCGGTAGCAGGCGCGCCCACGGAGCACGCAGGCGGACGTGCGCGCGGCGGCGCGGGGATGCCGCCAGCGTAGCCCGCCCGTAGGCTGGGGCATCAGGGGGTGAGGCGACCGATGACCGCGCTGAGCACGATCGATGCCGACCGAAGCGCTGCGCTGGCCGCAGCAGAGGATGCCGGGAGGCTCGATGACGCGTTCCTCGCGCGATTCGACGAGCAGTTCCCGCGGCTGCACGACCTGTTCGCCGCGCTCTACGGCGGGCGCAACGACGGGCAGGAGCAGCTCGCCGCGACGATCGCCGCGGCATCCGCCTCGTGGAACGCCCGCCCGCTCGACCTCAAGGTTCGCGACGCCCAGCGCGCCGCCGACCCGGACTGGTTCCAGTCGGAGCGGATGCTCGCCGGTGTCTGCTACGTCGACCGCTTCGCGGGGAACCTCGCCGGCATCCGGGACCAGATCCCGTACTTCCGGGAGCTCGGCCTCACCTACCTTCACCTCATGCCGCTGTTCGAGGCGGAGACGAGCCACCCGGCGGGCGAGAACGACGGCGGCTACGCGGTGTCGAGCTACCACCGGGTCGACCCGAGCCTCGGCACGATGGCGCAGCTGTCCGAGCTCGCGGCGGACCTGCGTGCCTCGGGCATCGCGCTCATGCTCGACATCGTCTTCAACCACACGAGCGACGCGCACGAGTGGGCGCGGAAGGCCGTTGCCGGCGACCCGGAGTTCGAGGACTTCTACCTGATCTTCCCCGACCGCACCATGCCGGATGCCTTCGAGCGGACGACGCGCGAGATCTTCCCCGACGACCACCCCGGCTCGTTCGTGCCGATCCCCCCGAAGGACGGATCGTCGGACGGGCCGCCGCGCTGGATCTGGTCGACGTTCTCCCACTACCAGTGGGACCTCAACTACGCGAACCCCGCGGTGTTCCGTGCCATGGCGGGCGAGATGCTCTTCCTCGCCAACCAGGGCGTCGACATCTTCCGCATGGACGCCGTCGCCTTCATCTGGAAGCGGCTCGGGACGCCGTCGGAGTCTCTCCCCGAAGCGCACCTGCTGCTGCGGGCGTTCAACGCGGTGCTCGCGCTGGCCGCGCCGAGCGTCGCGTTCACGTCGGAGGCGATCGTGCACCCCGACGAGGTCGTGACGTATATCTCTCCAGAAGAGTGCCGCCTCTCGTACAACCCGCTCCAGATGGCGCTCACGTGGGAGGCCCTCGCGACCCGCGACGGCCGCCTGCTTCAGGATGCCCTGGACCACCGACACGCCCTCCCGGCCGGCACCGCCTGGCTGAACTACGTGCGTTCACACGACGACATCGGGTGGACGTTCGCCGATGAGGATGCCGCGGCGCTCGGCATCGACGCGTTCGCGCACCGGCAGTTCCTCAACCGCTTCTACACGGGTCGGTTCGACGGCACGTTCGCCCGGGGCGTTCCGTTCCAGGAGAACCCGGCCACCGGCGACGCGCGCGTCACCGGGACCACCGCGTCGCTCGCGGGCATCGAGGCGGGCGACCCGGGCGGCGAGGATCGGGTGATCCTCGCGCACGCCCTGGCGATGTCGACGGGCGGCATCCCGCTCCTCTACCTCGGCGACGAGGTCGCGCAGCTTAACGACTACTCGTACGCCGACGATCCCGCCCGCCGCAGCGACAGCCGTTGGGTACACCGCGGCAACGCGCCCCGCGACCGGTACGCCGAGCGCGGCGACGAGTCGACGGCGGCGGGCCGCGTCTTCCGACGCCTGACGAAGCTCATCGCCGCGCGTCAGCTCGCCCCCGAGCTCGCCGGGAACGAGCTGATCGGCTTCCGCACCGACCACCCGTCGGTCGTGGGATTCCAGCGGCCGGGCGAGGCGAGCACCGTGCTCGTCCTCGCGAACGTCGGGGATGCCGCGGTGCACATCGACGCGCTGACGCTGTCGGGGTTCGAAGCGTCGGCATCCGACCTCGTGGGTGATCGCGACCTCGACCTCACCGACGGCATCGACCTTCCCGCGCACGGCTTCGTGTGGTTGCGGGTGGAGCCTCGGGCGGCGTGACCCACGCCGCGGCGGCCGATCGCACACGCACGTCGTGAAAGCAGGGCCGATCGTGCCCCGCATCCCGCGTCGGGCGCGCGTGATGCGGATCGACCCTGCTTTCGCGACAGCTTCCGGCAGTCAGACCCGCGTTCGCGCGAACGGGTCGAAGTCCTCCGGCAGCAGCGGCACGGGAGCCACCGTCGAGGCGACCTCGACGGTGGCGCCGGAGGCGGCCGACTCCTGCGCCGAGAGCATCACGTCGAGGACGTGATAGCCGAGCTCGCCGGTCGCGATGTGCGGCCGGCCCTCGTTCAGAGCCCGCGCCATGTCGAGAACGCCCAACCCGCGACCGGTCACGGCACCGACGGGCTCGATCTCGATCCACTCCTGGCCGCCGCGGGCGGCGTCAGTGATCGATTGGAGCGGCTTCACGTAGGCGATCCGCCCCTCGAACATGTTCGGGTCGGGCAGGACGATCGTCCCCTCCGAGCCGTGGATCTCGACGACGCCGGCGCGTTCGAGCGCCGAGTCGAAGCTCAGCAGGTGCGTGCCGTGCTGGCCGCCCGCGAACGAGGTCAGCACCTGCACGGTCGAGGGGACCTCGACCGGGAACGTCTCCCCGGCGCGCGGTCCCGATCGGATGGTGCGCTCGAGCTGCGGCCGCGACCCGCGTGCGGCGACGGCGTCGATGGGCCCGAGCAGGCTCACGAGTGCGGAGAAGTAGTACGGACCCATGTCGAGCAGGGGGCCCGCGCCCTCGGCGAAGAGGAAGGCGGGTTCGGGATGCCAGGCATCCGGACCCTGGGTCTGGAAGATCGTCTGGACGAACAGCGGCGTACCGATGACGCCCTCCAGGAGGGCCCGTTTCGCCGTCTGGAACCCCGGCCCGAGAAGCGTGTCGGGCGCCGAGCCGATGCGGACGCCTGCGGCATCCGCCTGCGCGAGCAGCGCCTGCGTCGACGCGCGGTCGAGGCCGATCGGCTTCTCGGTCCAGACGTGCTTGCCTGCCGCGACGGCCGCCGACGAGACCGCGACGTGGACCGCGGGGATCGTGAGGTTGACGACGAGTTCGACGTCGGGGTTCGCGAGGACGTCCTCGGCACTCCCCCACGAGGGGATGCCGAACTCCTCCGCCTTGGCCCGCGCGCGCTCCGGGACGAGGTCGCCGACGGCGACGACGGCGACATCGGGGAACGAGGTGAGGTTCTCGAGGTAGGTCTGGCTGATGACGCCGGTGCCGATGATGCCGACGCCGAGCGGGCCGCGCGCCTGGGCGGCTTCCGTACCCGCGGCGCTCACGCGACGAACCCGCCGTCGGTGAGGAACACGAGACCGGCGGCGACGTCGTCGAAGACGTCCCCCGGCGCGTGGTCGAACTCGATGACGGCGTGGCGGATCGCGGTACCGGCCTCGAGGGCGGCGGCCAGCGGCACGTCGCCGGTGCCGGCACGGCGCTGGTCGAGGCTGGCCGAGCCGAACTCCGCAGCGCCCGGCGCCCACGGGTTGGATGCCGGGACCACGCCGTCCTTGACGTGCACGGCCGTCAGCCGGTCGCCGAGGCTCGCGACGAGCGCGGGGACGTCCTGCCCGCCGGTGAGCGCCCAGAAGAGATCGAGT
The DNA here is from genome assembly GCF_057706945.1 of Microbacterium sp. bgisy203. Lineage (NCBI taxonomy): Bacteria > Bacillati > Actinomycetota > Actinomycetes > Micrococcales > Microbacteriaceae > Microbacterium > Microbacterium sp. bgisy203. Next base: position 74,344 of record NZ_JBYIPF010000003.1, on the reverse strand, counting down.
TCGAGCTGCACCCGCGGGTCGAGGAGCGAGACGAAGCGCTCGTACGCGCTCTGCCCGTCGAAGTCGGCCACGAACTCCTGCGCGTGGTTGTGGTAGCCGACCGACAGTCCGAAGCCCGCGGCGGTGTCGACGAGCGCGTTGAGGCGCTCGGCGATGTCGGCGACGCCCTCTTCGGTGAGCCAGCGGTCGGCGGCGACGAACGGGTCGAACACGGTCGACATGCCGATCTCCGCGGCCGCCGCGAACACGACAGCGGGCTCCGGCGTCGGAATCGACCCGTCGGGTGTCCACAGCTCGTCGGTGAGGAGAGGCGCGTGACCCGTCGGAGATGCGAGGCCCGCGGCATCCAGCGCGCGGCGGATCTCGGTGGGATGCCCGACGAAGTCGAACGCCTCGACGTTCCGGAATCCGGCGGCGGCGAGCCGATCGAGCGAGGCCTGCGGGTCGGCGGCGAACTCCTTGGCGAGCGAGTAGAGCTGGACGGAAGCTTCGGGAAGAGTCATGAGTGCATCCTCGGGGTACGTCGTCATCGACGGCGGCAGTGCCGTCGGCACGACCCTACTCGATAAAACCTCCGCCCGGAAGTATTCGAGGGGATGCCGTGGACCGCGCATCGGGGAGCGACGGACTCCGGGGGTCGAATTCGCACAGGCGTGTCGAAATCCACAGGCGTGTCGAAAACTGCAGGGCGGCTCCGACACACTGAGAGGGTCGCGACCGGCGACCCGCACTGGCACCCCCGTGAGGAGATCACCGTGAAGTACCTCATCCTGATCCACGAAAGCCCCGCCGTCGCCACGCTGTTCGCCGACATGAGCGACGAAGAGCGCGCCGCCGCCTACCAGATCTACTGGGACGTCGAGCGCGACCTCCAGGAGACCGGCGAACTGGTCGACTCGAAGGCCCTCGACACCACCGCGCAACGGGTCGTACAACGCGCCGCGACGCCGGGCGAGGCTCCTCTCGTCACCGATGCGCCCCTCCCCGAGGTCACCGAGGTCGTCTCGGGCTACTACCTCGTCGACGTCGCCGACGAGGCGCGGGCGGCCGAGATCGCGGCCCGATTCCCCGAGGCGGCCGCCCCCGGCGGCATGCGGATCGCGCGGGTGTGGACCGACGCCGACTTCGCGGCGAACACCTGAGCGACGGGGCCGTGTCGAGGGAGCGCCGATGCCGATCGCGATGCCGGGAGACTCGGTGAGCGACGCGCGCGGTGCGCCGCGCGGCGCCACACCGACCGGCATCCTCACGGCGGCACTGCGGTCGGCCACGCCGCGCGCCCTCGCCGTGCTCGCGCGCCGGACCGGCGACTTCGACGATGCCGAGGACGCCCTTCAGGAGGCGGTCGCCGCGGCGGTCGTGCAGTGGCCGCGCGAGGGCATTCCGGCGGAGCCCGCCGCCTGGCTCGTGCGGGTGGGGTCTCGACGGTTCGTGGATGCCGTCCGCTCGAACGCCGCGCGACGCGATCGCGAAGACCGGGCGGCCCGTCTCTCGGCGCGCGAAGGCGAGGCATCCGATCGCGACGACACGCTGCGCCTCTTCCTGCTGTGCTGCCACCCCGCGCTGCCCCGCGCGTCGCAGGTCGCGCTGACGCTCCGGTGCATCGGCGGCCTCACGACGCGCGAGATCGCGCGCGGCCTGCTGTCGACCGAAGCGACGATCGCGCAACGGATCTCACGCGCGAAGACGCGCCTGCGCGGGCTGCCCTTCGACGGCGACGGGTCCGGCGGAGCGGCGCCCCTCGGCGACCGGGTCCCCGCGGTGCTTGAGGTCCTGGCGCTCCTCCACACCGAGGCACACACGGCGGCGGGCGGCGCCAATGTCTCCCGCGGCCCGCTCGGCGCGGAGGCGTTGCGCATCGCCCGGATGCTGCTCGCGCTCGGGTCACCCGCGGACGAGTGGTACCCCGAAGCCGCAGGCCTCGTCGTGGTCATGCTGCTCACCGATGCGCGGGCGCCCGCGCGGACGGATGCCGAGGGGATGCCGATCCCGCTCGAGCTGCAGGATCGCGCGCTGTGGCGGGCAGACCTCATTGCCGAGGGGCTCGCGCTGCTGCAGGAGACGCTCGCCCTCAGGCGCGCAGGGCGTCTCCAGGTGCGGGCCGCGATCGCCGCCGTCCACGCCGAGGCGGCGCGCGCCGAGGAGACCGACTGGCGCGAGATCCTCGGGCTCTACGAGGTCCTGTGCCGGCTCGATCCAGGGCCGACGAGCGCGCTCGGACACGCCGTCGCGCGGGGCGAGGTCGAAGGGCCGGATGCCGGGCTCGCCGCGCTGGGGGCGATCGATGGCGACGGGCTGGGCGGGGCCCAGGTCACGGGCGGGGTCGGGGTCACGGGTGAGGTCGGGATCACCGGCGGGGGCGGGCTCACGGGCGGGGTGCCCGCGGGCCGGGTCGCCGCCGTGCGGGCGCACCTGCTCGCACGAGCGGGCCGGGGCGAAGAGGCGGCCGCCGCGTATGGGCTCGCCGCGCGCCTCAGCGGCAACGAGGCCGAACGCCGATGGCTGCGGCGCGAAGCGCGTGGCCACGTCGGAGAAAAGTGAAGACCCCCGGCGTGAACCGGGGGTCTTCAGCACTGTCTCAACACAGTGTGCGCCCGAAGGGACTCGAACCCCTAACCTTCTGATCCGTAGTCAGATGCTCTATCCATTGAGCTACGGGCGCATGCCTCCCTCGCGGAAGGCCGTAGGCAAGCTTAGCGCACGCGTCGGCATCCGACGAATCGAGCCACCGACCGGGCCGCCGCATCTCGCGTGGGCGCGGGATCGTCGGCGCGAAGCGTCGTCATCGCGCGGCGAGAGGACGAGATGCGCCGACGAAATCCTCGATGACGACGATGTGCGCCGACGAAACACACAGCCCGCGCGAAGCGGGGCGCAGAGGATGCCTCCCGGCTCGCCTACTCGAATTCCCCCGGTTCGACGGCGCCCCGGGGGACCGCGCCCTCGGTGACGATGTCGGGCAGCTCCCCCGCCTCGCGGAGCTTCTGCTGCGCGGCGACACTCCTCCGGTGCGCGCGGAGCTTCGGCAGGTCGACGAGCCGCAGCGCCTGCATGCGCGCGGAGCGCATGCGCTCGTAGTCGGGCTCGAGATCGGGGCGGGATGCCTCGATGCGCAGCGTCCGCTCGATGTTCCCGGCGACCTCGTCCCACGCGGCATCCCGCGCGTCGGCGATGAGCCGGTGCAGCTGCTCGTCGTCGGCGGCGCGCGCCCGAAGCTCGGCGGCGACGTGCAGCGACTGCTTCTCGCGGCGGCGGAGGTTCCGGACGTCGCGGCTGCGGTAGTCGTGGGTGCCGTCGGAGATCGAGTGGCGCTTCCGTGCGATCTTGCGCTCGTGTTCGGCGCGGTGCGCCTCGTCCTCGGCCTCCGCCGCGAGCGTCTCGAGCGTCGCGCGCGCTTCGGGGACGTACCGCTCGGGGTCGAAGTCCTCGCCGTCGGCGAGGATGTGCATGAGGATCGCGTTCTTGAGGCTCAGGCGGGTCGCGGCCGACGCGATGTAGAGCCCCTCGGCCACGACATCGCGGGTGCGGACGCGCTTGTGCTTGCCTGCCACGCGGTCACCACCCCCTCGTTTCGATCCTATGGAACCGGGTTCCCGGCGCGCGAGGGTCCCGCCGGGGGAATGTCGGCATAGCACGGCAAACCCATAGGGACAACCCCTTGTCTGTGGATCGAGGCGCCGCATAGCGTGATCGCAGACTCACGTTCACTGCACCCGAAAGGAGCGCATCATGGGATTCCTGGATGACGCGAAGGACGCCGCCGAGACCGCGGGCCGCAAGATCAAAGAAGGCTTCGAGGACACGAAGGACCGCGTCGACGACTACTTCGACGAGAAGAAGGCGGAGGCCAACGTCAAGAAGGCCGAAGCCGAGAAGGAGTCGGTCGAGACGAAGAACGAGGTCAACGCGGAGCTCCGCGGCGACAAAGACTGAACCTCACCAGCCACGCCGGCCGTGATCGCGGCGCGGGCGTCAGCGAAGGGCCTTGGAGAGTACTCCGGGGCCCTTCTGCCTGCCCCGGGGGGGAATGCCGGCCGGGGTGTCGGGGCGGGTCAGAGCGCGAAGATGCGCCAGGATGCCGATGCCTGCGCTCCGGCATCCAGCACGATCAGCCCCGTGCCCCACGGGTAGTGGTCGTCGTTGAAGGCGTCGGGCGCGCACGTCATCGGCTCGACCGCAAGGCCCGCGCGGTGGAAGGGCTGGGCGGGGCCGCCGGGGAGGTCGGCGGTGTGCACCTGGACCCACGGGCACGCGGCATCCCACGCGAGTGCGACGCCCGTGCCCGACGGGTCGGTCACCCGCACCGTCGCGAGGCCCGCGTCGTCACGCACAAGGTCGGTGTACGCGTGGTCGAGTTCGACCGGGCCGAGCACGCGCGGTGCGCGCCGGTCGAAGCGCGCGGGATCGAACGTCGCGACGTCGTGGAGGGCGACCGGAGCGAGCCGGTCGGGGGTGACGTCGAGCACGACGGATGCCGGAAGCTCCAGCGTCCAGGTGTCGAGGGGGCCGGGGCCGGCGACGAGGTAGGGGTGCGGGCCGGTGCCGAAGGGCGCGGCATCCGTCCCCTCGTTCGTCGCGATCACGGTCTGGGTGAGTCCGTCAGCGCCCAGCTCGAACGTCGTCTCGACGCGGACGCGCCACGGATAGCTCGTCTGCGGCTCGATCGTCGCGGCGAGCGTGAGGGCGTCGTCGGTGTGCGCGGTGTCCGTGAAGTCGAGCCAGCCGGCGAAGCCGTGGAGCGCGTGGCCGCGCTCGGGCTCGGTGAGCGCCAGGCGGTACTGCTCACCCGCGAAGGCGTAGCGCCCGTCGATGACGCGGTTGGGCCACGGGGCGAGCAGCGCGCCGCGGAACCCCGGGCGCACCTCATCGGCGTCGAACGGGACGGTGAGGTCGCGACCGTCGTGCCGCAGGCGGCGGAGGGATGCCCCGATGCTCGCGATCTCGGCGAAGTAGGCGCCGGAGCGGATCGAGTACTGCGTGCCGGAGCGGGGTGTGGTGGTCACCGGTCGATTCTCGCGGATGGGAGCGCGTCGTGGGCGGGCGGGCGCGGGTTTCGTCGGCGCGGATCGCTGCCTCGGGAGATTTCGTCGGCGCGACATGCTGTCACCCGGCGCGATGAGGACGATCTGCGCCGACGAAACCGGACGGGGCGCGGGCGGGGGTCGGGTCCGAGGCTCAGGGCGTGGCGCCCGTGGCGACGGGGCGCTCGGGGAGGTTCGCCCACTGGCTCCACGACCCGGGATACAGCGCGGCGTCGTGACCCGCGACGGCGAGCGCGAGGATCTCGTGCGCCGCGCTGACGCCCGAGCCGCAGTAGACGCCGAGGGCGGTTCCGGGGTCGATGCCGAGGTCCGCGAAGCGACCGCGCAACTCGTCGGCGCCGAGGAACGTGCCGTCGGCGCGCACGTTCTCGGTCGTCGGGGCGCTCACCGCGCCGGGGATGTGCCCCGCGCGCGGATCGATCGGCTCGGTCTCGCCGCGGTAGCGCTCACCGGCGCGGGCGTCGAGCAGGATGCCGTCGGCGCTCGCCCCGAGCGCGGCCGCCTCATCGACCGTGAGCTGCCGCCGATGGCCGGGGTGGAGGGTCGCGAAGCCCGGATCCCTCACGACATCTCCCTCCTCGAGCGAGTATCCCGCCGCGCGCCAGGCCGCGAGTCCGCCATCGAGGACGCGCGTGGACACCCCGGCATCCGTCAGCATCCACCACGCCCGCGCGGCGCCCCACCCCTTGTCGTCGTCGTAGACCACGATCTCGTCGCCGTCGTCCAGACCCCAGCGGCGGGCGGATGCCTGGAACGCCTCGGCGTCCGGCAGCGGGTGACGCCCCTTGGTCGGGGCGCCGTGCGCCGCGAGGTCGGCCTCGAGGTCGACGAACAGCGCGCCGGGGATGTGGCCTGCGACATACGGCGCGTGGCCGTGCGGGCCGCCGAGGCTCCAGCGCACGTCGAGGACGACCGGCGGATTCGGCGCGTCGAGGCGAGCGGCGAGGTCTGCGGCGGTGATCAGGTCGTCCATGGTTCGACGCTACCCCGGGCCGCGGCGAGCGGGGGCGCCCGGCCGCGGCGTTCACAACTCCGGAGAATCGGGCCTAGAGTCCCGCCCCGAGGGTCGATCTCGCGCCCCGGAGGGTGAATCTCCGGAGTTATGAACCTAGACTCACGGCCGGCCCGTCGCGTCGGCCTTAGTCGGGCGTCCGCGCTTGGGCTTCTCGGTCGACAGCTCGAGGGCGAGCGCCTGGCGCGGGTGAAGCGCGAGGCGCTGCTCGGTGTGATCGAGCCAGCGCACCTCGGCCTCGGCCGCGAAGATCATCGAGTCGACGACGAGCGACCAGGCGAGCTCCTCGGCACCGTCGGGGCTGGCCCCCGCGTACTTCGCGCGCTGCAGGCTCTGCAGCTGCGAGAGGGACGCGCGGCGCTGGGCCTGGATGACGCCCACGACGTCGACGCCCGGGAGGGTCGCGGCGATCGCGAGCTTGATGGCGAGCTCGTCGCGCGTGCCCTGCGTCCGCTCGACGGGAGAGGCGAGCCACGCCGCGACCTCCGCGCTGCCGGCATCCGTGATCTCCCAGTACACATGGCCCTGGTCATCGGTCTCGCCCTTGGCGACGAGGCCGTCGCGCTCGAGGCGGTCGAGGGTGTTGTAGATCTGGCCGACGTTGAGCGGCCACGTCGAGCCCGTGCGGCGATCGAACTCGGCGCGCAGCTGGTAGCCGTAGCACGGCCCCTGGTCGAGGATCGCCAACAGGCTCTGGCGCACGGACATCCGCTTCTCCGATCCGCTCCCGATGGAGATACCGGGAATCTGATTTCCGAGTATATGCATACCGGGAATTGCATGTCGAGCATGCGTGCGCGTGGCGTGTCTCTTCCGGCCGCCTTCCGGTCGCTGTCCCGGTGATCGAGCGAGCGCGGCGAGGCGGACGCCGCCGTCAGCGCCCGGGGGCTAGACGCAGCCGCACCGACAGCGCGGCGATGGTCCCGACCACCGCGCCGACGAGGGTGTCGACGACGCGTTCCAGGGCGCGAGTGAACGTCGCGCCCTCCCCCGTCGCGGCTCCGATGATCAGCAGCACGAGCGGGGTGATGAAGACGAGCGCGAGCGCGTAATGCCGAACGACGACGAGTTCGATCACGAACTGCAGGCCGCCCTGCAAGAGTCCGAGCGCCCATACCGGCAGCGGCAGGAGGGCGAGGACGAGATAGAGCCCGGCGCCGAGGACGGTTCCGACGGCACGGTGGATGCCGCGCGTTGCGGCGTCGCGGCGGCCCACCGGCATCCCGACGACGGCAAGGCCGGCGCAGACGATCCAGTACGACCGCGCGGGATCGACGACGGCCGCCGCGACGACGCCGACGACCGCGACGATCGAGGCGCGGAGCGTGAGGGTGCGCGCGACGGCGTCCCAGCGCGCCGGAAAGAGGTCACGGAGCCGCCGCGCGGGTGCGCGTCGGTAGCGCGGCAGGAGGAGCGGCGCGACGACGAGGAGGCAGGCGAACAGCGACGACCCGGCGACGACAGCGAGGTAGATCCAGGGGTCGACGACGCGTGCGCCGTCGCGGATCGCGGTCACCTGCGCCGAGAGCCCGTAGACGAGGACGAAGAAGACCGGCCCGGGAGGGCCGAGCGAGACCCACCCCGCCACGGCGGCCGAGACGATCGTGACGACGATCGCCCCGGCGAGCACCGAGCCGGTGCCCCCGGCGGCGGCGAGGACCCCCGCAGCGGCGCAGACGAAGAGGGCGAGCGCGACGACCGGTGCGAAGCGCGCCCGTTCGCGCGGACGCAGCCAGCCGCCGTAGATGACCGTGAAGGCGCCCGTCGCGGCGAGCAGGGCGATGTCCGACCGCCCAGATGCCGCAAGCGCCACGATCGGGACGGCCATCGCGAGCGCGGCCTGTAGGGCGAGCGGCCAGCGCCGACCCGTCGACGGCCCGAACGTCGTAAGGCTTCGTGCGACGTGCGTCGCCTCGGCGCGCAGGCGCGCGCGGAGGGGGACGTGGTCGGGGCTCACCTACCCATTCTCGCGCGGACCGCCATTCTCGCGCGGACCGCGCTGTGCGCGGCGCGATGCCCCGGCCGCCGAGCGAACGCAGCGAGTCGACACGCCGCCGCCGGCGCACACCCCGCTCAGCGCGTCGAGATGCGCTCCTCGGTGCGACGCGCCATCGGTATGCCGATGACGACACCCGCGACGAGGGCGACGGCACTGACGATCGCGAGCACCAGACCGAACGGCGCGTGGTCACCGCCCGAGATGTCGTACGCATCGGCGAGCGACATCCCCGGGCCGAATGAGGCCATGAAATACCCGAGCGCCCCGGCGGCGAGGATGCCGCAGTAGGCCGTCACGATGCCGCGCACCCCCGCTCCGCGCCGCCACGAGAGGATCAGTGGGGCGAGTGCGAGCAGCGGGCCGATCGCCAGGTAGCCGAGAACCGTCGGCACGCTGAAGTCCTCACCGACCGCCGCGAGATGCGCGTAGATCTCGTCGAGGCTCTCGCCCGGCGCCGCCGCGAGTGGGTTCCACACGAGGATCTGCAGCGCCGCCGTCGTCGCGTACGCCACGACGAGCAAGAAGCCGACGACACCGACGAGCCGCGCCGACACCCCGACCTCGGCATCAGGGCGCGGCGCACGCCCACGAGCGTCAGGCTGCTCCCCGCCCGCCGGCACGAAGCGCACAACGAGCCACAGCGCGAGGATCGCCGAGGCGACGCCGAAGACTCCCCAGACAAGCCCGAGATCGAAGGAGGATGCCGGACGCACGCCGCCGTCTACCGCCGAGGTGGCCGTGTACTCCCACGGGAGCACCAGCGGGATCGCCGCGAGCACCGGCAGCACGAGCGCCGCGGCTGCGCGGTCCACCGGCATCCACCCCTCCGCTCTCCACTGCGCGATGATCGCGGCGGCCCACACGGCGAGAAGCGCCGCGGCTCCCGCCAGCAGCGCCCCCGACGCCAGCATCTGGCTGAGGACGAGGAGCACGAAGCCGACGCCGCCGACCGTCATCGCCGCGACGACTCCGAACGCCTGGGCCCGGGTCGGATGCCAGCGATCGGCCGCCGCGGCGGCGCGGAAGCCGACGCCGAGGATCACCGCGGCGGCGGTCAGCGTCGGCAGCGCGAGCTGCCCGACGATCCCGACCAGGGCGGAGGGCTCGACGAGCGTCCATGCACGGCATCCGTCGGCGGTGCACGCAGTCACCGTTCGACCCGCATCGAGCGCGGCGTTCACCGCGAATGCCATGCCGCCGCCGGCGAGTACGAAAAGCAGCGTCACGAAGGTCTTGTCGCCGTCGCGCCAGGACCGCGAGATCCAGACGAGGCATCCGGCCAGCACGAGCGCGAGCTCTGCGGCGACGAGGAACCCGTACACCTGCTCGCTCCGCACAGCCAGCGCCGCCAGGGCGACGAAGGATGCCGATGCCAGCGCGATGCCTCCGAGCGCGAGCGCCGCGACGAGCGGAGTCTCGAGCCACGCGCCTCGGCCGGACCGGGCGATGACCGGCATCCGCTCGGGTTCGCTCCGGCCCCGCGTGGAGAGCCCGCGGACCAGGAGATACGCACCTGCGAGAAGGGGCAGGACGATGAGCGCGGCGAACCCCGCACCCCACGGGAGCGGGTTCGCGGACGATCGGCCGACGGCGGTCAGGGCGAGGCCCGCGAGGATCGCGAACGGCCACGCCGCGGTGCCGACGATCTTGTCCGACCGGCTGAAGCGCCGCGACGACCACAGCAGCGCAAGGCCGACGAGCCAGCCGACCAGGACCATCCACCACGTGCCGACCGTCAGCGCGAGGACCGTCACGACCACGCCAGCGGCGGAGTCGGCGAACCGGGGTGACGCGCCGGGAGCGCTGCTGGCAGCAGCCGCAGCCGGCTCGACACCGGCCGCGATGAGGGCCGGGTCGCCGAGGTCGGTGAGCGTGCGGTCGAGGTCGAAGCCGGGCTCGGCGGCGGCTTCGCGGAGGTGATCGGCGATCTCCCGCATGATTCCGTCCGCCGCGGCGGGGTCGACCGCGGCGACGGCGGCGTGGACCTCGGTGAGATACGCGCGGGCGCGCGGGTCGCGCAGCACCGAGAGCTGGTCCTTCATGATCGCTCGGTCCTTTCGTCGGCGGGAGCGGCGGGAGTGTCAGCGGGAGCGGCGGAAGTGGCAGCGGGAGCGGGATCGAGGGCGGCGGCGACGGATGCCGAGACATCCGCCCAGGTGCGCTCGAAGCCCCGGACGGCGTCGCGACCGGCATCCGTCAGCCGGTAATAGCGCCGCGGCGGGCCGCTCGGCGACTCGATCCAGTGAGTCTGCACCCAGCCCGACTCGCGCAGGCGCGTGAGCAGCGGGTAGAGCGAGCCCTCGCTCGCGAGGAGCCCGAGCCCGGTGAGGCGTCGCGCGAGGTCGCGGCCGTACAGGTCGCCGCCGCGCAACAGCGCGAGCGTGCACCACTCGAGGACGCCCTTGCGCAGGTTGGTCTGCACGCGCTCTTCCGGATACATGCATCACAAGGTACCTGGTGATGGCGGCGTGCTCAAGAACGTTCCTTCATCACAGGTCGCGCACAAGCCCCGCCGGTACCGTCGAGGGCATGGACGCCCCCGCGCTGCCGTTGACCGTCATGACCGATGAGGGGACGGCGACGTTCTCCCCCGCGCAGCTGCGCGCGATGCGCGACGAGTTCCAGAGCTTCCTGCTGGAGTACCAGTTCGGTCTCCGCGAGGTCGAGACCAAGCTCGGCATCCTGCGCGACGAGTTCCAGCAGATGCACGACTACAACCCGATCGAGCATCTCTCGAGCCGCGTCAAGACGGCCGACAGCCTCGTCGACAAGGTGGTGCGCAAGGGCGTCGAGCCGACCTTCGACGGCATCCGCGCCGGGATCACCGACATCGCCGGCATCCGCGTGACGACGAGCTTCACGAAGGATGCCTACCGTCTGTTCGACCTGCTCACCCAGCAGGACGACATCACCGTGCGCGCCGTCAAGGACTACATCGCCGCGCCGAAGCCGAACGGCTACAAGAGCCTGCACGTCATCGTCGAGGTGCCCGTGTTCCTCTCGACGGGACGTGTCGACGTCGCGGTCGAGGTGCAGTTCCGCACGATCGCGATGGACTTCTGGGCGAGCCTCGAGCACAAGATCTACTACAAGTACGCGGGCATCGTCCCCGACGGCCTGCTCTCCGAGCTGAAGGATGCCGCGGACTCGGCCGCGCTGCTCGACGCGCGGATGGAGCGCCTGCACGGGGAGTTGCACGGTGAGTTGCGCGGTGAGTTGCGCGGCGAGCTGCGCGGCACGGGGGTGGGGGTCGGCGCCGTGCGGGCGGTGTAGCGGCGGGCGGATTCGGTGGACGCGGCGCGCGGGTTGCCCGCGACGGTTCACGCCCGACGCGCCCACGGAGCGCACTCACGCCGTAGCGTGGGGCTCATGACCGGCGACGCACGGCGGGATTCGGCATTGAGCGCTGCGCGCTACCGCGCCGCGCAGGCCGCGCGCGAGGCGGGGGTCGACGGCGAGGACGGCGACGCCGCGGGCGAGACGGATGCCGCGGCATCCGCGCCGGCCGGATCGGGCGCCGACTCGGGCGCCGGCTCGAATACCGGAACGCCGACGCCGCACGAGCGGGCGATGTACGTCGAGACCGCGATCCAGCAGGCGATCCGGCGCGGCGAGTTCGACAACCTGCCTGGGGCGGGCAAGCCCCTCGAGGGGCTCGGCGGCCATCACGACCCCGATTGGTGGATCCGCCGGAAGATCCAGACCGAGAAGCTCTCCGGCCTCGGGCCGCCGGCCCTCATGCTCCGCACCGAGCACGCAGAATTCGAGGAGCGCGTCGACGCGCTCGCGCGCGAGGGGCAGGTGCGCGAGTACGTCGAGGACTTCAACCGCCGCGTGATCGACGCGCGCCGCCAGCTGATGGGCGGGCCTCCGGTCGTGACCCCGACCCGCGACGCCGACGCGGAGGTCGCGGCCTGGCGCGCGCCGCGAGGAGCGAGCCGCCGCCGCGGCGCGGGAGGCGGCGGCGCAGGCCGAGGCCCGGGATGCCGTGGCGCAGGCGCCGGGCCCGCGGCGCTGGTGGCGCCGGCGCTGAAGCGCGCTGCAAGGCGCTGAGGGTCCCGCAGGTCGCTGAGGATCGTCGGCGCAGAACGCGGCCACGCGCGGAATCGTCGGCGCAAAACGCTGCCACGCGCGGAATCGTCGGCACAGATCGCGGCCACAGCCCTCGCTGCCGACGATCTGCGCCGACGAAACCCCCGCCGGGCACGAGCTCCAGACCAGATCAGACCTGGAGCGCCTGCTCCAGGTCGGCGAGGAGGTCGGCCTCGTCCTCGATGCCGACCGACAGGCGCACGACCTCGACGGGGACCGCCGCGTCGGTGCCGCGCACCGAGGCGTGGGTCATCGCGTCGGGGTAGTTGACGAGCGATTCGACCCCGCCGAGCGACTCGGCGAGGGTGAACAGGCGCGTCGACTCGGCGAAGCGGCGCGCGGCCTCGCCCGACTCGAGCGCGACCGAGACGATGCCCCCGAAGCCCGACATCTGGCGCGCCGCGAGCTCGTGCCCCGGGTGCGCCGCGAGCCCCGGGTAGTAAACGCGCGCAACACGTTCATGCCCCTCGAGGAATGCGGCGACGGATGCCGCGTTCTCGCTGTGCCGGCGCATGCGCACGTCGAGGGTCTTGATGCCGCGCGTCGTGAGCCAGGCATCCATCGGCCCGGATACGCCGCCCACGGCGAACTGCAGGAAGCCGACCTCGGCCGCGAGGGCGTCGTCGTTCAGGACGACCGCTCCCCCGACGACGTCGGAGTGTCCGCCGAGGTACTTGGTCGTCGAGTGCACGACGACGTCGGCGCCGAGCGCGAGCGGCTGCTGCAGCGCCGGGGTCGCGAACGTGTTGTCGACGACGACGAGCGCGCCCGCCTCGCGTCCGATCTCGGCGAGCGCGGCGATGTCGCTGATGCGCAGGAGCGGGTTCGACGGCGTCTCGACCCAGAGGAGGCGCGGGGGTGCCGCCGCGACGGCCGCACGCACGGCATCCGTGTCGCTCATGGCGACCGTCCGAAGTCCGACGCCCCACGGACCGAGCACGCGCGCGAGCAGTCGGTAGGTCCCGCCGTAGACGTCGTTGCCGAGAAGCACCTCGTCGCCGGGCTGCAGCGCGGCGCGCAGCAGCGCGTCTTCCGCTGCGAGGCCCGAGGCGAACGAGAACGCGTGCGCTCCTCCTTCGAGGGCCGCGAGCTGCGCCTGCAGCGCCGTGCGGGTCGGGTTGCCGCTGCGGCCGTACTCGTAGCCCTGGCGGAGGCCACCGATGCCGTCCTGGGCATATGTCGTCGAGAAGTGCACAGGCGGGATGACGGCTCCCGTGCTCTCGTCGGGCTCCTGCCCGGCGTGGACGGCGAGGCTCGCGAAGCCGCGGGCGGCGGGGGTGGTCATGAACGGACTCCTGTCAGGTCGTCTCGGCCCCCGCGAGACCGCGCGTTCTCGACGAGACCACCGGCGTTCTCGCCGGGTTTCGTCGAGAAGACGCGGTCTCGCGGGAGGGAGGGTGCGGTGACCGCGGAGGGTGCGGTGGGTGCGGTGGGTGGGGTGGGTGGGGGGGAGGCGAGGGGGATGCCGCGGGCTTCGAGCCACGCGTCGTCGTACAGCTTCGTGAGGTAGCCGCGGCCGTGGTCGGGGAGGACCACCACGACCACCGCGTCATCGGGGAGGCCCCGCGCGACGCGGAGCGCCGCGACGACCGCCATGCCCGACGACCCGCCGACGAGCAAGCCCTCCTCGCGGGCGAGGCGGCGGGTCATCGCGAAGCTCTCGGCATCCGACACCCGCTCGTACCGGTCCACGACCGACGCATCGAACGTGTCGGGGTAGAAGTCCTCGCCGACGCCCTCGACGGCGTAGGAGTGGATCGGGCCGCCCGAGTAGATCGAACCCTCGGGGTCGGCACCGACGACGACGATCTCGCCCGCCGTCGCCTCCTTGAGGAAGCGCCCCGTGCCGCTGATCGTGCCGCCCGTGCCGATGCCCGCGACGAGGTGCGTGACCCGCCCATCGGTGTCGCGCCAGATCTCGGGGCCGGTGGTCTCCGCGTGCGCGCGCGGTCCGTTCGGGTTCGCGAACTGGTTGGGCTTGAACGCTCCGGGGATCTCGCGCGCGAGGCGGTCGGAGACGCTGTAGTACGACTCGGGGTGCTCAGGCGGCACGTTCGTCGGCACGACGACGACCTCGGCGCCGTACGCGCGGAGAACCGCCGTCTTCTCACCCTCGAACTTGTCGGGCACGACGAAGACCATGCGGTACCCGCGCTGCAGCGCGACGAGGGCGAGGCCCACGCCGGTGTTGCCGCTCGTCGGCTCGACGATGGTGCCGCCGGGGCGGAGCTCCCCGGATGCTTCCGCGGCATCGATGATCCGGCTCGCGATGCGGTCTTTGGCCGAGCCGCCCGGGTTGAAGTACTCGACCTTCGCGAGAACGGTGGCGCGGATGCCGTCGGTGACGGACCCGAGGCGGACGAGGGGCGTGTTGCCGACGAGGTCGGCGATGTGCGAGACGTAGCGCATGAGGAGTCCTGTGGATGGGGCCGCGGGGTGAGGCGCGCGATGCGCGGGGATCAGCGGCGGGCTGTCGGGGTCGTCGGGAGAACGCGGGCGCGGGGTACGCGCCTCGGCGTCAGCGACAACAGCGACAGGTCAGGAACACCCCGCCAGAGTAACCCACGACCCAGGATGCCGGGGAGTGTTACACATTCGGCGTAACACTCCCCGGCCTCACCCGCTGCGCTCAGACCCCCAGAAGCGAGGGTGCGGAGCTCTGCGGCACGAGCGGGAACACCTGTTCGGCGATGCGCTCGAGCTCCTCGCGCAGCGGCGAGGACTGGATGAGCAGCAGCGTGATGCCCGCGTCGCCGTACGCCCGGATCCGCTCGGCGACCTGTTCGGGTGTGCCGACCAGGTTCGGACGCAGCCCGCGGGTGCCGACCGAGTACTCCCGCTTGGTGAGCTCGAGCGAGAGGTTGGAGTTCTGCCGGAACTGCTCGAACGACGCGTAGCCGGGCGAACACTCGTCGACGGATGTGATGCGCTCGAGTTCGCGCTGCGCCTCGGCCTCGGTGTCGCGGACGATGACGTACGCGGGCATGCCGATCTCCCGCATCGGTCGTCCCGTCCAGCGGAGCGAGCGCTCGGTGATGTCGGCGACGTTCGCCGTCACCTCCTCGAGCGTTCCGCCGTGCATGACGTAGGCATCGGCGAACCGTGCGATCGACTCCTTCCCCGCGTCGCTCTCGCCGCCCGCGAAGACGACGGGTGCGGCCGACGGCTTCGGCTCGACGATGGTCCCCTCGAGCGTGTAGTACTCACCCGCGAAGTCGAACGGCGTCCTCTCCCACAGCCCGCGCAGCACGTCGACGAACTCCTCCGCCTGCACGTAGCGGGCGTCGTGGGTGGTGAAGCGTCCGCCGAACTGCCGCGCCTCCTCCGCCCACCAGGCCGCGACGACGTTGAGCGCGACGCGCCCCGGCGCGATCGAGTCGAGCGTCGACACGGTTTTGGCGAGGACCGCCGGCAGGTGGAAGCCGGGACGCACGGCCGTCATGACACGCAGCCGGTCGGTGACGGCGAGGATCGCGGCCGACAGCGACCACGCTTCGAGGCTCGGCGCCTCGGGACCTTTGCGGTCGTTGAGGTAGAGCTCCGGCACGAGCGTCGTGTGGAAGCCCAGCCGGTCGGCGGTGATCGAGATATCGCGGATCGACGCCCACGTCGCCGCCATCCCCTCCTCGTCGCCGACGTTTCGGAGGAAGCCGCCGTAGACCGGAGTCCAGTAGCCGAGGTCGATCGTCATGAGGTTCCTTTCGAGGGCGCGGAGAGACGGCCGAGAGCCTGTTCCAGATCGGCGATGATGTCCGCCGGGTCTTCCAGCCCGATCGAGAGGCGGATCGTCGTCGGGGAGATCCCGGCATCCGCCAGCTGCACGTCGGTGAGGTGGCTGTGGGTCATGGATGCCGGATGGTTCACGAGGGACCGGGCATCGCCGATGTTGGCGACGAGCTTGACGAGCCCGAGCCCGTCGACCACCGTGTGCACGCGCGCGCGGTCGGCGTCGGCATCGCCGGTCGCGGCGAGGTCGAACGAGAACACGGCCGGCGCGCCCTTGGGGAGGTAGGTGCGTGCGGCATCCGCCCACGCATTCCCCGGGATGCCGGGGTGATGCACGGCCGAGACCGCGGGGTGCGCGTCGAGGAAGCGGGCGACCTCGAGCGCGGATGCGGTGTGCTTCGCGATGCGGAGGTCGAGCGTCTCGATGCCCTGAAGGAGTTGGAACGCGTTGAACGGCGACAGCGAGGGGCCGAGGTCGTGGACGTACTTCGTGCGGATGAGGACGGCGAGCGCCTGACCCGCCGCACCGAACCGGTCCCAGAGCGTCACACCGGGGATGCGGGCGTAGGGGCGGGTCAGCTGCGGCCAACGGCCCGGGTCGGCACCGAAGTCGAAGGTGCCGAGGTCGACGACGACACCGCCCATGGAGGTGCCGTGCCCGCCGAGGTACTTCGTCGCGGAATGCACGACGATGTCGGCACCGAAGTCCTTCGGTCGCTGCAGATAGGGCGTCGCGACGGTGTTGTCGATGATGAGCGGCACGCCCGCCGCATGCGCGATGTCTGCGACCGTTCGGACGTCGAGCACCTGCGCCGTGGGGTTCGTCACCGACTCGGCGAACAGGGCGCGCGTCTCGGGGCGGATCGCGCTGCGCCACGCATCCGGGTCGTCCTGATCGACGAAGTCGACCGCGATGCCCCAGTCGGCGAACGTGTCCTGCAGGAGGTCGACCGTGCCGCCGTAGAGCTGGCGCGCGGCGACGATGTGCTCCCCCGCCTTGGCCAGCGCGAGGAGCGCGACGGCGACCGCGGCCTGCCCCGACGCGACGGCGACCGCTGCCGTCCCGTTCTCGAGCGCGGCGACGCGCTGCTCGAACACCACCTGCGTCGGGGTCGAGGCGCGCGAGTAGAGGTTGCCGGCCTTGCGAAGCGCGAAGATGTCCTCGGCATCCTGCAGCGAGGCGAACTCGTACGCCGTCGTCTGGTAGATCGGCGTCGCGACCGCGTTCTGCGGCGTGCCAGGGGTGTACCCCTCATGCACTTGGAGCGACGCGAAGCCGTCGCTCACGCGCGGGCCGCCTCGACGAGCGGGTGGCGCACGATCGGCTGCTCGACACTTCCGGCGCGCAGCCGCTCGAGCCACAGCACGATCGTCGCGGCGACGGAGCGGTGGCTCTGGTCGTTGAGCGCGTCGTGGAGCCCATCGACCGTCTCGACGAACTCCAGCTCTGGCACCGCGGCGAGCGTTTCGCGGGCGGTCCCGACCGGCGCGATGGGGTCGGCGCCGCCGTGGATCGCGAGGACGGGTACGCGGATACCGGCGAGCGCACGGTCGCCGGGGATCGCGGCGGCGCTGCGAGTGTCACCGGGTGCGTCTTGCGCCGCGAGCACACCGAGGTGGACAGGGCAGGCGGAGCGCTCCTCAGGCGACGCCGACGCGTCGTCCCGACCCGCGATCGGAAGCCCGGCGACGATGACGCCGTCGATGCCCGCGCCGCGCGCGCCCGCAGCAGCCGTCAGAGCGATCGCAGCGCCGCGATCCGACCCGACGAGGACACGCGGCCCAGGCTCCTGCGCGACCAGCCATGCCTGCGTCCGCGCTGTGTCGTCGCCGCTGAAGACGCCGACGACATACCCGTCGAAAGCGAGGCGGCGGCCGAATCGGGCGTAGACGTCGGCGCCTTCCCCCGCCCCGGCGATGAGGGCGAGGACACCGCGTACGCGTGTTCCGGCGGGCGGTTCGTGAAGGACGGGCGGGAGCGTCGGAGCGGAGGTCATGGCATCCATTTCACTGAGCGACGCCGCATGGCGCCACCTTGTTGCGGGGTGTTGCGGGCAACGTCTCGGTCGATCACAGCGTCGACGCGAGCGCGGGGGCGCGCAGCCCGTGGTCGCTCGCCTCCGCGATGCCCACGAGCTGGTCGGCGAATCCCGCGTCGGCGAGGGGAAGGACAGGGGCGAGGAGCAGATCGGTCGCGGCGCGCACCGTGGGGTCCTCGCCGAGAGACGCGGCGATCTCTGCGGGCGAACCCACGTGAGTGTTGGACAGGCAAACGTAATCGAGCGCCGTCTGTCCCGATTGGCCGAGCGGGAGCGCGCCAGGGTCGTCGCGGAGGATCGCGCCGATGCGCTCGAGGGCGTCCCCTCGGGATGCCGCGACGAACACGGCGCGCGACACGGCGATCCGCGGGGCCGTGGCGGCGGTCGCGGGGTAGGCAGTGACGTACGCGTCGACGAGGGCGCGCTGCACGGTGCCGGTGTCGCCGGCGCGCACGACGCGATGCAGCTGGAGCCCGTCGCCGGAACGCGCCGCCGCGACCGCGGTCGCCTCCCCCGATGTCGCCTGCCACAGCCGCGTCGCCAGATCGGCCGGCGGCGGGTACAGGGCGACGCGCTCGCCGTCGACCCGCGCGCCCGAGGTGAGGAGGGTGCGCAGATCCGCGAGCGCCCCCCAGTAGAGCTCCTCGCGGCCGGTTTCGTCAAGACCGAAGGCGCGGTACGCCTGGGAGGAGAACCCGTGCCCGTTGCCCTTCCCGACCCCCAGCTGCAGCCGTCCGCCGCTGAGGGCGTGGACGCTCGCAGCCACCTCGGCGAGGCGCAGAGGACTGTCGAAGGCGATCGGAACGACGGCCGTGCCGAGGTCGATGCGCTCGGTGGCGGCCGCGGCGCCGGCGAGCACGGTCAGCGCCGACGAGACGCCGATCGTGCCGAAGTGACCCTCGGCGAGCCAGAAGGCGTCGAAGCCGACGTTCTCCACATCGCGGGCTGCCTGGACGATCCGACGGGTGAGTACGCTCGCGTCGCCCCGTGCCGAGGGGAGGACGAAGACGCCGATGCGGCGACGGGGAGGTGTGGGAGACATGACGGCTCTTTCGCGGCGACGGGTCTGGATGTCCCGAGTCTGGGGCTCGCGCGCGGACTCCACCGACGCCGATGAAAGCGGACGACACGCGGCGCAATGCGACGTAACGATCCGCGGGGTCCGGCCGCCGGGCCGTGGTGGACTGGCGCGTCCTTGCCCCTGGCACCCGATTCCCACCCTGCACGGAGACCTCATGAGAAGACTCACCCTGACCGCCGCGGTCGCCGCCGCGGCGGCCGTCGCGCTCGCCCTGAGCGGATGCGGTTCGAACACGCCCCGCGGAGAGGGCGACGCCGCGCCCGCCGTGGTGAAGTGGGGCGTGGCCGCCCTCAACACGAACTGGGACCCGATCGTCACGGGGGCGACCGGGGCGACGACGACGATGACACCCATCTACGAGTCGCTCATCACGCGGGGCGAGGACGGCAAGCTCCACCCCGCGCTCGCCACCTCCTGGGAGTACAACGACGAGGGCACCGCCGTGACCTTCACTCTCCGCGAGGGTCTCACCTTCCACGACGACTCCCCCGTCGACGCGGAGGCGGTGAAGTACTTCATCGAGCGCGCCAAAAGGCAGGAGAACTCCGCCCTGGCGGGCTCCTACGAGAACATCGACACCGTCGAGGTGATCGACGACCTCACCTTCGTCGTCCATCTG
Source organism: Microbacterium sp. bgisy203 (assembly GCF_057706945.1). Classification (NCBI taxonomy): domain Bacteria; kingdom Bacillati; phylum Actinomycetota; class Actinomycetes; order Micrococcales; family Microbacteriaceae; genus Microbacterium; species Microbacterium sp. bgisy203. The sequence continues at coordinate 54,734 of NZ_JBYIPF010000003.1, read as the reverse complement.
AAGACGGTCGACTACCAACTGCCGTACCTCCTGAGCAACCGAGCCGGTCTCATCACGAGCAAGGTGGCGGCGCAGAAGGATCCGCAGGCGCTCAATACGAGCCTGCCGGTGGGTGCGGGGCCGTTCAAGGTCGTCTCCCTCGTCCCCGAAGACAAGATCGTCCTCGAGAAGAACCCGGACTACTGGGACGCGGACGAGATCCACATCGACCGCATCGAGATAGACGGCGGCAACGACCCGTCGACGCTCGTGTCGTCGCTGCAGACCGGCGTGTACAACTTCGCGACGATCACGCCCGCGCTCATCGAGCAGGCCGAGACGGCCGGCTTCGACGTCATCCGCGACCCGAAGACGAACTGGGTGATCTCGTTCCTCAGTCTGAATCTCAACAAGGAGCCGTTCACCGATCCGAGAGTGGTCGAAGCGGTGCGCTACGCGATCGACCGCGACGAGATCGTGAAGAAGGGGTACCTCGGGTACGCGGACGCCGTGAACCAGGTCTTCCCCGAAGGTCACCTCGGCTACGACCCGTCGCTCGAGGACGAATACGCCTACGACCCTGCGAAGGCGAAGCAGCTGCTGAAGGATGCCGGATACGAGCCCGGTGACCTGTCTCTCACGCTCTATCCCTTTACTGCTTCCGATCCGAATGCGGAGATCATCCAGTCACAGCTCGGCGCCGTCGGCATCACGGTGGACATCGAGATCGATCCGAACTGGGCGAAGGGATACTTCGGCAAGGAGTACGCTCTCGCGCTCTACGGGTACGTCGGCCGAGACTCGTACGTGCAAGCGCTCACCGAGCACTTCTCCGACGGCGGCGTGCTGAATCTGAGCTCGCCGTATACGTCGCCGGAGTTCGCCGAGGCGCTCGCCAAGGTCCGCGCCACACCGACGGACGACACCGAGGCGTACGGCGAGGCGCTCACGCAGGCCGCCGCCGCGGGCTACCGCAACGGCTCGACGGTCGCGCTGGCGACGGGCACGTATATCTGGGCGAAGGACCCGTCGATCTCCGACAGCGACGAGCACATCGAGGGCCGACTCGGCTGGAAGGGCGTGCGGATCACGTCCGACGACTGACCCCAAACATGCGGCGGCGGCGGCTCCCTCGGGAGTCGCCGCCGTTGCGTGTTCGGCTCGCCGCTTCGTGTTCGGTTCGCAGGAGATTCTGTCCATGCGGGGGCTTTTCGCGCCTCGAATCGTGCCGCGAGCAGCAAATGTCCTGCGAACCGAACGGCGTGCCGGGCGGGTTCAGCCGACCGGGGGGCGCTGACCGGGTCAGCCGGCGAGTTCGCGGCGCAAGCGCTCGCGTTCAGCGCGGGGCATGCCCGCCCCGGCGAGGGTCGGCGCCGAACCCACGAGCAGCCGCGTGTAGGCGTGCTCGGGGCGGCGTACGACGCTCTCGCTCGTGGCGGTCTCCACGATCGTGCCGTCGTAGAGGACGGCGGTGCGATCGGTGACGCCCGCGACCGATCCCAGATCGTGCGAGATGTAGAGGAGCGCCACGCCCTGTCCACGGAGCCTCGTGAGAAGCTCGAGGATCTTCACCCGGTTGGCGGCGTCGAGCGCACTGACAGGCTCGTCGAGGACGATGACGGCGGGGTCGGTGATGAGGGCGCGCGCAATGGCGGCACGCTGCCGCTGCCCGCCGGAGAGCTCACCCGGAAGGCGGCCCGCGAGCGCGGGGTCGAGCTCGACGTCGACGAGGCGCGCGCTCACGGCATCCGCCGCCCCGGCACGCTCACGCCCGCCGCGCACGGTGAGCGGTTCGGCGATCGAGTCTCCGATCGTGCGGTCGGGGTCGAAGCTTCGGAGCGGGTCCTGGAAGACGTACTGGACAGCGCCCGACCGTCGGAACGCCCGCCGCCGGGCCCCGGCGAGCCCGTGCACCGCCGCACCGTCGACGAAGATCTCGCCCGCACGGATGGGGACGAGTCCGAGCACCGTGCGCGCGAGGGTCGTCTTCCCGGATCCGGACTCGCCCACGAGCCCGACGATCTCGCCGGCGGCGACGTCGAGTGACACGTCGTGGAGGACCCGTCTGCGGTGTCGTCCGCGTCCCCGCACGGCTTCGACGCCACGCAGACGCAGCGCCGGTACAGACGCGCCCGACTCAGCCGACACGGGTCACCGCCGCAGCATCGGGCTCCGACGCCGGGAGCGCGACGAAACGCTCGATACCGTACTTCTCATGCTCCTCGATGAGCAGGCGGGTGTACGGATGCCTCGGCGCACCGATCACCTGCGCGGTGCGTCCTGCCTCGACCACCCGACCGTCGCGCAGCACGACGACCTCGTCGCACAGCTGGGCGATGACCGACAGATCGTGCGAGACGACGAGGAGGGTCAGTCCGATCCTCTCGCGCAGGTCGGTGAGCAGGTCCAGGATCTCGGCCTGCACCGTCACATCGAGCGCGGTGGTGGCCTCATCCGCGATCAGCACACGCGGTTCGAGGGCGATCGCGATCGCGATGAGCACGCGCTGCAGCATGCCGCCGGACAGTTCGTGCGGGTAGGAGCGTGCGACGCGGCCCGTGTCGCCGAGGCGCACCGCGTCGAGCAGGCGCGCACTCTCGACCCGAGCCGCCCGCCGTCGCAGCCCGCGCTTCACGCGCAGCACCTCGCGCAGCTGCGCACCGATGGTGAGGGAGGGATGCAGGTACGACCCCGGATCCTGGAACACGGCGGAGATCACCCCGCCGCGCAGGCGCGACCACTCCCGCTCCCGGAAGCCCGTCACGTCCTGTCCGTCGACGACGATCCGCCCCGCCGCGATCTCGACACCGTCAGGGAGAACGCCGAGCATCGATCGGCACGTGAGCGTCTTGCCGCTCCCCGACTCCCCGACGATCCCGGTCACGCCCCCGCGGCGAAGTGCGAGCGTGACGTCGTCGACGAGGGTCTCACCCGTCAGCGAGGAGACGATGGTGAGTCCGTCGATCGAGACGACACCGGTCTGTTCGGTCGTGGTCATAGGAGGACCTCCTGCTTCTCGGGATCGCGTCTGTCGTGATCGCGCGCGGCGCGCGGCGGCCGAGCCCCGGCCGAGCGGCTCGCGCGCGCCAGCAGCGCACGCCCGCTCTGGCCCGAGACATCGCGCAGGGCGTCGGCGAGCAGGTTGAGGCTCAGCACCGTCGCCATGATGAGCACCGCGGGGAAGACGGGCGCGAACGGCTTCAGTGGCAGATAGCGGAGGTCGGCGGCGAGGTCGCCGCCCCACGTCGGCGTCGGCGGCTGCACGCCGATGCCGAGGAAGCTGAGGCTCGCGACGACGACGAGACCGGCCCCGAGCGCCCCCGCGAGGGCGACGCCGATGACGGGGAGCACCTTCTTCACGACGTGATGGCGGACGATGAACCCCGTGGTCGCGCCCGACAGCACGGCCGACTCCACGTACTGCGAGCCGAAGACCTGGAGCGTCGCGGCGCGGGCGACGCGGAAGAAGAGGGGCGAGATGAGCACCCCGACAGCGACGAGCGCCTGCAGAAGTCCGTTGCCGAGAAGCGCCGTGACCGCGACGGCGAAGACGAGGAACGGCAGGGAGATGAGTGTGTCGACGACGCGCAGCGACACCCACTCGAAGGAGCGCCCCAGGAAGACCGAGAGGATGCCGGGGACCGCGCCGACGACGAGAGCGATCACCCCGAGGAGCGCCGTGCCGAAGACGCTGAGCGGGGCCCCGTGAAGGAGGCGTGACAGCACGTCACGCCCGAGGTAGTCGGTGCCGAGCAGGTGCGCCGCGGAGGGCCCGGCGAGGATGTCGTCGCTCCCCTGCAGCGGGTCGAACGAGGCGAGGAGCGGCCCGAACACGGCCAGTGCGACGATGACGGCGAGGAGGATGGCGGCAACGAGGCCGGTGCGGATCCTCAGGAGGTCGGGCACGGCGGCTCACACTCCCCGGCCGGCGGCGGGCGAGAGCCGGGCCAGCACGATGTTGACGAGCAGATTGAACACCACGACGAGCACGATCGAGACGACGAGCGCTCCCTGCACGGCCGGCACGTCGCCGCGAAGCGCGGAGTCTGCGGCGAACTGCCCGTAGCCGGAGAGCCCGAAGATCGCCTCGGTGACGATCGCCCCGCCGAGCAGAGCCGGGAATTTCATGCCGAGCACGGCGACGGCCGGTCCGGCGCCGCCGCGGAGCGCGTGTCCGAAGAAGACGCGCTGCGGGCTCAGCCCCCGCACGCGCGCCCCCACGATGTAGTTCTCGTCGAGCGCGGAGGTGAGTCCCGTGCGCAGTTGTCGGGCGACGTCGGCGACGGTGTCGAAGCTCAGCGCGACAGCGGGGAGCGTGATGTACCAGAGCCAGAGACCGACACCCCCCTCGGCCGGAGAGACGTACCCGGCAGACGGGAACCAGCGCAGCCCGACGGCGAACACCGCGACCAGCGCGACTCCGACGACGAAAGGGGGCATGACCGACAACGCCGTCGTGACGACCGTGATGCCGCGGTCGACGACGCCGCCACGGCGGAGGGCCGCGATCAGTCCGAGGATCGCTCCGACGACGATTCCGATGACGAGGGCGAGCCCCGCGACCGACAGGCTCACGAGCGCTTTGTCGAACAGGATGCGGGAGATCTCGGTGCCGTTCCACCAGCTGTTGCCCAGGTCGCCGCGCAGCACCCCGCCCATCCAGTCGGCGTACTGCGCGAAGAACGGCCTGTCGAGACCCCAGTCCTTCTCGATCTGCGCGACCAGCTCGGGCGTCGCGTTCTCGCCGAGCTGCAGGTGCGCCGGGCTCACCCCCGACAGGTCGCGCAGGAGATACGTGAGGAAGGTGGCGAGGAGGAAGACGGGGACGAAGACGGCGACGGGGCGGATGACGGATGCCGCGATGCTCCGGACGGTCATGGGCGGCGAGCCTGCTCAGGCATCCAGCAGCGCGGGAACGCCGAGCGGCTCCGTGCCCCGTCGTGCGGTGTGGACGTTCTCCGGACGGACGAGTCCGAGGTGCTCTCGGAGCGTGGTGCCCTCATAGCCGTCGCGCGCCAGCCCGCGGCTGCGGAGGATCGGCAGCACCTCGTCGAGGAAGCGGCGGAACTGGCTCGGCGCCGACACATAGATGTTGAAGCCGTCGGCGGCGCCCGCGCGGAACCACTCCTCGAGGACGTTCGCCACGGTCTCGGCCGAGCCGACGAACGGCGAACGTCGCGGTTGCGACAGCTGCTCCACGACCTGTCGCAGGGTCAGCGCCTCGGAGACGGCACGATCGACGATCTGCGCCGCCTGGGTCTTGAAGCTGCGCTCGGCGAAGGCGAGCGTCTCGGCGGGGAAGGGCGCGTCGAGGTCGTATTGCCGGAAGTCGTGCCAGCCGAACGGGCGGCCAAGCTCGGCGAGGGCCTGCTCGAACGTGTTCGAGAGGCGGTGCTGAGCGAGTTCGATCTCGCGCGCCTGCTCGTCGGTGTCGCCGACGACGATCCGCGCGCCGGGGAGGATGAGGATGCTCTCCGGATCGCGCCCGAACGCCGCCGCGCGCGTGCGGATGTCGCGGGCGAACTCCTGGTTCGCGGCGATCGTCGACGCATGCGTAAAGATTCCGTCGGCGTGGCGCGCGCCGAGGTCGCGCCCGGGCGCCGAATCGCCGGCCTGGAACACGACGGGATGACCCTGCGGCGAGCGCTCGATGTTGAGCGGGCCCACGATCGAGAAGTGCTCGCCGCGGTGATCGGTCCGGTGCAGTCGCGCCGGGTCGAGGAAGCGGCCGCTCTCGCGGTCGCGCGGGAAGGCGTCGTCCTCGTACGAATCCCAGAGCTTGCGCGCGACCTCGATGTGCTCGGCGGCGCGCGAGTACCGGGTGGCGTAGTCGTAGTGCTCGTCGAGCCCGTAGTTCCCCGCCGTCCCCCCGTCGCCGCTCGTGACGACGTTCCATCCCGCGCGCCCGCGGCTGATGTGATCGAGCGAGGAGAAGCGGCGCGCGAGGTTGTAGGGCGCGTTGTAGGACGTGGTCGCCGTGCCGACGAGGCCGATCCGCTTCGTGCGTGCCGCGAGGGCGGACAGGAGGGTGAGAGGCTCGAGCCGGCTGAGGTAGTGCGGGGGCGAGTCGGGGGTGATGAACTGGCTGTCGACGATGAAGACGAGGTCGAGCGCGGCGCTCTCGGCGAGCTGTGCCTGCGCGATGTACCAATCGATGTCCACGCTCGCGTCTCCCGGAATCTCGGGATCGAGCCAGCGGTTGTGCTCGCCGGGGCCTCCGGTGCCGGTGAGAATCGCTCCGAACACGATGTGGCGAGTCATGGGTCCTCCTGTGACGTCGGGCGCTTCGCGGGTTGCGAGCGGCGCTCCGGGAATACTGCCCGGCGGGATGCCTCTGGCGCGCGGACCGTTTCGCCGCGTGTACCAACGTTTCGCCGTGTGACGCCGCGGTGCCGCCCGTGCGCGCTCAGTACCCGGCGACCACCACGTCGAACGGGCTCGCGCCGATCGCGATCGGGCGCCCTGCGCTCCGCGACCAGAGGCTCCACGACCCCACGAAGACGCGCGCGGTGACCCCGGCGGTCTCGAAGGCGAGCGCGGAGTGCATCGAGGGGATGCCGGACGCGCACGAGAGCACCACGCGCGTGCCGGGCACGATGCCGTGCACCGCGAGGGTCGCGCGGATCTCGGACGGGCCGCGCAGCAGCCCGTCCGGCCCGATGTGCGTGACGGTCGGGATGTTCACGGCGCCGGGGATGTGGCCGGCGGCGGGGTCGAGCCCGGCGACCGCCCCGCGATAGTGCTGCGGCGCGCGCACGTCGACGAGCACGCCGTGGTGGGGGGCGAGAGCCGCGTCGTCGATGTCGGCGACCGCGTCGCGGTAGTCGGACTCTCCGCTCCACGTGCCCCGACGCACCGCGGTGTCGCCGCGCTCCAGCCGCAGCCCGTGCCGGAACCACGCGCGCAACCCGCCGTCGAGCAGACGCACGTCGATGCCGTTGCGCCGCAGAAGCCACCACGCCCGAGCGGCGGGAACGCCCTCGTTGTCGTCGTAGACGACGACACGATCGCCGACGTTGACACCCCACCGGCGCACGGCCTCGTGGAGATCGGCATCCGTCGGCAGCGGATGGCGGCCCGCCTCCGGGTGCCCGGGGGCGGCGAGCTCCCGCTCGAGGTCGACGTACACGGCCCCCGGAAGGTGTCCCTCGAGGTAGTCCGGACGGCCCTCGGGTCGGTCGAGTCGCCAGCGCACGTCGAGCAGCCGAGGGCGCGCACCGTGCGCGATCTCGGCGGCCAGTTCGGGCGCGCTCACCAGCGGAGAGGACATGACCCCATGGTTCCGAGCGCGCGGCGCACGCGACAGAAGCGCCGCAACACGGCGACACAGCGTCGTCACATTCCGTCACGCAGGGTCACACATGCACACAGTCGGGCATAAGACGGCACCCCGCGCGGTTGACTCGACTGTCATGAGCACGCCCCACGCCCCCGATCCCTCCGCCGCGCCGTTCCCGTCCGCTGCGCCGTTCTCCTCCGCGGACGCCCCCACGCACGAATTCTCGTCGTCGCTGTCCCCCGACGAATTCAAGACGCTCTTCCGCGGACACCCCGGCGGCGTCGCCGTCGTCACGGCGGATGCCGGCGACGGCCCGGTCGCGCTCACCGCGACGAGCGTCTCGAGCGTCAGCGCCGAACCGCCGCTCCTCATCTTCTCGGTGTCGTCGCTGTCGTCGGCATCCGACGTTCTCTCGCGCGCCGAGACGGTCGTCGTGCACCTCCTCGACGCGCACGACATCGACCTCGCGCGGCTCGGTGCGACAAGCGGTGTCGACCGGTTCGCGCAGACGCACCGCTGGTCACGCCTGGTCACCGGCGAGCCCGTGTACGACGGCGTGCGCGCGTGGGCGCGCTGCGCCGTGATCGGACGCATGGATGCCGGCACCTCCACCGTCATCGCCGCGCACGCTCTGCAGGCCGACGTCTCCCGCGACGTCGCCGCCGGAGAGCACGGCGACGCCCTCGTCTACCACAACCGCTCCTGGCACCGACTCGGAGACCACTCCCGCATCGACGGCTGAAGTTCCGCCCGTCACACCCCACGACGTCACCGCCCCGCAGTAGCGTGGGGTCACGTCGATCGGAGGATGCCGTGACCCGCACCGAACCGGAACTGCAGCAGATGGCGCGCGACCACCTGTGGATGCACTTCGCCCGCCAGTCCGTCATGACCGAGGGGCCCGGGGTCCCGATCATCGTCAAGGGCGACGGACACCACATCTGGGACGCGCAGGGCAAGAAGTACTTCGACGGTCTCGCGGGGCTGTTCGTCGTCAACGCGGGGCATGGGCGTCAGCGCCTCGCCCAGGCCGCCGCGAACCAGGCCGAGACCCTCGCCTTCTTCCCGCTGTGGTCCTACGCGCACCCCGCCGCGATCGAGCTCGCCGACCGGATCGGGTCGCTCGCTCCGGGCGACCTCAACCACGTCTTCTTCTCGACCGGCGGCGGCGAGGCCGTCGAGACGGCGTTCAAGCTCGCGAAGCAGTACTTCAAGCTCGTCGGCAAGCCCCTCAAGCACAAGGTGATCTCCCGCGCGATCGCCTACCACGGCACCCCGCAGGGCGCGCTCGCGATCACGGGCCTTCCGGGCATGAAGGCGATGTTCGAGCCGGTCACCCCAGGCGGCTTCCGCGTGCCGAACACCAACTACTATCGCGCCGCCGAGGCGGGCTTCGCCGGCGGCACGGAGGAGGAGTTCGGCGTCTGGGCCGCCGACCGCATCGAGGAGATGATCGTCTTCGAAGGCCCCGAGACCGTCGCCGCCGTCTTCCTCGAGCCGGTGCAGAACTCGGGCGGATGCTTCCCTCCCCCGCCCGGGTACTTCCAGCGGGTCCGCGAGATCTGCGACCGGCACGACGTCCTCCTCGTCTCCGACGAGGTCATCTGCGCGTTCGGGCGGCTCGGCACGTACTTCGGCGCGGATGCCTACGGCTACCAGCCCGACATGATCACGTTCGCCAAGGCCGTCACGAGCGGGTACGCGCCGCTCGGCGGCACGATCGTCTCGGACCGCATCTACGAGCCGTTCGCGCACGGGCAGGCATCTTTCGCCCACGGCTACACGTTCGGCGGTCACCCCGTCTCGGCGGCGGTCGCCCTCGAGAACCTCGACCTGTTCGAGGAGGAGGGGCTGCTCGAGAACGTGCGGGAGAACTCCCCCGTCTTCCGCTCGACGCTCGAGAGGCTTCTGGATCTGCCGATCGTCGGCGACGTCCGCGGCGACGGGTACTTCTTCGGCATCGAACTGGTGAAAGACACGGCGACGAGGGAGACCTTCAACGAGGACGAGTCCGAGCGGCTGCTGCGCGGCTTCCTCTCGCAGGCACTGTATGAGGCAGGGCTCTACTGCCGCGCCGACGACCGCGGCGACCCGGTCATCCAGCTCGCGCCGCCGCTGACGATCGGCCCGGCGGAGTTCGACGAGATCGAGCAGATCCTGCGCGGCGTGCTGACGGAGGCATGGTCACGGCTGTGAATAGCCGACGAAGAGCGGCATCCGACTTACAATCGTTCCCGTGGGAACCATCTATTACGGGGGGTCGGCGACGCCGATCCACATCGACGACCGGGCGCTCGCGCATCTGAAGGTCGTGATCTCGACGAAGCTCCGCCGCGGTGAGAGCTTCACGGTGTCGTGGCGCCACCCTGACGGCGAGCCCCGCGGCCGCAGCACGATCTGGTTGCACCCGTCCATCCCGATGCGCTTCGTCTTCGACGACCCCGAGCCGGCCGAGCTCAGCCGCGCGTGGATCGAGGACCTCGCCCAATCGGCGAACTCGTCCGGCGGCATCCAGCTGGTGGCCGAGCAGATTGATACGAACGGCACGGCGGACGACGCGCCGCAGACCGTGGAGGTCTCGGACTGACCCGGCTCAGCCGGTCATGACCTCGCCGGCGACGGAACCCTCCGGCTCAGGCACGATGTACAGACCCGCCGTTGAGTTGGCGGCATGCGTCAGAGCCTCCAGCCACGCCCGGTTGAGGGCCGGCTGACGGCTGCCGTGGTACTTGTACACGAGTGAGGCGTTCGGGTGGAGCCACACGGTGGTGCGGCCGTCGCCGAGGCTCGCGTCGTTGCGCCACGTGAACGGGAAGGGTTCGCCGCGGCGGAGCTTCTGGGTGATGACGACCTGGAGGTGCGCCAGCACGCGGTCGTCGAAGTCGACCTTCACGCTGCCGTCGTAATTGAACCTGCCCACGCCTCTACCGTAATGCGTCGACGCGGCGGGTGATCTCATCGAGGGCGAGGTCGGCTCCGCCGACGGGGGCAGCCAGCTCCAGCGGCGCGTCCACGACCGCCATGATCCCCGATCCGCCCAGCAGCAGCGAGCACAGCGCGGCGTTTCCTTCGTGGAAGCTCGGGAACTCGACGATGTCGGTGCCGCCGCGCTCACGCAAGGCCCGGGCATAGGACAGCACGGCATCGGCGATCTCGTCCGTCGTCAGGATGCGGTGGCCCTCGATCAGGATGTCCTTCATGGTGCGTGTCCCTCTGGATGCGTACTGGTTCCGTGTGCCTCTACTGAACCGGATCGGCTGGGCGCCACGCAGGGGGTTGACAGACGCGGGGCGGGCTGTCAAGCCTTACGCATGGGACGACCCGGCGCGGGAGACTCGACCCATGACCCTCGCACTCATCCTCATCATCGTCGGCATCGTCCTCATCCTTCTCGGCGTCTTCGTCCAGGCGGCGCAGTTCCTCCTCTGGATCGGCATCGTCATCCTGATCGTCGCCGTGATCGCCTGGTTGATGAACGTCGTCAAGCGCAACGCCTGACGCGCGTGCGCGGAGGGCGCCGGGCACCGCAGTCGCCCGGCGCCCCTATACTCGTGACTGTCCGGACGCGACGACGCGCCCGGTGCTCGAAAAAGGGGCACGCGAGACATATACGGCATCCTTCACCGCTCTTCGTCTCAGGAGCTTCCATGCCCACCGTCTCCGCGCACGTCGCCCAGACCCTCGCCCGCCACATCGACCACGTCTTCGGGGTCATGGGCAACGGCAATGTCCACTTCCTCGACGCGCTCGTGCGCGGTGAGAACGTCCACTACACCGCTATGCGCCACGAGGCCGGCGGCGTCGTCGCGGCCGACGCGCACTTCCGCGCCGGCGGCGGTCTCGCGGCGGCGACGGCGACCTACGGCGCGGGGTTCACCAACACCCTGACGGCCCTCGCCGAGGCGGTGCAGGCGCACGTGCCGCTCATCCTCGTCGTCGGCGACGAACCGACCTCCGGGCCACGCCCCTGGGACGTCGACCAGATCGCCCTCGCCGCCGCCGTCGGCGCGCGCACCTATACGGTCGGGCGGGCGGATGCCGCGGCCACGACGGTCATCGCCGTCGAGCATGCCCTCGCCTACCGTGTCCCGACCGTGCTCGCGATCCCGTACGACGTCGCGAAGGTCGACGCGGGACCCGTGCCCGAAGCGCCCGCGCCGCGGCTGCCCGCGCCTCTCGCCCCGACCTCACCGTTCACGCAGGCCGCGATCGCGGACCTCGCCCGCGCCCTCGCGGGGGCCGAGCGTCCCGTGCTGTTGGCCGGACGCGGGGCGTTCCTCGCCGGCGCCGGCGACGTGCTCGGCCGGCTCGCCGACGCGACGGGGGCTCTCACCGCGACCACCGCCCTCGGGCGCGGGATCTTCCCGCGTGGCGAGTACGACCTCGGTGTCACGGGCGGATTCGGCGCCGAGGGCGCGATGGAGCTCATCGGCGAGGCCGACGTCGCGGTCGTCTTCGGTGCGGGACTGAACCAGTTCACCATGCGTTTCGGCGCGCTGTTCTCGCCCGGCACCCGCGTCGTGCAGGTCGACATCGCGCCGGCGGCGACGCACCCGCACGTGGGCGGGTTCATCCGCGGCGACGCGCGCCTGGTGGCGGAGGCGCTCGCGGACGACGTCGCGCGGGTGCGGGGCGACGAGGGATCGACGCGACGATCTTCGGGGTCTTCTCGCTCAACGGCGAGCGCTGCACCGCGGGTTCGCGCATCCTCGTGCAGCGCTCGATCTACGACGAGTTCGTCGAGCGCTACGCCGCGCAGGCGAAGCGCGTGAAGGTCGGCTACCCGCACGACCCGGCCACCGAGGTCGGCGCGCTCGTGCACCCCGAGCACTTCGCGAAGGTGATGAGCTACGTCGAGATCGGCAAGACCGAGGGCCGCCTCGTCGCCGGCGGCGGGCAGCCCGAGGGATTCGAATTCGGCAACTTCGTCGCCCCGACGGCCTTCGCCGACGTCTCCCCTGACGCCCGGATCTTCCAGGAGGAGATCTTCGGCCCGGTCGTCGCGATCACCCCGTTCGACACGGAAGAGGACGCGCTCGCCCTCTCGAACGACACGAAGTACGGGCTCGCCGCGTATGTCTGGACGAACGACCTGAAGCGCGCACACACCTTCGCGCAGTCGCTCGAGGCCGGCATGGTCTGGCTCAACTCCAACAACGTGCGTGACCTGCGCACCCCGTTCGGCGGCGTGAAGGCGTCGGGCCTCGGGCACGAGGGCGGCTACCGCTCGATCGACGTCTACACCGATCAGCAGGCCGTGCACATCACGCTCGCCTCCGAACCCCACAACCCCACCTTCGGCAAGGCCTGAACCCGCCGCGAGACCGCGCGTATGTACGCTTTTGGGCCCCGAAACGTGACATTCGCGCGGTCTCGCGGAACACGACGATCCGCAACGACCCACCCGACGCAAGGACGCGACATGACCCACCGTGACACCCTCACCCCCACCTCCTCGGGCTACTTCGTGAGCCAGGAGGCCCCGATCCACTCCGACAACCCGATCGCGACGCCGACGGCGCTCCCGCCCGACATCCTGCGCTGCGCCTACATGGAGCTCGTCGTCACCGACCTCGCGGCATCCCGCTGGTTCTACGTCGACGTGCTGGGCCTCTACGTCACCGCCGAGGACGACGAGGCCATCTACCTGCGCTCGACGGAGGAGTTCATCCACCACAACCTCGTGCTCCGCCGCGGACCCATCGCCGCCGTCGCCGCCTTCAGCTACCGCGTGCGGTCGGCCGAAGACCTCGACCGGGCCGTCGCCTTTTACACGGAGCTCGGATGCCGCGTCGAGCGCCGCGCCGAGGGATTCGTGAAGGGCATCGGGGACTCCGTGCGCGTCGAGGACCCGCTCGGGTTCCCGTACGAGTTCTTCTTCGAGACGACCCACGTCGAGCGGCTCAGCTGGCGCTACGACCTCCACACTCCCGGCGAGCTCGTCCGCCTCGATCACTTCAACCAGATCACCCCCGACGTGCCGCGCGCGGTCCGCCATTACCAGGACCTCGGGTTCCGTGTGACCGAGGACATCCAGGACGAGGCGGGCACCGTGTACGCCGCGTGGATGCGGCGGAAGCCCACCGTCCACGACACCGCCGCGACCGGCGGTGACGGCCCGCGCATGCACCACGTCGCCTTCGCGACGCACGAGAAGCACAACATCCTCGCGATCTGCGACAAGCTCGGCGCGCTCCGCCGGTCGGATGCCATCGAGCGCGGCCCCGGCCGCCACGGCGTCTCGAACGCGTTCTACCTGTACCTGCGCGACCCCGACGGCCACCGCGTCGAGATCTACACGCAGGACTACTACACGGGCGACCCCGACAACCCGGTCGTCACGTGGGACGTGCACGACAACCAGCGCCGCGACTGGTGGGGGAATCCCGTCGTCCCGTCCTGGTACACCGAGGGCTCGCTCGTCCTCGACCTCGACGGCAACCCGCAGCCGGTCGTCGCCCGGACCGACGACTCCGAGATGGCGGTGACGATCGGCGCCGACGGCTTCTCGTACACGCGCCGCGACGAGGGCGAGGCGTCGATGCCCGAGTGGAAGCGCGGCGAGTACAAGCTCGGCCACCAGCTCTGACCCGTTTCGACTCGCTGCGCTCGCTCAACGACCGGAGGGTCGCGCACCCCTCACCGACCGGAGGCCCCATGCTCACGCCCACCCAGATCGCCGAGATCGCCGACGAGCTCGCCGTCGCCGACCGCGCGCACACCGTCATCCCGCGGATCACGGCCCGCTACCCCGACGCGACGGTGGAGGATGCCTACGCGATCCAGGGCGTCTGGCGCGACCGGATGACGGCGTCGGGGCGCACGCTCGTCGGTCGGAAGATCGGTCTCACCTCGAAGGCGATGCAGCAGGCGACGGGCATCACCGAGCCCGACTACGGCGTGATGTTCGACGACACCGTCTATCCGACGGGTGCGACGATCCGGGCGGCGGAGTTCTCGAACGTCCGCATCGAGGTCGAGCTCGCGTTCGTGCTGAAGGCCCCGCTCGCGGGCCCGGGCTGCACCCTCGACGACGCCCTCGCTGCGATCGACTATGCCGTGCCCGCGCTCGAGGTGCTGAACTCGCACATCGAGCTCGAGGGCCGCACGATCGTCGACACGATCAGCGACAACGCCGCCTACGGCGCGATGGTCCTCGGCGACGTGCACCGCCGCCCCGACGAGATCGACCTGCGCTGGGTGCCGGGAGTCCTCAGCCGCAACGGCGAGATCGAGGAGACCGGCGTCGCGATGGGCGTGCTCGGGCATCCCGCCACCGGCGTCGCGTGGCTCGCGAACAAGGTGGCGGCCCACGGTGACAGACTCGAGGCGGGCGAGATCATCCTCGCCGGGTCGTTCACCCGGCCGATGTGGGTCGCGGCGGGTGACGAGATCCGTTGCGACTACGGTCCGATGGGAGTCATCACATGTCGTTTCGACTGAGCGCGACCTTCCGCGACCGACTCGCTGCGGCGCCTCGCCCGCTCGTGGGCGGCTGGGTGTCGTCGGGCTCGCCGCTGGTCGCGGAGATCATGGCCGGCGCGGGGCTCGACTGGCTGCTCATCGACGGTGAGCACGGTCCGAACACCCTCGACACGGTCCTCGCGCAGCTGCAGGCGATCGACGGGTCGGGGACGACGCCGGTGGTGCGCGTGCCGTCGGGTGATGTCGTGACGATCAAGCAGGTGCTCGACCTCGGCGCCCAGAACCTCCTCGTGCCGATGGTCTCGTCCGCCGACGAGGCGCGCGCGGTCGTCGAGGCGGTGCGGTATCCGCCGCGCGGCCGGCGCGGCGTCGGCTCGGCGCTCGCCCGCTCGGCGCGCTGGAATCGCGTGGACGACTACCTCGCAAACACCGACGCGTATGTGTCGCTGTTCGTGCAGATCGAGACGGCGGATGCCGTCGACGCCGCCGCCGAGATCGCCGCGGTCGACGGCATCGACGGCGTCTTCGTCGGACCGAGCGACCTCGCGGCATCCCTGGGCCTGCTCGGTCAGCAGACGCACCCCGACGTGGTCGACGCCGTCCACCGCGCCTTCGCCGCCGTGCAGGGTGCGGGCAAGCCCGTCGGCGTGAACGCGTTCGACCCCGCCGTGGCACAGACCTACCTCGACGCGGGCGCCGCGTTCATCGCCGTCGGCGCCGACGTCGCCCTTCTCGCGCGCGGGTCGGAGGCCCTCGCGGCGCGCTGGATCCCGCACGCCGACGACACGCAGCGCGCCGGCTACTGACCCGGCTCCGCGCCGTCACCCCGACCGCGAGACCGCGCGAATGTCACGATCCCGGAGCGGGAACCGTGCATTCGCGCGGTCTCGCGGCATCAGCGGAAGGCCGCGACCGCCTCGTCCAAGGTGAGGACCTGGCGCGACTCGACCGCGACCGCGTACCACTGGCCGGTGAGGACCACGAAGACGTGCCCGACGCGGTCGATGAAGCCGACGACGACGCCCGGGCGCGACACCTCGAAGCGGTCGACCGCGACGGGGAGGCACACGAGCGCATCGGGGCACACGGGCGCATCGGGGCACACGGGCGCATCGGGGAAACCGAGTGAGGCGGCGCGGGCGGCGGACTCGGGTGCGCTGTCGCAGGCCGCAACGCGTCGCCGCCCCGAGGCCCCGAGTCCCGTCGTCGTGCTCACAGCCGCGCCTCCGTCCTGATCCCGGTCCGTCTCTTCGAGGGTCTCACCGCCCGCGCGATCGGGGGGGGGTGGTTGACGCGCACCTGTTCGCGCGATACGCCCGCCATCCCGCAGCGCGTCGCCGTAGGCGCCGAGGTCGCTAGCGCGGACGGGGCCTTGGCGCAAGCGGATGGCGTGCACTCCGAACGCCTGATCGACTCGATGCATGACTTCCACGACTCCTGAGCCGAAGTCCGCATCGCCGCGCCGGTACGACCACGTGATCGTCGGCGGCGGCATGGTCGCCGATGCGGCGGCCCGCGGCATCCGCGAGCTCGACCCCGATGCGACGATCGCGATCATCAGCGACGACATCGACGCACCGTACACGCGCCCCGCACTCAGCAAGAAGCTCTGGACCGATCCCGATTTCACGGGCGACGACGTGCCCCTGGGCACACCCGCGGACACGGGTGCGACGGTCCTCCTGCGGACGCGCGCCACAGCGATCGACCCGGCGGCGCACACCGTCGACATCCAGAGCACGGTCGACACCGAGAGCACGGTCAACCCCGAGAGCGCGGACGGCACGCTCGCCTACGGCACACTCCTCATCGCGACCGGGGGCCGCCCCGTGCCGCTCCCGATCGAGGGCGCCGCGCCGAGCGACCGGGTGCTCACGTTCCGCACCGCCGAGGACTATTGGCACCTGCGCGCCCTCGCCGACCACGTCGACCGCATCGCCGTCGTCGGCGGAGGCTACATCGGCAGCGAACTCGCAGCGGCCCTCGTGCAGAACGGCGTCGACACGGTCCTCATCCACAGCACCGACACGCTCGGCGGCGACATCTTCCCGCCCGGCCTCGCCGACCACTTCGCCGAGATGTTCCTGGGCGCAGGCGTCGAGCTGGTCGGCGGCCGCGAGGTGGTCGGCGGCGTCGCCGGCGACGCGGGCGTGCGCCTCGACCTCGAAGGCGGCGAGACCATCACGGCGGATGCCGTGGTGTCGGGCCTCGGCATCGAGGTGACGACCGACCTCGCCGAGGCCGCGGAGCTGACCGTCGACGACGGCATCGTCGTCGACGCGCGCCTGCGCACCTCGTCCGACGACGTGTTCGCGGCGGGCGACGTGGCCGACTACCCCGACCGCATCCTCGGGCGTCGCCGCGTCGAGCACGTCGACAACGCCGAGCAGATGGGCCGGCAGGCGGGGCGGAATCTCGCCGGCGCCGACGAGGACTACACCCACACGCCGTACTACTACTCCGCCGTCTTCGGCACGCGCTACGAGGCGGTCGGCACGCTCGATGCGAGTCTCGACACCGTCGAGGACTGGACGACGGAGTACGAGAAGGGCGTCGTCTACTACCTCGACGATGACCGCGTCGTCGGCGTGCTCCTGTGGAACATCTCCGACTCGACGGAGTCGACGGAGTCGACGGATGCCGCGCGCGCCGTCCTCGCCGAAGACGGACCCGTCGACCACACAGCTCTGAAGGGACGCATCTCATGAGCGGACGCGACCAGTACACGTTCGAGAACCCGGTCACCCGCTACGACCGGGTCGAGCCTCCGCTGCAGCATCAGGACGAGCCGGCGGTGCAGGGACGGATGAACCCCGTCCCCGACCTCGGCGAGCAGACCTACCGCGGCACCGGTCGCCTCGAGAACCGGCGCGCGCTGATCACGGGCGGCGATTCGGGCATCGGCGGGGCGACGGCGATCGCCTTCGCGCGCGAGGGCGCGGATGTCGCGATCGTGCACCGCGCGGGCGAAGAGGCGGATGCCGCGCACATCCTCGCCCTCATCGCGGATGCCGGGCGGCGCGGCGTCGCGATCGTCGCCGACATCACCGACCCGGCGCGCTGCCGCGAGGTCGTCGCCGAGGCCGTCGAGGCACTCGGCGGCCTCGACATCCTCGTCAACAACGCCGGCAAGCAGACGGCTGTCGCTGCTGTCGAGGACCTCTCCGACGAGCAGTTCGAGACGACGTTCCGCACCAACGTGTTCGCCCCGTTCTGGCTCATCAAGGCGACGCTCCCGCATCTCGACGCGGGGTCGACGATCATCAACACGGCCTCGCTCGAGGCGTACAAGCCCGCGCCCGACCGGCTCGACTACGCCGCGACGAAGGCGGCGATCAACAACCTGTCGAAGGGGCTCGCACAGCAGCTCGCACCCCGCGGCATCCGGGTCAACGTGGTCGCGCCGGGGCCGACGTGGACGGCGCTGCAGGTCTCGGACGGGGTCTCCGACGAGCAGATGACCCACTTCGACGATGAGAACGAGTACCAGCGGGCCGGCCAGCCCGCCGAGATCGCGCCCGCGTTCGTGTTCCTCGCCTCGGCCGAGTCGGGCTACGTCTCGGGCGAGACGCTCAACGTCAACGGCGGGATGGTGACGCCGTGACGGCCGGCCCCGACGACGCCCAGACGACCGTCTACGCCCTTCACGCCCTCGGCGGAAGCGGGGCGTCGTTCCGCGCGGTCGCGGCGCACCTCACCCCCGGCATCCGGCTGGTGACGATCGATCTTCCGGGTTTCGGCGAAGCGGGGGATGCGCGCCAGCGCGGCGCTCGCGGCATGGCCGACCATGTCCTCGCGCGGATCCGCAGCGACGGCGCAGCCCGCTGGGTTCTTCTCGGGCACAGCATGGGCGGCAAGGTCGCCTCGGTGGTCGCGCGCCGGGCGCTCGCCGGCGACGACCTGGTCTTCGGCTTCGCAGGGGTGGTGCTGCTCGCCGGCTCACCCCCGACCCCCGAGCCGATGAGCGAGCAGCGCCGAGCCGAGATGATCGGGTGGGCGTCGGACGGCGCCCTCGACGAGACGGCGGCGCGCACCTTCGTCGAGGCGAACACGGCGCTTCCGCTCTCGCACGAGTGCGATGAGCGCACGATCGACGATCTGCGTCGCGCGGCGCCGGATGCCTGGGTGCACTGGCTCGCACAGGGCAGCCGCGAGGATCTCGCGGCGTTCGTGGGCGAGCTGGACGTGCCGGCTCTCATCCTCGGGGGCGAGGACGACGACGACCTCGGCGCCGATGCGCAGCCGCGCCTGCACCGCGGCGTCTACCCGCGGGCGCGGTTCGTGCGGCTGCGTGAGACCGGGCACCTCCTGCCGCAGGAGCGGCCCCGCGCGGTGGCGTCCGCGGTCGTGGCCGTCTGCACCAAGATCGCCGAGCACGCTCCCGCCGTCCCCTCCGAATGGGCGGATCTGATCGCGTCGCCGCAGGTCGAGCCGCGCGTGCGTGCCGCCCTTGCCGCGAGAGCGATCGCGGACGACCCGGGTTACCGTCCTCGGGCCATGACACCGGCGCAGCTCGACACTCTCCGCGCGCTCGCCGCGCTCGTCGTCCCGCAGCCGCAGCCGGGCGGACGCATCGACCTCGCGGCCCGGTTCGACCGGCAGCTCGCCGCCGGTGTGGGCGATGGGTGGCGCCCCGCGATCCTCCCGCCCGATGCCGTCGCGACCGGCCTCGCCCTCGACGCGCTGGCGGGTGTCGATCTCGATGACGACGCCGTCGCGGCGCTTGTCGCGGGAGAGCTCGAGCCGGCGGCATCCGCGCTCACCGCCGCGCAGCTGCAGGCCTGGTTCGATGACGTGCGGGTGGAACTCACGCGCCAGTGGCTCGCCCACCCCGCATCGCTCGCCCGTGCACGCAATGACTCGTTCGCCACCCGGGGCGGTGCGGACCCGCGCGGATTCGCGGTGCTCGCGGCGGGCCGGCGCGACCGGTGGGAGCCGTCCGACCTCGGCGTCGCCGGATGAGCGCGCTCGCTCTCGACGTCGCCGCGATGCGCCGGTTCGACCCGTCGGAGGAGGTCGATGTCGTCGTCGTGGGCACCGGCGCGGGCGGCGCCCCTGTCCTCGCCGAGCTGGCCGCGGCGGGACTGCGCGCGGTCGCGCTCGAGGCGGGCCCGTTCTTCGATCCCGCCGCGCACACGCCCGACGAGACCGAGGCGGTCGAGATCAACTGGATGAGCGAGCGCCTCTCCGGCGGAGCCGACCCCGTCGCGTTCGGACCGAACAACTCCGGGCGGGGCGTCGGCGGCTCGACGCTGCACTGGGGCGCCTTCACGCCGCGGCCCGCTGCGGGGCAGATGCGTCTGCGCACCGAGACCGGCATGGGGCGCGATTGGCCGTTCGGGTTCGACGAGCTCCTCCCCCATCTTCTGCGCGCGGAGCGCGATCTCGGCGTGAGCGGGCCCGCCGACTACCCGTGGGATCCGTCGCGCGCCTACGAGTACGCACCCCCCGGACGGAACGCGGCCGCGGAGCGTATGGCGGCGGGATGCCGGGAGCTCGGCATCCGGGCCACGGACGCCCCCGCCGCCGTCCTCACACGCGACCGCGAGCAGCACGGCATCCCGCGTCAGGCCTGCATTGCGTGCGGCGCGTGCCACCAGGGGTGCCGCACGGGGTCGAAGGCGACCATGGGGACGACGTACCTGCCCGCGGCGATCGCCGCGGGGGCGGAGATCCGTGCGGACGCGATGGTGCACACGATCGAGACGGATGCCGCGGGACTCGTGCGCGCCGTCGTCTACCGGCAGGGCGACATCGACGTGCGGCAGCGCTGCCGCACGCTCGTGCTCGCCGGGGGCGGGGTGGAGACGCCGCGACTCCTGCTCGCGAACGACCTCGCCAATGCCAGCGGACAGGTGGGCCGGAACTTCCTCGCCCACCCCGCGACGCAGGTGTGGGGAACCTTCGACACGCTCCAGCGCGCGTACCGGGGGTATCCCTCGGCGCTCATCACCGAGGACTTCTCGGCCCCGGCAGATGCGGACTTCGCCGGCGGCTACCTCATCCAGAGTCTCGGCGTCATGCCGCTCACCTTCGCGACGAGTCTCGTCCGAGGAGGCGGGCTGTGGGGGCGAGAGCTCATGGCGGCGCTCGACGCGACGAGCTTCACCACGGGCGTCGGCATCAACGGCGAGTGCCTGCCGAGCGCCGAGAACGCCCTGACGCTCACGGGCGAGCCGGACGAGTACGGCCTCCCCCGGGCGGAGGTGACCTTCTCCCTCGGCACGAACGAGAAAGCCCTGATCGCGCATGCGACGGACGTCATGGTCCGGATTCTCGAGGCGGCCGGCGCGAGTGAGACGCGCGTGTTGCAGCGCACCGCACATACCCTCGGCACGTGCCGCATGAGCGTCGACCCGGACGACGGGGTGGTGGATGCCGACGGCCGCAGCCACGAGATCGCGAACCTCTGGATCGTCGACAACTCGACCTTCCCGAGCGCACTGGCCGCGAACCCCGCGCTGACGCAGGTCGCGCTGTCGCTCCGCACGGCGGAAAAGCTGCTCGCGAAGGCCCCCTGAGCCTCTCCCGTGCGCGCTCTCGCGTCGCGCTGACCGTCGGCGCGTGCCCGACGTGGCGGCTGAGTCGTATGGCGACCGCCCGGTTTCACACCTCATCCTTCACACGGGCGCACTCGAGCCCCACGCTCCATACGACTGAGCCGCCACGGCGGATTCATCGTCCCGTGTGCGCCCGCACCCGCACCCGCGCCCGATCAGCGCTTCGGCAGCTTCTTCTCCGGCACGACGTCGCGGATAGTGAGCGCCGCCGTCACGACCGCGAGGTGGCTGAGCGCCTGGGGAAGGTTGCCCCAGAACGACCCGTCGCGCTCGGAGATCATCTCGCTGTAGATGCCGACGTCGTTCGCGAGGGCGACGAGCTCATCCATCGCCGCGATCGCCTCGTCGTGCCGCCCGACGCACGCGAGAGCGCCCGCGCGCCAGAACGCGGAGGCGACGAAGGTGTGCTCCTCACGCGGCATCCCGCTGTAGCGGTACAGCAGCGCCTCACGGCCCTGCACCGTCGAGCCCAGCTCCGCGGTCAGCGCGTCGATCGTGCGCGACATCCGCTCACCGCGGTCGAAGCCGCTCTCGGCGTGGAGGAGCACCGAGGTGTCGAGCGCCGTGGAACCGGGCGCCATCGTGTACGCACCGAGGTCTTCGGACCAGCAGTTCTCCTCGATCCATGCGCGGATGCGGTCGCGCTCGGCCGCCCACCGCTCGGCGGGGCCGGGGATCGCGTGCGCCTCGGAGAGGTGCACCGCGTCGCGGAGCGCCTGCCAGCACCCCATCTTCGACGAGGTGTAGTGAGCGAGCTCGGGAAGCTCCCACATGCCCGAGTCGCGTTCGCGCCACAGGTCGCACGTGCGGTCGGCGACGCGCGCGAGGAGGCGACCGGTCTCGACGTCGAGGATGTTCCCGGCGTCGACGTAGGTGCGGCAGATCGCGAACAGGTCGCCGTAGACGCCGAGCTGCAACTGGTCGTTCGCGGGATTTCCCTCCACGACCGGGCCGATGCCCTGCCACCCCGGAACGTCGAACTCGCGAGCCCCCTCAACGAGATCCCCGCGCAGCGTATACATCACGTGCGGGACGGACCCGTGGCTGCGGATCGTCTTCAGCAGCCACGACAGGGCCGCATGCGTCTCTTCGCGAAGCCCGAATCGGACGAGCGCGTACGCCGTGTACGCGAGGTCGCGCACCCACGCGAAGCGATAGTCCCAGTTCTTCCCGCCCGCCGGGTTCTCGGGTAGCGAGGTCGTCGCAGCCGCGGCGATCGCCCCGGTCGGCGCGTACACGAGAAGCTTCATCGCCAGGGCGCTGCGCTGCACGGCATCCCGCCACGGTCCGTCGTAGGAGAACTCGCGCGACCAGGCACGCCAGCCCCCGATCGAGCGCTCGAGGCTGTCATCCAGCGTCGCCGGGTCGGGAAGGTGCAGCGGCTCGTCGTCGGTGGCGACGATCGCGAGCAGATGACGGTCGCCCGGCTTCGTCGTGAAGGTGCCGCGGACGGCGGGGAACGGCGCGCCGCCGTCCTCCGACCGGGCGCGTCCGATCCCGTCGCCGAGGACCGCAAGCGTCGTCCGCCCGACACGGAGCAGGTGCGCGGCGCCGTCTCCGGCGATGTCGTGTCGGACGATCCACGGGGATGCCGTGCCCAGTCGCGTGCCGGGGCGCACCTTCCAGCGGAAGCGCACATTTCCGTCGACGCCCTCGATGCGCCGCACGAGCTGCGCCCACGGGAGGCGTCCGGCGACGCCCGTCACCAGGGCGTCGGTCACCCGTGCCGACCCGGATGCCGTCGTGAACGTCGTCTGCAGCACGTTCGTGCCGGCGAGGTAGCGGCGGCGCACGGTGTAGTCGACCCCGGGCTCCCCCTCGGGTCCCAGTTCGATGCACCCGCCGTTCTCGTCGTCGACGAGCCGCGCGAAGACGGGCGTCGAGTCGAGGTTCGGCATCGGCATCCAGTCGATACCGCCGTCACCGGCGACGAGCGCGATCGTGCGCCCGTCGCCGATCGGCGCATACGTCGCGAGATCGGAGCGGTCCGTGATCGTCATTCGCGGCGCCGACGATCAGGTGACGGGCATGCCGCCGGTGACGGCGATCGTCTCGCCGACGACATAGCTCGACTCCTGCGACGCGAGAAACACGTACGCCGGGGCGAGTTCGACCGGCTGACCGGCGCGGCCGATGGGCGTCTGCTCGCCGAACGACTCAATCTTCTCGTTCGGCACGAAGGCGGGCTGGAGCGGCGTCCAGATCGGCCCCGGCGCGACACCGTTGACGCGGATGCCGCGTTCGATGAGCTGCTGAGCCGTCGCACGCGTCCAGTTGGCGATGCCCGCCTTCGACACCGCGTACTCGGCGAGCGACGGCGACGGGTCGAACCCCTGGATCGACGAGGTCGTGATGATCGCCGCGCCGGGCTCGAGGTGCGGCGACGCCGCCTTCGTCATCCAGAAGAGCGGATAGATGTTGACCTTGACGACGTGGTCGAGGGTCTTCGTCTCGAAGTCGTCGATCGAGTCGACGGTCGGCATGGTGCCCGCGTTGAGGACCAGGATGTCGAGACCGCCGAGGTCCTTCACGGCCTTCTCGACGACGTCGATGCTCGTCTGCTCGTCCTGCAGGTCGCCCGGGAGAAGGACGGCGGTCCTCCCCTCGGCGCGGATGAGCTCCGCGACCTCTTCGGCCTGCTCCTGCTCTTCAGGCAGGTAGGACAGGGCGACGTCGGCGCCCTCGCGGGCGTAGGCGATCGCGACGGCGCGGCCGATGCCGGAATCGGCGCCCGTGACGAGGGCCTTCCGACCGGGCAGGCGCCCGAAACCGATGTAGGTCGTCTCGCCGTGATCGGGCGCGGGTGTCATCTCGTGGATGTCGCCCGGGGCATCCTGCTGCTGGGGCGGAAACGGCGGACGCGGGTACTGGGTCGTCGGGTCCTGACGGGTGTACATGTCGGTCATGAGGTGCGTGCCTTCCGGTTCTCGGCGCTGATCATCCACGCGTACTGTTCGAGCTTCTCGATGATCTCGTGCAGGATGTCGGCGCTCGTCGGGTCTTCGTCGTCGACGGCGTCGTGGACCTCACGGCAGGTCGATACCGCGTCCTCGAGCCGTACGGTGATGAGATCGATGACCTCGGTGGTCGCGATCTCGCCCTGGGGGAACTCGGGGAGCGTCGTCGTCTCGGCGACCGTGTCGCTGCGTCCGTCGGGCAGGGCGTGCAGGGCCCGCATGCGCTCGGCGATCGTGTCGCTGAACTCGCGCGCCGCCTCGATGATCTCGTCGAGCTGCAGGTGGGTGTCGCGGAAGTTCGTGCCGACGACGTTCCAGTGCGCCTGCTTGCCCTGCGACGCGAGCTCAATGAGGTCGACGAGCACCTTCTGGAGGTTCTCACTCAGGGTCTCGGAGGCGGTGAATCCGTTCTCGGCATTCTGCTCGCCGGTCAGGCGCGCGCCGTGGGCGGCCTTGCGCTTGTTCTTCGTCGCTGTCGTGGTTGCCATGTCTTCGACGCTACGGGGGACTCGCGTCGCCGCGACGGGGATTGCGCGGGCCTGGACCGGATGCTAGGCCGGATGCCAGACCGGATGCTAGGCCGGGCGGTATGTCGCGACGAGGGGACAGTCGAACGGATCGCGGGCGGCGAGGCCGACGCGATTGAGGTAGGCGATCACGATGCCGTACGAGCGCCACAGGCTCACCCCCTCAAGGGTGAGGAGAGGGAAGAAGAGCCAGCCCTGCCGACGCGTGATCATCCGACGGATGCCTCGCGCTGAGGCGGCGTCCACGTCGAGGAACGAGATGGTGTCGATCTCGATGTCGGGGTCTTTTCCGACGCGGTTCGGGTTGGCGTGGTGCCGCGTGTGCTTACCCGCCCACCACGACGCGCTCATCCCCACGATGCCGTTGACGAGCACCCGGGCGAGTCGGTCGTTCGCCGGCCCCGAGGAGAGGATCTGGCGGTGCGCCGCTTCGTGTCCGAGGAAGGCCACCTGCGTCAGCAGGATGCCGAGCGCGGCGGCCATCAGGAGCTGGAACCAGCTGTCGCCGAGCAGCACGAAGCCGGTCACGACGCCGCCGAATCCGGCCGCGAGGGCAAGACCGACGCAGATGTAGAAGACGGACGCCCGGCGCATGAGTCCGGTCTCCCGCACGACCTGCGCGACGTCGGTGTACGCGCGAGCGAGCGGCGGGAACTGGTCGGTTCCCGCGTAAGTCTGACGGACGGGTCCGAGCCGCGGCTCGAGTGCGGTGGCGGAGATGGTATAACTCGGGATTCGATCGTGACCGCGTGGCCGTTGCGGAGCCAAAGGCGGGTGCCGATCGCTGGGGCCAGGCTATGCCCGCGAGTATGGCGTCCCCGGCATATGCGCATCGGATCGACGTTGCTGAGCGATGCTCACAGGCTCTGGGCGAGACGGTAGTACGCCTGGTTCCAGCGAAGCTCCTTCTGGAAGCCGCGGACGGTTGTGTCCTCGTCGATGACGAGGAGCTCGGTCTGCGCCATGTCGGCGAAGTCGCGGAACACGTCGATGCCGACCGCGCTCGTCATGACGGTGTGGTGCGCGGCGCCGGCAGCGAGCCAGCACGCAGCGGATGTCGCGAAGTCGGGGGCGGGCTTCCAGATCGCGCGCCCCACGGGGAGGCGCGGCAGGTCGGGCGCCTCGACGTTCCCGACGACGTTGGCGGTGAGACGGAAACGGTCGCGCATGTCGCTCATCGCGACGACGAGCGCGGGGCCGGGATCGGCGGTGAACACGAGGCGCACGGGGTCATCCTTGCCGCCGATGCCGAGCGGGTGGACCTCGAGCCTCGGCTTGCGGGTCGTCAGCGACGGGGAGACTTCGAGCATGTGCGCGCCCAGGATCTTCTCGTCGCCCGGGGTGAGGTCGTACGTGTAGTCCTCCATGAGCGAGGCCCCGCCGGGCAGACCTGCGCCCATGACGTTGGCGATCCGGACGAGGATCGCGGTCTTCCAGTCACCCTCGGCACCGAAGCCGTACCCCTCCGCCATGAGCCGCTGGACGGCGAGTCCGGGGAGCTGCTTCAGAGCACCGAGGTCCTCGAAGCTCGTGGTGAACGCTCCGAACCCGCCCGCCTCCAGGAACGACCGGAGGCCGATCTCGATGGCCGCGCCGTCGCGGAGGGACTGGTGTCGCTCGGCGCCCGGTCGGAGCTCGTCGGCGACGTCGTACTCCGCGAGGTAGACCTGCACCAGCGCGTCGATGTCGGCGTCGGATGCCGCGGCCACCGCATCCGAGAGCTCGTTCACTCCCCATGTGTTCACCTGCACCCCGAAGCGCAGCTCGGCCTCGACCTTGTCGCCCTCGGTGACCGCGACGTACCGCATGTTGTCACCGAAGCGGGCCAACTTGAGAGTGCGCAGGGCCTACCAGCCGGCGGCGGCGCGCTGCCAGTCCTCGATCTGCGCCGTGACGGCGGGGTGTGAGACGTGACCGACGACCGTCTTTCGGGCAACGCCGAGGCGGGTCTGGATGTACCCGAACTCGCGGTCGCCGTGCGCGGCCTGGTTCAGGTTCATGAAGTCGAAGTCGATCTCCGCCCACGGCAGCTCGACGTTCGCCTGCGTGTGCAGGTGCAGCAGCGGCTTGCGCAGCGCGTCGAGCCCCTGGACCCACATCTTCGCGGGGCTGAACGTGTGCATCCACGCGATGATCCCGATCACGGAGTCATCCGAGTTGGCGTCGAGCGCGAGCCGGCGAATCGCGTCGGAGTCGGTCAGCACGGGCTTCCATTCGACCTTCACGGGCAACCCGGCCAGGCCCTCGGCGACCTGCTGGGACTGCTCGGCGACCTGCCGCAACGTCTCCTCGCCGTAGAGGCCCTGGCTGCCGGTGACGAACCAGACGGTGGAGCTGTCGAGCGTGGCGGTGAGGGTCATGGTCTTCCTTTTCCCGAGATTCCGGTCATTGAGCGAGGAGAGAGGCGACGAGTCGACACGGCGCGCACCGCTCAGAGGGCGGCCACCGCAGCGGCTTCGACGGCGAGACCCGCGCGATAGCGATCGAGGTACGCGGCGAACCCCGCCGCATCGGCGGGGTCGGGAACGGCGACGGATGCGTCGGCACCCGCGAACACGGTCCCGTCCAGGTAGGCACCCAGGTCGGAGGCCGAGTCGGCTGCCGCAACCCGGCGGAACGCGGCGAGGACCGCCATGCCCCACGCCCCACCCTCCGACGCCGTGGCCCCGATCTCGACCGGTGTGTCCAGTGCGGCGGCGAGGAGCCGTTGCGCGACCCCGGCCGTGCGGAACAAGCCGCCGTGCGCATGCATCCGGTCGAGCGCGACGCCCTCTTCGTGCAGCACCCGCATGCCGAGGGCCAGCGTCGCGAAGACCCCGTACAGCTGGGCGCGCATCGTATTCGCGAGGGTGAAGCTCGATTCGGGGGTGCGCACGAAGAGCGGGCGTCCGTCCGCGAGCCCCGCGATCGGCTCCCCCGCGAGATGGTTGTAGGCGAGCAGGCCCCCGGCATCCGGCGCGCCCTCGAGCGCTTCGCGGAGCAGCACCTCGAAGACGGCGTCGTCGTCGAGCGGGCTGCCGGATGCCGCGGCAAAACGCCCGAACAACTCCGCCCACGCCGCGAGTTCGCTGGCGCCGTTGTTGCAGTGCACCATCGCGACCGGCTCACCTGCGGGCGTCGACACGAGGTCGATCTCGTGATGCGCGTGGACGAGCGGGCGCTCGAGGACGACCATCGCGAACACGCTCGTTCCTGCGCTGACGTTGCCGGAGCGTGGTGCCACCGCGTTCGTCGCGACCATGCCGGTCCCCGCGTCGCCTCCCGGCGGGCAGAACGGGATGCCGGGGCGCAGTAGTCCCGACGGGTCGAGGAACGCGGCGCCCGCCGCGGTGAGCGCGCCCGCGTCGGCCCCGGCTCGCCCACGCGCTCGACGGACGCGCACGACCCGGGGGTGCCGTCGTCGGCATCCAGCTGGAGAACGAGCTGTATGACCGGCCCGAGCACCTCGTCACGCTCAAGCGCCTCGCGCGGGAGTCGGGCATGTCCGCTCCGCTGTGGACGGCCACCGCGTGGGGCGGCGCGCAGTTGCCGGGCGGCGAGGTCTTCCCGGTGTTCAGCGGCTATGCCGACGGGTTCTGGGTCGATCCGGAGGACGGCTGGGATCCGTCGTTCCGGGCGCACTTCTTCCCCTCGCACGAGTGGGACGATCCGGGCGTGGGCGCCGACGTGCGCGAGGCGCAGGGGTTCGCCGCCGACCCGTCGGATACCGGTCGCCCCACCGATCTGCACGGGTTCCCCCCGGCGACGTGCGAGCTCGGATCGGGTATGGCGACGGCCTACCATCGGCGCCCCGTGCTCACGGCGCACGACATCGCGGCGCTCGCGCACGGCAAGATCGGCAGCGGCTCGGCGTGGCAGGGATACTTCATGTACGTCGGCGGCGCGAACCCCGCACCCAGGCTGCAGGAGACCATCGCCACCGGCTACCCGAACGACCTCCCCGAGATCGGGTACGACTTCCATGCGCCGATCGGGCAGTCGGGCGACCTGCACGCCTCGGCGGCGCCGCTGCGCCTGCAGCATTCGTTCCTCGCGGCATTCGGCGATCGTCTCGCCGAGATGACCTCGACGCTGCCGGATGCCTCTCCCACCGGGCTCGACGACCGCACGACCCTGCGCTGGGCGCTGCGTTCGGACGGGGAGCGGGGCATCGTCGTGATCTCGCACCATCAGCCGCACGAACCCGTCGCCGACGTGACGGGTGCGCGCGTGCGGATCACGCTCGACGACGAGGTCATCGAGCTTCCCGCGACCGACATCCCGGCGGGCACGCTCGCGCGCTGGCCCGTCGCGTGGCCGTTCGCCGGCGCCCGGATCGACGGGGCGACGGCGTCGCTTCTCACCGAGCTGCCGGGCGCGTCGCCCGTGCTCGTGCTGCTCGCGGATGCCGGGGTGGAGCCCCGTCTTCGCGTGGACGGCCGCGAACTGCCGGTGACGCCGGGCGAGCCGGTCTCCGTCGGCGCCGGCCGGGTGCTCGTCCTGCCTGCATCGGACGCCGACCGGCTGTGGGTGCGCGAAACGGCTGCCGGGCGCGCTCTGCTGCGCACGGCCGCGGAGCTTTCGTGGGACGACGCCGTGCTGTGGGCGCGCGGCCCGGGCGTCGTCGAGGTGTTCGACGAGTTCGGCGGGGCCTGGCGCTCGCTCGACCGCGAACCCGCAGCCGCCGACCCCGGTGGGCCGACGCCGCTGACACCCGTGGTGCTCGCGGAAGCCGCGGTTCGCGCTGTCCCCGCCGACTACGGGTTCGGCCGCGCACGCCATCGCGCTCCCGACGCCGACGTCGTCGACGATCTCGCCGCCGTCTTCCGGCTCGACCTCCCCGCCTCGGCGAGCGACACCGCCGCCGACGCGGTGCTCGACATCGACTGGGCGGGCGACGTCGCGCAGCTGCGCGTCGGGGGCCGCGTCGTCGACGACCGGTTCTGGGACGGCGAGCGCTGGACGGTGTCGGTGCGGGATGCCGGTATTCGGCCGGGCGACGAGGTGACGCTGCACGTCCTGCCGCTCCGCGTCGACACCACGATCGGATTGCCCGCCGCCGCCCGGGCGCGCCTTGAGGCCGCCGCGCAAATCGCGGACACGCTCGGCGTCGTCGGCGCGGTGACGCTGCGCGTCCGCGGGCGCTGGCGCCCCGTCGGACGATCCGGCGGACGACGGGCTCAGCCGGCGGTCGAGGCCCGCACGACGAGCTCGGGGCGGAAGGTGACGTGACGCGCCGGCGCCCCCTCGAGCGACTCGAACAGCAAGGCGACGGCGGTCGCGCCGATCTCGCGCGCAGGCTGACGGATCGACGACAGCGGAACGACGGTCGCCTGGGCGAAATCGATGTCGTCGTAGCCGATGAGGGCGAGATCGTGCGGCACGCGGATGTCGCCGAGGATCGCCGTCCCCTGCATGACGCCGACGGCGAGCAGGTCGTTGGCGCAGAACACGGCGTCGGGTCGCTCGCCCACGGGGCGGCGCGCGATCGCCTCGCCCACCTCGCGCCCCCGCAGCACCGTGAGCGCGTCGGTGTCGATGACCTCGAGGCGCGCGTCGGGGTGGGCGGCGAGCGCGCGACGCGCACCGCGCAGTCGGTCGGCCACCTGACGGATCGACAGCGGGCCGCCGACGAACGCGATACGGCGGCGCCCGAGCGCGAGCAGGTGCGCGGCGGCGAGGTGCCCGCCCTCCACGTCGTCGACCGCGACCGAGGGCACGTCGCCGCCCGGAAGCTCCCCGTCGACCAGCACGAGCGGGATGCCGGCAGCGGCGAGCCTCCGCACGGGTGCCTCGTCGAGGTCGACGGGCGTCAGCAGCACGCCGTTGACGCGCTGCTCGCGGAACAGATCGAGGTATGCGCTCTCGCGGCTCGGCACCTGGTCGCTGTTGCCGAGCAGCACCGACATGCCTTCGGCATCGGCCTGCTCTTCGGCGCCGCGCGCGACCTCCGCGAAGAAGGGGTTGGCGCTGTCGAGCACGATGAGGCCGATCGAGCGGCTGCGCCCGGCGCGCAGCTGGCGGGCGGCGTCGTTGCGCACGAAGCCGAGGTCGTCGATCGCCGCCTGCACCCGGGCGACGGTGGCGGCGGCGACCTTCTCGGGCCGATTGAGGACGTTCGAGACCGTTCCGACCGAGACGGAGGCCGCGGCGGCGACGTCTTTGACGCTGATGGACATGGCATCCCTTCGCGGTGCTTGCGTGAAACGATACAGGAGCGCTATTGTTGAAACGATTCATGATCGTGAGCCCTCACGAAGGAGTGTCATGACCCGCGTCGCTTTCACCCTGCACGTGCGGCCGGAGATGCTCGATGCCTACATCGAGCGGCACAGCCCCGTCTGGCCGGAGATGCTGGCCGAGATCGCGGCCTCCGGTCGCCGCAACTACTCGATCTTCCTGGACGGTGCCGTCGATCGCGACGGGCGGGATCTCCGGATGTGCCTTCGCGAGCCAGGGCGGCGGCGAGGCGGTCGCCGTTGCGAGCGCGACGTCGATGCCGTTCGCATGCAGCAAGTCGATGACGTCGTCGAGCCACGAGAAGTCGTACTCGCCCGCGCGCGGCTCGAGCAGCGCCCACGAGAAGATTCCGAGGGAGACGATGTTGACGCCCGCCTCGGTCATGAGCCGCACGTCGTCGTCCCACACCTCGCGCGGCCACTGCTCCGGGTTGTAGTCGGCGCCGTAGCGCATCGCGCCTGGGCCCGCCGCCCCGGGCTTCACCCACCGGTAGGTCGTGTCATCGATTGCCATGCCGTCAGCCTATGCTGAAATACGTGCAGTTGCACGGTTTCCCTCCGGCATCCCGCTACGATCGCTCCATGTCCGATGAGCGCCCCCTTCGCCGCGGGCCGTACGCCAAGACGGCCGAGCGGCGCAGCGAGATCATCTCCACCGCAACCGCCGTGTTCAGCGCGCACGGTTACCAGGGCGGGTCGTTGCGCCAGATCGCGAAGCAGCTCGACCTCAGCCTCACGACACTCATGCACCACTTCCCGACGAAGGTGTCGCTCCTGTCCGCCGTGCTCGAGCAGGAGGATGCCGCCGACGTCGACTTCGACGAGCGCTCACGCCGCGACGGCTTCGCTCCCTCCGTTCTCGCGATCGTGCGGCGCAACCTGAACCGGCGCGAGCTCGTCCGGATGTTCTCGATCGTCTCGGCCGAAGCGACGTATCCCCGCCACGAGGCGCACGACTGGCTGCAGCGTCGCTACGCCACCGTCACTGCTTCCTACGCCGAGCTGATCACGCACGATGTCGCGGTCGGTCGCCTGCGCCCGCGCATGGATGCCGCCGCGGCGGCGAGCCTCGTCGTCACTGCGTGGGAAGGCATCCAGATCCGCTGGCTTGCCGACGGAAGCGACCCCGTCGCCGCGATGGGCGAGCTGCTGACGGCGACCCTCGATCCTTCGACACCGCTCATCCCGCCCCGCAGGGAGTCGATCCCGAAGAGCACCGCATAGCGGCGCCGCCACCGACACCCGCACGCAGCGAACGGGTCGGAAAAGATCCCTATGACCAGGGTTTTCTTTGCGGAGACGGAGGGATTTGAACCCTCGGTCCCCGTAAGGGGACTCCACCTTAGCAGGGCCACAGAGTCCGCATAGGCCGCTGTTTTCTGCGCCCGTGCGCACCGGATGCACGCCGATTCG
Organism: Microbacterium sp. bgisy203; assembly: GCF_057706945.1. Classification (NCBI taxonomy): domain Bacteria; kingdom Bacillati; phylum Actinomycetota; class Actinomycetes; order Micrococcales; family Microbacteriaceae; genus Microbacterium; species Microbacterium sp. bgisy203. Next base: position 22,376 of record NZ_JBYIPF010000003.1, on the reverse strand, counting down.
AGGCGTGTTCGGCGGTGCCGCTCCCCTGCCACTCCCCTGGGCCGACCGGCATGAATGCCAGGCCACTTCTCCGATGACCAACGCCAGCACGCCCCCGAGGGAGCGCCTTTCGCGCCCGGAGCGGGCGAAGCCCGCGAAGGGTCGAAAGGTGCTCCGCACGCGGAGCGAAGCGACGCGTCTTGGTACATCGCGAATAGCGTTGCCGCTTCGGATTGGCGGCGGGTTCGGTTCCGGCGTCGGCAGCGGTCGAGCGGGTGGCTGATCGGTCATGCTCGGGAGCAGGTGGGGCTATCTCGTGATGCTCGGGCGGATGAGTCCGGCGAGTGGGTGCGGCCTCTGCGTCCGGCTCGGTGCCGCTGGCGCGCTGCCGCTGCGGTGACAGTTCATGCCGACGGAACCGGCGAGCATCCAGCGCACTACTCCGGCCTGGAGCGCTGCGCGTCGGTGTGGGCGTGCCCGGTGTGCGCGGGCGTGATTCGCGCGACGCGGGCGGATGAGATTAAGCGGGCGGCGCTGCACGCTCAGGATGCGGGCATGGGCCTCGCGTTCATGACGCTGACGCTGCGCCACAAGTCCGAGGACGGCCTAGCGCCGTCGATTGACGTGTTGCTGGGCGCGTGGCGTGCCGTGCAGTCCTGGCGAGCATGGAAGCGGCTGGCCGTGCGTCTCGGCTATGTCGGCGCGATCCGCTCGACGGAGGTCACCTACGGGGGCAACGGCTGGCACCCGCACTCGCACTTCCTGGTCGTGTTCGAGCATCCACTGTCGGCGGCGGAACTCGCATCGTTCGAGACTGAGGTTCACGCGCTGTGGGTGCGCGCGGTCGAGAAGAAGGGCGGACGACTCCCGTCACGAGAGCATGGCGTCAAGGTGCAAGCGGTCGACGGTGACGGTGCGGTGCTCGCCAAGTACCTGTCAAAGGTGCAAGAGCACACAGGCGAGCGTCGAGCGTCGGTAGGGGCGGAGATTGCGCGCGGCGATCTGAAGCGAGGTCGCGGCGACAGTCTCGCACCGTTCGAACTGCTCGATGCAGAGGGTCCAGGGACAGAGCAAGCACGAGCGCTGTGGGTCGAGTTCGTGACAGCCACTCGGGGCCGTCGAGCGTTCTCGTGGACGAAGGGACTGCGTGACCGTCTGCTCCCCGGCGAGGAAGAGAAGACAGACGACGAACTGATCGATGAGGCGGAGGCTTTCGAGCCGGTCGCCGTGATCGAAGCTCGGACCTACGATCGCGCGTTCCGGAACAACTCTGATCGTCTGGCGGAAGCGCTCGAAATCGCGGAGTCCGGCGACTTCGACCGGCTCGCCTGGTACGTGCAAACGGCTCCCAGCCCATCCGGCCGCAGTACACCGAAATTCGGCGAAACTGGTTGATGCCAGCGGCCTAAGCTTGCGGCTTCTTTGGGATCAGATCGGTCGACTTCACAGTGCGCTTCTGCCGGTCGGCATCTCGATCACCCTCGTCAACGATCCGCGCTAGTCCCGCCAGCAGCACCGTGAGTCTGACTGCGCCATGCGCAGTGAACAGCAAGCATGCTTCGAGAACCCACATCCCCGGCTCCACCCCGAAGCCAACGACCATGACCGCGGACACGACTGCCCCGAAGGCGCCCGTAAATGAACTAAGCACGACCGAAATCCAGCTTGCACGTAGCCGACTCCCGCCGTTGCGACGGAGCAATCTGAATCGGTCATGCTCGGTCCCAAGTCCGAACACCACCACCACGCCCGCGAAACCACCGACCATGGCACTTACCCCGGCAACGCCGAGGGCGAGACTCATCAGAGTTTCCCTCGGCTCGGGAACCGCGCTCTCTGCTAGGGCACGAGCAACGTTGAGCTCCGGTCTCTCTTGCGCCAGCCAGAAATGAGCGGCAACCGCAACTAAAATCAGCACCGAGACAGCCGCCGGGTAGTTGACGAAAAAGCTTCCGAACCTCCGTAGAGCCTTCATGACATCACCACCATTTCGAACGAATGTTCAGTGTAGGCTCAGCCTCCGACACCGCTCCCGCGGAGGAAATTGTTGATCGCTTCGCCGATGGAGGCAAGCACTACCTCGTCCGGCGCGACCTGACCTTCGGGCACGAAGAACTCCACGCGCTTGGCGATGCGGTCATCGAAGATGGAGTGAAGCTCCCGCGAGATGCTGCCCTCCTCGTTCTCCGTCACGATGTTGACCTCAGCCTTCGTGCTGAACCCACCGTTGGCAACCCATAGAGCTGCTTCACGAATCGCGTCACGGATCGAGTGCGTCCCGTTACGACGTCCCAGCGACCAGCGCAGGACGAGGTCCAGCTCATCAGTTGCCTGATGTCTCGCAGCGCGGAACGCATCACCCAGGTCCCCACCCCCAGAGTCCGGGATCGGCATTCCAGCATCGACGTGGACCTCAAGCATCACCGCGCCCTCGGCGTTCGCGATTTTTGCGAGGACCTCTTCGTCAACAACAGGAATCAGCTCGATCGAGCGACCCTGAGTTGCCAACTCGCATACTCCCGTCACCCAGCGGGCAAGCGTTTCGTGTCGGGTGGCACGTACCGCCGGGCTCATTATTGCGACACGTCCATTGTTACCGAAGGGCACGATGTACGTCGGCTCGGAGACGCGGTCGTCGGGATCCTCAAAGGTGAGCGGATCGACGCTCCCGCTTGTCAGATTGTACTTCTTGAGTTGTTCCGATAGGTCTCGAACGCGGCCGACCTGGATGTGCGGTAGCGGTGGCGAAACGGGGCGCTGCGGTTCACCGAAGTACTTCACACCCGACACCGGGAACTCACGCTGCTGGTGGGACCAACCGTGCATCCCGTCAATTAGGTCGAACCAGAAGGTGCCTTGAGCCGGGTTCCTCGTTTCGTCAGGTTCGATGACGACAGTGTCGGAGAACCGGACAAACTTGCGTATCTCGGCCATGCGTAAGCTCCTTGGGGTATTGGCACCATGCTGGCATAAGCCGAGCACGGCCTTAGGAACGCCGACACCCGCGTGTCCGGTCGAGGAGCGCGGGAAACCACCTCAGGGTCGGCCAGAACTGGCACCTCTAGGACATTACGGAGCCCTTAGCTCAGCGCAGGGAAGGGCTCCGTAGCTGCACTTCAGTCGACTCGTGGAACGATGCCAAGCGCCGCCTCAGCAACGTCCTCGTTGGTGATGACGTTGTGGCGGTATCGGTATGTGGTCGCCTGGTTCAGTCCAAGCAGAGCAGCGACACCCCGTTGCGTCAGCGAGGTATGTTCGAGCGCCCATTCGATAGCGATTCGGCGCGCGAGCAAGGTTTGAGCAACACCGATCCGCAGCGCCTCCAGCGCGCTCGTCGTTCGAGTGTCGGCGTCGATGGGATCCGCTGGCGGCTGAGGTTGCTGCGCCGCCTTCGCCGCACGGAGTAGTGCATGCCCGGCGCGCTCTAAGAACTCAGCAATCTGCGCCGGGTCTTTCATCTGCGCTACGGGGAAGGCGTCTGGATCGTCCTGGTATGGGCTGGGAAGAGTCTTCGGCGTCATAGGTTGACGCTACCAGTTGACGCGCAAACCAATCAAGACGTATCGTCGTGCATGTGACGCGCAAACCAATCAAATCGAGCGCCGCGTGCACAGACAAGGAGAACGAGAATGAACACTACCCAGGCGGCAAGCCTTCCGATCCTGACCAACTCCGATGCATGGCCGTTGACCGCACTCGGTCTCGGTGAGCCGATGCGGTTCCGCATGAAGGGGGATCGCGGCAGCGCACAGAGCAACGCGCTGTCGCCCGACGGACGCCCGACCCTCGCCTCAGGCTGCATCCCGCAGTTGCTCGACAAGGAGGGGCGGCTCCGCCCCCAGAAGGGACATTCGCTGCACGTCATCAATGCGGTGCCAGATGACGTGATCGAAGCGGGCGAGCAGGTGCGCGCCGACGGCCTGGTATGGGTGCAGCCGTACGAAAGCAACGGTCGCGTGCTGCTGTCGATCACGGTCGAAAGCCTCGTACCGGTGACAGCTCCCTCGCCGAAGAAGACGGAGGCGTGACATGAACACGCGAGGAATCGAGCGCCGCGCTACTGGCGCTGTCGCGGGGTTTGCGGGCTTCGCGCTGGTGTTGCTGATCGCCGTGGCGTGGGTCGTCGTGGAGACTCCTGCGTCGGCGGCGATCACTGATGACGCTACGGAGTACACCTATCAGTACGTTCCAGGCAGCACGGATCCGGTGTACGTCTACGCCGAACAGGACAAGAAGACGGTGACGGTATCGCAAGCGGTGAGGCCTCGTGCGGGCAAGACCGATGATGGGTCGGCAGTGATCTATCTCCCGCCGCTGGGCGAATCGTTCACGATTTCTGATGTCACCGACGGAGGCATGGGGAAGACGCTGTGCAGGCTTGATGCTGTCGCACCTGGCGGGTTGAGCGATGGTGCGTGCTCGTGGGTGGCCGTGCAGTTCTCAGGGACTGGGGCTGATCGAGCGTTCGACGGTGCCCATGTTCGTGTGGACGGACTGGATCACGGCTCGCACACATTCGTGGTCTCGACGCGCACGTCATCCTCGACCTTCAACGTGCAGCGCGTGACGTTCGAGATTCCGAGGTTGTCGCGATGAAGCTGCATCGAATCGTGCCGCTGGCAATGGCTTGCCTGATGGTCGCCGTACTGCTTGCACTGTCCGTGACGGGTGTTGCGCCGTCGCATCCGCTGTACGGCCTCGTGTCGTTCGTTCGCGGCCTGGTGGCCGTCCTGCTCGTGCTGCTGCTCGCCGTCGCAGTGGTGGCGATGCTCGTTCCGGCGTTCCGTGGCTGGCTGCTCGCTCGGTTCGGTCGCGTTCGTGGCCCGAAGTTGAGCAAGGAAGAGCGCGCCTCGCTGTCGGCGGACGAGAAACGCGCACTGCGTTCGGTCGAGCGCGTGAAGGCCTGGGCGGAGGACGTGGGCCTCTCGGTCGAGAAGTTGAGTCGGAGGGGCGACACGATTACCTACCTGCCGGCGGTCGTGGGGCGTTCACTGCTCGCTACAGGGCCGGCTGTTGATCTGGTGCTCCCTCGTGGCCGCGTGCCTTCGGACGCGAACGCCGAACGAATCGGCGCGGCGACAGGCACGGATGTCGTGGTGGAGAAGATCGGCCCTGCCGTCGTGCGTGTCGGCATCATGACGCGCTCGCCTTTGGACGGCATGCGCCGCGTCGCTACGCCTTCCGCTGCGCCTGCTGCGGCGGTGAATCCGGACGATTGGACGGATGACGACGAGACGGAGGCCGTCTGATGCTCGATGACTTCGAGGGCGACGACATCCCGTGGGCGGCCATCGACGGGTGCGAGTGGATCGACCCGAACGCGAGCGTTCCCGAGGCAATGGCGGCGGCATTGTGAGCCGCCGGGGAACGTTCGGCGTCGACGAGAACGGGCGCAACGTCGTGTGGGATCACTTCGCTGCGATGCACTCGGTGATCCAGGGGGCGACGCGCTCGGGAAAGTCAGTTCTCGCATACGCGGTCTTGGCTGCTGCGGCTCGTGACCGAGCGGTGCGGGTCGTTGGTGTCGACCCATCTGGGCTGCTCCTGGCTCCGCATCGGCGGGGCGACGATGACGCGCTGATCCACCTGGGGACGGCTGACCCGGAGTCGGCCTGCGAGGTGGTTGAGCAGCTGGTGCGGATGATGGACAAGCGCATCCGCCTCCTGCTCGAACGCGGGTTGGATTCGGTACCGATGCACGTTCTCCGTCGCGCGTTCCCTCTGTTCGTGATCGTGTTCGAGGAACTACCTGCGATCCTGTCGTGGCTCGACGGCGAAGATCAGGGGCGCAAGCCTGGCGAGAAGTTCGCGCCGCGCATGCGTCTGGCGATGGGGCGGCTGCTCAGGGAATCCGCGAAAGCCGGTATGCGGGTCTTTACCATCATCCAGCGGGCCGAGGTCGCGAACCTCCCTGAGCGTGCGCAGTACGCCCGTCGCGTGTCGATGCGGGTCGATAACCGGGCAAGCGTCGAACTGCTCATGGAGCTGGCGACCCCGGAGGATGTTGACCGGATCATGGGCCTGCGTCCGGGTCAGGGCGTCATCCACGAAGCGGGCGAACCGCTGCGCTACTTCCGCGCCGACTACCTCGAGTACGCGGACTATCGCGCTGCGGTGTTGGCTGCCCGTGCGGGCGATGCTTCGCGGGAGGTGGTCAGCGATGGAGCGGCGTGAGCGGTTGCGGCGACTGGATGACGAGATTTCCGGGTTCGAGAAGCGGGCTATTGGCCTTGCGATGGCTGGGCAGTGGACGGCTGAGCATGACACGCAGTTGGGCGCTCTCTACGCCGAGCGTAGGCGTCTGTACGACGAGAAGGGAAACGACGGTGAGTAAGACGATTGACACGCCGCTCTGGTACACCGAGGCCGAGCTCGCGGAGCTCATGCGGGTGCACCCCTCCACAATCAGCCGTAAGGTGCGTGCGGGTACGTTCCCGATTACGCCGCTCGTGGTCGGTGCCCGTCGGGTCTACGCGGTTGCGGATGTGCACCGGCTCGCGGGGCTGAGCGTTGAGCATTGAGCGTCGAGAGACAGCCTCCGGTGTTCGCTGGCGGGTTCGGCTTCATGCGGGTGGCCGGGTCGTGGCCGATAAGACGTTCACGACCCGGCGTGCCGCCGAGGCGTTCGAGCGTCAGCAGAAAGAAGCACTGTACGGTGGCGGCTTCGTCTCGCCTCAGCAACAACGCACACCTGTCTCCGAGGTCGTCACTGCCTTCCTCGACGCTCGATCCGGCCAGGTGGCTCCGCACACGCTCCGCACGGATCGGGACAACCTGGCGGCATTGCCTGGCAAGTTCCTCGCGCGGCCCATCGGCTCGGTGTCCGAGGCCGACGTGTTGGCACTGCTTACCGAACTGCTCGGCTCACGCGCTCATTCGACGGTTGCGCGGGTTCGCACGACGCTCTCGGCGTTGTGGTCGTGGGCGGTGCGAGAGAGGCTAACGCCGACGAATCCGGTTCGTGGTGTGCGGATGCCGTCTGGTGCCGTGCAGGCTCATGAAGGGGCGCCGCTGACGGCCTCGATCCTCGCTGTGGTTCTCGATGCGCAGCGGAGTCGTTCGCCACATGGTGCGCTCATCACCGAGTGGCTGAGCCTCACCGGCTTGCGCTGGTCTGAGTTGCGGGCACTGCGCGTCGGTGATCTGCAAGACGTACCGTTCCCCGCTGTGCGTGTGCTCCGGGCAGCCAGCGACGGCTATGCCGAGAAGTCGCCCAAGACTGCCAGGGGTCGCCGTACTGTGCCGCTCGTGGCTCGTGCTCACGAAATTGCGAAGGTGTGGGCAGCGGGCAAAGGGTCAACGGACTACCTCGCGTCGAGCGCGACCGGGCTGCAACTGCGGGGCACCTACTTTCGCCGTGCGGTCGCGTGGACAACGACGTCCCCCGATCACACGATCCACGACCTGCGGCACTACGCCGCATCGACATGGCTGCGCCAGGGCATCCCGATCAACCAGGTTGCGGCCTGGCTCGGGGATGACCCGCGCACCGTTCTGCGCGTGTACGCACACGTTCTCGGGGAAGCTCAGGACATCGAGGCTCTGCGCCGCCTGAACGCTTCACTCCCCTCTCACTCCCCTGATACCGCGCCGGAAACCGAGTCAGGGGAAGGAGGGAAGGTCGGAGGAACCCTAAAAACGGGTTCTGCCCAGGGAAAAACTGGCGGAGACGGAGGGATTTGAAATCGCGCCGATGGCAACTGGACCCAGCTGAAACCGCATGATTCCGCGTGTTCTGAGGTCACAGACGTTCTCCTCGATCAGGTCAGCGCGGTTCGATTCGTGGCAGAAACGTGGCGGGTGTTCGGCGCGAAATCAGGTGGCTGCACCCCGCTCTTCAGTCATGCGAACTGGAGGCTACGCGGACGCAGCTTCGACCATCATCTCGACGGCTTCGATCATGCCGTATCGGTCGCGCAACGTGTCCAGGATCTCCTCGACGGTGAGCGCTGCACCGTAGCGGCCGGAACGACTCGCGATCTCCCGCACCGCGGCGAGCGCATGCCTGGGGTTGAGCGCGACAGTGTTCTTCGCGAACTCCCTGGCGCTGAGCACCTGGATGCCCGGCGGAATCTTGGCTGCAGGGAAGTCCTTCAGGTTCTCGGTGACGATCGCTCCGGCTCCCGCGATGACGGCCGTAGCGACCACGTGCTCGTCGTTCGGATCGGGAAGCCCGAAGGTACCTTCGAGCGGTTCCCAGCCTTCGACCTCCGCGTCGGCGAACTCTCGCCGCATCGCGGCGATGAGGGTTGCTGCGCGGCTGGCAGCCTCCGCTACGGGTATCCCCCGCTTCACGAGCTTGACTTCCTCGTGGAACTCGAGTTCGTCGAGGATCGCCGAGCTCCAGGTCGGTCGATACGCGCCCTCGACCGCGAGCGAAAGGAGGAAGTCGCGTTGCAGGCTCGGCCACAGCACGCTGGTGTCGAGGGTCGCCGTGAACACGACCCCATCCTGTCAGTCTGCGAGGTCAGAGTCGGGCTGCCCGCCTTGCGGCGACCGCCTTCCTCGCCGCTCTGAGGTCCTCGAGCGTCTGCTCGATGTTGCCTTCGTCGACGGCGTCGCGCGTGGCGGCGAGCATGTCGTACTGACGCTCCCGCCGGCGCTCTCGGTACTCGAGCAGATCCGCGAGGAGAATGCGTCGGTGCGTTCCCGCCTTCTCGAATGGGATCTCACCCTCGTCGAGGAGCTTCACAATGGTCGGGCGGCTCACGTTCAGGAGATCCGCTGCCTGCTGGGTGGTGAGCCGTGTTGCCTGGGGTACAACTGACACGGCAAGCCCGCTCTGCATCGCGTCCACGATCTTGCGGAGAGCGAGGTAGACCTCTTCCGGAAGCTCGACCTGGTCGCCTGGACGCGCGCCCGCAAGGAAGTACCTTGGCTCGGGAAGAGCCCGGCCGGCGGCCTCATGGGCGGTGAGGAAGTCCAGCACAGGGGCAAGCTCGACTTCCCTGCTGGGAAGGTACGTCTCTTCAACGACGGCAGCGCGAGACACGGAAATCACCTCAATACACGTAAACGCAGGAGGTTGCGTTTGTTGCGATTACGGTAGCACGCGTCGCTGACAGGCCAATAGGAGCGCGCTGGGGCAACGATCAGATGCCTCGTCAGGACACCCCGAGCCGTTCGAGCGCGTAACTCCACGGGAGGCGCTCCTGCTCAAGGCGTATGGCACGCGTCCATTCTGAAGGAACACACCGACATCCGTTGACGCGGCGGCGGCGGATAGCTCGGGCTGAGTCACCCGATGAGGTAGACCATCCCGCGACCTTCTGTCGCGAGCGCCTCGACGAATTCCTGTGCCCGCGTGAGGTAGTCGAGAACGTAGCGGAGCTCGTCGTGCCGGCTGCGCCAAGTGCGCGCCCACGTTCGCACCTGGTCCTCGTCGATCGCACAGAGGTCGTCCCGAATCGCCGGCACCTCCTCCGGCAGGATCGTCCTCACCCACGGGTCCCAGCCCATGTCGTGCATCGTCACGTTCCTCTCGAACATCCGGCAGCACGAGCCGGCGGCGGGACTTCCGGGCCCCGAGCGCGTGAGGGACTGCAAAACGGACCATGCCTTGTCGAGATAGAGCATGTCGCGCTTCGGTGAGACCTGCTCGAACGTCGCGACACTCACGCTCGCGTGCGGCTCCAGGCCCCATGCGTCAGCGAGCGGGTCGCTGGAGAGGATGCTGTGCGGGTCATCGACCGCCTGCTGAGCGCGGTCGGCATCGAAGGCATGAGCGTATTAGCGGATTCCCATGCGGCCAGCATCCCGACGCAGGCGCAGCCACGATCACCGCATCCCACGCCATGGGGAGAACGCGCCCGAATCCACCGCTGTGGAGGAACGGAGGCCTTCGCATGGCCCCGCCCCTGGAGACCGAGGGATATGCCCTCGCGGTCTCACGGGCAGCGGCACTGAACCTTCGCCCGGTCCAGCCGCAACCGAGCAGGTTGATGAGCGGGATCGGCGCCCGAGGCGGTCGGCGGATCAGAGGGTGGCGCGGTGTCGTCTGGCACACCGTCTCGCGACTGAACTCGAAGCGGCTGGGGTCAGCGGCCGAAGAGCCGGGTGAAGATGTTTCCGCGCTGCGCTTTCGCGGCGGCGATCTCCTCGGGGGTATGCCGTCCGTTGCACCACTGGTGCGCAGGGACGCCTCGTCGGACCTGGTTGATGTGCTGGCCGCATCCGGTCCAGGTGGTCTTTCCGCAGGTCTTGCAGGTCGTCGCTGAGCACATGGTCACGCCTCCTGGCAGTGGCAGCGGTCGGCTTCGGGCACTCCGGCGAGTGCGGTCTCGATGTGCTGACCGCAGCCGGTCCAGGTCGGTCGGCCGCAGCGTGAGCAGGTGACTTGCTGGCACATGGGCGTTCTCCTCCGTTGTCTTGTCTGTGGGGTCCGTGGTCAGGCGAGCATCATGAAGAGCTTCTCGAGCTCTTCGGTGGTGATGCCGTCTTCGGCGAGGGCGGTGTCGGGGTCGGTGAGGCAGTCCTTCATGGCGGTGGACACGATCGCGAAGCCGGCCCGGTCGAGGGCGCTGGAGACGGCGGCGAGCTGGGTGACGATATCGCGGCAGGGCTTCTCCTGCTCGACGGCGTTGATGACGGCGTCGAGCTGGCCGCGGGCGCGGCGCAGGCGGTGCAGGATGCGGCGCTGGACGTCGGGGTCGGTGGTGCGCATGGGGTTCCTCTCGGTCGGAGACGGTCAGGTGATGTCGATGTGCTGGCGGGCGTCGGTGTAGCCGAGGGTGTTCTGTTCGACTGTCTCAGCCTGACGGGTGCGGAGCAGGTCGGTGGGGCACCAGCCGGTGATCGCGCCGACCGCGAGCAGGATCGAGCAGACCCCGGCCGGGATCGCACACCAGGGCTGGCCGGTCATGCTCAGCGCGAACGCGCCGACGAACAGCGCGGCGATGCCCCGGACGATCCGATCGGCGGGCGACGTCGCGCAGGCCCGGACAGTGCGACGCTCAGGCATCCTGCATCGCCCCTTCGAAGCGCAGCAGTTCGCCGGCGCGGTCGCCGAGCACCGCCCGGAGCGTCAGGATGCCGCCCGACAGGGAGGCGGAATCGAACCCGGCCTGCGCGAGGACGCGGTGCGCGATCGCGGAGCGGACTCCGGAGGCGCACATCACCCGGACGGGACGCCCCGCGGACGCGGTGCCGACCTCGTCGAGCCGTTCGCGCAGCTCGGTGTGAGGGATGTTCAGCGCGCCGGGCAGATGCCCGGTGGCGAACTCCGCCCTGCTGCGCGTGTCGAGGACCAGCGAGTGCGCGAGCACCTGGTCCACGTCCTGCGCGTACCAGAGTGCCAGAGTGCCAGTGCGGAGGTTCTCTCCGACCATGCCGGCGAGGTTCACCGGGTCTTTGGCCTGGCCGTAGGGCGGCGAGTAGGCCAGGTCGAGGTCGATCAGGTCGTCCACGCTCATGCCGGCGCGGATCGCGGAGGCGAGCACGTCGATGCGCTTGTCGACCCCCTCTGCGCCGACCGCCTGCGCGCCGAGCAGCAGCCCGTCGGCCTCGCGGAAGTGGAGGATCAGGTGGAGCTGGGCCGCGCCGGGGAAGTAGCCGGCGTGCTGGTTCGGATGCAGGTGGATCGTCCGGTAACCGACCCCGGCCGCGTCCAGCGCGGCACGGTTCGCGCCGGTCAGCGCGGCGGTGACGGACCCGATTCGGACGATCGCGGTGCCGACCGGGTGCGGGATCGGCCTGGCGGTGCCGGGTCGGAGGATGTCGTCGGCCACGAGTCGTCCGGCGCGGTTGGCCGGTCCCGCCAGTGCAACCGGGCGGCGGATGCCGGTGACGGCGTCGGCGCTGACCGTTGCATCGCCGACAGCCCAGACGCCGGGGATCGAGGTGCGGCCGTGCTCGTCGACGACGATCGCGCCTCGTTCGCACTTCACTCCCGCGGCCTCGAACACGGCGGTGTCGGGTCGGACCCCGACGGACAGGACGATCAGGTCCGCGGGCAGCAGCGTGCCGTCGCCGAGGGCGACCAGGTCGTGCTCGGCGCCCTGCTGGATGCCGGTCGCAGCGATCCCGGTGCGGGTGCCGATGCCGAGTTCGTGCAGCTCGCCCGTCACGAGCGCGGCGAGCTCGGCCTCCAGCGGGGGCAGGACGTGCTCGGCGAGCTCGACCACGGTCACGTCCAGCCCCTGGCGGGCGAGGGCTTCGGCCGCCTCGATGCCGATGAACCCGGCGCCGAGCACGACCGCGCGCCGCGCTCCGGCCTCGACCTGCTCGCGCAGAGCAAGGGCGTCATCGACGGTGCGCAGGGTGCGCACTCGCGGAGAGTCCAGACCCGGGATCGGGGGTCGTGCGGCCTGCGCACCCGGCGAGAGCACGAGCGCGTCATACCCGATCCGCGTCCTCCCGTCCGGGGTGTCCACGGTCACGACCCGCTGCTCGGGGTCAAGTCCGGTGACGTCGTGGCCTGTGCGCACGTCCAGGTTCAGCGCGGCGTGAAGCGACTGCGGGGTCTGCACGAGCAGCTTCGCGGGGTCGGCGATCTCCCCGCCGACGAAGTAGGGCAGTCCGCAGTTCGCGTAGGAGACGTGCTCGCCGCGTTCGAGCACGATGATCTCCGCCGACTCATCCAACCGCCGTGCGCGGGCGGCGCAACTCATGCCGCCGGCGACGCCTCCGACGATGACGATCCTCATCGCGCCGTCTCCTGCTGGCTCTGCTGAGCCTGTGCGGCGACCTGGGCGCGGACCTCGTCCATGTCCAGGTCGCGCACGGCGGCGATCACCTGTTCCAGTTGCGGGGCCGCGAGGGCGCCGGGCTGGGCGAACACCAGGATGTTCTCGCGGAACGCCATCAGGGTCGGGATCGAGGTGATCCGGAACCCCGCGGCGAGTTGCTGCTGCGCCTCGGTGTCGACCTTCCCGAACACCACGTCCGGGTGGGTAGTCGAGGCGGTCTCGAACACGGGCGCGAACGCGCGGCACGGGCCGCACCACGCAGCCCAGAAGTCCAGGAGCACGATGTCGTTCCCGGCGATGGTGGGTTCGAGGTTGTCGAGGGTGATCTCTCGGGTAGCCATAGCTCGAGTATACCCCCAGGGGTATCGGGATGCGAACATGCGTGGTCGCGCGGGCTGACGCTCACTCGGTGACGATGTCGATCCCGGTGGCCGTTGATGCATCGCTGAGGGCGCCAGCGTCGATGACATGCTCGAATCCGTGGTCGCGCATGATCGAGGCGGCCTGCGCGGAGCGGTTGCCCGACCGGCAGTAGACGACATACTCGTCGTCTGCGGGGAGCTCGGCGATGGTGTCGGCGAATGCCGGGGAGGAGACGTCGATGTTCACCGCGCCGTCAAGGTGCCCTTCGGCGTACTCAGCCGGAGTTCGGACGTCGATGATGACGGCATCCTCACCCACGGTCACGGGGGCAGGGCTGGAGCAGCCGGCCAGGGTGAGGGTTGCGGCGAAGGCGAGCGAGAGCAGGGTGAGGAGCGTGCGCATGATGCGTGTCCGTTCGTTCGGGCCGGTCAGCGGCCAAGGGCGGCGCGGAAGTCCTTGCCGCGCAGGGGCTTTCCCGCGAGCGGCGCGATCAGGCACACGTCGAGTGCGCCGACGAGGACGAACAAGAGCCCGGGCGCGGCGAGCAGCCACCACCAGCCGCCGAGGATCGCGCCCAGCGCGATCAGGACGGCACCGACGATGGCGCGGGTCCACCGTCCGGGAGTGGAGCTGAGGAAGGCGAGGATGGTCATGGGGTTCTCCGATTCGTTCGTGCGGTCCAGGCCAGGACCGCGAGGGTGATGAGAATGACCACGGCGCTGGCAGCGCCGAGGCCGAGATAGCCGATCGCGGCGAGCGCGACCCCGGCGAGCAACCCGCCCGCAGCACCGGCGAGGCTCATCAGCGTGTCCGAGGCGCCCTGGGCGGCAACCCGCTCGGCGACGGGGGTGGCGGCGACGATCATCGCCGACCCAGCCACGGTCGCGGCCGACCAGCCCAGGCCGAGCAGGATCAGCCCGATCACGGTCACCATGTGGGCGTCGCCGCTGAACCCGGCCAGCAGCGCCGAGACCAGCAGCGTCACCATCCCGCCCGCGGCGACGATGCGCCCGCCGAGCCGGTCGGTGAGCACGCCCATCACCGGGGCGAGCGCATACATGCCCGCGATGTGCAGGCTCACGGTGAGCCCGACGATGGTGATCGAGGCGCCGTGCCCGGTCAGGTGCACGGGCGTCATCGACATCACCGCGACCATCACGGCATGCGCGGCGACGATGCCGATCAGCCCGGCTCGCGATCCGGGGTGGGACCACAACGCCCGGATGCCCTGCCGCAACCCCGGCCGCGGACCTCCCGGCACAGGCGCAGCCGTGACCGCTCCGTCGGCTCCGGCCAGCGGTTGCCGACCGATGAGGACGAGGTAGGGGTCGGGTCGGAGGCCGATCCAGATGACGGCCATGCCCACCAGCATTCCGGCCGTGGAGATCACGAACAGCCCGGACAACGCAGGAATGCCGAGTCCGGCTGCGAGTGTCCCGCCGGCGCCGATGAGGTTCGGGCCGGCGACCGCGCCGATCGTGCTCATCCAGACCACGAGCGACAGGTCGCGCCCTCGGTGCTCGGTCGCGCTCAGATCGGTCGCGGCGAATCGTGCCTGCAGGTTCACCGCGTTCCCGAATCCGATCAGCACCCCCGAGGCGACCAGCAGCCAGAAGGCCCCGCTGACGGCGGCGAGCACGACGCCGACAGCTCCCGCAGCGCCGATCAGCAGTCCGGTCGACAGGGCGATCCGACGACCCCTGGCCAGGGCCAGGCGCATCAGCAGCGCCGAGGCGACTGCCGCGCCGAGCGTCATCGTCGTGGTCACCGAACCAGCCCACGCCTCCGACCCCGACAGCTCGACGGCAAGCAAGGAGCCGGTCGACACCACCGCGCCGGTGCCGACACCGCTGAACACCTGGGCGAGGGAGAGCAACAGCAGCGTGCGCCGCTGCACCCGGCGACGCGCGGGCGTGATCGTGGGGGTCGACATGCTCCGAATATACCCCCCACCGTATAATGGGGCATAGTCGGAGGTGCTCCATGCGCCCGCCGCGGGCTCCTCGGAGGGGCTCGGCCGATCCTTAGGATGAGATTGATGAGACCTCGCACTGCAGAAGCAGCCCGAGACGGCGAGCCCGTCCCGGCGCGGCTGCGCGGGGCGCGTCTGTCTCGGCAGGCGCGCGCCGGGAAGGCGCTGCTCGTCGCGGTGTTCTCCACCTTGATCGCGCTGATATCGCATGTGCTCGCCGGAGGGTCCGTGCCGGAGATGCTGGGCATCCTGGTGCCGTTGGCGCTCTCGGTGTTCGTATGCCTCCCGCTGTCCGGGCGCGTCCTGTCTCTGCCGGGGCTGGTGCTCTCGGTACTGTCCAGCCAACTCCTGTTCCACTGGCTGTTCGTGCTCGGCACTACCGGCCCCGGAGCGTTCCTGATCGAAGACGCCCCCGCCGGCCACGCCGGGCATCATGCGCAGACGATCACACTGCTGCACACCGGGACCGAGATGGCTCCCCACATGGATCACCCCGACGGCGGGATGTGGGTCGGGCACGGTATCGCAGCGGTGGTCACCATCCTGCTGATCCGATGCGGCGAAGCCGCCCTCGTCGGCCTGTGGCAGCTCACGGCAATGCTTGTGCGCACGCTGTTCCCGCGACTGCCTCGTCCGGCTGCCATCCGGGTCGCCCTGCCGCGGCTGGTGGGCGATTTCCTGAACCAGCGCCCCTTCGCGCATCTGCTGCTCGGGGCGTCGATCTCCCGCAGAGGGCCACCGCGCTCCACTCTGCTCGCGTTCTCCTGACGCACCGGGTCGCACACGCCCCGGGAGCGTGCGGCTGGCGTCCGTTCCGACCCTTCGGGGCGTGAACCTCAACCAGCCGGCTCTTTCGCGGTCGACCGTCGCCGACGGTAACGATCTGGCTCTCACCCTGGTGCGGCGCTGCCGTGCCGATCAGCATTGGACGCACCATGTTACGACCCGTTTCCGGGTGGATACGCATCGTCGCGGCCGCGCTCGCGGTCGCCACAATGACCAGTGGCCTGCTCTGGATCGCGGAGCCTGCCCAGGCTCATGACCAGCTCGTCGCATCGACCCCGGCCGACGGCGAAGTGCTTCAGGCTCCACCGGAGGAGGTCGTGCTGCAGTTCTCCGGAGAACTCATGGAGCTCGGCGGCATCATCATCGTGACCGACGCCGCCGAGCAGTCGTGGACCGAGGGCGACCTCGCCTACGACGACACCAGGGCGCGGATCGCACTGCAGGGCGGCATGCCCGACGGCTGGTATGAGATCCGATGGCAGGTCGTCTCTCGCGACGGGCATCCCATCAGCGGGATCATCCCGTTCGCCGTCGGAGATGCCGGCGAACGGCCGTCACCGGCCGCCACGGCGCCAGGAGCAGCGAACGGGCAGGACAGCGCAGACACCCGAGAGCCGGGAGTGCCGGGGGCGATACGGATCGTTCTCATCGGTCTTGCCGGCGCCGTCATCGCAGGCGGTGGCTACTGGATCGCCAGTCGCTTCCTCCGCCGACGCGTCACCCAACACGGCACGGACGAGCCCGGCTCTCCGTGAACACACCCAACCCTTTCTGAACGACATAAGGAACCATTCTGATGAACACACTCACCGTCCGCCGTCCGGCGGTCGTCTTCGCGCTGGCCGCCGCCGCTGCGCTCGCTCTCGCTGGATGCGCGACAACGACGCCCGACCAGGCCGCTGGCCCGACAACCGCCGGGCAGAGCGTCACGATCACCGACGCCTGGGTCAAGGCCACCGACGAGGGCATGTCCGCCGCCTTCGGCGAGCTCGCCAACAACGGCGACGCCGACGTGACCCTGGTCTCGGCCACCAGCACCGCCTCGACCTCGATGCAGTTGCACGAGACCGTAGACAACGGCAGCGGCTCGATGGTCATGCAGGAGAAGGACGGCGGCTTCACCATCCCGGCCGGCGGCGCGCTCACGCTCGAGCCGGGCGGCAACCACCTCATGCTCATGGGCCTGACCGCCCCAATCGTCGCAGGCGACGAGATCGAGTTCACCCTGACGTTCTCGGACGGCTCCGACTACACCTTCACCGCCCCGGCGAAGGACTACTCCGGCGCCAACGAGACCTACACAGGTGACGACATGAACATGGGCGGGGACGACTGATGCCCCAAGCCCAGGACGCCGGTTCCGGGCGCGGCGTGAACCGGCGACAGCTCCTCCTCGGAGGGGCTGCCGCCGGCCTCGGCGCCGCCGCCGCGATCGGCGCAGACTTCGCCCTCGCCTCCCGCGATCGCGCCTCTTCGACATCGGCAGCCGACGCCGACGCGATCACCAGGAGCGACGCTGTCCCATTCCACGGACCCCATCAGGCCGGCGTCGCGACCGTTCCGCAGGCCCACACCGCGTTCATCGGGCTCGACCTCGCACCGAGCACGAGCCGAGACGGGCTGCGCCGGATGATGCGCATCCTCACCGACGACGCCGCGCGCCTCGCCCAGGGGGTCGCCGCTCTCGCCGACTCCGAACCGGAGCTCGCGATCGCGCCCGCACGCCTGACCGTCACCTTCGGCTTCGGCCCCGGTCTCGTCGCCCGCGCGGGAGGAACCGCCCCAGGCTGGCTCGCCCCGCTGCCCGTGTTCTCGATCGACCAGCTCGAGGACGCCTGGAGCGGCGGGGATCTGCTCATCGAGATCGCCTCCGACGACCCGGTCACCGTCGCACACACCGCCCGGATGCTGCTCAAGGATGCTCGCCGCTTCGCGACCGTGCGCTGGCGGCAGGACGGCTTCCGCCGCGCCCGCGGTACCGAACGATCCGGCACGACCATGCGGAACCTGTTCGGACAGGTCGACGGCACCGTCAATCCCGTCCCCGGAACCGAGGACTTCGACTCCGTCGTCTGGGCCACCGACGGCTGGCTAGCCGGCGGCACCGGCCTCGTCATCCGTCGCATCCGGATGACCCTCGACACCTGGGACGAGCTCGACCGCGTGGGGCGCGAGGCATCGATCGGCCGAACCCTGTCGAACGGAGCACCGCTCACAGGGGCGAACGAGACTGATGAACCCGACTTCGCCGCCACCGGCACCGCAGGGTTTCCCGTCATCCCCGACTTCGCCCACATGCGGCGCGCCCGTGGCGACGGCACCGAGCGCATCTACCGACGCAGCTACAACTACGATCTCCCACCCAGCGGCGACGGCATCTCTGAGTCAGGGTTGATCTTCGCGTCCTACCAAGCCGATGTGACCGCTCAGTTCGTTCCCATCCAGCGCCGCCTGGACGAACTCGACCTCCTCAACCAATGGACCATCCCCATCGGCTCCGCCACCTTCGCCATCCCACCTGGCTGCGAGAGCGGCGGATACATTGGCGAAGGACTCTTGAGATGATTGCTCCGCTGAAAACTGCCGCTCGGACGCTACTTCCTCGCTAGGGATTTCGCTGGCTCAGTCGTCCCTCGCACCTGGCTCCTGGCCCGAGCCGGTCCATGCTCTGCGCGGGGCCGAGTCGGAGACCGCAAGGCCCGAGCACAGCGAGCGGATTGCAGCCTCCGACTCTTTCCGCGCTCTGGGAGAGCGGACGAGTCCGGCTATCCGGCGCGGCCCTGGCGTCCCGGTGGGAGCAGCCCGCGGGCGCGGGCGCGGGTGACCCAGCCCTGCGCGGTGGAGAGCGCGACACCGCTGATGTCGGCCATCGTCGCTGACGGGTTCGGGTCGCCCTTGGCGGCGAGCCTGCCGTGCTGGAGGGCGACTAGCTCGTAGAAGTCGGGCGTCTTCTTCGGGTCACCAAGGGGCTTGAGCAAGTCGCGCTCGGACACCTTGCGGCCGGAGGGCAGGACGATCCTGCCGCCGGTGATCGGAGTACCTGGGCGACGATGCGCGCACCGTGCTCGCGGTCTACGCGCACGTCCTCGGCGAAGGCCAGCGCCGCGACCACGTGCGCCGCCTCGCGGCCGCCGAGGAGTTCGGCCGCAGCGGGGGTCACCTGGGGGTCACCTCGAAGGGTCCGAGCCTCGGACTCTGACCGCCAGCACCCAACAGTCGAGCCGCGAAAATGGCTCCTGACCTGGGGAAAATGGCGGAGACGGAGGGATTTGGAATCGCGCCGATGGCAATCGAAGTCAACTGAAACCGCGTGATTCCGCGGGTTCTGACCCCGGCGGCGTCCGTTTCGATCAGGTCGATTCGGTTCGATTCGTGGCAGAAACGTGGCAGCGATTGAGGAGCGATCCCGCGGCCGCGCGCCGCTTTCAGCACGCGATTTCAGCCTACGCCGATTCAGGCTCGACGATCATTTCGAGGGCTTCGACCGCTCCGCGCCGCGTCTCAAAACGGTCGAGGATTCTGGGCGGAAGCTATCTCCTCACGAAGACCCGGTCCTGTGCGTTCAGACGCCTGACGGACTTGAGTTTGTCGTTGTTGACTAATCAGTGGTCAGCGATGACAACATGCTAAGTTGTCGATGTTGATTTAGGGCGGAGCGGTGATGACAAATTCTACGAGTGGGCGGCCGGGACGCGGACGACCGAGCCGTGAAGTGATCTACAAGCGTTTCGCGACCGCAATCGATGAGCTGGCGAACTACGGCGGGCTGCCGAAGCCCTACGAAGCCAAGTCGCTGTGGGATCAGCTGTGGCATCTTGAAGCTCACCACTCGACAGCGATCGAGGGAAACACTCTCGTCCTCCGCGAAGTCGAGACCCTGCTCGAACAGGGGCGCGCTGTGGGGGCGAAGGAGCTGAAGGATTACATGGAGGTCCTCGGATACGCCGAAGCCGCCCGGTGGGTATACCAGCAGGCCGTCGCCCCGGATGAGTGGTCGCACGACGGTCTGGTCACCGTCACCGAGGTTCGGCGCGTCCATGCTCTCGCCATGGCGAAGGTGTGGGAGGTGGCGCCACACCCGGATGCGCATGACACCGAAGGGCCAGGCAATTGGCGGCAGCATGAGATCCAGGAATTTGCGGGCGGCATGAAGCCCCCGACCTTCCCGCTCATCCCGTCCGAGATCACCGCGTGGGTCGATCGAGCAAATCACTTGCAAGAACAGATCAGCGATGGATCACTCACCATCGCCGCGGTTCCGGAGGAGCTGGCCCGGCTGCATCGCGAGTTCGAGTGCGTCCACCCGTTCATCGATGGCAACGGACGCAGCGGAAGACTCCTGCTCAACCTTCTACTCATCCGGCTCGGGTGGCCGCCCGCGATCATCCTCAAGGAACAGCGACGGAAGTACCTCCGCGCACTCGAACGCTCGGATCAAGGGGATGACGGGCCTCTGGCAGAGGTGATCAGCCGCTCCGTCGTCGACAATCTCCATCGGCTCATCCCGAACATCGCCGGCCCTGCCAAGTACGTGCCTCTCGAGGCACTCGTCGACGACGATTTCAGCCTCGTCGCCTTAAAGCAAGCCGCATCGCGCGGGCGCCTCGAAGCCATCATCGGGAGCGACGGCCGGTACCGGTCGAGCAAGTCTGCTCTCGAGGAGTACAAGGCATCAAAGTACTCACGTGGCGAGAAGAAGCAATAGTCGGCACGCGCTTCACCACATCGATCCCCCTCACGGGTCGCGAGGGGAATCGATGTGGTGCAATCAGCGCTGGTCGCTCATCGCATGAGGTCGGTGCAGGTCGAGCGGAATCACAAGCGACTCCGTCGGAGGGAGGATGAGACTCGTCGGTTCGACTCCGACAGTTGTCCCGGTCAGCATTGCCCGGTCTCCGGGTTGACGGTCATCTTCCCGCACACCGATCCGCCCTCGGGCGCCTCGTCGACGACCGAGGAGGTGACGCTCGTCCAGCGCACCGCCGTGCCCGCCGGTACGCCGTCCCGGTCGCGGAGGAGGACCTCGCGATCGCCGATGAACGTGCCGGTATCGGGGTCGATGATGATGTCCACCCGGGTGCCCCACGCGTCCTCGACGCGGCCGATCGCGACCCCCGTGCGGCCGTCAAGGGTGGCTTGATCGCTGATGAACGTGACGCCCGGGATCATGGCCGCAGCCTTGTACATCGCGGCGCGCAGGTCGGCGGGCACGTTCCCGGCACGGAGACGGTCGGCCATGTACACGAGAGCCTCGGTGTCGGGCGAGGGACCGGAGCCGAGGGTGACACGGTAGATGTAGTTGAGCAGTCGATACGGGTCACGCGGAAGCTGGTCCAGATCGGCAAACCCCGCCCCGGCGTCACCCCCGTAGAACGCGCCCCCAGGTGCCCGGAGAAGATCCCCAGCCTCGAATGAACCTGACGAGGAGGACACGGCTTCCCACCACGCGTTCGCCACCTGCTCGGACTCCGGACCGAATGTCGCCGCGATGGATTGCGGACCGCGGACCCACACCCAGTCATCGGAGGGATCTGCGGGGCGGTAGAGAGTGTCATCGGACGCGTACTGGTACGACGCCACAACATCACCGATACCTCCGCTTGAGAGGTGTACGCCCCTGGTGTTGACCCTCAGATATTGGCCGGGCTGCACCGCGGGATCGACTGAGGTGATCGCGGCGGCGCTCGCCTCGTCGAGCACGGCGGCGGCAGCGGCATCCGCCCCACCACGCCAGCCAGCGAGGCCGACCACGTCCGTCAGCACGAGCCCCGCCACCAGTGCCGCGGCGCCGACCGTACTGAGTCCGCCGATCGCAAAGCGTCGGGCGCGTTTCGGTCGGCGCGACGTGCTGATGTGCGGCTGGGCGGAGCCGGAGGCTGCGTCTAGGAGCGCCGCCCTGCCCCGGTGCAACGTCGACTCCGGCGGTTCGGTCTCGCTACGCGTGTTGCGCAGCAGCGTCAACTCGTCCATGTTCCTTCTCCAGTTCGGGATCGTTGGTGCCGGCCGCGGTCCGCAGGATGCGGCGGGCACGATTCAGGCGTGAGCGGACGGTGCCGATCGGCACGTCGAGAGCGCGTGCGATGCCCGCGTAGTCGAGGTCGCCCCAGGCGTACAGCAGCAGGGTGTCGCGGTCGGACGCGGGCAGGCCACGCAGCGCCGAAGCCAAGCGCCGCGTGAGCCGTGCCGCGTCCAACCGCGCGCCCGCCTGCTCGATCATGTCGGGCGAGAGCTGCGCCGCGAGATCCGCGACCATGCCCTTCCATGCCCGCGCTTCCAGCCGCACATGCTTATGCATCAAGCGGGTGGCGATCCCGAACAGCCAGGGGCGAGCATCGACGATCGCGAGGTCGTACGCTGCTCTCTTCTCGAAGGCGACGAGGAACGTCTCCGACATCACGTCCTCGGCGCTGCCCTCTCCCAGCCGCTGCGCCGCGTAGCGGTAGATCGCCGGCGCATGTCGATCGAAGAGCAACGCGAACGCACCTGTCGACGACGGGTGAAGACTGACCCCGAGGCGACGTTTGAGTCTTGACCCCTCCGACACTCTTGGAGGGTGATTTCAGTGGAAGATTGGGCGGAGATCCGCCGGC
>NZ_JBYIPF010000022.1:0-894 GCF_057706945.1 Microbacterium sp. bgisy203 | reverse complement strand
CTAGGGCGTGTTGATCAAGAGGTTCAGGCTCAGGATCGGCGAGTCTCGATGGTGTGACGCGTCAGGAGATCTCGGATGAGGTGTGGGCTGTTCTGGAGCCGCTGATGCCGGTGCCGGTCGGCAGGTCGCGGCCGTGGACGGATCATCGTCTCGCGGTCGAGGGCATGGCCTGGAAGTACCGCACGGGGGCGCCCTGGCGGGATGTGCCGGAGCGGTTCGGGAAGTGGAACTCGATCTACAAGCGGTTCGCGCGCTGGGCCGAGGACGGCACCTGGGAGAAGCTGCTCGCCGAGGTGCAGAAGCAGTCGGACGCGGCGGGCAAGCTCGACTGGGTGGTGTCGATCGACTCGACGATCGCGCGCGTGCACCAGCACGGCGCGACCCTCAGCCGCGACACAGGGGGCTGTGTCGAATCACAAGAATCCGCGGGAAGAGCCGCCTGATCACGGGATCGGCCGCTCCCGTGGCGGGTTGACGAGCAAGGTGCATCTCGTCTGCGACGGGCGTGGACGTCCGCTGAGCTGGGTGATCACCGGCGCGAACATCAACGACACCACGATGATGACCGCCACACTCGAGCAGATCCACGTCCCTCGAGCTGTCGGCCGTCCGAGGCGGCGCCCGGATCGGGTGCTCGCCGACAAGGGCTACCCGTCGAAGAAGAACAGGGCGTGGCTGCGGGAGCGGAAGATCGCCGCGACGATCCCGGAACGCGACGACCAGATCGCGCACCGCCGCAGGAAGCCTGGCCGGCCCATCGACTTCGGGGAAGCCCAGCAGGAGCGCTACAAGGGACGCAACGTCGTCGAGCGCTGCTTCAACAAACTCAAGCAATGGCGCGGCATCGCGATGCGCTCAGACAAGACAGCCCGCTCCTACCGCGCCGCGATAGCC
>NZ_JBYIPF010000021.1:0-1298 GCF_057706945.1 Microbacterium sp. bgisy203 | reverse complement strand
ACAGTGATGATGGTGGTGGGAGCCCCGCAGCGGTCTTCCTGACTCAGCTACTGACTGACTGAGGGTCTTCAACGCGATCTGTCGGTTGATTCGCTGCGGGGCTGCCGTGCACTCACCGTGCGAGGGTCGTGACCTCATAGGAGCCTGTGCCAGCAGGCACCCATCACTGTCTTGTCCGCTCGCTCTCGGCGGTGCGTGCCGTTCATTCCGGTTGAGTGAGAGGAACGGCGATGACCACCATCGCACGAGAAGTTCAACAGGTCGAGGTCGCAGTCGGGGTCGACACGCACGGCGACACCCATACCGCCGCGGTGATCGACACCGCGGGGCGGTTGCTGGGGTGCGCCCAGTTCCCCGCGAACCCGAAGGGATACGCGTCGCTGCTGACCTGGGCGATGACGTTCGGGATGCTGCTCGTCGCGGCGGTCGAAGGCACCGGCGCCTACGGGGCGGGTCTTGCCCGCCACCTCCGTGGCGCCGGTATCGAGTTGCTGGAGATCGACCGGCCCGACCGCAAGGCCCGCCGGTTCGCGGGCAAGTCCGACCCGTTGGACGCGGAGGCAGCAGCGCGCGCGGGGCTGGCTGGGGCACGAACCGGCATCCCGAAAGACCGCACAGGGCAGGTCGAGGCGCTGCGGAACCTGCGGGTCGCGAGGCGCAGCGCCGTCGATCATCGCGCTGACTGCATGCGGCGGATCAAGACGCTGCTGGTCACCGCTCCCGACGAACTGCGAGAACGGTTGCGCCGACTAGCCGACCGGGATCTCCTGCACGCCTGCTCGGGGCTACGCCCCGACACCACACGGGTCGGTGAACCCGAACAGGCCGCGAAAGCCGCCCTGCGGTCTCTCGCACGCCGCCATGCCGCACTGACGGTCGAGATCGACGACCTCGACGAGTTGATCGAACCCCTCGTCACCGCGATCAACCCGGCACTGCTCGAACTCAACGGCGTCGGTCCAGACGTCGCCGGCCAGCTGTTGGTCACCGCGGGTGAGAACACCGACCGGCTCCACTCCGAAGCGGCGTTCGCGATGCTCTGCGGCGTCGCACCCATCCCCGCATCATCCGGGAAGACCCACCGGCACCGCCTCAACCGCGGCGGCGACCGGCAAGCCAACGCCGCCCTCTACCGCATCGTCCTCTGCCGACTCCGATGGGACCCCAGAACCCAGGCCTACATGCGACGACGCACCGAACAGGGCCTCTCCAAGAAGGACATCATCCGCTGCCTCAAACGCCTCATCGCCCGCGAGATCTACTACGTCCTCACCGCTTGACATCCATAGGAGCATCGC
>NZ_JBYIPF010000020.1:0-1436 GCF_057706945.1 Microbacterium sp. bgisy203 | reverse complement strand
CGGGGTGAGTCCCATAGCGTGGTGTCACTTCCCGCGGGGGTCTCGTCGTCGAAGGGCCACCGTGGGATGACCAGTTGTTTCCGGCAAGAAGCAAAGCAGAGATCCCACGATGACCCACCACCAGTCTGCCCTGACGACCCTGATCGGCGAAGTCCTCGCCGATCCCGACCTCGCCCACTCGGACGTGTTCCGACGGATGCTGCAGGCCGGCCTGCAGGACCTGATCAACGCGGAAGCGACGGTGAAGATCGGCGCGGCGCCGCACGAGCGCACCCCGGAGCGGACCACACGTCGTAACGGCACCCGCCCGAAGACCCTCGCGACCCCGGCTGGGGAGGTCGACCTTCAGATTCCGAAGCTGCGCGAGGGATCGTTCTTCCCGTCGCTGCTTAGTCCGCGGCGCCGGGTCGACAAGGCACTCTACGCGGTGATCTGCCAGGCCTGGATCGACGGGGTCAGCACCCGCAAAGTCGATCAGCTTGTCCGGGCGCTGGGCAACGACACCGGCATCTCCCGGTCGACGGTGTCGCGGATCTGCGGGGAGATCGACGAGTCGGTGCAGGAGTTCCTGCACCGCCGGATCGATCACACCTGGTTCCCCTACCTGTTCCTGGACGCCACTTACCTCGACGTCCGCCACCGCGGCCGGGTCGTCTCCCAAGCCCTCGTCGTCGTGGCCACCGGCGTCTCCGGAGAGGGCCGGCGGGAGATCCTCGGGATGGCGCTCGGCGACGCGGAGAACACCGACTTCTGGACCGAGTTCCTCCGCTCCCTCCGGGACCGAGGACTGAAGGTCGCCACCGACGCCGATCCGTTCGGCGTCGCGCTGGTCACCTCCGATGCGCACGCCGGGCTGAAAGCCGCGGTGAAAGCGATCCTGCCCGGATCCGGATGGCAACGATGCCGGGTCCATTTCGCCCGCAACGTCACCCAGAAGATCGGATCCGCGCGTTCCAAGCCCGTCAATGCGCTGATCTCGACGATCTTCGCGCAGACCACGACCGAAGCCGTCACCGCGCAATACAAGGCCGTCACCGACAGCCTCCGCTCATCGTTCCCCGAGATCGCGGCCATGCTCGAGGCCGCAGAACCCGACCTCACCGCGTTCGCGCCACTGCCGCGCGAGCACTGGCAGAAGGTCTGGTCGAACAATCCGATCGAACGTCTCAACCGAGAGATCAAACGCCGCGCCGACGTCGTGCAGATCTTCCCCGACCAGGGCAGCGTCACCCGCCTCATCGGCGCCGTCCTGCAGGAGCAGCACGAGGAATGGTCCTACGGCGAACGCCGCTACTTCTCCGACATCTCCATGCGCAAACTCGTCCACACCCTCAACGAGCACACCGAACCCGCACGCCCCGAGCTCTACCTCACCGCCTGACCATCACCCACCACAGGAAACAACCGGAGTGACACCACACCACGGGACTTGACCG
>NZ_JBYIPF010000002.1:0-529940 GCF_057706945.1 Microbacterium sp. bgisy203 | reverse complement strand
CGCCGCAGCCGAAGCGACGACGACAACGAGGACGTCAGCCGCGCGGCTTCTCCACCATCTCGGTCGTCTCGATCTCGTCGCCGACCTGGATGTCGTTGTACTTGCCGAGTCCGATACCGGCCTCGAAGTCCGTGCGGACCTCGGTGACGTCGTCCTTGAAGCGGCGCAGCGACTCGATCGCCAGGCCGTCGGCGATGACCACGCCGTCGCGGATGACGCGCGCCTTGGCGTTGCGCGTGATCGTGCCCGAGCGGACGATGACACCGGCGATGTTGCCGAACTTCGAGGAGCGGAACACCTCGCGGATCTCCGCGACGCCCGACTGGACCTCTTCGTACTCCGGCTTGAGCAGGCCCTTCAGCGACTGCTCGACATCGTCGATCGCGTTGTAGATGACCGAGTAGAACCGGACGTCCACACCCTCGCGGGCCGCGCGCTCGCGCGCCTTCGTGTCGGGGCGGACGTTGAAGCCGATCACGATCGCGTTGTCGATCGTGGCCAGGTTGATGTCCGACTCGGTGATCGCGCCGACACCGCGGTGGATGATCCGCAGCTGCACGGAGTCGTCCACCTCGATCTTGAGGAGCGACTCCTCGAGCGCCTCGACGGCACCGGAGACGTCACCCTTGATGATGAGGTTGAGCGACTCGACCTTGCCCTCTTCGAGCGCACGGGTGAAGTCCTCGAGCGAGATGCGCTTGCGCGCCTTGGCCAGCTGGGCGTTGCGCTCGGCGGCCTCGCGCTTCTCGGCGATCTGGCGGGCCAGGCGATCCTCTTCCGTCACGATGAACGTGTCGCCGGCGCGCGGGACCGAGTTGAGACCCTGCACCTGGACCGGACGCGAAGGCCATGCCTCTTCGACCGCGTCGCCGTTCTCGTCGACCATGGCGCGAACGCGCCCGTAGGCGGTTCCCGCGACGATCGCGTCGCCGACGCGGAGCGTTCCCGACTGGATGAGGACGGTGGCGACCGAACCGCGGCCCTTGTCGAGCTTCGCTTCGATCGCGACGCCGCGCGCCGCCTTGTTCGGGTTGGCCGTGAGGTCGAGTCCCGCATCCGCGGTCAGCAGGACCGCGTCCAGGAGGTCCTGGATGCCGGTGCCCTGACGCGCCGACACGTCGACGAACATCACGTCGCCGCCGTACTCCTCGGCGACCAGACCGTACTCGGTGAGCTGCTGGCGCACCTTGGCCGGGTTGGCGTCGGGCTTGTCGACCTTGTTCACCGCGACGACGATCGGCACGTCCGCCGCCTGCGCGTGGTTCAGGGCCTCGACCGTCTGCGGCATGATGCCGTCGTCGGCGGCGACCACGAGGATCGCGATGTCGGTGACCTGCGCACCACGGGCACGCATGGCGGTGAACGCCTCGTGACCGGGGGTGTCGATGAAGGTGATGGCGCGCTCGTGGCCCTCGTGCTCGGTCCACACCTGGTAGGCACCGATGTGCTGCGTGATGCCGCCGGCTTCCCCTGCCACGACGTTCGTCTGGCGGATCGCGTCGAGCAGGCGCGTCTTACCGTGGTCGACGTGGCCCATGACGGTGACGACGGGCGGACGGATCTCGAGGTCGTCCTCGCTCTCCGCCTCGAGCTCGGCCTCGAGGTCGAGACCGAAGCCCTCGAGGAGCTCTTTGTCCTCGTCCTCGGGCGAGACCATCTGGATCTTGTAGCCGAGCTCCTCGCCGAGCACCTCGAAGGTGGCCTCGTCGAGCGACTCGGTCGCCGTCGCCATCTCACCGAGGTTGAAGAGGATCGTCACGAGCGTGCCGGGCTGCACGGTGTAGCCCCGCAGGGCCTCGAGCTTGTCGGCGAAGTCGGCGATCGACGCACCGCGGCGCAGGCGAATGATCTCGCCGTTGCCCTTCGTGACGTTGACGCCGCCGACGACCGGGGCATCCCGCATCTCGAACTCTTGGCGCTTCGCCCGACGCGACTTGCGCTGCTTGGACTTGCCGCCGCCCTTGCCGAAGGCACCCGCGGTGCCGCCGCCGGGACCACGGCCACGACCACCGCCGCCACCGGGACGACCGGCGAAGCCGCCGGGCGCACCGGGACCGCCCGCGCCGCCGGGACGCTGGAAGCCGCCGGCACCGCCGGGACGGCCCGCGCCGCCGGGACGCTGCTGGAAGGGAGCGCCGGGACGACCGCCGCCGCCGGGACGACCGGCACCGCCGGGACGCGGGGCGCCGGGGCGGGGTGCACCGGGGCGCGGCGCCTGCGGGCGCGGGATGTTGCCGGGGGTGGGGCGCTGACCCATGCCCTGCGCGGAGGCGAACGGGTTGTTGCCCGGGCGCGGGCCGGCGGGGCGCTGCCCCATGCCCTGCGACGAGGCGAACGGGTTGTTGCCCGGGCGCGGGGTCCCGCCGGGGCGGGGAGCGCCGGGGGTCGCCGAGCCGGAGGCACCCCCACCGGGCGTCGCCGAAGAGGGGGTCGCGCCACCGGGCTTGGGGGCGCCGGGCGTGGCCGTCGACGGCGTGGCCGCGGCGGGCTTGGCCTCAGCGCCCGAGGTCGACTCGGTCGTCGCGCTCGAGGACGACGCGGCGGATGCCGGCGCCTGCGCAGCCGGGGTCGGGGATGCCGAAGCCTGCGCAGCAGGGGTCGGCGCCTGCGGCTTCGCGGGGCCGGGGCGGGCACCGCTCGACGGGCGCGCCGACGGCGTCGGGCTCTTGGCCGCGGCGGGCGCATCGGCCGGCTTCGCCGCACCGTCGGCCTCGAGGGCCGCGCGGAGCTTCCGCGCAACGGGCGGCGCGATCGTGGATGAGGGGCTCTTGACGTATTCGCCGAGCTCCTTCAGCTTCGCGAGGGCGACCTTGCTGTCGACGCCGATCTCGGAAGCGATTTCGTGCACTCGTGGGTTTGCCACAATTCTCCTGTCTGAGGTCTCCCCCGGACAGGGCAGACCGTTAGATGCGGACGGGTCTCATTTCGAGCCGTTCACTTCGTGTCCATAGCCGTTCAGCCTTTTCGCTGGTGGGTTTCTTGAAAGGTCTGCGTCTCGAGCGGACCCGATACACGCAATGCTCGTCCGAATGCGCGCCGCCGCAGGGCGGCTTCCACGCAGTCCGTGGTGTCGTGCACCCACGCGCCCCGCCCCGGCAGGACGGCTTTCTCGTCGGGGACGAGGGAGCCGTCTCGGGCCACGACTCGCAGGAGCGTGGACCGGGGAGCGCGCGCGCGGCATCCCACGCACGTTCGAACGGGTTCCATCCTACCCCGTTACTTGTCTTCCAAGATGCTGTCGGGCTGGATGTCGATCTTCGCGCCCGTCAGCTTTGCGGCCAGGCGGGCGTTCTGGCCCTCCTTGCCGATCGCGAGCGACAGCTGGTAGTCGGGGACGAGCGCGCGGACGGCCTTCGTGTTCGCGTCGAGGATGAAGCTCGACGTCACCTTCGCTGGCGACAGGGCGTTCGCGACGAACTTCGCAAGCTCCGGGTCGTAGTCGACGATGTCGATCTTCTCGCCGCCGAGCTCTTCGGTGACGGCGCGGACGCGGCGGCCCATCTCACCGATGCAGGCCCCCTTCGCGTTGATCGCCGGGTCGTTCGCGGTGACGGCGATCTTGGTGCGGTGGCCGGCTTCGCGGGCGAGCGAGGTGATCTCGACGAGGCCCGAGGCGATCTCGGGGACCTCGAGCGCGAAGAGCTTCCGCACGAGCCCCGGGTGCGTGCGCGAGACGGTGATCTGCGGCCCCTTGAGGCCCTTCGACACCGACGTCACGTAGACGCGCAGGCGCTGACCGTGCGGGTACTCCTCGCCGGGAACCTGCTCTTCGGGCGGGAGGATCGCCTCGACCGTGCCGAGGTCGACGTGGACCATGCGCGGGTTCGGGCCCTGCTGGATGACGCCGGCGACGATGTCGCCCTCCTTGCCGCGGAACTCGCCCAGGATCGCGTCGTCGGCGATGTCGCGCAGGCGCTGGCTGATGACCTGCTTCGCGGCGAAGGCGGCGATGCGGCCGAAGTCCTCGGGTGTCGACTCCTCTTCGCCGATGACGACGTCGTCCTCGTCGAGGAGCGGCACGTACACGGCGACGTGACCGGTCTTGCGGTCGAGTTCGGCGCGCGCGCCCTCGGGAAGCTCGCCGTCGGGAGAGGTGTGCTTGGCATAGGCGGTGAGGATCGCCTGCTCGATGATCCGCACGAGTTCGTCGAAGGGGATCTCCTTCTCGCGCTCGACCGTCCGCAGCAGTCCCAGATCGATGTCCACAGGTGCCTCCCTATTCAGCTCTCGGCGCGGGCATCACCCACCGGGTTCCGTCACCGGGGATTCACTCATCTGGGGGTCGCCCCGCACGCCATCCTGCTGATTTTACCGGATGCCGGCTGAGAGCGCGCCGCGCGGTGCCGCGATGGCGTCGCCCGGGCGCGCCCCGCGATACTGGGCCGATGGAATCGATCAACGAATGGCTGCTGACGTGGGGCGATCACCTCTGGACGTGGGCGGTGCTGCCCGTCGTCGTGGTCCTCGGGGTCTACTTCACCGTGCGTTCGGGGGTCGTCCAGCTGCGCCTGCTTCCGGACATGTTCCGCACCCTCACCGACAAGACGCCGCGCACCGCTGACGGGGAGCCCCAGTCGGTCTCCGCGTTCCAGGCCTTCACGATCTCCGCAGCGTCGCGCGTGGGTGTCGGCAACATCGCCGGAGTCGGCACCGCGATCGCGATCGGGGGACCCGGCGCCGTGTTCTGGATGTGGCTGATGGCATTCATCGGCGGCGCGTCCAGCTTCATCGAGTCCAGCCTCGCGCAGCTGTACAAGGTGCGCGAGAAGGATGCCTTCCGCGGCGGACCGGCCTTCTACATGGAACGAGGACTCGGCGCCCGGTGGATGGGTGTCCTCTTCGCGATCATCCTCATCGTGTGCTTCCCCTTCGCATTCAGCTCTCTCCAGGCCAATACGATCACGGCGACTGTCGCCGGCGGTATGTCCGCCGACGTCGCGACGTGGCTGCCGTGGGTGATCGGACCGATCCTCGCGATCCTGACGGCGCTCGTCGTGTTCGGGGGCGTCCGACGCATCGCGTCCGTGACGCAGTACCTCGTCCCCTTCATGGCGCTCGCCTACCTCCTTCTCGGCCTCGCCGTCGTGGCGCTGCACGTCGACCGGCTGCCCGAGGTGTTCGGGCAGATCTTCGCTCAGGCGTGGGGGCCGAACGAGGTCGTCGGCGCTGCATTCGGCTACATCGTGCTGACGGGTGTCAAGCGCGGGATGTTCTCCAACGAGGCGGGCCTCGGGTCGGCGCCGAACGCCGGCGCGAGCGCGGCCGTCACGCATCCGGTCAAGCAGGGTCTGGTCCAGACGCTCGGCGTCTACTTCGACACGTTCCTCGTGTGCTCCATCACAGCGTTCATCATCCTCGTCTCGGTGCCGGATCTCGCGAACGCCGAGCGCGGCATCGGATTGACGCAGGGCGCGCTGACCTCGACGCTCGGACCCTGGGCGAACATCGCTCTGGCCGTCATCGTGTTCCTTCTGGCGTTCTCGTCGATCCTCGGCAACTACTACTACGGCGAGTCGAACATCGAGTTCATCACCCGCGGCACCGCCGTGCTCACGGGGTATCGCGTGCTCGTCATCGTCGCGGTGCTCGTCGGGTCGGTGGTGACCGCCGATCTCGTCTGGAACTTCGCCGACGGGGTGATGGGACTCATGGCGCTCATCAACCTGATCGCGATCGCGCTCCTGTCCCCCATCGCCATCCGGCTGTTGAAGGACTACACCGCTCAGCGGCGCGCGGGGCGCGATCCCGTCTTCACGCGTGACCGGATGCCGGACGTCACGGGCATCGAGTGCTGGGAGGACGAGCTGACCGTCACCGGTCCTCTCGACATCTCCCTCGAACGGGGCCAGGCTGGAGTCGATCCGATCCACCGTCCGTCCCGCGGAGGCGAATGATGTCCGAACAGACGGATGCCGCGACGCCCTCTGCGCGGTCGCACATCCCGTCGAACCGCGCCGATCCGGGCCTCATCGGCCTGCTGGGCTTCGTCACCGCGACCCTGACCGCCCAGCTCGCGCACCTCGGCGTGCAGAACGAGAGCGCCGTGTTCTGGGTCGGCGCCGCGTTCGGCGGCGTCGTGCAGGTGACGGCCGGCATGCTGTCGTACTTCATCGGCGACGACTTCCACTTCATCGTCTACAACGCGTTCGGCTGGTACTGGATCTGCATGCCGGGGTTCCTCCTGGGTGGCGAGCTCGGCTTCTTCGAAGTCTCGGGCATCGCGAAGCCGCTGTTCATGCTGATCTTCTCGGTCCTGGCGTTCGGCTTCGCGATCGCCGGCGCGACGCACAACACGGTCCTCCCCCTCACGCTCCTGTGCGTCGGGATCGGCCTCGGACTCGAGGCGATCGGGTCCTTCAGCGGGGTCGACGGCTTCGGGATCATCGGCGCGTGGTTCCTCATGGCGGCGTCTGCACTGGCCGCCTACATGCTCATCGAGAAGTTCTACTGGCGGACACTGGGCCGCCACGTCGTCCCGCTCGGTCGCCCGTGGATCGCCGGCGGCGACGACCCCGAGCCGTGACCGCACGTCGCGCCCTCTCGCCATCCCGTCGCGATCCCCGAACGCCTAGAGTTCTCGAGTGAGCAACGCCGCCGAATCCGCCGCCCGCGAGGTGCAGTCGAGCCCTGTGATGACCGGGCTCGCCCGCGGCGGGTACGCCGCCAGCGGCGCCGTGCACGTGCTCACCGGCATCCTCGTGCTGTCGCTCGCATTCGGAGGCTCGGGGACGGCCGACCAGGGCGGTGCACTCCGAGCGATCGCCGGCGCGCCTCTGGGGCTCGCCGCGCTCTGGGTGATCGCGGTCATGCTCGGCGCCCTCGCGCTGTACCAGCTGATCCAGGGTTTCGTCGTGCGCGCGGAGAGCACCGCGAAGCGCTGGGGGCAGCGGATCTCGGCCTGGGGTCAGGCCGTCGTGTACGGCGCGCTCGCCTCGGTCGCCGTCTCGGTGGCGCTCGGCGCCCGCCCCGACGGCGACGACCGCGCCGAGGGCGCGAGCCGCGACGTGCTCGCGCTGCCGGGCGGGTCGATTCTGCTCTGGGTCGTCGGCGCGGGCATCGCGATCGGCGGTATCGTCTTCGTCGTGATGGGCATCATGCGCTCGTTCGAGAAGAAGATGTCCATTCCGTCCGGGCGCCTCGGCACGTTCGTTAAGACCCTCGGTGTCTTCGGCTACATCGCGAAGGGTGTGGCGCTCGCCATCGTCGGGGTGCTGCTGATCGTCGCCGCGACGACGTCGGATGCCGCGCAGGCAGGCGGTCTCGACGCCGCGTTCGGCGCCCTGCGCGAGGTCTTCCTCGGTCCACTCCTCGTCGCGATCGTCGGCGTCGGTTTCATCGCCTATGGCGTCTTCCAGTTCTTCCGCGCGCGCTACGCGCGGCTGTGACGACCCCGGCTCGGTGCGCTCCGGTCAGAGGTTGGCGGACGGCACCGGCGCGGTCTCGGGTTCGCCGGCCGCCGACGGCAGGTCGTTCAGCGCCCGGATGAGCAGGTGCAACGACCCGACCTTGAACTGGTTGAGGGTCATCACGATGCGCGGGAGGTCGAGGCGGTCATCGTCGCGCACCTCGGCCTTCAGCGGCTCCGTCGCCTCGATCCGCCCCTGCGCGAGCAAGGAGCCGAAGCGCGCGTTGAGGTCGTCGATCTCCTCCGCGGTGGGCGCCGCGTGCAGGCGGATCACGAGGCGCCCCTTGACCCACCGGAGCGAGTCGTAGTTCCGGTAGAACCCGGTGATCTCGCTCACCGCGGCATCCACCGAATCGGTCACGAGCACCCGGTCGAAGTCGTCGGGCGAGATGACGCCCCCCGCGATGAGCTGCTCGTCGACGAAGCGCTCGAGGCCCGCCCAGAAGGTGCCGCCGGGGCGGTCGAGGAGGACGATCGGGGTGGGATCGGCCTTGCCGGTCTGCTGAAGCGTCAGAAGCTCGAACATCTCGTCGAGCGTGCCGAAGCCACCGGGCACGCAGATGAAGGCCTGCGACTCCTTCACGAGCATGAGCTTGCGGGTGAAGAAGTACTTCATCGCGACGTTCCGCGAGTTCTTCGCGATGATCGCGTTCGGCTTCTCTTCGAACGGCAGCCGGATGCTGACGCCGAGCGAGTGCTCGGGGCCCGCGCCTTCGGCGGCGGCCTGCATGATCCCGGGACCCGCTCCCGTCACGACCATCCAGCCGCGCTCGGCGAGCTCGTGGGCCGCGGCGGCTGCCGCACGGTACTGCTCGTCGTCGGGGCGCGTGCGCGCCGAGCCGAAGATCGTCGCCTTGGGGATGCCGCGGAACGGCGCGAACAGCGCGAACGCCGCGCGCATCTCGGTGAGGGCGGCAGAGGTGATCTTGAGGTCGAGCCGGTCGGTGTCGTCGAGGCCGAGGCCAACCCCGGTCGCGAGGATGCGGGCGATGAGGTCCTGGTCGGCGTCGATCCCGGCGTCCGCGATCAGCGTGCGGAGGTCGTCGGTGACGGTCTGCGGAATCTGAGTGGAGCTTCCTGCCATGCCCCCAGCCTGGCACGCGTGGGTGAACCGCGGGCGAACCGGGGCGGCTCTGCCGGGACGGGCGTGCCGCGATCGGTCCGTGTCGAGCACCATCGGCCGCGCGGGCGCGGGAGACCTCGGCATCCTGGTCGCGCATGACCGCCGCATCGCCGCGGATACGCTCGCCGCGGACGTTCTGTCAATCCCCTGACGGGGCGGATGCCGTGATGTGAGGCTCGCGGCATGACAGAGATCACCGGAACCGACGCGCTCGAGCGCGTGAAGGAACTCGTCGAGGACATCGACTTCACGATGCTCACGACCCAGGACGACGACGGCCACCTCGTGTCGCGCCCGATGTCGACGCGCCAGATGGACGAGGCGGGCGACATTTGGTTCTTCACCTCGGAGGGTACCGACAAGGTCGACGAGGCGCGCGCGCACCGCGAGGTCGGCCTGTCGTACTGCGACGCGAAGGGCATGCGCTACGTGTCGGTCGGCGGCACCGCGGCGGTCGTGCACGACAAGGCGAAGATGGAGGAGCTCTACTCCCCCTCGCTCGACGTGTGGTTCGAGGACGGACTCGACACCCCGGGCATCGCCCTGCTCAAGGTGACGCCGAAGGTCACCGAGTTCTGGGAGCCCGCGAAGGGCAAGATCGCGATGGCCGCGGGCATGCTGAAGTCGCTCGTCACGAAGGACACCCCCGACGACGACATCATGAACCACGGCAAGATCATCCGCTGACCGGGGAACACTGCCGAGGCCCGCACGGGCCGCGCCCGGTATCGCGTTGCGCCCCGAGCGAGGATACTGGGCAGCGGGGATGTCGGGGGGTGACGATGGCGCGCTTCATGGTGACGGCGATGCCGTTCTCGGGGCATGTCGCGCCCATGGTCGCCGTCGCGGGCGCGCTCGCGCGGCGCGGGCACGACGTCCGGTTCTACACGGGGGCGGCGTTCCGCGTGCAGGTCGAGGCCGTCGGGGCGCGGTTCGTCCCGTGGACGGCGGCGCCGACTTCGACGAGCAGAACCTGCCCGCGACCTTTCCGCGTCTCGTCGGCAAGAAGGGGTTCCGCCAGCTCATGGTGAACATGGAGGACCTCTTCGTCGGCACCGCGCCCGCCCAGCTCGCCGACCTCCGCGCCGAATGGGAGCGGGAGTCCTGGGACGCACTCGTGAGCGACGAGGCATCCCTCGCGCCGAGCGTGGTCGCAGAGGCGATCGGATGCCGGTGGGCGACGGTCGCCGTGCTGCCGCTGCACCTCGTCTCACGGCAGGGGCCTCCGCCGGGGCAGGGGCTCCGGCCGGGGCGCTCGGTTGCGGGCAGGACGCGCGACAGGCTTCTGCGCGCACTCATCCCGGCGCTCTCGGGGACGCTGAACCGAGCCGCGAACCGGGCACGGGTCGAGGTGGGGCTCGCCCCCCATCCGTCGGCTTCGACCGACAGGTCTGGTCGGCGCAGCTGATCCTCGCCTCGGGCGTCCCCGCGCTCGACTTCGATCTGCCCGACAGGCCTGCGCACCTGCACCGGGTGGGCCGGCTCGCGACGCCGGCGGAGGTGCCGCTCCCGCCGTGGTGGGACGAGCTCGACGGGCGCCGTGTGATCGCCGTCACCCAGGGGACCCAGAACGTCGACCCGACCGATCTGCTGCAGCCCGCTCTCGATGCCCTCGCCGACGCCGACGTGATCGTCGCGGCGTCCACCGGGGTGCGGGGCGTCGACACGCTGCCTTTCCCCGTGCCGCCGAACGCCCGGGCCGCGGCGATGCTCCCGTTCGACGCGCTGTTTCCCCGCGTCGACCTCCTCGTCACGAACGGCGGGTGGGGCGGGACCCTGACGGCGCTCTCGCACGGCGTGCCACTGGTCGTCGGCGGCGCGGACCTCGACAAGCCCGAGGTCGCCGGACGGGTCGCGGCGGCCGGTGCCGGCGTCAACCTGCGGACGGGGCGGCCCGCGCCCGCAGCAGTGCGGGAGGCGGTCGGGCGCGTGCGGGCGGACCCCTCTTATCGGGATCGGGCGCGGGAGATCGCGGCGCAGCTCGCGGAGGCCGGCGGGGCGCCGCGCGCGGCGGAACTGCTCGAGGAGTTCGC
Organism: Microbacterium sp. bgisy203; assembly: GCF_057706945.1. NCBI lineage: Bacteria > Bacillati > Actinomycetota > Actinomycetes > Micrococcales > Microbacteriaceae > Microbacterium > Microbacterium sp. bgisy203. The sequence goes on along the minus strand of NZ_JBYIPF010000002.1, from coordinate 519,379 downwards.
CGCGGGGGCGCGCTGAGCGCGGGGCAAGGGTCCGGTGCCGGCGGCACCGGACGCGGCGTCAGCGCGAGGCGAGCGTCTGCACGGCATCCGCCGCGGGGACGACCGTGCGCTCACCCGAGCGGCGGTCCCAGAGCTCGACCTCGCCGTCCGCGGCGCCGCGGCCGACGATGACGATCTGCGGAACGCCGATGAGCTCCGCGTCGCCGAACTTCACGCCCGGCGACACCTTGGGGCGGTCATCGAGCAGCACGTCGAGCCCGGCATCCTCGAGCGACGCGGCGACCTGCTCGGCGAGATCGAACGCCGCGGCATCCCGCCCCGTGGCGACGACCTGCACGTCGAACGGCGCGACGGATGCCGGCCACACGAGGCCCTTCTCGTCGTTGTTGAGCTCCGCGAGGATCGCGAGGATGCGCGTCACGCCGATGCCGTACGAGCCCATCGTGACGGTGACGAGCTTGCCGTTCTCGTCGAGAACCTTGAGACCGAGGGTCTCGGCGAAGAAGCGGCCCAGCTGGAAGACGTGGCCGATCTCCATGCCGCGGGCGAGCTCCACCGGTCCCGAGCCGTCGGGGGCAGGGTCGCCCGCGACGACGTTCGCGACCTCGACCACGCCGTCGGCGAAGAAGTCGCGCCCGGCGACGACCGAGTGCGCGTGCTTCTGGTCGAGGTTCGCGCCGGTGATCCACGCAGAGCCCTCTCCGACGCGGGGGTCCACGAGGTAGCGGATGCCGGTCGCCGACTCCTCGCCGAGCACGGCGCCCGCCGGCGACCACGGGCCGATGTAGCCCTTGACCAGCAGGGGGTTCCGCTCGAAGTCCTCCGCCGTCGCGGCCTCGACGGCGGCGGGCGCGAAAGCGACCTCGGCGCGCTTGTCGTCGACCTCGCGGTCGCCGGGAAGTCCCACGACGACGAGCTCACGCTCACCGTCGAGGTGCGTCAGGGCGAGCACGACGTTCTTGAGGGTGTCGGAGGCGGTGTAGGGCCGCCCGTCGGCGCGCGGCTCGAGTACGGCGTTGGCGTGCGCGACGAGCGTCTCGATCGTGGGCGTGTTCGGCGAGTCGAAGACGACGGGCGCCTCGCCCTCGTCGAAGGGCACCGGATCGGGCACGGCCGTCGTGAACGCCTCGACGTTCGCCGCGTAGCCGCCCGCCGAGCGGACGAAGGTGTCCTCGCCGACGGCGGTGGGGTGCAGGAACTCCTCCGACCGCGCGCCCCCCATGAGGCCGTTGTCGGCGGCGACGATGACGTACTCGAGACCCAGGCGCTGGAAGATCCGCTCGTACGCGTCGCGCTGGCTCATGTACGAGGCATCCTGCCCCTCATCCGTGTAGTCGAACGAGTAGGCGTCCTTCATCGTGAACTCGCGGCCACGCAGGAGTCCGGCGCGGGGACGCGCCTCGTCCCGGTACTTGTCCTGGATCTGGTAGATCGTCAGCGGCAGGTCCTTGTACGACGAGTACAGGTCCTTCACGAGGAGCGTGAACATCTCCTCGTGGGTCGGAGCGAGGAGGTAGTCGGCGCCCTTCCGGTCCTGCAGGCGGAAGATGCCGTCGCCGTAGGAGGTCCACCGGCCCGACTGCTCGTACGGGTCGCGGGGCAGGAGCGCCGGGAAGTGCACCTCGAAGGCGCCCGCCGCCGCCATCTCCTCGCGGATGATGCCCTCGATCTTCGCCTTGACCTTCAAGCCCAACGGCAGCCACGTGAACACGCCCGGGGCGGCGCGTCGGATGTAGCCGGCGCGCACGAGCAGCTTGTGGCTCGTGACCTCGGCATCCGAGGGGTCCTCGCGGAGCGTGCGGACGAAGTAGTTGGAAAGACGGGTGACCACGAGCGTCAAGCTTAGCCGCGTGGTTCCTGCGTCATTCCGCGCGATCGGGAGTTCGGTCGTGGGATCCGCGAGATCACCGTCGTCCCCGCCGCAAAAGCAGGGCCGATTGTGCACGCCCCGCTCTCACGGGGGCCGCAGGCCGCGATCGAGCCTGCTTTCGCAGCGCCGCCCGTTCCGATTTCCGGCGGAACCCGCGCCAGACGGGACCGCGTCGACCCCATCGGTTTCGGGGGGATCTTCTTCGAAGGTTTACGGATGAGGCTGCGTGACGGCTCGGCACCGAACGTGGCCACACGCATAGGCTGACGTGCGTGACGCATCGCCGCTCCCGCATCGTTCCGACAGAGGCCCGCGGCGCGCTCGCCGGCTCCCTCGCGCAGCTCCGCCGCGACCTCGACGTGCCGGACTCGTATCCCGCCGACGCGCAGGCGGAGGCCGATCGCGCAGCCCGCGACGTCCCCGTCGATCCGGATGCCGCGGGAGTGCCCGACCTCCGCGGCATCCCGTTCCTCACGATCGATCCGGCGGGGTCTACCGACCTCGATCAGGCGCTGCACCTCGAGCGGACCCCCGACGGCGCGATCCTGCACTACGCGATCGCGGACGTCCCGGCATACGTCGCGCCGGAGGGCCCGCTGGATGCCGAAACACGCCGCCGTGGCCAGACGCTCTACGCGCCGGACGGACGCATCCCCCTGCACCCGCCCGTGCTGAGCGAGGATGCCGCCTCCCTCCTGCCCTGCCGGGACCGGCGCGCGTACGTCTGGCGTTTCGTGCTCGACGAGGGCGCGAACCCGACCGAGACGACCCTCACGCGCGGCGTCGTGCGCTCTCGCCGGCAGTGGTCCTACGACGACGCACAGCGGGCGATCGACGCCGGTTACGCGCCGCCCACGCTCGCCGCACTGCCGTGGTTCGGGGCCGCCCGTGGCGAGCGCGAACGAGAACGCGGTGGAGCGAGCCTCAACGTCCCCGAGGTGCGCATCGAGCCGGACGGCGACGGCTACCGGCTCGAGCGCAGCTACGGCGTGCCGCTCGAGGACTGGAACGCGCAGGTCTCGCTCCTGACCGGAATGGCGGCGGCCGAGATCATGGTGCGCGGGCGCGTCGGCATCCTTCGCACGATGCCGCCCGCCGCGCCGGAGGACATCGAAGAGTTCCGCGCGCAGACCATCGCCCTGGGGATGCCGTGGAGTCCCGACGTCGCGTACGGCGACTACCTGCGCGGCCTCGACCGCTCCCCCGCGGCCCTCGCCGTGCGCGAGTACGCCGCGGGGCTGTTCCGCGGCGCGGGCTATGTCGCCTTCGACGGCACCGTGCCCGCCGACACCCTGCACTCCGCCATCGGCGCCGCGTACGCGCACACGACGGCGCCGCTGCGTCGCCTCGTCGACCGGTGGGCGCTCGTCGTCTGCGACGCCCTCGCAAACGGACGGGAGGTTCCCGACTGGGCTCGCAGCTCCCTCGGAGAGCTTCCGACGCTCATGGCGCGGAGCACGCAGAAGGCCTCGCAGCTGGATGCCGCATCGCTCGATCGCGTCGAGGCCGCCGTCCTCCACGGGCGCGAGGGCGAGGTGTTCGACGGCGTCGTCCTGAGCGTCAAGGGCGACGGCGCGCGCGTGCAGGTGACCGATCCGCCCGTCGAGGCGAAGGTCGCGGGCCTCGACGTCGAACCCGGCACAACGGTGCGGCTGCGCCTGGTCTCGGCATCCATCGCGGACGGCACCCTGGTGTTCGCGCGGGCGTGACCGGCGCGTGCACAGGTCACGTCAGGTCACGGAGACAGGCGATCTCACGGGGGAAGGAGATCGCGAAGGCAGGAGATCTCACCGAGGCAGGACGGAATCAACGGCATTCAGCCTGTGTCCGTGACATCTCCTGTCTCCGTGACGGCGTGACGGCGTGACGGCCCGCCCCTGCCTCAGCGCCGCCGCCCGACGTGCAGCACGCCGCGGACGAGCAGCCCCGCGAGGAGCGCCCAGAACGCCGCGCCGATGCCCAGGACGGAGACACCGGATGCCGCGACGACGAACGTGACGACGGCGGGAAGCCGCTCCCCCGGGTCGTCGATCGCCTGCTGGATCGCCGCGGCGAGCGTCGCGAGCAGCGCGAGCCCTGCGACCGCGGGGATCACGGCGGTCGGGGCGACGACGACGAGCGCGACGAGCGCCGCCGAGAACGCGCCCAGCACGATCGCCGAGACTCCCGTCGACACGCCCGCGACCCACCGGCGGCGCGGATCGGGGTCAGCATCGGGGCCGGCGGCGAGCGCGGCGCTGATGGCGGCGAGGTTGATCGCATGGCCACCCGCCGGCGCGCCGAGCGCGGTGCCGATGCCCGTCACGAGCATCGCGGGGCGCCAGGGCACCTCGTAGCCGAAGCTGCGCATCACCGCGACGCCGGGGACGTTCTGCGAGGCCATCGTGACGATGAACAGGGGCAGCGCGACCCCGACCGCAGCGCCCGGAGTGAACGTCGGCGCCGTGAACTCCAGGCGCGGAACGAGGAGGGCGGGGTCGATCGCCGCTGCGGTCACGCCGACATGGATGCCGACGACGATCGCCGCCGCGACGAACGCGAGCGGCACCGCCCACCGGGGCGCGAGGCGAAGGAACACGAGCCACACGAGGACGACCGGAACGACGCCCCACGGGTTCGCGACGAGACCGGTGACCGGGGCGAGGCACAGCGGCAGCAGGACGCCGGCGAGCATCGCCTGCGCGATCGACGGCGGGATGCGTGCGATGAGGCGACCGAGGTGCGGCCACAGCCCCGTCAGCACGATCAGCCCACCGGTGAGGAGGAAGGCGCCGACCGCCGCGGGCCATCCGCCCTCGACCGTGGCGGTCGCGGCGAGCACGGCGGCGCCGGGCGTCGACCAGGCACTCGAGATCGGCATGCGGTAGCGCACCGACAGCACGATCGAGGCGAGGCCCATCGTGAGGCAGAGGACCAGGAGCCCGCTCGCGGCCTGCGCGGCGCTCGCGCCGACGGCATCCAGTCCGGTGAGGACGACGGCGAACGACGACGTCACGCCGACGAGGGCCGTGATGACACCGGCGACGATCGGGCGCGACAGGGGCACCGATTCCGTGGGCGCGGCGGGGGTGGGCGAGGACGCGGTCATAGGATGCCGACGCTAGCGGATCGAGCGCGTCACTCGACCACTCCGATCCCGTTCGCGTGGGGTGCCGGCGTTAGGGTGGGGTGCCGCCGTTCGCGTGGAGTGCCGCCGTTCGCGTGGAGTGCCCCCGCTCGCGTGGAATGTCTCGGTGCGGTGCACCTCACCGACGCAGGAGATCTCGGGCCGACAGGACCGACTCCGCCTTCCGCATCCTGCCTCGGCGACATCTCCGTCGTCCGTGATCCGCCGACGGGCACCTTCTGGCGCATGTCCGAGGGGCGTCGTAGCGTCGGCATCATCCACAGCGATCGGAAGGCGGAAGCCATGGCAACTCTCGGAAACATCACGTTCTACGCCGACGACCCGCGCGCGCTCTCGCACTTCTGGAGCGGGGTGTTCGGGTACCCCGCGCTCGATTGGGAGGAGCCGTTGCGCGGCGAGCTGCTCGACGCGGGACTCACCGCCGACGATCTCGCCCACCGCGGTCTCGCCGAGGACCCGAACGGACAGGGCCCGCGGCTGCTCTTCCTGCACGCCGACGGCGCGAAGACCGGTCGCAACCGCCTGCACCTCGACGTCACGACACCGCGCGTCGAGGGGCAGGACCCGCGCGCCGCCGTCGACGCCGAGAAGGATCGCCTCGTCGCGCTCGGGGCGAGCGTCGTCCGGCTGATCGACCAGTCCTGGGGGCCGTGGCCGGAGTACTACTTCCAGATGCAGGATCCCGAGGGCAACGAGTTCTGCCTCCAGTGAGCGGCAGCGGCGCAGACCGCGCCGGAGGAACCGTCAGGCGGTCACGACCTGCGCCGTGCCCACCTGGGCGTCGGGGCCCATCTCGTCGGCGATGCGGCGCGCCTCCTCGATGAGGGTCGCGACGATCTCCGACTCGGGGACGGTCTTGATGACCTCGCCCTTCACGAAGATCTGGCCCTTGCCGTTGCCCGAGGCCACGCCGAGGTCGGCCTCGCGCGCCTCACCGGGGCCGTTGACGACGCAGCCCATGACGGCGACGCGGAGGGGAACCGTCACATCCTTGAGGCCCTCGGTCACGTCCTCGGCGAGAGTGTAGACGTCGACCTGCGCGCGCCCGCACGAGGGGCACGAGACGATCTCGAGCTTGCGCTCGCGCAGGTTCAGCGACTGCAGGATCTGGTGGCCGACCTTGACCTCCTCGGCGGGAGGAGCCGACAGCGAGACGCGGATCGTGTCGCCGATGCCCTCAGCGAGGAGGATGCCGAAGGCGGTCGCGCTCTTGATCGTGCCCTGGAATGCGGGCCCGGCCTCGGTGACCCCGAGGTGGAGCGGCCAGTCGCCGCGCTCGGCGAGCATGCGATACGCCTTGACCATGACGATCGGGTCGTTGTGCTTGACGGAGATCTTGAAGTCGTGGAAGTCGTGCTCTTCGAAGAGGGATGCCTCCCACACGGCGCTCTCGACGAGGGCCTCCGGCGTCGCCTTGCCGTACTTCTGGAGCAGGCGCTTGTCGAGCGACCCGGCGTTCACGCCGATGCGCAGCGACACCCCGGCATCCTTCGCGGCCTTCGCGATCGCCCCGACGTTGCCGTCGAACTCGCGGATGTTGCCCGGGTTCACGCGGACGGCGCCGCACCCGGCGTCGATCGCCTGGTAGATGTACTTCGGCTGGAAGTGGATGTCGGCGATGACCGGGATCTGGCTCTTCTTCGCGATGATGTGCAGGACGTCGGCGTCTTCGGGCCGCGGCACCGCCACGCGGACGATCTCACAGCCGGATGCCGTGAGCTCGGCGATCTGCTGCAGGGTCGCGTTGATGTTGTGCGTCGGCGTCGTGGTCATCGACTGGACGCTGACCGGGGCGTCGCCGCCGACGAGCACCTTCCCGACCTTGATCTGGCGGGTCTTGCGACGGGGGGCGAGGACTTCCGGCACGCGGGGCATCCCGAGATTCACTGCTGGCACGGCTTCAGCCTACGCCGCGCGGCTGGGGCCGGGCTGAAACGGCCGTCTGAACGCAGGCGTCCGACCTCCCCCGCCTTCTGCTATCGTGACCGCATGTTCGCGCGCGACTCCTGGTGGCACACCCGCTGAGGCGGTGTGCTGCGCGAGCGACTGACGAGACCGCCCCTCCCACCCGACGGGCGGTCTTTGCGTACTCACGACAAGGCGGCCCCGTTCCACAGAAAGGCCCGGCATGACCGACGCCCAGTCCGCCCACCCAGCACAGTCCGCCCAGCCAGCACAGTCCGCCCCTCTCCTTCCTCTCACCGAGGCGATCGCGTCCGGCCGCCCCTTCGCCCTCCTGGCGCGCGACGGTGCGACCGTCGAGGTGCTGACCGGCGACGTCGTCGACGTCGAGCTCCTCGCGGATATCCCACTGACGGATGCCGACGGCGCCCCCCGCGAGGTGCTCGCCCTCGTCCCCTATCGCCAGGTCGTCGAGCGCGGCTTCGCGTGCCACGACGATGCGGCGCCGCTGCGCTGCCTCGTCGTCGACGCGCACCACGCGGTGCCCCTCGCCGACGCGATCGCCGCGCTGCCGAACGCGACGGTGCCGCTCGCGGATGCGGGCTTCGACCTCAGCGACGAGGAGTATGCCGACATCGTGCGCACCGTCATCGCCGAGGAGATCGGCCGGGGCGAGGGCGCGAACTTCGTGATCCGGCGCGACTTCACGGCATCCGTCAACACCGACCCGCTGACGGCGGGCCTCACGTGGTTCCGGGCGCTGCTCGAGCACGAGCGCGGGGCGTACTGGACGTTCCTCGTCTCGACCCCGGGCCACCTCGCCGTCGGCGCGAGCCCGGAGGCGCACGTGTCCGCACGTGACGGTGTCGTCACGATGAACCCGATCTCGGGGACGTTCCGTCATCCCGCGGGCGGCGCGACCGCCGAGGCGCTGACGGAGTTCCTCGCGTCGACGAAGGAGACCGAGGAGCTCTTCATGGTCGTCGACGAGGAGCTGAAGATGATGTCGGCGGTGTGCTCCGACGGAGGCCGCATCACGGGTCCGCACCTCAAGGAGATGTCGCGCCTCACCCACACGGAGTACATGCTCCGCGGGCAGAGCACGATGGACCCGCGCGACATCCTTCGCGAGACGATGTTCGCGCCGACGGTGACCGGCTCGCCCATGCAGAACGCGTGCACCGTGATCAAGCGCCACGAGAAGGCTCCCCGCGGGTACTACTCGGGCGTCGCGGCGCTGTTCACCCCGGCGCCCGCCGATGCGGGCGGGGTGCCGGATGCCGCGGGCCACGATCTCGACGCGCCGATCCTCATCCGCACCGCCTACCTCGTGGACGGGACCTTGCGCGTTCCGGTCGGGGCGACGCTCGTGCGCCACTCCGACCCCGACGGCGAGGTCGGTGAGACCCACGGCAAGGCCGCCGGTGTGCTGGGCGCGATCGGCGCGATCCCGCGCGATGAGGCGGCCGAGCGTGCCGCGCTCGACGAGGACGCCCCCGCCGCCGCGCCGCGCACCGCGCTCGCCGACGACCCCGAGATCGCGGCGCTGCTGGAGGCGCGGAACGAGCGCCTCGCCCCGTTCTGGATGAACCCGCAGGCCCCGGCGGTGCCCACGGCCACCGCGCCCGCCGCCCCCGCAGGCCCCGGTGCCGGACGCACGGCCATCGTGGTGGATGCCGAAGACCGCTTCACGACGATGCTCGCCCACCAGCTGCGCCACCTCGGGTTCGCCACCACCATCGTGCCGTGGTCCGAGGCCTCACCGTCGGCGCTCGATGTCGCCGACGTCGTGGTCGCGGGCCCCGGACCGGGCGACCCCCGCGACGATCGGAGCCCGCGCATCGCGCGCATGCGCGAGGTGGTGGCCGCTCGGCTCTCGTCCGGCCGCCCGCTCCTTGCCGTGTGCCTCAGCCATCAGGTGCTCGCCGACACGCTCGGCCTCGACCTCGTGCCGCTCGCGAGCCCGCACCAGGGACTGCAGAAGAACGTCGAGGTGTTCGGGCAGACGGCATCCATCGGGTTCTACAACACCTTCACGGCGCGCGTCGCACCCGGGACCGCGGCCCTCGGTGAGACCGAGATCGCGGCCGACCCGGCATCCGGGGACGTCTACGCGCTTCGGGGCCCCGGCTACGCGTCCGTGCAGGGCCACCTCGAGTCGATCCTGTCGCGCGACGGCCTCGAGACCCTCGACCGCCTCCTGACCCACGCGCTGGCTCCCGCCCTGACCTGAGCGGGCCCCGACGCGCCGGCTCCCGAGACGGGTCAGCCGCCGAGGAGCTGCACGGGGTTGAAGAGGTCGGCCGCGACCAACACGACCGTCATGACGGCGAGCGCGATCACGACGACGAACGTCACCGGCACGAGCCGCGTCGCGTCCACCGGCTTCGGGGGCGGGCGGTGCCACAGCTTCGCCCAGAAGCGGCGGATGCCGTCCCACAGCGCGATCAGGATGTGCCCGCCGTCGAGGGGCAGCAGCGGGATCAGGTTGAACACGAACAGCGCGATGTTGAGCGCGCCGAGGATCGTGAGCAGGCCCGACACCCGGTTGAGGATCGGCGTGTCGGTCGCCGCGACGTCGCCGGCCAGGCGCCCCGCGCCGACGACCGAGAGCGGGCTGTTCGGGTCGCGTTCCTGCCCCGTGACGAGATCGACGGCGGTGTCGTAGACGCGCACCGGCAGCTGCCAGATGATCCCGGCGACCTGCTGGGTCTGGGTGACCGCCGCCTTCGGGCCCTCCCAGATCGGCTGGCGCTCGTACTCGACGGTCGCGGTCATCCCCACGAAGCCGACCTCGGCCGTCGTCGCGGTCCCGTCCTCGCCCGCCACCTGCCGGGTCGCGAGCATCGGCGTGACCTGCAGGCTCTGACGCTGCCCGTCGCGCTCGACGACGATCGGGATCGTCGTCTCCGGCTTGTCCTGGATGATGGCGGATGCCTCGGCGAACGTGTCGACGTCGGTGCCGTCGACCGAGACGATGACGTCTCCGGGGAGGATGCCGGCGGCCGCCGCAGGCGACGCCGGGTCGCTCGATGTGCAGGTGGTCTGGCTGGTGCCGGCGGGAAGGACGCACTCGCTCACGGCAGCGATCGTCGTCGTCGCGGTCTGCGCGCCGATGCCGCTCACGACGATCGTGAAGAGCACGACGGCCAGGAGGAAGTTCATCACCGGCCCGCCCAGCATGATGATGATGCGCTTCCAGACCGGCAGCTCGTAGAAGTAGAGCCCGCGCGAGCCGCTGCCGGCGGCGAGGGTCTCGTCGTTCGCGGTGCGGGCATCCTGCACCATCGTGGCGAAGAACCCGCCTCCGGCCTTGCCCGCGGCTCCCGACGCGGTCGCGTCTGAGGGCGGATACATCCCCGCCATCGAGATGTAGCCGCCGAGCGGCAGCGCCTTGACGCCGTACTCCGTCTCGCCGATGCGCCGCGACCACAGCGTCGGACCGAACCCGATCATGTACTGGCCGACGCGGACGCCGAACTTCTTCGCCGGCACGAGGTGACCGATCTCGTGCAGCGCGATCGACACCGCGAGCCCGACGACGAGCAGCGCGACCCCGATGATGAAGGCGATGACGGTCACGACCGAAGAGGCTAGCGCGACCCGCTTTGAGTTTGCCGAGCCGCCACCCGACCCGACGCCGCGTGGGCCCCGTCGTGAGCGCGGTGGTCGGCCCGTGCATCACTCCACCTGAAGGCCGGTTAGGCTCCTGTCTGTGCCCGACGTGAGCGAACGCCCGACGCTGCGGCGCCTGCGCGCGCTGCGCGGCACCGTCGCGGCCGCCGTCGCCGTGCTGTTCGCCTCGACTGCGCACACGCTCTCCGGCGGGCACGCACCGCCGGCCTGGCTCGTCGTGGCGATCGTCGTCCTCGCGGCCCCGCTGTGCGTCGGCCTCATCGGTCGGCGCCGCACCCTGCCGCGGCTCGCCGCCACGATCGGCGCCGCCCAGCTCGCCCTGCACGGCGCCTTCGCCGTGATCGGCGATGCCGCCCCGGCCGGCGGCCTCGGCCACGCCGCGCACCACCACACCCCGCTCGCTCTGGATGCCTCGACGTTCGCCGATCCCGCCGCCGCGACCATGACCGTGGGCCACGCGATCGCCGCGCTCGCGACCCTCGTCGTGCTCGCGTGGGGTGAGCACCTGATGGTCGCCATCGCCCGCGGCATCCGCCGCCTGCTGCGCCTGCCGGTCGCGCCCATGCTGCCGTCCCCGCATGCGCCGCTGCCGTCTGCCCCGGCCACCGCTCCGCACGCGGCCGCCGTCTTCCTCGACTGTCTGAGCCGAAGGGGTCCGCCGACGCGCCCCGCGTCCGCCCTCACCGCCTGATCCGTTCGTCCGAGCGCAGGCGTCCCTTCACACCGGCCGTCCCGCCGCGCACCGCGCACCGCGCACCGACGGCACCACACAGACAGAGAGAACCCGATGGCATCCGCACGCCCGCACTCCACCACGCCCCGTCGCCGCCGCGCACCGCTCTTCGCCGGCCTCGTCGCCGGCGGCGCACTCATCCTCGCCGCGCCGCTCGCCGCGTCGGCGCACGTCCACGTCACGCCCGACGAATCCGCCGCCGGCACGACGACGCGTCTCGACTTCTCGTTCAGCCACGGCTGCGAGGACTCGCCCACCACCTCCGTCGCGATCAGCATCCCCGACGGCGTCGACGGCGTCACGCCCGTCCTCGACGGCGCGTGGACGATCGACCGCGAGGTCGGCACCGACGGCATCCCCACGAAGGTCACCTACACGGCGGTGACGCCCGTCGAATCCGGTGTCGCCGCGAGCGTCGCGCTCGACGTGATCTTCGCATCGTCGGCGTCGGGAACGCAGGTCGCCTTCCCGGTGCTGCAGACCTGCGAGGTCGGCCAGACCGACTGGGCCGAGGTCGCCGGCGAAGGCCAGAGCGAAGACGACCTCGAGTCTCCCGCTCCCGTCGTGACCGTCGGAGAGGTGTCGGAGGACACCGGTCACGGTCACGGCGACGGCGCGGCCGACGACGCGTCGGCCGACCCCGCCGACGGGGGCGACCACACCGAGCACGCCGACACCGACGACGTGGGCGCCGCGGCCGATCCCGTCGCGCGCTGGCTCGCCGGCGGGGCGCTCGTCGCCGCGCTCGCAGCCCTCGGCGTCGGCGTCGCGGGGCTTCGCCGCAAGAGCTGACGCGGAGTCCGGCGCACAAGCCGCCGCGGTCCGCCGCATGAGCTGACGCGCCTCCGGGCGCAGCGCGGTGCGACACCCGCACGAGGTGTCGATGAGATGATGGACGGGACATGAACATGCCCACTCCGCCCTCGAACATCCCCCCCGCGCTGCGCCCGGCACACCCGCCCGTCCGCGCCCTCACCGAGGTCGCGGAGCGCGCGGCGCATCGCACGATCGGCGACCTGGACGGTGTCGAGGTGACCGGCGTCACCCTGGCGACGACCGACCTGCACCCGGGCGACCTGTTCGTCGGCATCCACGGCGTGCGCCGGCACGGTGCCGAGTTCGCCGCCGACGCGGTGCGGGGCGGCGCCGTCGCGATCCTCACCGACGAGGCGGGCGCCGAGATCGCCGCGGACGCCGGCGTGCCGATCCTCGTCACCGACGACCCGCGCGGCGCCCTCGCAGACGTCTCCTCCTTCGTCTACGGCACCGACGGCAACCTCCCGGTGATCCTCGGTGTCACCGGGACGAACGGCAAGACCTCGACCGTGCATCTGCAGGATGAGCTGTTGCAGCAGCTCGGCATCCCGTCGGGGATGTCCTCGTCCGCGCGCCGCCACATCAACGGCGAGTCGATCATGGCGCGCCTGACGACCCCCGAGTCGACCGAGCTGCACGCGCTCATCGCACACATGCGGGAGCAGGGCGTGCGCGCGCTCGCACTCGAGGTGAGCGTCCAGGCGATCGTCCGTCACCGCGTCGACGGCATCGTCTACGACGTCGCCGGCTTCACGAACCTGCAGTACGACCACATGGACGATTTCGCCGACATGGAGGAGTACCTCGAGGGGAAGCTCCGCATGTTCCGCGCCGACCGCGCCCGCCGCGCCGTGGTGTCCCTCGACACCCCGGCCGGGCAGCGCGTCGTGGAGCACGCCGACATCCCGGTGACCACGATCGCAACGCCCGAGATCGCGACCGACGCCGCGCTCGCCGCGACGGCGCAGTGGTCGGTCGAGATGGTCGACGAGCGCATCAACGAGACCCGCTTCGTCCTCACCGGTCCGAATGGCGAGCGCCTCGAGACGACCGCGCCCGTCACGGGGCCGCACATGGCCGCCAACGCGGGTCTTGCGATCGTCATGATCCTCGAGTCCGGCCTCGCCACGTGGGACGAGATCGTCGCGACGCTCGATCGCGACGGCGGCATCCGTGGCACGCTTCCGGGGCGCACCGAGACGGTCACGACGGGCCGCGGGCCGACGGTGTACCTCGATTTCGCGCACACCCCCGACGGGTTCGAGATGACGGCCCAGGCGGTCCGTCGTCAGACGCCGGGGAAGCTCCTCATCATGTTCGGCGCCGACGGTTCGCGCGACACGACCAAGCGCCCGGCGATGGGTCGGGCGGCGGCGCGCAACAGCGACATCGCGATCGTCACCGACCACCACCCGCGCTACGAAGACCCCCAGGTGATCCGCGACGCGCTGTACTCCGGCGCCGTCGAGGAGCCGCCCGCGGGGGGCCTTTACAACATCACCCCGCCCGAAGACGCGATCACGAAGGCCGTCTCGCTCGTGGGCGAGGGAGACGCGATCCTCTGGTTCGGACCGGGGCATCAGGACCACCGCGAGATCCAGGGCGTCCGGCATCCCTACAACCCGCGGGAGATGGCGCTGCGCGCCCTGCGCGACGCGGGGTGGTGACGCGCCGCCGCGCGGGAAGGCACGTGTGGCCTGACCACAAAGGGGATGCCGCGAACGCGCCCCGCCTTGTGGGTTGCGCACACATCTTCTTTGTGGTCTGACCACAAGTCCTACACTGGAATCACGACCCGGACACGGATGGGTGCTCGGGCGGATCGGCGAAGCCGATCGATCCATTGGGCTCATCCCACGAGGACTCGAGGAACAATCATGACCACCGTCACTCCCGCCGCACACGAGACCGAGCACGACGCTCAGCCCGCCGCCTGGAACGGCTTCACCGCCGGCCCCTGGCAGGACGAGATCGATGTGCGCGACTTCATCCAGCGCAACTACACGCCCTACACCGGCGACGCTTCGTTCCTGACCGGCGCCACCGCCCGCACGACCCGCATCTGGAACACCCTTTCGGAGATGTTCCCCGAGGAGCGCGAGAAGGGCATCTACGACGTCGACCCGCACACGCCGGCCGGCATCACCGCCCACGCGCCCGGCTACATCGCGAAGGACGACGAGGTCATCGTCGGCCTCCAGACCGACGCTCCCCTCAAGCGCGCCATCATGCCCAACGGCGGCTGGCGCATGGTCGAGGGCGCTCTGGACACCTACGGCTACGAGGTCGACCAGACCCTGAAGACGGTCTTCAGCGAGTATCGCAAGACGCACAACCAGGGCGTCTTCGACGTGTACCCGCCGAACGTCCGCGCCGCACGCTCGTCGCACATCATCACGGGTCTGCCGGATGCCTATGGCCGCGGCCGCATCATCGGCGACTACCGCCGCGTCGCGCTTTACGGCGTCGACCAGCTGATCGCCGCGAAGAAGGTCGACAAGCTCGGCCTCGACACCACGCCCTTCACGGAGCAGATCGCCCGCGAGCGCGAGGAGCACGCGGAGCAGATCCGCGCGCTGCAGGAGCTCAAGCAGATGGCGGCATCCTACGGATTCGACATCTCCGGCCCCGCGACCACCGCTCGTGAAGCCGTGCAGTGGCTCTACTTCGCCTACCTCGGCGCGGTCAAGGAGCAAAACGGCGCCGCGATGTCGCTCGGCCGAACCTCGACGTTCCTGGATGTCTTCATCCAGCGCGACCTCGAGCAGGGCCTGCTCACCGAGACCGAGGCGCAGGAGATCATCGACGACTTCGTGATCAAGCTCCGCATCGTCCGGTTCCTCCGCACTCCCGAGTACGACGCGCTCTTCTCCGGCGACCCGACCTGGGTCACCGAGACGATCGGCGGCATGGGCGAGGACGGGCGTCCGCTCGTCACGAAGAACTCCTTCCGCTACCTGCAGACGCTCTACAACCTGGGACCTGCGCCCGAGCCGAACATGACCGTGTTCTGGAGCCCGGACCTCCCGCAGGGGTTCAAGGACTTCTGCGCGCAGGTGTCGATCGACACGTCGGCCGTGCAGTACGAGTCGGACGAGATCATCCGTCCGGCGTGGGGCGACGACGCGGCCATCGCGTGCTGCGTGAGCCCCATGCGCGTCGGAAAGCAGATGCAGTTCTTCGGCGCCCGCGTCAACCTCGCTAAGACGCTGCTCTACGCGATCAACGGCGGGCGCGACGAGGTCTCCGGCAAGCAGGTCTCGCCGGTCGCCGCCCCCGTGGGCGACGGACCGCTCGAGTTCGACGACGTCATGGCCCGGTTCGACAAGACGATGGACTGGCTCGCCGAGACGTACGTCGAGGCGCTCAACTGCATCCACTGGTCGCACGACAAGTACGCGTACGAGCGGCTCGAGATGGCCCTGCACGACAAGGACGTGCTGCGCACGATGGCCTGCGGCATCGCCGGCCTCTCGGTCGCGACCGACTCGCTGTCGGCGATCAAGTACGCGACCGTCACCCCGGTGCGCGATGACCGCGGCATCGTCGTCGACTACGTCACGGAGGGCGAGTTCCCGACGTACGGCAACGACGACGACCGGGCCGACGACATCGCCGTCGACCTCGTCGAGCGCTTCATGGCGAAGATCCGCAGCCACCCCATGTACCGGAACGCGCTGCCGACCCAGTCGGTGCTGACCATCACGTCGAACGTCGTGTACGGCAAGGCGACGGGGAACACCCCCGACGGCCGCCGCGCCGGCGAACCGTTCGCCCCGGGTGCGAACCCGATGAACGGTCGCGACACGCACGGCATGCTCGCCTCCGCCCTGTCGGTCGCGAAGCTGCCGTACTCCGAGTCGCAGGACGGCATCTCGCTGACGAACACGGTGGTCCCCGCCGGCCTCGGACGCACGAAGGACGAGCAGGTGCACAACCTCGCCGGCCTCCTCGACGCGTACGTCGGGTCGCACGGGTATCACATGAACGTCAACGTGCTGAACCGCGAGACGCTCGAGGATGCCATGGAGCACCCGGAGAACTACCCGCAGCTGACGATCCGCGTCTCCGGCTACGCCGTGAACTTCGTGCGACTGACCCGCGAGCAGC
Organism: Microbacterium sp. bgisy203; assembly: GCF_057706945.1. Taxonomy (NCBI): domain Bacteria; kingdom Bacillati; phylum Actinomycetota; class Actinomycetes; order Micrococcales; family Microbacteriaceae; genus Microbacterium; species Microbacterium sp. bgisy203. The sequence continues at coordinate 503,185 of NZ_JBYIPF010000002.1, read as the reverse complement.
AGCTCGACGTCCTGTCGCGCACGTTCCACGGCTCGATGTAACCCCCACCCCAGAAGACCCCGAGAGGAGCAGACCATGTCCGCCACGCTGATCGCGTCGAACCTGTCTGCTCCTCTCGCGGGCCTGGAGGTCGCCGACGCCTCGCGGCACGAGCGCCTCGTCGCGATGCGCGAGGGCCGGCTGGGATCGGTGCACTCGTGGGAGCTCGTGACGGCGGTCGACGGCCCGGGAACGCGGCTGACGACCTTCCTGGCGGGCTGCCCGCTGCAGTGCCAGTACTGCCATAACCCCGACACGCTGCAGATGCGCGACGGCAAGCCCGTCTCGAGCGACGAGCTCCTCGCCCGCATCGCGCGGTATCAGGGCGTCTTCCGCGCCACCGGAGGCGGCATCACGCTCTCCGGGGGCGAGGTGCTCATGCAGCCCGCTTTCGCGGCGCGGATCCTCCGCGGGGCGAAGGAGCTCGGCATCCACACGGCGATCGACACCTCCGGCTACCTCGGCGCGGCGGCCACCGACGCGATGCTCGACGACGTCGACCTCGTGCTCCTCGACGTCAAGAGCGGGGATCCCGACACGTACAAGACGGTCACGGGGCGCGAGCTCGAGCCGACGCTCGCCTTCGGGCGGCGCCTCGCCGAGATGCCGCACGGTCCCGAGGTCTGGATCCGCTTCGTGCTGGTCCCGGGTCTCACCGACGACGTCGAGAACGTCGAGAAGGTGGCGGAGTACGCGGCATCCCTCAACGAGATCATGCCGGGCACCGTAACCCGCGTCGAGGTCCTCCCCTTCCATCAGATGGGCCGCGACAAGTGGGCCGCCCTCGGCCGCGACTACCTGCTCGAGGACACCGAGCCGCCCACTCCCGAACTCACCGAGCGGGTGCGCGAGAAGTTCCGCGCGCACGGTCTGACGACCTACTGACCGCTCCCCCGACGCGCCGATCCGCACCCGATGGTCGGCTCGAGCCCCACACCGCGGTGGTCGGCTCCCGGATCAGCCTGCGCCCCTTCCCATCCCCGGGCGCGGGCTGATCCCCTTCCTCACGCGCCGGAGCTCTCAGGCACCGGCGATCGCGCGATCCGCCTCCGCGCGCGCCCAGCTCTCCGCCTCGGCGAGCGATTCACGCGTGAGCTCGCCGGGGGCCGCGTGCGCGTCAACGACGCGCCGAACGGTGTCGAGGATGCCGAGATAGCTCAGAGCGCCCTCGTGGAAGGCATCCACGGCCTGCTCGTTGGCGGCGTTGAAGACAGCCGGGTAGGTGCCGCCGGCGCGGCCGACCTGCTTCGCGAGCGCGACGGCGGGGAACGCCTCGTCGTCGAGCGGCTCGAACGTCCAGGTCTGCGCCGTCGTCCAGTCGAGCGGCGCACCGACGCCCGCGACGCGGTGCGGCCAGTCGAGCCCGAGCGAGATCGGCAGGCGCATGTCGGGCGGGGATGCCTGGGCGATCGTCGACCCGTCGGTGAACTCGACCATCGAGTGCACGATCGACTGCGGGTGCACGGTGACGTCGATGGCGTCGTAGTCGACGCCGAACAGCAGATGCGCCTCGATGACCTCGAGCCCCTTGTTGACGAGGGTCGCGGAGTTCGTCGTCACGACCCGGCCCATGTCCCAGGTGGGGTGCGCGAGCGCCTCGGCGGGCGTCACGTTCACGAGCTCGGCGCGCGTCCGCCCGCGGAACGGACCCCCGGATGCCGTGAGCACGAGCCGTCGCACCTCGTGCGCCTCCCCCGCGCGCAGCGCCTGCGCGATCGCGGAATGCTCCGAATCGACCGGGACGATCTGCCCGGGCGCGGCGAGCGCCGTCACGAGGTCGCCGCCGACGATGAGCGACTCCTTGTTCGCGAGCGCGAGCGTGCGCCCCTCTTCGAGGGCTGCGAGGGTCGGGCCGAGGCCGACCGATCCGGTGATCCCGTTGAGCACCACTTCGGCATCCACCTCGCGGACGAGCCGCTCCGCCGCGTCTGCGCCGAGCGCCGTCGCGCGCTCGGCGACGCCGAACTCGGCCGCCTGCGCGGCCATGCCGTCGGCGTCACGCCCGGCGGCGAGCCCCACGACCTCGAACCTGTCGCGGCGGTCTCGGATGACATCGAGCGCCTGCGTCCCGATCGAACCGGTGGAGCCGAGGATCAGGACGCGACGCATCCCGTCAGCCTAGCCGCGCGCCGTCGCTGGGGCGCCTCGGCGTCACTGGGTGGCGGCGGTCGGCGCGTGCTGGGTGCCGAGGATGTCGATGACGAACACCAGCGTCTTCCCCTTCAGCGCGCCGTTCAGGTCACCCATCGACGGCGGCATGACCACGAGCACCTGGCTGCCGACGGTCTGACCGACCATCGCCTTGCCGAACCCCTCGTACACCCCCGTCGTGGTGAACGCCGCCGGCGCCCCGCGCTTCCAGCTGGAGTCGAACTCCTCCTTGGTGTCCCACGCGACGCCCTTGTACTGAACCGTCACCTGGTCGCCTTCGGCGACGGTCGGCCCGTCGCCCTTCTTGAGCACCTCGATCTGCAGGTCGGCGGGCGCAGCGGTGTCGGGCACGGTGATCGTCGGCTCGCCGTCGTCCGCGAGAGCGACCTCCGGCATCCCCTCCACCGGCGCAACGCTCTGACCGGTCGCTGTCGTCGGCAGCTCCTCGAACGTGCGCGCGACGACGACGTAGTTGCTGCCCTCGGTGCCGAGCGCCGAGCCGGGCACGGTCATCACGACAGTCGACCCGAGCGGGTTGCACTCGATCGCTCCGACCCACATCGTCAGCTGGGTCTGGTCGATGAGTACCGGCACGCGTCCGTCCTCGGAGGCGGAGGTCGTCGTCGAGTCGTTGATCAGCTCACCGGAGGCGCCGTCGTACACCTGGTACTGCGCCGAGACCAGGTCGCCCACGCCGAGGTCCGCCCCGTCGCCGGGCGTGACGACGGTGCGCTCGACCTGTTCGAACGCCAGGTCGGAGGGAACGGTGGCAGACAGCGTGTCACCCGCCTCGTCGACGGTGACGGCGTCCGAGTCCGATCCCGGCGACGCCGCGATGAGGCAGGCGTCCGCCGCACCGCTGGAGCCGGACGGCGACGGCGAGGATTCCGCGTCGCCCGACCCGGCGCACCCGGCGAGCAGGAGCACCGACACGGCGGCGGCGGACAGGGCGGCGATCGGGCGCAGGCGCACGGGGACCTCACAGGGGTGGTGGTCACGGATGCCGTGACACGGCACCCGGGCAGACGAGAGACTCACACATCTTCGCGCATCTTCTTCTGTCCCCGCTGAGAGGCGTCCCGTCGGGAGGCCGGCCGCGCGGCCGATGGGGGCCATGCGCGGGGAGGAATGAGATCGGGAGTACCCTCGACGGGTGGCAGAAGAGCATGGGGGCGCGTCCGAGGCGCCCGAACGCGCCGCGACGACGGATGCCGAGCCGGACGAATCGGGCGTCGCACCCGTCGGTTTCACCTACTACTTCGGTCGCGCCGTGCTCGTGCCGCTCACCCGGCTCATCTACCGCCCGCGCATCGAAGGGCGCGCGAACATCCCGCGTACGGGCAAGGTGGTCTTCGCGAGCAACCACCTGTCGTTCATCGACTCGCTGATCATCCCGATGTTCGCGCCGCGCCCCGTCTACTTCCTCGCGAAGTCGGCCTACTTCGAGGGCACCGGGTTCCGCGGGTGGGTGAGCCGGCACTTCTTCCGTGCCATCGGTGCGACCCCCGTCGAGCGCGGCGCCGGGCAGGCGGCGCTCGACGCGCTCGACCAGCAGCGGCGCATCCTCGCCTCGGGTCGGGCGATCGCGCTCTATCCCGAGGGGACGCGCTCGCTGGACGGCAAGCTCTACAAGGGACGGACGGGCGTCGCATTCCTCGCGCTCGAAGAGGGCGCCCAGGTCGTCCCCGTCGGGCTCATCGGCACGAACGAGGCCATGCCCGTCGGCGCACGTATGCCCAAGCGGCATCCCCGCGTGACGGTGCGCTACGGGGAGCCTCTCGACCTGTCGCACTACGGACCGGCATCCAGCGGCAGAGCACGCCGGCTCGCGACCGACGAGGTCATGTCCGCGATCCACGCCCTCTCGGGGCAGGAGCTGGCCGGAACCTACAACGAGGCGCCCGCCGCGAACCCCGTCGAACGTCTCAAGCAGGTGCTCCCGCACGAGCGGCGGTAGCGCACGGGCGCCGGACGCGGGATCTCGGCGAGAGCGCGGGCGAAAAGCAGGGCCGATCGGCGCCGACGGCGGTGTGACGCCACCGCAGCTGCGGTTCGCCCTGCTTTTGCGGCGGCTCGCTCTCCAGACGGTCGCGCATCGCCTCCTCCCCAACCGGTCGAATCGCCGATCCGTCCACAGATCAGACGCGGGCGCGCCCTCGCCACTGCGCGGGCCGACAGTCTGGCGGCATGGAGCACATGACGCAGGCCGACGCCGGACCGGCCCCGCGCATCGCGCGAACCCGCGACCTGCGGGCGGCGGGATGGCGGGCGAGCGAGGTGCGGGCCGCGGTGGAGAGCGGAGGTCTCGTGCGGGTGCGTCAGGGCGCCTTCTGTTCGCCGCTCACCCCGCCCGACTGTGTCGCCGCGGGGCGCAACCGGGGACGTCTCGCGTGCGTCTCCGAGCTGCGTCGTCGTGGGGTGTTCGTCATGGACCACGCCACACGGCACATCCACGTCGTGCCCGAAGCGGCGCGGCTCGGACCGCCCGGGACGAATCGGCTGCACCGCGACCGGCTCCTGCGTGCCCCTCATCCCCGGTCGCTCAGCGTGGAAGTCTTCGACGCGGTGCGCCAATCGGTGCTGTGCCAAAGCCCCCGGGCCGCGATCGCGACGACCGATTCCGCGCTCCATCTCGGGGTTCTCGCCCACGACGACCTGGACGAGCTGTTCGCGTCGCTCCCCCGTCGCCACCGGCGGCTGCGTCGACTGCTCGACTCCCGCGCCGAGTCGGGGCCCGAGTCGCTGATGCGGCTCATCCTGCGCACCCTCGGGTGCCGATTCGACGTGCAGGTGGAGATCGCGGGGGTCGGACGCGTCGACTTCCTCGTCGACGGCTGGCTCATCATCGAATGCGACAGCCGCGCATTCCACTCGTCATGGGAGCAGCAGAAGCGCGACCGGCGACGTGATCAGGAGGCTGCGATGCGCGGGCTCACGACGTACCGCCCGATCGCCGAAGACATCATGGAGCGTGCGGACGTGGTGCGGGCGGCGGTCGCGGGGCTGCTCGCCGCCCGCCCCCGGTGACGAAGCAGCCGGCGGCCGCGCAGGGGCGACGCGGCGGCCGAGGCGGCGCCGCGCGTCCCCGGCGCGAACGCAGGCAAGAGCAGGGGCAGGTGGCAGGAAAGGCGGGCCACAGACCGGATAGACGCAGTCGCCCCTGCTTTTCGCGGGGTCGGCCGGCGTCGATACGCGCGGCTCAGACGGCGGTAACCGTCGCCTCGTGACGGACCGGGAAGTTCACCGAGTTCGCGATGAAGCACCAGTCGTGCGCCTGCGCGTGCGCGGCCTCCGCCGCCGCGATCATCCCTTCCTCGGCGACGACGACGCGCGGGTGGAGCGTCACCTCGGTGAATGCGCCGCCTCCGCGCCCGTCGAGGGTCATCGTGCCGGTCGCGTGATCGTCGTAAGACACGACCACGACGCCCGCCTCGACGCATGCGTGCAGGTAGGACAGCAGGTGGCACTCCGAGAGCGCCGCGAGCAGCAGGTCTTCGGGGTTCCACTTCGCGGGGTCGCCCCGGAAGGGCCGGTCGGCGGATGCCGCGAGGTCGGGCTTGCCGGAGATCGACACCGTCACGGCGCGGTCGTAATCGCGGTACCCGCTCGTTCCGGTGCCGCGGTTGCCCGTCCACGTGCTGCGGACCTCGTATCGATGCTCTCCGATCATGCTCCCAGTCTCGCACCGCGCCGGTCGGGCGACCTGACCGAAACCGTCCTCGGCCCGGCCGGTGCCGGCGGTAGGCTGGGCCGGTGCCCGAGACGTTGACCGTGCCCTCCTCCGTCGAACTCGCCGTCGTCGAACGTTCCGGGTTCGTGGAGTCGCGCCACGCGGGAGCGGCGATCGTCCTCGACGCCGAGGGCGTCGTGCAGCTCACGCTCGGCGACGTCGAGACCCCGATCCTGCCCCGCTCGAGCATGAAGCCGCTACAGGCGCTCGGATGCCTGACGGCCGGCGCCGACCTCACCGGCGAGCGCCTGGCGCTCGCGACGGCGAGCCACTCGGGCACCAACCGGCACGTCGCCGTCGTCCGCGACATCCTCGATGCGGCGGGTCTCGGCGAGTCGGATCTCGGGTGCCCCGCGGCGTGGCCGGGCGACCCCGCAACGCGCGACGAGCTCATGCGCGAGCTCGGACAGCCCCAGCGCATCCGTATGAACTGCTCCGGCAAGCACGCGGCGATGCTTCTCACGTGCACCGTGAACGGCTGGGACACCACGGGCTACCTCGACCCCGCCCACCCGCTGCAGGTCCACATCCGCGAGGTCATCGAGCGTCTCATCGGCACGAAGGTCACCTCCGCCGCCGTCGACGGCTGCGGCGCGCCCGTGTACGGGATGAGCCTGTCGGCTCTCGGCCGTGCGGCGCATCGCATCGGCACGTCGTCGGAGCGCTCCCCGTTCGCCCTGCACCGCAGCGCCGGCGCCCTCGTCCGCGCCGTTCGCGAGAGCCCGTGGACGATCGACGGGCCGGGTCGTCCGGACACGATCGCGATCGAGCGGCTCGGCGTCTTCGCGAAGGGGGGCGCGGAGGGCGTCATGATCATGGTCGCCCCGAACGGCACGACGGTCGCGCTGAAGGTGCTCGACGGGTCGGGTCGCGCGACGACCGCGATCGCGCTCGCCCTGCTCGAGCGCGTCGGCGCCCTCTCCCCCGCCGACGTCGCCGCGACGTTGGCTCAGCTTCCGCTCGCCGTGACCGGCGGCGGGCAGGATGTCGGCCTGATCCGGCCGACCGTTTAGCCTTCGCACGGCGCGGCCACAAGGCGCGGCGGGGCGGGGCACCGACAAGGGAGCGACATGCGCATCAGTGTTCCGACCGAGATCAAGAACAACGAGTTCCGGGTCGCGCTGACCCCCGCGGGTGTCTACGACCTCGTGCGATCCGGCCATGAGGTCTTCGTCCAGCGCGGTGCCGGGATCGGCTCGTCGATGTCGGATGCCGAGTACGCCGACGCCGGCGCCACGCTTCTCGACGACGCGGCGGAGGTCTGGGCGCGGGCCGAACTGCTCCTGAAGGTGAAGGAGCCGATCGCCGCGGAGCACGGGTACTTCCGCGACGACCTCGTGATCTTCACCTACCTGCACCTCGCCGCGGACCGCCCGCTCACCGACGCCCTCGTGGCGAGCGGCGTCACCGCGATCGCGTACGAGACGGTGCAGCTCCCGGGAGGTGGGCTGCCGCTCCTCGCCCCGATGAGCGAGGTGGCCGGTCGCCTCGCCCCCACGGTGGGCGCTGCGACGCTGATGCGCTCCGCCGGGGGCCTCGGCCTTCTCATGTCGGGTGTGCCGGGCACGCGTCCCGCGACGGTCGCGATCATCGGCGGCGGCGTCGCGGGGGCGAACTCCGCCTACATCGCGGCGGGCCTCGGTGCCGACGTCACGATCTTCGACACGAACATCGCACGTCTGCGCTTTCTCGACGATCACTTCCAGGGTCGCGTGAAGACGGCGGCGTCGAACCCGCTCGACCTCGACCGCGCGGTCGTCGCGTCCGACCTCGTCATCGGCTCGGTACTCATCCCCGGCGCGAAGGCGCCGAAGCTCGTGACGAACGAGATGGTCGCGCGCATGCGACCGGGATCGGTGCTCGTCGACATCGCCGTCGACCAGGGCGGCTGCTTCGAGGACACCCGACCGACGACGCACGCCGACCCCACTTTCCCCGTTCACGGGAGCGTCTTCTACTGCGTCGCGAACATGCCCGGCGCCGTCCCGAACACCTCCACCTCGGCGCTCACCAACGCCACCCTTCCCTACGTCCGGAGGATCGCGGGGCTCGGATGGCGCGACGCGCTGCGCGCGGACGCCGCCCTCGCCGACGGACTCAACGTGACGGCCGGCCTTCTCGCCAACGCCGGCGTCGCGGAAGCCCACGGCCTCGCGGCGGTGACGCTCGCCGACGCCCTCGCCTGAGGCATCCGCGCCCTCAGTCCGGCAACCACACGCGCGCAGGAGCCTCGCCGGGAGCGAGCGCCCACGCCCGCCCGGGCACAGCCTCCGTGTACGGCGGAGACTCGCGCCGCCCGGTGACGGCGCGGTACTCGGACGCGCAGGCGACGTCGACGACGAATCGGCTGTGCTCGCGTGCCGCCGCGAGCACGCGCCACTGCGCGAGCCAGGCGTCCGGCGTGCCGATCACCGCGTCGCCGCGAGAGGGCGGAGTGGTGGATGCCGCCGCCTCCTCGACCGTCATCGCGTGAAGGCCCGCCTCCGCGCACGCGGCGCGCAGGCGCTCGACCCGCGCCCCGGGAGGTGTGACGATCGCGAGCGGCGTGGTCGGCTCGAGCGTCGCCATCGATGCCGGGAGCGACCCGGGCAGCCCGCCGGCCCCACCGCCCGCGCCCACTCCGCCGGTCCCGCCGGGCCCGTCGGCGACCGCGACCTGGATCGGACGCCGCCCCCAGCGACCGCGCCCGGGTGCCGTGCCGGCCGCGAAGTCGGACGATTCGCCCCCCGCGGCCACGTGATCGGTCCGGGTCGGAAGTGGCAGGAGCAGCCGGTGCGGCAGCAGTTCGAGCACCCGCCCGAGTCCGCCGGCGAGGCGCGCGACCGCGACGACCAGCACGATCCCGCGACCGCGTGCCTCGCGCGCCGCCCGTTCGAGCCCAGCGACCCACGTCGCCGCGTACTCACCGGGCAGTCGCCCCACGAGTGCGTCGGCGTCGTCGACGAGGACGACCGTGCCTGCGGGCGCCGCGGCGATGCCGTCGAGCGCGTCCCACGCGCCCTCGGCATCGGCGGGCACGCGCAGCACGCGCTCCGCCTGGGCGGCGATCGTGGCAAGAAGCGTCGAGCGCCCGCTGCCGGGCCCGCCGACGATAGCGAGGCCCCCGGCGGCTCGGGGCAGCGTCACGACGCTCTGCCGCTGGTGCTCCGGCTCGTCGCTCAGCCCGAGGACGATCTCGCCGCTTCGGCGCACGTCATGAAGCTCGAGCCGGTCGGGAAGCGGCGGAAGCCACGGACGCCGGGCGGGGGCGTGCCCCGAGGCCTGTGCCCGAAGCTCGGCGAGCGCGTCTGCGCCGGTCCGCGCGACCCGCACCGTGCGCGCCGTGGCGTCGGCGGCGCAGCGGATGAGCGCCGTCCCCCGTGCGGCTTCGCTCCCGGGGAGGCGCACCGCGTCATCCTGGCCGATCACGGTGCGGGAGTCGGCGCCATCTGTCACACGGAAGGCGATGCGCAACGGGGCGTTGGCCAGCACTCCGTCGCGGAACGCGCCCGCGGCGCGCTGCGACGCGAGGATCAGGTGCATGCCGAGCGCGCGGCCGCGCGCGGCGATGTCGGCGAACAGGTCGTGCAGCTCGGGGCGCGCGGCGACGAGGGCCGCGTACTCGTCGACGACGATGACGAGGCGCGACAGCGCGTCGCCCGCGTCGTCGATGTCGCGGGCGTCTGCGTCCGCCAACACGCGCTCTCGGTAGCGGATCTCGGCGGTGAGACTCTCCACCGCGCGAAGCGCGCGTGCCTCGTCGAGATCGGTGAGGACCCCCGTCACGTGCGGGAGCGCGGCGAGCGCATCGAAGGTGCGCCCGCCCTTGAAGTCGACGAGGAGCAGGGACAGCTCCTGCGGCGAGCGCGTGCGGCACATCGCCGCGATCCACGTCGTGAGCAGCTCGCTCTTGCCCGACCCCGTCACCCCGATGACGACGGCGTGGGGGCCGTCACCGACGAGGTCGAGGACGACCGGCGCGCCGCCGCTCCTGCCGACGGCGGCCGCGAGACTGCCGCGCCCACCCCCGAGCACCGGGAGGTCCTCGAGCGACACGGCACCGTCCACCCGCTGCCCGAGCGAATCGGCGCGCGCGGCGAGCGCGGCCGCGAGGGCTTCCGCCTGGGCAGAGGAGATCGCCTCGACGCGAACCTCCTGCGAGAGGCCGTCGTGATCGAGGCGCGCCCTGTCGGCACCCGTGAGTGTGAGCACCGCGGCGCAGCGCGGCGGCGGCGGATCCCCCTCGCGCACCTGCACGATCGGGATGTCGATGCCGTCGGACACGGGCCGGCCGCCGTTCGCAACGACGAGGAGCGCACCGCGGGTCGCTTCGGCATGCGGCACGCGCAGCGTCGCATCACCCGCCGCCGCAGCCCCGGCATCCCCCAACCGCACGCTCCCCGGGGCGTGCGCGAGGCACACCTGCAGCGCGAGCGCACGGACGACGGCCGCGGCCGGGATCGCGGGGCCGGCAACGGCGACACCGCCCGCGAGCGGGACCGTGATGGGTACGTCATCGAGCATGCGGGAGCGGCGGCGGAGCGCGCGGGATCGGTCGTCGTGCGCTTCGCCGTCGAGGCGCACCCCGCTCGCGGCGCGCCCCGCGCCCACGACAAGGACGTCCTCGCGCCCCGGCACCACACGCCAGATCTCTTCGGGGGCGGCCGCGTAGCCCGCGACATCGGGAGTCCGTCGCCAGGCGCGCTCGCGTTCGACGTCGTGGCGCCGGTCGAGTTCGCCCTCGAGCACACCCAGTTCGCGCGCCCCGTCTTTGGCGGCGCGCCGCTTCGTGCGTCGCGCGGTGCGCAGCCCGTCGAGGAACGACGCCCCCGCCATGAGCGGCCCGAGGGCGGCGAACCAGAGCGCGAACGGCGACCCGGTGACCTTCCACAGGACGACGGCGCCGATCACCGGAACGATCGCTGCGGCGATGGGCAGCGCCGGTCGCGGCGGCGACGGAGGCGGAGCGGGGAGGCGGAGCGGGTCGTCGTGTGCGTCATGCATGCGCGACAGTCAAGCGGGGCGACCGTGCGCGTGGGGACCGATCAGGCGGATCGGTGGATGAATCCGCTCAGGCGTCGTCTGTGGAGGAGTCGATGGGCGCGTCACCCGCGTGCGTGCGGCGCGCGTTCAGCACGATGATCGTCACGTTGTCGCGACCACCGTTCTCGAGCGCGGCCTCGAGCATGTCGTCAACGGCCTCGGTCGGGTCGTCGTGCTGCAGCAGGAAGTGCAGGATGCCGTAGTCGGTGAGCTCCTTCGTGAGCCCGTCACTGCAGATCACGAACCGGTCGCCGTCGAGCACCTCGAGGCGCACGTAGTCGGGCGAGACGCCGTCGGAGGGACCGATGGCGCGCGTGATGACGTTGCCGTACGGGTGGTTCTCGGCTTCTTCGGGGCTGAGCCTTCCTGCGGCGATGAGCTCCTGCACGACAGAGTGGTCGGTCGTCACCTGCGCGAGCGTTCCGTCGCGGAAGAGGTACACGCGCGAGTCGCCGACGTTGAGCGTCACCCACGTGGGTTCGGGGCCGGAGAGGTCGAGGTAGACGCCGGTGACGGTCGTCCCTGTGCCCTCGTCGGTGGTCTCGGGATGCGACGCGATATCGCTCACGGCGCGGGCGAGCGCCTTCTCGATCGCCTTCGGGCCCACGTCGCCTTTCGTCGCGACGGCGCGCAGCCGGTCGACGGTGCTCGCGCTGGCGATCTCTCCCCCGATGTGGCCGCCCATCCCGTCGGCTACGACGAAGAGCGGGTACTCGGCCAGCACGGCATCCTGGTTCGTGTCACGGCGACGTCCACGATGGGTCACCTCGGACCACTGGAGCTCGAGCGCACCGTCGTCGAGGGGAACGGTGCGCGAACGGGTCGCGGCTTCTGACACGCTCACACTCTAGTGGACGCCTCGCCCGGCTCATCGGCGACGGGCGGGATGGGCGGCAGCGGCGGTACCGCTCCGGGCGAGACCACGGGGACCGGTCCGGTGAGGACCGCCTCCGGCTCGACATCGACCGGATCCGTCTCGTCGTCGACGGCGGGGGCGTCGAACTGCGCGTCGTAGAGGCGCCGATATGCGCCGTTCGCCGCGAGGAGCTCCTCGTGCGTGCCCTGCTCGACGATCGCCCCGGCCTCCATGACCAGGATGAGGTCCGCGTCACGGATGGTGGAGAGGCGATGGGCGATGACGAACGACGTCCGGTCGCGGCGCAGACGCGACATCGCCCGCTGGATGAGGAGCTCGGTACGGGTGTCCACCGAGCTGGTCGCCTCGTCGAGGATCAGAATGCGCGGGTCGGAGATGAAGGCCCGCGCGATCGTGACCAGTTGGCGCTCACCGACGGACAGATTCGTCGCCTCGTCGTCGAGCACGGTGTCGTAGCCGTCGGGAAGGGCGTGCACGAACCGATCGACGTACGCCGCCTTCGCCGCCGCGAGGATCTCCTCCTCGCTCGCGTCGTCCTTGCCGTAGGCGATGTTCTCGCGGATCGTGCCCGAGAACAGCCACGTGTCCTGCAGCACCATCCCGGTGCGCGAGCGCAGATCGGCGCGGGTCATGAGGCGGGTGTCGAGAGTGCCGAGGGAGATGACGCCGGCATCCACTTCGTAGAAGCGCATGATGAGGTTCACGAGCGTCGTCTTCCCTGCCCCCGTCGGGCCGACGATCGCGACGGTGCTGCCGGGATCGGCTCGCAGCGACAGGTCCGCGATCAGCGGGATGTCGGGGACGTACCGGAACGAGACGTCGTCGAACGCGAGGTCCGCGGTCTCTTCGGGGACGGTCTCGGCGGGCTCGGCATCGGGGCTCTCCTCCTCCTCGTCGAGGAGTTCGAAGACGCGCTCGGCGCTCGCGACGCCCGACTGGAGCAGGTTCGCCATCGACCCGAGCTGGCTCAGCGGCTGCGTGAACTGCCGCGAGTACTGGATGAACGCCTGCACGTCGCCGATCGACATGAGACCGTTCGCGACCTGCAGGCCGCCGACGACCGCGATGGCGACGTAGACGAGGTTCCCGATGAACATCATCGCGGGCATGATGATCCCGGAGAGGAACTGCGCCCCGAAGCTCGCCCGGTACACCGCATCGTTCTCGCGGGCGAAGTCGGCCTCGACGTCGGTCTGGTGACCGAACACCTTGACGATCTGATGGCCGGAGAACGTCTCCTCGACGCGGGCATTGAGAACGCCCGTCGCGGCCCACTGCGCGACGAAGAGCTTCTGCGATCGACGCGCTACGAGCGTCGTGATGAGGATGGTCAGGGGGATCGTCACGAGCGCGATGACGGCGAGCAGCGGCGAGATGACGAACATCATCACCAGGACGCCGACGACGGTGAGCAGGCTCGTCACCACCTGGGAGAGCGTCTGCTGCATCGTCTGACCGATGTTGTCGACGTCGTTCGTGACCCGGCTCAGCAGCTCGCCGCGCTGGACGCGGTCGAAGTACGCCAGCGGCAGCCGGTGAATCTTGTCCTCGACCTGGACGCGGAGGCGGTTCATGGCCCGCTGCACGATGCCGGTGAGCAACCGCGCCTGCAGCCAGCCGAACACCGCGGCGAGGATGTAGACGGCGAGGACGGCGATCATGACGACCGCGAGGCGGTCGAAGTCGATGCCCGCGCCGGGCGTGAAGTCCATCGAGCGGATCATGTCCGCCTGCTGTTCGTTGCCCGACGCGATGAGCTGGTCGATGATCTGCTGCTTGGTCGCACCGGCCGGCACCTGGAGGGAGATGAACCCCGCGAAGATGATGTTGGTGCCCTCGCCGAGGATCTTCGGGCCCGCGACGCTGAGCGCGACCGAGAGCACCCCGAGGATCAGCACCAAGACGAGCTTCGGCGTATCGACCTTGAGGGTCCCGAGCAGTCGTTTCGCGCTCGGCCCGAAGTTCTGCGCCTTTCCGCCCGGCGCCATGCCGCGCCCTCCGCCCATGGGCCCCCGTCCGCCCATGGGTCCGTGCCCGCCCTGGGGTCCTTGCCCGCCCTGGGGTGCCGCCGGGCGGGATGACGTCGTGCTTCCGCCGCTCATACCGCCTCCTGCGCGGAGAGCTGCGACTCGACGATCTCACGGTATGTCTCGCACGTATCGAGCAGCTCGTCGTGCGTGCCGAGGCCGACCATGCGTCCGTGATCGAGCACGACGATCTGGTCGGCGTACCGGATCGTCGTCACGCGCTGCGCGACGATGACGCGGGTCGCGTCGGGGAGTTCTGTGTCGAGGGCGTGCCGCAGCGCCGCGTCCGTCTTGAGGTCGAGAGCGGAGAAAGAGTCGTCGAAGATGTAGATCTCGGGGCGCTTCACGAGCGCGCGTGCGATCGCGAGACGCTGCCGCTGGCCGCCCGAGACGTTCGTGCCGCCCTGCGCGATGGGCGCCTCGAGCCCGCCGTCGAAACCCGACACGAAGGAGGATGCCTGGGCCAGATCGAGCGCCTTCCAGAGCTCCTCGTCGGTGGCGTCGCGGTCGCCGTAGCGGAGGTTCGAGGCCACCGTCCCGGAGAAGAGGAACGCGCGCTGGGGCACGAGACCGATGCGCGCCCACAGGTCATCGGGGTCCATCTCGCGAACGTCCGTGCCGTCGACGCGCACCGCACCGCCCGTGACGTCGAACAGGCGCGCGATGAGGCCGACGAGCGTGGTCTTGCCCGAACCGGTCGATCCGATGATCGCGGTCGTCGTGCCCGGCGCGACGGTGAAGGTGAGGTCGCGGAGCACGGCCTCGTCGGCGCCGGGGTAGGTGAAGTCGACGTCGTCGAACTCGATGAGGCCCCCGGCGGGCCGGACCTCCACCGGGTGCTCCGGCGCGTGCACGGAAGGCTCGGTCTCGAGCACGGCGCCGATCCGGTCGGCGCACACCGCGGCGCGGGGGATCATGACGAACATGAACGTCGCCATCATCACCCCCATGAGGATCTGCATGAGGTAGTTGAGGAACGCGAACAGCGTGCCGATCTGCACCCCGTGGTTCTGCACCTGGTCGGCGCCGTACCAGATGACGGCGACCGACGAGAGGTTCATCACGAGCATCACAGCGGGGAACATCAACGCCATGAGGTACCCGGCCCGCAGCGCGGTCTCCATGACGTCTTCGCTGGCCTTGCCGAACCGGGCGCGCTCCCGGTCCTCTCGCACGAACGCCCGGACGACCCGGATGCCGGTGAGCTGCTCCCGGAGGATCTGGTTCACGCGGTCGATGCGCGCCTGCATCGCGGTGAAGGCGGGGACCATGCGCACGACGATGAGCGAGACCACGAGGAGAAGGACCGGGATCGACACCGCCATGAGCCACGACAGACCGGCATCCTGTCGCACCGCCATGATGATGCCGCCGATGGCGAGCATCGGCGCGGAGACCATCACCGTCGCCGACATCTGCACCAGCATCTGCACCTGCTGCACGTCGTTCGTGTTGCGCGTGATCAGCGAAGGAGCGCCGAACTGTCCGACCTCGCGCTGCGAGAACGCGACGACACGGTGGAACACGGCGGCACGGAGCGACCGGCCCATGCCCATCGCGAGGCGCGACCCGAAGTACACCGCGATGAGAGAGCAGACGACCTGGAAGAAGCTGACGAGCAACATCACCCCGCCGGTACGCCAGATGTAGTCGATGTCACCGGTGACGACGCCCTTGTCGATGATGTCGGCGTTGAGCGTCGGCAGGGCGAGGGAGGCGATCGACTGCCCCAGCTGGAACAGCACGACGAGTACCAGCAACGGCCACGCGGGCCGGAGGAAACCGACGAGGATCTTCCCGAGCATCGGGGGCCTGCGCCGCGCGGTCAGGCTTTGGGCGTCTCGCCGGCGCCGCCCGCGGTCGGGTCGGTCGTCGTGTCGCCGGATGCCGACGGATCGGTCGTCGGCGCTGCGGTCGTCGGCGGCTCGGTCGTGGGCGGCTCGGTCGCCGGCGGCGCGAGGGGAGCTTCAGCGGCGGGCGACGGCACCACCGGCGGCTCGGGGGCCGGTGCGGCGACGGGAGGCTCGGTCGACGGCGGTCCGTAGGCGGGCGGCTCGGTCGAGGGCGGTCCGTACGCCGGCGGCGGCTGGTAACCGGCCGGCGGCGGCTGGTAACCCGCGGGCGGCGGCTGGTAACCGGCAGGCGGCGCCTGGTAACCGGCGGGCGGCGCCTGATAGCCGGCCGGGGGTGCCTGATAGCCGGCGGGCGGCTGGTAGCCCGGAGGCGGCGCGTACCCGGGCGCGGGCGGCGCGACGTACCCGGCGCTCGGCTGCACCGGGATCCCCTGCCACACCGTGCGGTCGGCGAAGAACCCGTTGCCGGCCCACGGTGCGGGTGCGATGGCCGGGTTCCAGCGCGACTTGTCGTACGCGTTGATGCCGAGCCAGACGATCGAGAGGAGCACGTAGAGGACAACCCAGACGGGCTCCTTCTGCAGCTTCAACCCAACGCGCCACGCGGCCAGCGCCGTCGCCACGATGAACAGGACCAAACCGAGGAAGCCGAGGTTCAGCGGAGCCAGGACGATGGCGACACCCGCGGCGATCAGGACGACCCAGGGGCTCAGATCGCCGAGCTTGCTGAAGACCATGAAGTTGTAGACGGGCACCCACGCGCGCCACTTCCCCTGGACACCCGCCTTGTCGAAGATCTTCATGAGGAAGAGCGACGAGAGGACGTAGTACAGCACCGCGAACAGGAAGAAGATGAACCCGAAGAAGAGGGCAGCGGCGACCACCGCGCCGTCGTTGTAAGAGTCGCCCATGATGTCCTTTCGGCCGTGAGCGGTCGCCAGCGCGTCCGTCAGAGTCATCGTAAGGGCACAGCGCACCCCGCGACCAGAGGCAGTCGGCGCGCGCAGTTTCTCGCGCGCCGAGCGCTGGTTTCGCTAGCCTGGCGACTGTACCCATCGGAAGGATCGCCATGAGCGACGCGCAGACCCCCACTCCCCCGCCCGTCCCGGAGCAGCCCGCCGCCGACGCGGCCGCTCAGGCGCAGGCCGCGCCGGCGACGACACCGACCGGCGGGCAGGCGGGTGTCGACGACACGGGCGTGCCGCGCCTGCTGGGCGAGTTCGACGAGATCGGCAAGGGCTTCCTCTCGGCGCTGTTCGACATCACGTTCACGCAGTTCATCACGCGGCGCCTCGCGAGCGTCTTCTACCTCGTCGGTCTCGTGGCGATCGGCATCGGTTTCATCGCGACCTTCTTCAGCGGGATCATCTCCGGCATCGGGTCGCTCAGCTGGAACGTCGGCGGCGGCATCGCGCTCATCATCTCGACGCTGATCGTCGTCCCCGTGCTCGCCTTCCTCGCGATCGTGGTGCTCCGCTTCGTCATCGAAGCGGGCGTCGCGCTCGTCGCGATCGCGGAGAACACCGAGCGCACCGCGCAGAACACGCAGCGCGCCACCACGCCGCCGCGCTGATCAGACGACGAGGTCGAGTTCGCCGTCCGCACCCGTTCGCACGGTGAGGCCGGCGGTCTCGGCCCACGCGCGGAAGGCATCCCCGCTCGTGATGCGGGGTCGACCTTCGGCGAGCGCACGCACGAGGGCGCCCTTCGCGTGCTTGTTGAAATGGTTCAGGGCGCGGACGGCGCCCGTCTCGCTCCCGGCGCGATCCCCCGTTGCCGCCCCGGTCACGACGCGGAGGTACAGCGAAGGGATGCCGGAAGGTACCGGCCCGAGCGCGGCGTACGCCTCGGAGCGCAGGTCGAGGACGAAGCGCGGCGCGGCCTCCGCGAGCGCGCGGGTCACGGCATCCGCCCACACGCGCCGAAGGGGCGGCAGATCGGGAAGGCGGACGCCCGCCGCGAGTCGGTACGCGGGGATCGCATCCAGGGCGCGTACGGGCCCGAAGGGCGCCGAGTGGATGAGGACGTGCGCCCCCAGCCACCGCCGTGCGGCGGCGTCGAGCGTCGCGGCATCCAGCGCGTCGTACAGCACGCCCGTGTAGCGGTCGACGGCGGGGAGCGTCGGCGCCGTGCGGAGCGCCGCATTGTCGGCGATCCCGCCGCGCTGACGCTCGGAGAGCTTCAGAACGCGCGCAGCGGCGTCGGCGTCGGCGTCGGCACTCAGCGACACCAGTGCGTCGATGACCGCCTCGCGCTCCGGAAAGAGCTGCGGCATCGCGAGCGCGGGGACATCGAGGGGGCGGGCACGACCCCCGGGCCGCTTGGTCTCCGACGGGGGCAGCAGGATCAGCATGGGGACTTTCACAATGACGAGAGCGTTTCGACTCGCCGCTACGCCGCCCGCTCAACGTCCGGAAGTGCCGGTCGTTGAGCGGGCGAGCGCAGCGAGTCGAAACGCTCAGGCGATGTCGAAACGCTCAGGAGATGAGGCGGGGTCAGGACTCCAGGGCGGCGTGACCGGCGACGATCGTGAGCTCGTCGCGCTCCATCGAGATGAAGCCCGAGTGCGCTGTCGCGATGACCTTCGAGCCGTCGGACTGGGTGATGCGCACCTGGCCCTCGGCGAGGATCGCGAGCACCGGCTCGTGCCCTGTCATGAAGCCGATCTCGCCCTCGACGGTCTTGGCGACGACGAGGCTCGCCTCGCCGTGCCAGACCTCCTCCTCCGCGGAGACGAGGGTGACGGTCAGCGCCATGTCAGCTGTTCTCCTTCTGGATCTTCGCCCACTTCTCCTCGACGTCGGAGATGCCGCCGACGTTGAAGAACGCCTGCTCGGCGACGTGGTCGTAGTCACCCTTGACGATCGCGTCGAACGACTCGATGGTCTCCTTGATCGGGACCGTGGAGCCCTCGACGCCCGTGAACTTCTTCGCCATGTAGGTGTTCTGCGAGAGGAACTGCTGGATGCGGCGCGCGCGCGACACGACGACCTTGTCCTCTTCGGAGAGCTCGTCGACACCGAGGATCGCGATGATCTCCTGCAGTTCCTTGTTCTTCTGCAGGATCTGCTTCACGGCGGTGGCGACACGGTAGTGGTCGGCACCGATGTAACGCGGGTCGAGAATGCGGCTGGTCGAGGCCAGCGGGTCGACGGCCGGGTACAGACCCTTCGACGCGATCTCACGCGAGAGCTCGGTGGTGGCGTCGAGGTGGGCGAAGGTGGTCGCCGGGGCCGGGTCGGTGTAGTCGTCGGCGGGCACGTAGATCGCCTGGAGCGAGGTGATCGAGTGACCACGCGTCGAGGTGATGCGCTCCTGGAGCACACCCATCTCGTCGGCGAGGTTCGGCTGGTAGCCGACCGCGGAGGGCATGCGACCGAGGAGGGTGGACACCTCGGAGCCGGCCTGCGTGAAGCGGAAGATGTTGTCGATGAACAGCAGCACGTCCTGCTTCTGCACGTCGCGGAAGTACTCCGCCATCGTCAGCGCCGACAGGGCGACGCGAAGGCGCGTCCCCGGCGGCTCGTCCATCTGGCCGAAGACGAGTGCGGTCTTGTCGAAGACGCCCGCCTCCTCCATCTCGTGGATGAGGTCGTTGCCCTCACGGGTGCGCTCGCCGACACCGGCGAACACCGACACGCCGCCGTGGTCCTGCGCGACGCGCTGGATCATCTCCTGGATGAGGACGGTCTTGCCGACGCCCGCGCCGCCGAACAGGCCGATCTTCCCACCCTGGACGTACGGGGTCAGCAGGTCGATGACCTTGATGCCCGTCTCGAACATCTGGGTCTTCGACTCCAGCTGGTCGAAGTTCGGAGCCTGACGGTGGATGCCCCAGCGCTCCGTGATCTCGACCTGCTCGCCGGGCTCGAGGTTCAGGATGTCACCGGTGACACTGAAGACCTTGCCCTTGGTGACGTCGCCGACGGGCACCGAGATCGGGCCGCCGGTGTCGCGCACCTCCTGGCCGCGGACCATGCCGTCGGTCGGCTTCAGCGAGATGGCGCGCACGAGGTCGTCGCCGAGGTGCTGCGCGACCTCCAGCGTGATCTCGGTGGAGTCGTCGCCGATCGTGATCGTCGTCTTCAGCGCGTTGTAGATGTCGGGGATCGCATCGTGCGGGAACTCGATGTCGACGACCGGGCCGGTGACGCGTGCGACGCGCCCGACGACCGTCGTCTCGGCCTTGTCGGCAGTGGCGGTGGCAGTCATTGTCTGTCTCTTTCGGTGTGGTCAGTTGCCGGATTAGGAGCCGGACGAGAGGGCGTCGGCGCCGCCGACGATCTCGGCGATCTGCTGAGTGATCTCGGCCTGGCGTGCGTTGTTGCGCAGGCGGGTGTAATCGGTGATGAGCTTGTCGGCGTTGTCGCTGGCGCTCTTCATCGCCTTCTGGGTCGCGGCGTGCTTCGCGGCCGACGACTGCAGGAGCGCGTTGAACACGCGGCTCTGCACGTACACCGGAAGGAGCGCGTCGAGCACCGTCTCTGGGCTCGGCTCGAAGTCGTAGAGCGGGTAGACCTGCGCAGGTCCGCTGCTCGCGGCCTCGGTCTCGTCGGCCTCGACGACCTCGAGCGGGAGCAGGCGCACCCGCTCGGGCTCCTGGGTCATCATGCTGATGAAGCGGTTGTACACGAGGTGGATCTCGTCGACGCCGCCCTCTTCGTCGCCGCCGCGGTCGTAGGCATCCAGCAGGGCCCCTGCGATCTGCTCGGCGGTGTTGAAGTGCGGAGTGTCGGTGTCGCCGACCCACTCCCCCGCCGACGCCATGCGCCGGAACTGGAAGTAGCCGACGGCCTTGCGACCGACGAGGTAGTAGACGACATCCTTGCCCTGCAGCCGCAGCAGCTCTCCGAGCTCGAGACCCTCCCGGAGGATCTGCGAGTTGAACGCGCCGGCGAGGCCGCGGTCGGAGGCGAAGATGACGACCGCCGACCGGCGGATCACCTCGCGCTCGGTGGTGAGCGGGTGCTGGACGTTGGAGTGCGTCGCCACGGCGGCGACGGCCCGCGTCACGGCCCGCGCGAAGGGCGACGACGCGCGGACGCGCGCCATCGCCTTCTGGATGCGCGAAGCCGCGATGAGTTCCATCGCCTTCGTGATCTTCTTGGTCGTCTGAGCAGAAGCGATCTTCTGCTTGTAGACCCGGAGTTGTGCGCCCATGTTCTCTGTCTCAGGAAACGGTCCCGCGGCCTCAGCCGCGGCGGCCCTTGACGATCTTCTCCTGGTTCACGTCTTCTTCGTGCGCGGCCGCGACCTCTTCGTGGCCCGGCTTGTCGATCGACTGGCCCTTGCCGCCCTGGAACTCCAGGATGAAGGCATCCGTCACCTTCTCGAGCTCGGCGGCGGCGTCGTCGTCGAGGACGTTCGTGTCACGGAGCGTCGTGAGGATCGTCGTGTTGCGCTTGAGGTAGTCGAGCAGCTCGCGCTCGAACCGGAGCACGTCCTCGACCTCGATCGTGTCGAGCTTGCCGTTGGTGCCGGCCCAGATCGAGACGACCTGCTCCTCGACCGGGTACGGCGAGTACTGCGGCTGCTTGAGGAGCTCGGTGAGGCGTGCGCCGCGCTCGAGCTGACGGCGGCTGGCCGCGTCGAGGTCGGAGGCGAACATCGCGAACGCCTCGAGCGACCGGTACTGGGCGAGCTCGAGCTTCAGCGTTCCCGAGACCTTCTTGATCGACTTCACCTGCGCGTCACCGCCGACGCGCGACACCGAGATGCCGACGTCGACCGCAGGGCGCTGGTTGGCGTTGAAGAGGTCGGACTGCAGGAAGATCTGGCCGTCGGTGATCGAGATCACGTTGGTCGGGATGTACGCCGAGACGTCGTTGGCCTTCGTCTCGATGATGGGAAGACCCGTCATCGAACCGGCACCGAGCTCGTCGGAGAGCTTCGCGCAGCGCTCGAGCAGACGCGAGTGCAGGTAGAAGACGTCGCCGGGGTACGCCTCGCGGCCCGGCGGGCGGCGGAGGAGGAGCGAGACGGCACGGTAGGCCTCGGCCTGCTTCGACAGGTCGTCGAAGATGATGAGGACGTGCTTGCCCTCGTACATCCAGTGCTGGCCGATGGCCGAGCCCGTGTAGGGGGCGATGTACTTGAAGCCGGCGGGGTCGGATGCCGGGGCCGCGACGATCGTCGTGTACTCCATCGCGCCGGCGTCCTCGAGGGCGCCCTTCACGGCGGCGATGGTCGAGCCCTTCTGACCAATCGCGACGTAGATGCAGCGGACCTGCTTGTTCACATCGCCCGAGGCCCAGTTGTCCTTCTGGTTGATGATCGTGTCGAGCGCGATGGCCGTCTTGCCGGTCTGGCGGTCGCCGATGATCAGCTGACGCTGACCGCGGCCGACGGGGATCATGGCGTCGATCGCCTTGATGCCGGTCTGCATCGGCTCATGCACGGACTTCCGCTGCATGACGCCGGGCGCCTGCAGCTCGAGGGCGCGGCGGCCGGTGGTCGCGATGTCGCCGAGACCGTCGATCGGGGTGCCGAGCGGGTCGACGACGCGGCCGAGGTAGCCGTCGCCGACGGGCACGGAGAGCACCTCGCCGGTGCGGGTGACGCTCTGGCCGGCCTCGATGCCGGAGAAGTCGCCGAGGACGACCACACCGATCTCGTTCTCGTCGAGGTTCAGCGCGAGGCCCTCGACACCGTTCGCGAAGCGGACGAGCTCGTTCGCCATGACGCCGGGGAGGCCCTCGACGTGGGCGATGCCGTCGGCCGCGTCGACGACCGTGCCGACCTCGGTCGCCGCCGCGCCCGTGGGCTCGTAGGCGGCGACGAAGTCCTTCAGTGCGTCACGGATGACGTCGGGGCTGATGGTGAGATCTGCCATGGTTTTCCTTCTGGTTCAGCCAGCGAGGCGCTGGCGCAAGTCGTTGATTCGGGAGGAGACGGTCGCGTCGATGACGTGGTCACCGATCTCGACGCGCACCCCGCCGAGCACCGCGGGGTCGACGATGACGTTGACGGTCACGGTGCTGCCGTACCGCTCGCTGAGCGCCTCAGCGAGGCGGCCCCGCTGCTGCTCGTCGAGCGGCGCGGCGACGCGGACCGTGGCGACGGTGCTGCCGCGCTGGTCGGCGACGAGCTCGGTCGCCCGTGTCAGCAGGAAGCGCACGCGACGCTCGCGGGGCTGCTGCACGAGCTGCGAGGTGATGAGCGTCGTCGCTTCGCTGGTGCGCCCGCCGAGGAGCTTCTCGACGACCGCGCCCTTGGCCTCGGCGGAGGCGAGGCGGTTGCCGAGCGCGAGCTCAAGGTCCGGGTTGGCCGCGACCATCCGGACCACCTGGAACAGCTCGCCCTCGACGTCCGTTCCCGGTGAGGCGATGGAGGCCGCACGGATGGCGAGCTCCTCGATCCCCGAGATCAGGTCGGAGGTCGACGACCAGCGCTCGGAGACGGCGGATGCCAGGAGCTTCCGCGACGTCTCACCGAACCCGGCGAAGACCGTCTCGACGACCCGGGTGCGCGCCGCGGCCGGCGCGCCCCACAGCGAGAGCGCGCCGCTCAGCTGCGTCGAGTCGGAGATCTCCCGTGCCGCCGCGAACAGCTCGCGGGAGACGGAGAGGTCGTCGACGGTCGACGCGGTGAGCTCGGCGACCGTGGTCGCCAGCGCCTGAGTGGTCGCGCTTCCCATTACTTCGCAGCCTCCGTCGACGAGGCGGCCTTCTCGGATGCCTCGAGGTCGGCGAGGAAGCGGTCCACCACGCCCTTGGCTCGGGCGTCGTCGGAGAGCGTCTCACCGATGACACCGCCGGCGAGGTCGAGCGCGAGCGTGCCCACTTCGCTGCGCAGCGACACGAGCGCCGTCTGGCGCTCCGCCTCGATCTGAGTCTGGGCGGCGGCGGTCACGCGGGCGGCCTCGACCGTCGCGTTGTCCTTCGCCTCGGCGACGATCTTCTTGCCGTCCTCGCGGGCGGCATCGCGGATCTCACCGGCCTCCTTGCGGGCGTCGGCGAGCTGCGCCGTATACTCCTCGAGCGCGGCCTCGGCCTTGCGCTGAGCCTCGTCCGCCTTCGCGATGTTGCCCTCGATGGCAGCCGAACGCTTGTCGAGCAGGTCCCGCATCTTCGGCAGCGCGATCTTCCAGAAGAGGAAGAGAATGATGACGAAGCAGACCGCCGACCAGATGATGTCGTACCAGGCGGGGATGAGGGGGTTGGTGTTGTGCCCCTCCTCCGCCGCGTACGCGACAAGAGCCTTGAGCATCCTGTCTCCTTAAGTCCGGGAGGCGATTACTGGAAGATGAAGTAGGTCGCGATACCGATGAAGGCGAGCGCCTCGGTGAAGGCGATACCGATCCACATCAGGACCTGCAGGCGGCCGGCCAGCTCGGGCTGGCGGGCGACGCCCTCGATCGTCTTGCCGACGACGATGCCGACGCCGATGGCGGGGCCGATGGCGGCGAGGCCGTAGCCCATCGTCGCGACGTTGCCGGAAAGCTCGGCGAGAACCGTAGTTGCGTCCACGGGGGTTTTCCTTTCAGGGTGGGATGGGCGAAGCGGGAGCCTCGACCGCTCAGTGCTCCTCGGCCACCGCGAGCTGGATGTAGACCGCGGTGAGGAGGGCGAAGACGTACGCCTGGAGGACGGCCACCAGGAGCTCGAACAGGGTGAAGACGAAACCGAAGGCGAGCGAGCCGACGGCGAGCGCCGACCACCATCCGCCCAGGGTCACGAGGAAGAACTGCGTCGCCGCGAAGAACAGGACGAGCAGGAGGTGGCCGACCATCATGTTCATGAGGAGTCGGAGGGTCAGCGTGACCGGACGGATGACGAAGGTCGAGATCAGCTCGATCGGCGTCACGATGATGTAGATCGGCCACGGCACACCGGAGGGGAAGAGCGAGTTCTTGAAGAAGTTCTTCGGGCTCTTCTTGATACCGGCGTAGATGAAGGTCGCGTAGCTGACCACGGCGAGCAGCAACGGGACGGCGACGATCGAGGTTCCCGCGATGTTCAGGAACGGGATGATGCCGGTCAGGTTGAAGAACAGCACCATGAAGAAGATCGTGGTGAGGATCGGGAGGAAGCGCTGCCCGTCCTTCTTGCCCAGGAGATCCTCGGCGATGTTGACGCGGACGAAGTCGAGACCCATCTCGACCAGGCCCTGGCGGCGGCCTCGGAAGTCGGTGCCGGGGACGACGCGCATGTTGCGGGTACCGAGCCAGAAGAGGAGGACGATGATCGCCGTCGCGAGGAACTGGATCAGGTGGATCCGGTTGACCGGGATGACACCGAACAGGTTGAAGAGCGTCTCAGGGAAGAACTCGTTGATCGAGGGTCCGTGGAACTCGCCGCCGTCTTCGGCGGTCTTGGCGATCAAGGTCGCAGCGTGGGTAAACAGCGCAGACTCCAGCTTCGGGGCATCGGCGTGAACCGAGGCGACGATGGTCGGTGAAAGTCGATGCGCACACAGTCCTCGGCGTTCTCACACCTGAGGTCACGGGCGCAGAGACAGCCTATCAGGCGCGCGGGGCGCCCGTGTCCGCGCCCGGCTCCCCGTCCCCGGCATCCGGTCGGGATTCGGCGGCCTCCACGTCCGCGAGCGTCGGCAGGCTGACGTCTCCCACGTGCGGCACGCGCAGTTTCAGCATGACGACGACATCGATCACGAGCGAGGCGAGGACGCTCACGACGAGGGCGACGAAGAAGACCGGCCCGTTGAGCCACTCCTGGCCGCGCAGCACCAGCAGCGCGACGATGAACAGCCCGAACTTCACGACCCAGCTGCCCATCACCGCCCCGAAGAAGATCGGCACCCAGAGCGGGTCGCCGTACCAGCGGTTGGCGATGAGGATCGAGCCGGCCGTGAGACCGAGGAACACCGCCGCGAGGAGGATCGCCACCAGCGCGCTCCATAGGCCCGACGTGCCGGCGACCGCGTAGCCGACGACGGCGCCGACGACCGCGAGCACGGCGGTCGCGCCCGCCGACCAGAGGAGGGTCGCGCGGAACAGCCGGTTGCTCGACACCTCCTGCCGCGCGGTGGGGGCCGGCGGGGCGGCGGAGCGGCGGGGATCGGGGGCCTCGGTCATGCGGTCCTCGGTTCGTTCGGGGCGGGAGCGTCGGGATGGGTGGGAGAGTCCGGAGGATCGACCGATGCGGACGCATCGGAAGAGCTCGGGGCATCCGCGGCATCCCGCGGGACGGCACGGGATGCCGACGGGAGGAGCGTCACGGCGATGCAGGCGGCGATGCCCACGAGCACGAACGCGACGCCCGGCCAGTAGCCCGCGTCCCAATCCTGCGCCGTGCCGATGTACATGAGGAGGACGCCGAGCGAGATGACCGCCGTCCACGCGAAGAAGACGAGGACGGCGTCGCGGTCGCTGTGCCCCATGTCGAGCATGCGGTGGTGGAGGTGCTTGCGGTCGGGTGAGAAGGGCGACAGTCCCTTGCCCATGCGGCGGATGATCGCCATGCCGAAATCGAGCAGCGGAAGCAGGACGACGACGACCGGCAGCACGATGGGGATGAACGCACCGAGCAGCTGCGAGCGCCCGAAGGCGTTGTTGTCGCCCAAGAGGGCCGGGTCGAGGCTGCCGATCAGCGCGAGCGCCGCCGTGGCCATGAGCAGGCCGATCAGCAGCGCGCCCGAGTCGCCCATGAAGAGCTTCGACGGCGCCCAGTTGAGAGGCAGGAACCCGATGCACACGCCGATGAGGACGACCGCGATGAACGGCGCGAGGCTCGAGTAGGTCGAGGCGCCCGTGTCGCGCAGCACGAGGTACGTGTAGACGAAGAAGACGAGGTTCGCGATCAGCCCGACGCCGGCGACGAGCCCGTCGAGTCCGTCGATGAAGTTGACGGCGTTCATGACGACGACGATCGCGAGCACCGACAGCGCGAAGCTCACCCAGCTCGACACGACGAGCTGGGTGCCGAAGGGCAGATAGAAGATCTGGAAGCCGCCGAAACCGACCACGATCCCCGCGGCGAGGAACTGCGCTCCCAGCTTGATCGTCCAGTCGAGGTCCCACAGGTCGTCGGCGACGCCGATCACGACGATGAGAGTCGCGGCGGCGAGCACGGACCACACCACCGACGGCTTCGCCCAGATGATCGAGAAGTACGGGACCTGCGACGACAGGGCGAACGCCGCGAGGACACCGAAGTACATCGCGACGCCGCCGATGCGGGGCTTCGGGGTCTTGTGGACGTCCCGCTCGCGGATCGCCGGATACAGACGGTACCGCAGCCCCACACGCCACACGATCGCGGTGAACGCGAGCGTGAAGGTCGCGGTCATGATGGCGATGAAGAGGTAGTACTTCACGATGCGTTCTTCACGATGAGGTCGAGTTCCGCGGCGGCCCGACCCTAGGCGGGGCCGGCATCCGTTCGCGCTCCGTCGCCGAGCAGCGGCGCGTCGGGATCGGCGGGCTCCAGCAGATCGCCGAGCACCTCCCCCAGCTGCGCGCGGCTCACGGCGCCTTCGCGGAGCACGCGCACGGGACGGGTGCCGCCCGCGACGAGACCGGTCGCATCGATGATCGTCGATGCGACCCCGGTCGACGCGGGGCCCCCGTCGAGGTAGACCGAGACGCTGTCGCCGAGCATGGCGCGCGCGGAGTCCACGTCGACCGCGGCGGGCCTACCGGTGAGGTTCGCGCTGGAGACGGCGAGGGGCCCGCACTCCTCGAGGAGTTCGAGGGCGATGCGCTCGGCGGGCATGCGCACCGCGACCGTGCCGTGGGTCTCACCGAGGTCCCACGACAGCGACGGCTGGGCGGGGAGGACGATCGTCAGGCCACCCGGCCAGAACGCCTCGACGAGGCGCTCCACCTGCGGGGGCACCTCGGCGACGAGAGCGCGCATCGTCGCGACGCCCGCGACGAGGACGGGCGGCGGGGACTGGCGCCCGCGGCCCTTGGCATCCAGCAGCCGCTGCACGGCCGCCGCGCTGAACGCGTCGGCGCCGACGCCGTACACGGTGTCGGTGGGGAGGACGACGAGCTCGCCGCGGCCGATGGCCTGGCGCGCCTTGCGCATGCCGGGGAGCAGCTGCTCGGCGTCGCGGCAGTCGAAGAGGTCAGACATATCCGTCCAGTCTACGCGGCGGCCCTCTCAGGGACGGAGCGCGGTGGTGGCCCGATCGCGCATCGTGAGGTCGGGGTGCGTCGCCGCCGCACGCCACCCGGCCGTCGAGAGGAGCTCGCGGATCGCGGGCCCCTGCCACTCGCCGTGCTCGATGACGAGCGTCCCCCCGGGGCGGAGGAGCCGCAGCCCCACATCGGAGAGCGTGCGGACGACGTCGAGCCCGTCCTCTCCCCCGTAGAGCGCGGAGGGCGGATCCCAGAACCGGACCTCGGGGTCGCGCGGGATCGCGGCATCCGGAACGTACGGCGGATTCGAGACGAGCACCGCGACGCGGCCGTCGAGTTCGGGGAAGGCGGATGCCAGGTCGATGAACGCCAGGCGGACGTGCGGCGCGAGAGCGTCGACGTTCTCCTTCGCCCAGATGAAGGCGTCGACCGCGTTCTCGGCGGCGTGGATCTCGGCGTGCGGCACCTCGGTTGCGAGAGCGAGGGCGATCGCCCCCGACCCGGTGCCGAGATCGACCCCGATCGGTGCGGCATCCGGAACCGCACGGAGGGCGTCGATCGCGAGCTGCGCGACCATCTCGGTCTCGGGGCGCGGGACGAACACCCCCGGGCCGACACGGAGCTCGAGGTGGCGGAACGGAGCGGAACCCGTCAGGTGCTGGAGAGGCTCCCGCGCCGCGCGACGCTCGACGAGGTCGAGGAAGTCGTCGGTCTGTGCGGGCGCCGCGTCCCCTCGGATCGCGGCGGCGGCCAGCTCGCCGCGACCGATCCCGAAGACGTGCGCGGCGAGCAGCTCGGCATCCGCATCGGGCGTCGGCACCCCCGCGCGGGCGAGGGTCGCCGCGGCGTCGCGCAACAGGACCGCAAGAGATGCGGGCGCGCCGGTATCGTGCGAAGTGGCCATGGGTGGGACCAGTTTACGTGCCGCGTCGCGACCGACTCCGGGCGCGACGGGAACCGCCCGTGACGGTGCGTCACATTCGGCCGCGGAATAGACACGCCGCTTAGGCTGGTTCGCACCATCGAACCATCCGCTCGGTTCGCGCGGTCCGCCTCACCCGGCGCAACCGGCGCGGCGGGGCGGTCCACGACCCGCCAGGAAGGCAGATCATGTCCGGCATCCACACCGACATCACCAGCGCGTTCGGCAACACCCCGCTCGTGCGCCTCAACCGCGTGAGCGAGGGCCTCCCCGGCACCGTGCTCGCGAAGCTCGAGTTCTACAACCCCGCATCGTCGGTCAAGGACCGCCTCGGCATCGCCATCGTCGACGCCGCCGAGGCCTCCGGAGACCTCCAGCCCGGCGGCACGATCGTCGAGGGCACGAGCGGCAACACCGGCATCGCGCTCGCGATGGTCGGCGCCGCCCGCGGGTACAAGGTCATCCTCACGATGCCATCGTCGATGTCGATCGAGCGTCGCCTGCTCCTCAAGGCCTACGGCGCCGAGCTCGTCCTCACCGACCCCGCCCTGGGCATGAAGGGAGCCGTGGAGAAGGCGGAGGAGATCGCGGCCGAGACGCCCGGCGCGATCCTCGCGAAGCAGTTCGCGAACCAGGCGAACGTCGAGATCCACCGCAAGACCACCGCCGAGGAGATCATCCGCGACACCGACGGCGAGATCGGCTACTTCGTCGCCGGCATCGGCACGGGCGGCACCATCACCGGCGTCGGCCAGGTGCTCAAGGAGCGCGTGCCCGACGCGAAGATCATCGCCGTCGAGCCCGCCGATTCGCCGCTGCTCACCAAGGGCACCGCCGGCCCCCACAAGATTCAGGGCATCGGCGCGAACTTCATCCCGCCGATCCTCGACCAGGGCGTCATCGACGAGGTCTTCGACGTCACGCTCGACGACACGCTGCGGACGGCCCGCGAGGTCGCGACGCGCGAGGGCATCCTCGTCGGCATCTCCTCCGGGGCGGCCATCTGGGCTGCCCTGCAGGTCGCCGCGCGCCCCGAAGCCGCCGGCAAGAACGTCGTCGTCATCGTGCCCTCGTTCGGCGAGCGATACCTGTCCACCGTGCTGTTCGAGAACCTGCGCGACGAGGCCGCGGTCTGACCCCGTGCCCGGCATCCACTCCGACATCACGACGGTCTTCGGGAACACTCCCCTCGTCCGGCTGAACGCGCTCACCGAGGTCCTGCACGCCGAGGTTCTCGCGAAGCTCGAGTTCTACAACCCCGGGCGGTCCGTCAAGGACCGCCTCGGGTTCGCCCTCGTCGAGGCGGCCGAGGCATCCGGCGCCCTGCAGCCGGGCGGCACGATCGTCGAGTCGACGAGCGGGAACACGGGCATCTCGCTCGCGCTCATCGGCGCGGCGCGCGGATACCGGGTGATCCTCACGATGCCGGCATCGATGTCGAAGGAGCGCCGGGCGCTGCTGAAGGCGTACGGGGCGGAGCTCGTCCTCACCGATCCGTACAAGGGGATGACCGAAGCCGTCCAGACCGCCGAGCGGATCGCCGCGGAGACGCCGGGCGCGATCCTCGCGCACCAGTTCGAGAGCCCCGCCAACCCGGCGATCCACCGCCGGACGACGGCGCAGGAGATCCTCCGCGACACCGACGGCCGCATCGACTGGTTCGTCGCGGGCTCCGGCACGGGCGGCACGGTCACCGGCGTCGGCCAGGTGCTGAAGGCGGAGGTGCCGGGCGTGAAGGTCGCCCTGGTCGAGCCGGCGGACTCGCCGGTCCTCAGCGAAAACCGCGCGGGGGGACACCGCATTCAGGGCATCGGGCCGAACTTCGTGCCCGACGTCCTCGACCGCTCCGTCGTGGACGAGATCATCGACGCGCCCTTCGAGGACTCGATGCGCGTCGCGCGCGAGCTCGCCGCACGCGAAGGCATCCTCGCCGGCATGTCCGCGGGTGCGGCGGTGTGGGCGGCGCTCGAGATCGCGAAGCGACCCGAATCGGCGGGGCAGCGCATCGTCGTGATCGTGCCGGATGCCGGAGAGCGCTACCTCACCACGGCGCTGTACGCGGATCTGCGCGAACAGGTCAGCGAAGAGTCCAGCGAGAAGGTGTCCGCATGAGCGGCGTGATCGGGCGCCTGGGACGCGGCATCGGGGGCGCCGTCGCGCGCATTCGTGAGGACATCGCGGCCGCGAAGCTCCGCGACCCGGCTGCGCGCAGCAGCGTCGAGATCGCCGTGCTCTATTCGGGGCTCCACGCGATCTGGTCGTACCGCGTCGCGCACCGGCTCTGGACGCGGCGGCTGCGCTTCCCCGCGCGGGCGTTGTCGCAGCTCACCCGCTGGCTGACGGGCGTCGAGATCCACCCGGGCGCCGTCATCGGCCGACGCTTCTTCATCGACCACGGCATGGGTGTCGTGATCGGCGAGACGGCCGAGATCGGCGACGACGTCATGCTCTATCACGGCGTCACCCTCGGCGGTCGCACGCGCGACGCGGGGAAGCGCCACCCCACCCTCGGCGACGGCGTGGCGGTCGGCGCCGGCGCGAAGATCCTCGGACCGGTCGTCATCGGCGCGGGATCCGCCGTCGGCGCGAACGCCGTCGTCACGAGCGACGCCCCGGAGGACTCGGTTCTCGTCGGCGTTCCGGCGAAGCCCCGCAAGCGCAAGAGCGGCGAGGACACGCGGGCGCTCCTCACGACCCCCGAGTACTACATCTGAGGCATCCCGCGGCGCCGTCAGGATGCGCGCTTGTCGCCGACCTTCTTCTTGATGAACAGCGCCGGCAGCAGCATCGTCGCCAGCGCCGTGATGAGCCACACGATCATCGGGGCGAGCAGCCACGTCCACCAGGGCGAACCGATCGTGATGCCCGCGCCCGGGATCAGCACGACGACGAGCAGGGCGATGAACGTCGAGACGATCCCCACCCCGCCGAGGAGGGCCGGCGCGTTCCGGCGGGCGACCTTCGCCGCCCACGGAGTGAGGACGGACTGCAGCACCGCGAAGATGACGACGGCGAGGACGAAGCCCCACCAGTTCGACCAGTCGATCCGGAAGCCGGGGAGGAGGAGGTCGGCGACGATGAGGCCGACGGCGGCCGACAGCACGAAGATCAGCGCGCGGATCAGGAAGGTGATCATGCGCTGAGCGTAGCGCCCCGCGAGCTCGTCAGTTCTCGGCGAGGGCCGCGAGCCGCGCCTCTTCGTCGGCGGTGATCGCCGAGTCGATGATCGGGCCGAGCGCGCCGTCCATCACCTGGTCGAGGTTGTACGCCTTGTACCCCGTGCGGTGGTCGGCGATGCGGTTCTCGGGGAAGTTGTAGGTGCGGATGCGCTCGGAGCGGTCCATTCCCCTGATCTGCGAGCGGCGGGCATCGGATGCCGCGGCATCCAACTCCTCCTGCTGCTTGGCAAGCAGCCGCGCGCGGAGCACCCGCATGCCCGCTTCGCGGTTCTGCAGCTGGCTCTTCTCGTTCTGCATCGACACGACGATCCCGGTCGGAAGGTGCGTGATGCGGACCGCCGAGTCGGTCGTGTTGACCGACTGCCCGCCGGGGCCCGACGAACGATAGACGTCGATGCGCAGGTCGTTCGGGTCGATCTGGATCTCTTCAGGCTCGTCGACCTCGGGGAAGACCAGCACCCCCGTCGTCGAGGTGTGGATGCGGCCCTGCGACTCGGTCGCGGGCACGCGCTGCACGCGGTGAACGCCGCCCTCGTACTTGAGGTGCGCCCACACGCCCTGCGCCGGGTCGGTCCCGGACCCCTTGATCGCGACCTGGACGTCCTTGTAGCCGCCGAGGTCGGATTCGTTCCGTTCGAGAAGCTCGGTCTTCCAGCCCTGCGAGGCCGCGTACTGCAGGTACATCCGCAGGAGGTCGGCGGCGAAGAGGGCCGACTCCGCGCCGCCCTCCCCCGCCTTGATCTCCATGATCACATCGCGCGCGTCGTCGGGGTCGCGCGGGATGAGCAGACGCCGGAGCTTCTCCTGCGCCGCGGCGACCTGCTCTTCGAGCGCGGGGATCTCGTCGGCGAACGCCGGATCCTCCCCGGCCAGCTCACGCGCGGCATCCAGGTCGTCGCTCGCGGCGACCCAGGCGTCGTGCGCGGCGACGATCTTCGAGAGCTCGGCGTAGCGCCGGTTGACGCGCTTGGCGCGCGTCGCGTCGGCGTGCACCGCGGGGTCGGAGAGTTCCTCCTGCACCGCGCGGTGCTCGTCGATGAGCGTCTGAACCGACGCGAACACGGCCCCCTCGACCATCGCGCGGGGACTCAGCGGATGCTGTTCTCGTGGCCGTGGCTGTGACCGCCGCCGTGGCCGTTCGACCCGTTGGATGCCTTCAGCTGCACGTTCTGCATCTGGTAGAGGAACTCGACGTTCGAGCTCGTCTCCTTGAGCTTGCCGAGCACGACCTCCAGGGCCTGCTGCGGGTCGAGGCCGGCGAGCGCGCGGCGGAGCTTCCAGGTGATCTTCACCTCGTCCGGGCTGAGGAGCATCTCCTCGCGGCGCGTGGACGACGCGTTGACGTCGACGGCCGGGAAGATCCGCTTGTCGGCGAGCTGGCGCGACAGGCGCAGCTCGCTGTTGCCGGTTCCCTTGAACTCCTCGAAGATGACCTCGTCCATCTTGGAGCCGGTCTCGACGAGCGCGGTCGCGAGGATCGTGAGCGATCCGCCGTTCTCGATGTTGCGCGCGGCGCCGAAGAAGCGCTTGGGCGGGTAGAGCGCCGACGCGTCGACACCGCCGGAGAGGACGCGGCCCGACGTCGGGGCCGACACGTTGTACGCGCGGCCGAGACGAGTGATCGAATCGAGCAGCACGACCACGTCGCGACCGAGCTCGACGAGGCGCTTCGCGCGCTCGATGGCGAGCTCGGCGACCGTCGTGTGGTCTTCGGCGGGGCGGTCGAAGGTCGAGGCGATGACCTCGCCCTTGACCGTGCGCTGCATGTCGGTGACCTCTTCGGGACGCTCGTCGACGAGCACGACCATGAGGTGGACCTCGGGGTTGTTCTTCGCGATGGCGTCGGCGATCTGCTGCAGCACGATCGTCTTGCCTGCCTTGGGCGGTGCGACGATCAGGCCGCGCTGACCCTTGCCGATCGGGGCGACCAGGTCGATGAGACGCTGCGTCAGCTTCTCGGGCGCGGTCTCCATGCGCAGGCGCTCCTGCGGGTAGAGGGGAGTCAGCTTGCCGAACTCGACGCGGTTCGCGGCGTCGTCGACCGACAGGCCGTTGATCGCGTCGACCTTGACGAGCGCGTTGTACTTCTGGCGGCTCGACTGCTCGCCCTCGCGCGGCTGCTTGATGGCGCCGACCACGGCGTCGCCCTTGCGCAGGTTGTACTTCTTGACCTGCCCGAGCGAGACGTAGACGTCGCTCGTGCCGGGGAGGTAGCCGGTCGTGCGGACGAACGCGTAGTTGTCGAGCACATCGAGGATGCCGGCGACCGGAATGAGGACGTCGTCCTCGCCGATCTCGGTCTCGAACTCGTCACCCGTCTGGTTCTGCCCGCGGCGCTTGCGCGGCTGGCGGCCGCGACCCGACCCCTGCTCGTCGCTGTCGGCGTCGCTCGAGGATGCCTCGGCGGAGCCGTTCTGGTTCTGGGCGTTCTGGTTCTGGTTGTTCTGGCCGCCGCCGTTCTGCTGGCCGCCGTTCTGCTGCTCGGACTTCTGCCCGCGGCTGCGGCTGCGCGAGCGCGAACGGCTGCGCGAGCGGCTCGGCGTCTCGCCCTCGGCGGGGGCCTCGCCCTCGGCGGTTGCCTCACCCTCGGCTGCGGTGTCGCCGTCGGCGGGCGCGGGGGTCTCGGATGCCTCGGCGACGGGCGTCTCCGACGACTCGATAGCAGGCGCCTCCGCGGCGGGTGCCTCGGCCGGCGCGGCCACGTCATCGGAGGTGGATGCCTCGGGGGCCGGCGCCTCGGCGGCGTCGGCGGGGGCCTCGGCGGCCTCGGCGGCGGGGGCCTCGGCGGCCGGCTCAGCGGGAACGTCGGTGCTCTTGGCGCGGCGAGGGGCACGCTTGCGCGGCGCCTTGGCCGGCTTCTCCTCGGCGACCGGCGCCTCGGCGGGGGTCTCCTCCGCGGCGAGGGCCTCCTCCGCGGCGGGGGCGTCGGCCGGAGCCTCGGCGGCAGCGGGCGCCTCGGCGGCAGCCGGCTTCGCGGCAGCGGACTCCTCGGCAGCGACCGGGGCCTCCTCGGCAGGAGCCTCCGCGGCGACGTCCGCGGTCTCCACGGTCTCGTCCGCGGCGGGCGCGTCGGTGTCGGGGGTCACGACGTGAGCGGCATCCTCGCGCGCAGCGTCGTTCTGGGGGGTTTCGATCTCGGAGAGGGACTCCACGAGTTCTCCTTCATGGGGAAAGTGGACAGGACAGATCCGCACAGACGCCGTCCACGAGAGGCGCTGACCCGATGACATCGCGCGTCCGACGTGGACGTCGATGAGGCAAAGGGTGACTATGCGGGGGTTCGCAGAATTGCGACGGAGGCCAGATTCACGGACTGACCGTGGAACCCTCCGTATGGTCCCTCACTGTACCACCCTTCACATCGACGGCGAGCATGAGGGGCTCCCACGGTGTGTCGGTGGCGGATGCCGCGAGCCGCGCGGCCTCGAGCCGGCGGCCCGGACCGTCGGCGAGCACGAGCACGCTCGGTCCCGCCCCCGATACGACCGCCGCGAACCCCGCGGCGCGCAGCGCCTGAACGAGTGCGTCGGTCTCGGGCATCGCCTGGGCGCGGTACGACTGGTGGAGCTTGTCCTCGGTGGCCGCCATGAGCAGCTCCGGGCTCTGCATGAGAGCCGCGATCAGCAGGGCGGAGCGCGACACGTTGAACACGGCATCCTCGCGCGTCACCTGCAGCGGGGCGAGGCCGCGGGCGACGGACGTCGACATCGTGAACTCCGGCACGAACACGAGGGGCGAGACGCCGCGGTGAACGAGCAGCTTCTTGTGCTGCGGGCCGTCCTGTCCCATCCACGCGATCGTGAGTCCGCCGAACAGCGCCGGTGCGACGTTGTCGGGGTGGCCTTCAAGCTCCGTCGCGAGGCGCAGCAACGTGTCGTCGCTGAATTCGACCTCGCCGGCCAGAAGCCCCTTCGCGGCCAGGAGGCCCGCGACGACGGCGGCGCCGGAGGACCCCATGCCGCGCCCGTGCGGGATGGTGTTGTGCGCCACGAGACGGATGCCGGGAAGCGTGCGACCGACCGCCTCGTAGGCGTACGCCATCGAGCGGACGACGAGGTGCGAGGCGTCGGTGGGGACGTCTGCGGCGCCCTCCCCCGACACGATGATCTCGAGCCCCGGCTCGGGGAGCGCCGTCACGACGAGGTCGTCGTACACGCTCAGCGCGAGGCCCAGCGTGTCGAAGCCCGGACCGAGGTTCGCGCTCGTCGCGGGCACACGGACCGCGACGGTGCGGAGGCCGTCGTGCGCGGCCTCGGGGGTGCGGGCGCCGGTCACGGTCACGCCAGATCGAGGACGGCGGCGACCTCGCTCGTCGACGCGTCGACGACCGTGGGAGTCACCTCGGAGCCGTCGGCATTGCGGAGTGCCCACTGCGGGTCCTTCAGGCCGTGGCCCGTGACCGTCAGCACGACCTTCGCTCCCGCCGGGACGATGCCCGCCTCGGCGCGGTCGAGGAGGCCCGCGACGCTGATCGCCGATGCCGGCTCGACGAAGACGCCCACCGTGTCGGCGAGGAGCTTCTGCGCGACGAGGATCTTCTCGTCCGAGATCGCGCCGAACCAGCCGTCGGTGGCGTCGCGCGCCTCGAGGGCGAGCTCCCACGAGGCGGGGTTTCCGATACGGATCGCCGAGGCGATCGTCTCGGGGTTCTTGACGACCTCGCCGCGCACGAGCGGCGCGGAGCCCTCGGCCTGGAAACCGAACATGCGGGGCACGCGAGTCGACACCCCGCGCTCGGCATCTTCGCGGTAGCCCCGCGTGTAGGCGGTGTAGTTGCCGGCGTTGCCCACCGGGATGAAGTGGAAGTCCGGGGCATCCCCCAGCTGCGAGACGACCTCGTAGGCCGCCGTCTTCTGTCCGTCGATGCGGTCGGGGTTGACGGAGTTCACGAGGTGCACGGGGTAGTTCTCGGCGAGCTCGCGCGCGATCTCGAGGCAGTCGTCGAAGTTGCCGCGCACCTGGATGAGGCGCCCGCCGTGGATGACGGCCTGGCTGAGCTTGCCCATCGCGATCTTGCCCTCGGGGACGAGGACGGCGGCGGTGATGCCCGCGTGCGCCGCATAGGCGGCGGCGGATGCCGAGGTGTTCCCCGTCGAGGCGCAGATGACCGCCTGCGCGCCGTGCTCGACGGCGCGCGAGAGGGCCACCGTCATGCCGCGGTCCTTGAACGAGCCCGTCGGGTTCATCCCCTCGAACTTGACGTAGACGTCCGCCCCGGTCATCGCCGACAGCGACGCGGCCGGAATGAGTGGCGTGCCGCCCTCGCCGAGGGTGACGACCGTCGAGGCGTCGGTGACGCCCAACCGGTCGGCGAACTCGCGCAGGACTCCCTGCCAGACATGCACCATCTCAGTCTCCTTCTACTCGCAACACCGACACCACGCGACCGACGACGCCGCTCTCGGCGAGTCGGGCGACGGTGTCGCTCAGATCCTGTTCCAGGGACGGGTGCGTCCCGATGACGATCCGCGCCGTGCCCGGGGCCTCGTCCGCGCGGTCGCCGGCGACGTCGAGGACGCTCTGCTCGACCGTCGCGATCGAGACGCGCCCCTCGCTGAGGATGCCGGCGACCGTCGCGAGGACGCCGGGCTCGTCGGACACCTCGAGGGTGATCTGGTAGCGCGTCGTGACCCGTCCGATCGGCAGCACGGGGAGGTTCGCCCGGGTCGACTCCCCCACCCCGACGCCGCCCGCGATGTGGCGGCGCGCGGCCGAGACGACGTCACCGAGGACGGCCGAGGCGGTCTGCACCCCTCCGGCGCCGGCGCCGTAGAACATGAGGTCCCCGGCGGCCGCGGCCTGGACGAACACGGCGTTGTTCGCGCCGTGGACGCTCGCGAGCGGGTGCTCGCGCGGGATCAGCGTCGGGTACACGCGCACCGAGATCGCCTCGCCCGAGGGCGACACCTCGCCCTGACCTGTCAGCCGCTCGCACACGGCGAGGAGCTTGATGACGTAGCCGGCGTGACGCGCGGCATCCATCAGCTGCGCATCGACCTTCGTGATGCCCTCGCGGTGCACCGCGTCGAGGGGGACCGCGGTGTGGAAGGCGAGCGAGGCGAGGATCGCGGCCTTCTGCGCCGCGTCGTAGCCCTCGACGTCGGCGGTCGGGTCGGCCTCGGCGTAGCCGAGCGCCTGGGCGTCGGCGAGGACGTCGGCGAACTCCGACCCCTCGCGGTCCATCCGGTCGAGGATGTAGTTCGTCGTGCCGTTGACGATGCCCATGATCCGGTTCACGCGGTCGCCGGCGAGCGAATCGCGCAGCGGACGGATGATCGGGATGGCGCCCGCCGCCGCCGCCTCGTAGTACACCGACGCGCCCACCTGGTCGGCGGCGTCGAAGATCTCCGGGCCGTGCGTTGCGAGCAGCGCCTTGTTGGCGGTGACGACGTCGGCGCCCGACCCGAGGGCCGTCACAATGTCGGTGCGCGCAGGCTCGATGCCGCCCATCAGCTCGATGACGATGTCGGCGCCGACGATGAGCTCCTCGGCATCCGTGGTCAGCAGCTCGCGCGGAAGCTCGACGTCACGCGGCGCGTCGGGGTTCCGCACAGCG
The DNA here is from genome assembly GCF_057706945.1 of Microbacterium sp. bgisy203. Classification (NCBI taxonomy): domain Bacteria; kingdom Bacillati; phylum Actinomycetota; class Actinomycetes; order Micrococcales; family Microbacteriaceae; genus Microbacterium; species Microbacterium sp. bgisy203. The sequence goes on along the minus strand of NZ_JBYIPF010000002.1, from coordinate 464,783 downwards.
ATGCCGACGAGGTCGAGCGCGGCACCCGCGCGGTCGGCCAGCTCGTCGCCGTGCTTCAGGAGGATCGCAGCGACCTGCGATCCCACGGCGCCCGCGCCGAGCAGGGCCACGCGGAGGCGTCTGTAGTCGGTCACTCGGAGTCCTTTCCGAAACGGAGGGCCTGGGCGGCGTCGTGCACGCCGACGTCGTGCGCCAGCAGGTCGTCGATCGTCTCACCGCGCACGATGACGCGGGAGGCGCCGCCGCGTACGGCGACCACGGGCGGGCGCAGCACGTAGTTGTAGTTGCTCGACAGCGAGAAGCAGTAGGCGCCGGTCGCGGGGACGGCCAGCAGGTCGCCGGGTGCGACGTCGCCGGGGAGGTATTCGGCGTCCACCACGATGTCGCCCGACTCGCAGTGCTTGCCGACGACGCGGACGAGTGCGGGGTCGGCGTCGGAGACGCGCGAGGCGATGCGTGCGGAGTACTGGGCACCGTAGAGGGCGGGGCGCGCGTTGTCGCTCATGCCGCCGTCGACGCTGACGTAGACGCGGGTGAGGTCGTCGGAGACGCGCACGGGCTTGACGGTGCCCACCTCGTAGAGCGTCACGCCCGCAGGCCCGACGATGGCCCGGCCGGGCTCGAAGGCGAGGACGGGCACGGGGATGCCGCGACGCGCGCACTCGCCGGCGACCGCGTCGACGATGGCGCCCGCGAGCTCCTCGATCGGGGTCGGCCTGTCGACGGAGGTGTAGGCGATGCCGAAGCCACCGCCGAGGTTGAGGACCCGGACGGGGCCGCCCTCGAGCAGGCGCTCGTGCACGTCGAGGAGGCGCGCGGCCGACTCACGGAAGCCGTCGACGCCGAAGATCTGCGAGCCGATGTGGCAGTGCAGCCCGCCGAAGTCGAGGCTCGGGAGGGCGCGGATCCGCGCGACCACCGCCTCGGCGCGGTCGAGGGCGATGCCGAACTTCTGGTCCTCGTGGGCCGTCGCGAGGAAGTCGTGCGTCTCGGCGTGCACGCCGCTGGTGACGCGCAGGCGCACCGACTGGCGGATGCCGCGGCGCTCCGCCTCGGCGGCGACCCGCTCGACCTCGATCTCGCTGTCGATCACGATCGATCCGACCCCGGCCGCGATCGCCCGGGCGATCTCGGCGACGGACTTGTTGTTGCCGTGGAACCCGAGGCGCGCGGGGTCGGCGCCGGCGGCGAGCGCGACCGCGAGCTCTCCCCCGGTGGCGACGTCAACGGCGAGGCCTTCGGACGTGACCCACCGGACGACCTCGGTCGACAGGAACGCCTTCCCTGCGTAGTACACGTGCGCGGTCGTGCCGTGGCGTGCGGCGGCCGCGTCGAACGCGGCGCGGGCGCGGCGGGCGCGGCCGCGTACCTCGTCCTCGTCGAGGACGTAGAGGGGCGTGCCGTACAGAGCGCGCAGGTCGCTCGCCGAGACACCCCCGACGACGAGCTCGCCCCGGTCGTCGCGGTGTGCGGCATCCGGCCACACCCCCTGCGCGAGGGCGTTCGCGTCGTCAGGGACGGTCAGCCAGTCCGGCACGAGCGGACGATCGGGTGACGCGGACACGAGCTGGGTACCAATCGGGTGCGGGATGCGGGATTCCCGCACCTCGGGCTGGGCGAGCGCAACGGGGGCGCCGCCTGCCGGGCAGCGGGTGGTGCAAGTCTAGGGCACCGCCCCATACCGCTCCGCGCATATCGCGCAGCCTCGGCGGCCACAGACCCCGCGAGACCGCGCATATGTCCGCTTTCGAGCCGGTTTGCGTGAAATTCGCGCGGTCTCGCGGGCGTCTCGGGGGTGTCGGGCGCGGTCGGCGAGGGGGCGTGCGGCGGGTCAGGATGCCGGGCAGGTGCCGTTCTGCTGCAGCGCCTCGTCGTGGATGATGGCGCCGTCGATCGCGAAGTCGGCGACGATCGTGTCGCCCGACACGGTCACGGCGCTGAGCTCGAGCCCGGCGGGCAGGTACTGCGCGATGCAGACCTCCCAGTCGCGGACGACGGTGCGTGCGATCGCGCCGAACTGGTCCACGAGCGCCTCGGCGGAGATCTCCGCGCCGTTGAGCATGAGGGTCCGCGGGGTGAGGACGAGCTGCCCCGCCGACGCGCTCGGCGTAAGCCCCACACCGACCGGCACCGTGAGGGCGAACAGCTTCAGGTCCATCGAGATGTCGACGTCGGGCTCGGCGAGGGCGACCGTCGCCGCCGGGAAGTCCTCGACGGTCGCGAGAAGCGCCTGCAGCTGCGACTGGTCGAGTGTGACGGATGCCGAGGCGGAGCCGATCGGGTCATCGCCGCGGATCGGGACGTCGCTCGCGTGCACGACGACGTCGCCGGTCAGCTGCCCGAACGGGACATTCTGGCTCGAGAGGGTCAGCTGGTCGAACCGCCCGGCGATCAGCTGAGGGAGCACCTGCCCGGGCAGGTCGATGTCGATCGGCTGGTCGGCGGGGAGGGCGAGCTGCGTCGTGACCTGCTCGCGGATCGTCCGCTCGACGATGCCGCGGGCGATGTACTCCCCCGCGAACCACGCACCGACGGCGAGCAGGACGACGGCGAGAACCGCGACGAGCCACGGCCAGCGACGCTTCCGGGGCTTTTCGGTGCGCGTGCCGGAGGCCGCGGCATCCGTCGACAGGGCCCATTGCGCGCGAGGGTCGGGTAACGGCACCGTCGGGTTCTCGTCGCTCATCGCTTCCCCCGCGTCTCGCTCAGTCGGTCACATGCGCTCGGGCGCGCTGACGCCGAGCAGGTCGAGGCCGTTGCGGAGCACCTGCCCGGTCGCGTCGTTCAGCCACAGGCGCGTGCGGTGAAGGTCGGTGACCTCCTCGTCGCCGAGCGGCGTCACGCGGCAGGTGTCGTACCACCGGTGGTAGAGGCTCGCGAGCTCTTCGAGGTAGCGGGCGACACGGTGCGGCTCGCGCACCTCGGCGGCGTACGCGACGATGCGCGGAAACTCCTGCAGCGCGCCCAGGAGCGCGCTCTCCGTCTCGTGGGTGAGAAGCTCCGGCGCGAAGGCCGAGCGGTCGACGCCCGCCGTCGCGGCGTTCCGGGCGACGTTGTGCGTACGCGCGTGAGCGTACTGCACGTAGAAGACGGGGTTGTCGTTCGTGCGCTTCGTGAGGATCTCGGGGTCGAGCGTCAACGGCGAATCGGCCGGGTACCGCGCGAGCGAGTACCGCAGCGCGTCGGTGCCGAGCCAGTCGCGCAGGTCGTCGAGCTCGATGATGTTGCCGGCACGCTTGGACAGACGCGCGCCGTTGACCGACACGAGTTGCCCGATCAGCACCTCGATGTCCTTATCGGGGTCGTCGCCCGCGGCGCCGGCGAGCGCCTTCAGCCGGTGCACGTAACCGTGGTGGTCGGCGCCCAGCAGATAGATCTTGTGCCGGAAGCCGCGGTCGCCCTTGTTCAGGTAATACGCGGCGTCGGCGGCGAAGTACGTGTACTCGCCGTTCGAGCGGCGGATCACGCGATCCTTGTCGTCGCCGAACGCGGTCGTGCGCACCCACACGGCGTTCTCGTCCTCGAAGACGTAACCCTGCGCCCGCAAGCGGTCGACCGCTTCGTCGACGAGGCTCGGCTCGCCGTCAGCGCCCTTCGCGTGCAGTTCGCGCTCACTGAAGAAGACGTCGAAGTGGACGTTGAACTTGACGAGCGACTCCTGCAGGTCGGCGAGCTGCAGTGCATAGGCGCGGTCGCGTGCCTGCACCTCCTGCTCGTCGAGAGGGAGGTCGAGGATGCCGGGCAGCTCCGCCTGCACGCGACGCGCGAGGTCGTCGATGTACGAGCCGGGGTAGCCGTCCTCGGGCGTCGGCTCACCCTTGATCGAGGCGAGCACCGACCGGCCGAACCGGTCCATCTGGGCGCCCGCGTCGTTGATGTAGAACTCGCGGACCAGGGTCGCCCCGCTCGCGAGAAGCAGGCGCGCGATCGCGTCTCCGAGGGCCGCCCAGCGCGTGTGCCCGATGTGCATCGGACCCGTCGGGTTGGCGCTGACGAACTCGAGGTTGATCGACTGGCCACGCTGGGAGTCGTTCGTACCGTAGGCCGCGCCCGCCTCGACGATCGTCTTCGCGAGGGCGCCGGCGGCGGCGGCATCCAGTCGGATGTTGATGAAGCCGGGGCCGGCGACCTCGACCGACGCGATGCCCGGGGTCTGGGCGAGGGCGTCAGCAATCTCCTGCGCGAACTCGCGCGGGTTCGCCCCGACGGCCTTGCCGAGCTTGAGCGCCGCGTTCGACGCCCAGTCGCCGTGGTCGCGGTTGCGCGGACGCTCCAACGGCAGGTCGGCGGAGGTCAGATGCGCGCTCGAGCCCTCGCGTCGCGCCTCGGCGAGCGGCGCGATGACGGCGAGCAGGGCTTCGGAGAGGGCGTCAGGATTCATAACCCGTCAAGTCTACGGGCGCAGGGACCCGCGCTCCTCTGCGGTGAGGCCCCGCGGCGCGAGCGATGAGCCGCGAGTGCGGTTCCGTCGTATGACCGGTGGGGCTGGTGTCGTCTCCCGTTGCTCACGAGGCAACACCGCCCCACGGCCCATACGACTGGTCCGCCTCACCCCCGCGTCGCCCTCACCGCCCCCTGGAGCGACCGCTCAGCGGACGAGATACGTGACGTCGTTCCCGAGATTCCTCAGGGCGGGCTCACGGAGGTCCGGAACTCGATCTCGTTGCGCCCCGGATAGTTCCGGAGGGACACGATGATCGCCTCGCTGAGATCGATGTCGCCGATCACGGCTCCCCTGCGCCCGTCGCCCCTCGGCGAGCGATTGCGGCGAGCAGCCGGTCCGCCTCCCGCCGCTGCTCGGCGACCGGCACCGTCGTGGCGGGATCGACCGGCGCGAACGTGTCCACGACACCGACGACACCGTCCTCGGTCATCCGGTACGCCGTGAGCCCGCCGCCCTGGTCACGAGCCATACCGCTCGGCCAGACGTTCGACTGTGCGCCGGCGACACCCACGCGCCAGCCGCCCGCATCGAGTTCCTCGCGCACGCGGCAGAGCGCCTCGAACGCGTCATCCGCCGAGGCCTCGAACCGCCCGAATGCCGGAGAGACGATCGATACGCGCCACAGTCCGTCGCGATAGAGCCACGACACGACGGCGCTCGCAGGCCGTGCGTCGGAAGAGGCCTCGACGACCTGCGGATTGCTGAGCATCGTGTCAGGTTATCGGGCCGCTGCGGCCGGCGATATCAGCGCCAGTTGTATGTGAACATCCACCGCAACGCATCGAGCGCGGCGGGTGAGAGTTCCGGATGCCGGTCCGCGAGGACGCTCCTCGCCTGATCGCCGCCTTCGGTGAGGCTGAACTGATCCCAATCGATCCCCACGGCCATCATCTCGTCCTCGAGCTCGCTGACCCGTTGCAGCACGTCCGCCCCGTGATCGCCGGCCAGTCGAAGGACGGCCTCGTCGTCACTCACCGGAAAGGCGGACCTTCCCTTTCCCAGGTGCGCGATCACGGCTCCACTCAGCAGTTCATCAGTGGGAGAGTCGCGCGCGGTCACTCTGTCGGAACCCTCGCGGGGGCTGACCGCAGACGTCTACGTCGCCGTATTCCCGTCGGCGGCTTGCTTCGCGCGGAGTGCCGCCTTTGCGACGCGCGCGGCCGAGACCTGACGCAGCTTCTGCAATGCGTATTGGAGCGCGTCGGATTCATTCGCGAACTCTCTGAGAGTTGCAGCGAAGGGCTCGCCCCGCTCGTCGGAGAGGTACACGCGCCAGCGGCCGTCGTCGCTTCGGACGACGACATCGTCGAGGCCAGGCTGCCCCGCCCCGTAGAGCACGGGCGCATCAAGCCGCTCGTTCCGGACCACCTGCATCAGTTCATCGACGTTCATCGGACCTCCACGATCATGCCCATATCCTTCAGCAGGGCGACACTCGCAGGCAGCAGATCCTGTGTTGCGCCGCCTGCGGTGCCCCAGGCGGGGATCGGCGCGGCCTCGCCGCGGGTGACATGCGCGAGATCGCCGACCTCGAGTCCGTACTTGGCGAGGTCTGCGTCGACGGAGGCGCGGGTCACGTCGTCAAGGCCGCTGTAGACAGCCTGCACGTCTGAAGGAGAATGCGACCACTCGTATTGGTGATACGCGTTCGGATTCTCCTGGTAGGGCAGCGATCGACTGTCGAACGAGAACGGTCCGTCCTCCGGTACGGGTGACACATAGCGCCCCCGCTCATCGCCATACCGATCGAATCGGTCGCCCGCATCCGGCACGTGATCGCGTGTGATCGGGTTGCCGTCGGCGTCCAGGCGGAATCCGTTTCCGGGGGCCTGACTCCAGTCGATATTGCCCGCGCCGTCGAGGCACTCGGGTCGGGGCACGAGCTCGTCCGTCTCACCCGCCGACACACCTCGCGAGCTCCCGGGCGCGTCGAGGTGGTCTTGACCCCGAACCCGCCGGATCACGTCGTCGGCGTGGCCGTCGAGCGCGTCGGCGAACTGGTGCAGCTTGTGCTTGAGGGCGCCGAAGCCCTTCAGGGCGGCATCCTTGAGCTCGCGGAAGATCGGCTTGATGGCGCTCATCAGGCATCCCCTCCGAAATCGAGTGCCGAGAACTCGGCGAAGAACGTCGACGTCAGCGTCTGGATGTCGGTGCTGTGGAGTTTCATCGTGGCCTGCGCGTCTTCGAGCGCGGCGAGGTCGGCGTAGAACTCGTCGGTGTCGCCGACCGCGCCCTCGACGAGCGGCGCGTCGAGGATCGCGTCGAGCACGGCGGGCAGCTGCTCGGCGAGCGGCTCGATCGCCATCGGTGCGAGCTGACCGATGAGCTGTTCGACCGCGATGTCGACGGCGGCGTTCAGCAGCTTCTTCTTGAGCAGCAGCATCGGACCCGCTCCGAGCGCGGTGACCGGGTTCGTGAGCATCGCGACGAGCGCGACGAGGGTCGACGTGACATCGACGATCACCTTGACCTTCAGCGCCGTGATCGCTCCCGCGCCGATGTCCATCGCGGCCGCGGCAGGAGGCAGGATGTCGACGAGCTGCTGCAGGTTCATCGACCGGTTCGCGTTCCACGCGGCGACCGTCGCAGGCCCCGTCTTGCCGCGCATCGCCTCGCCGAACTGGCCGTTCATCTGCCGGTCGACCGACTGGATGACGCTCTCGAGGTCGGACCCGAAGGTGCGAACGAGCGCGGCGCCCTTCGAGACTTCGTCCTCATCGATGTCGGGCCACTCGAATCCGAGCTTCTCCATCACCCACACGAGCTCGTTCGGCAGCATCATGCCCACAGCGAAGCCTCCTCAGCAATCGGACTCGACAATAGTGGTCCGCGACGACGTCACGCGAGCTGGACGAGGTCGGCCAGGTCGTCGTGCGCGGGATCGGATGCCGCGGCGACGGCATCCTGCATCGCCACATCCTGCAGCGCCACACCCTGCACCGCCACATCGGATGCCGAGTCGGGTACGACGATCGCGTCGACGTGCATGCGCTTCAGGCCCACGTGGCCGCCGTGGTAGCTGAGGAACGCGCAGTCGGCCGCGTCACGGCCCGTCGCGATGCGGACGAGCGAGCGGCGGTTCGCCAGACGCGTCGCGTCGATGACGTACCACGACCCGTCGAGGTACGCCTCGGCGACGGCGTGGAAGTCCATCGGGCGAAGACCCGGCGCGAAGCACGCGGCGTAGCGCGCCGGCATGTCCATGGCGCGCAGCAGGGCGATGACGACGTGCGCGTAGTCGCGGCACACTCCCTGCCCGGTCATGAGGGTCGTCACGGCCGAGTCGGTACCCTGGCTGAGACCGGGAGTGTAGGTCGTGCTCGTCGCGACGAACTCGCTGACCGCGGTGATGAGCTCGACGCCCTGCAGCCCGCGGAACTGGCGCCGTGCCTGCGAGAACACCTCGTCGGACTGGCAGTAGCGGCTCGGGCGCAGGTAGGTGATGGCCTCGAGATCGCTCGTCGAGCGCTGCGCGACGTGCCCGTCGATGACCGCTTCGTAGCGCACCGCGAGCGGGCCGCCCTCTCCGCGGAGGGTGTGCAGGCGGCTCCCCGACTGGTCGACGATCTCGTTCGGCGTGTACACGCGATCGCCCTGCGTGAAGGTCAGCTCCTCGCGCACGACGGGCGCCGGCTGGGCCGCCGCGATCTGGAAGATGAGGTCGACGGAGGACCCCAGATCCAGGTCGAGTTCGGCGGTCACGATGCGTTGCACCGAAGTATCCTCGCATGCCCGAAGGGATGCCTCGTGACGGTTGTCCACACCCGCTCTTCGCGATCTGGCCCGGCGTGACTTACCCTCGACGCATGCGTGCCGTCCGACCGTCCCCGAGGCGGCGTCGCGCATGGGTTCTTCCGCTGCTCGCCGTGGCCGTCGCTGCGGTCGTGAGCATCTCGATCTGGCGCCCCTGGGCGACCCCCGAGGCGATCGTCGCCGCGGGTGAGGGCGGGGCCGTCGTCCCCTCGCAGCCGGCGAAGCTCGACCTTCCCGACCACCCCACCGTGCTGATCTTCGGCGACTCGTGGACGTACGGTTCCGCGGCATCCGATCCCACCCTCGGCTACGCGTACATCGTGGCGGACATCGCGGGCTGGACCACCGTGGTCAACGGCGTGCGCGGCTCGGGCTACGTCAAACCCGGGCTCGACGGCCCCGACTTCGGCGACCGCATCGCCGCCCTCGATCCGGCGATCGATCCCGACCTGATCATCGTGCAGGGGTCGATCAATGATCGGCGCCTGCCGGCGACCGGATACCGCGCCGCCGTGGATGCCGCGTGGGATGCCTTGGCCGCCACCTACCCGCGCGCGCAGTTCGTCATCCTCGGCCCTGCGCCCCAGGTGCTCCCCGTCGAGCGTGCGACGGCGCGGATCGACCGCGACCTGCGCGCCGCCGCCGCCGATCGCGGCTGGTGGTACGTGTCTCCCATCGAGGAGAACTGGATCACGCCCGAGAACTATCTCTCCGTCATCGACACGAGCGACCTGGCGCGGAACCACCCTTCCACGGAAGGCCACCGCTACCTCGCCGAGCGGCTCGCGGCGGCGGTCGCCGCCGTCACGGGGTAACAGCGCCGGGTGATAACCTCGATCGGTACGCCTCCGTAGCTCAGGGGATAGAGCGTTGGTTTCCGGTACCAAAGGTCGCAGGTTCGATTCCTGTCGGGGGCACAAGCAAGACCGAACGCCGTTCTCCCGCGCGCGCAGCGCGTCTTCGGCCGGGTGGGCGTGACGCGCGAGGATCATCCTTCCGGCGGACGCGCATCCACCGCGGGGGCGATGTGCCGCGGCATCCCCTCTTCGTAGCGTCGAAGCATGGTCACCGCGAGCATCTCCCTCCCCGCATCGAGACGACGCCGGACGCCACTGCGCGACCGCGTGTCGACGGGCGGGGCCGCCGTACTGTCGGTGGCCGGCGTGATCGTCGCGATCGGCCTCGCCGCCCTGGCGCTGCTCGTCGTCCCACTCGCCGCCGCCGTGGTCTTCGGCCCCGCGCTCCTCGCCGGACTCTGACCCGCCCACACGCCTCGTCGACACCCCGCACACGTCGTCGCGGATTCGGAGATCCGCGACAGATTCGGATGCCGCAGGCCCAGGCATCCGAATCCGCGCACCATGTCCGAATCCGCGACATCGCCCGGGGCGGATCCCAGTCGTCGCCCGGGGCGGATCCCAGTCGTCACCGAACTGCGTCCGCGCCGACACACAGACGCAACACTCAGGTGGTTCCCTGACTTTGTAAGGGTTGGTAACATAACCGGCACTGGGGCCGATGGGGACTTCGAGGAGGTGCGGTAGGTGACGGAGACGAGTTCTCCCCGGGCCCACGAGTTCGACGCCCGCTATTTCGATGCCCGTGACGTCGACGCCCGCGATATCGACGCAGTGCTCCGACTGCTCCAGCGCAACGGAGACCGCGTAGCGCCCCACGTCGCATCCCGCCTGCACGCCGCCCTCTGCGGCGATCAGGCGGCCATCGCGCAGGTCGCGGCGCTGCTCTCCCCCGCCCAGCGCGCGGGCCTGTCGGCACTGCCCGACCCGCTCCCCGCCGTCCGCGCCGTGCGCGACGCCGTCGGCGACACGGTCGCAGCGCTCGACGAGCGTGATCGCCGGCTGCTGCTGACCGCGGCCGTCAGCGTCGATGGACGCGTCGACGTCGCCCTCGCCGCCGCCGAGACGACGTTGGCGGATGCCTTGGCCTCCCCCACCCCGCCGTTGCTCACCTTCGCGGCGGGTCGCCTGTCGTTCCTCGACCCGCGCGTGCGGGCGTACCTGCACAGCGCCGCGAGCCTCGGCGAGCGCACCGACGTGCATGCACGGCTCGGGGCGGCCTACCGGGCCGCCGGCGATGACGGGCTCGCGACGTGGCACACCTCGCTCAGCACGCTCGAGGGCGACGCGGCGCTGACCCCGGCACTCCTCTCCCTCGCCGCACACGCGCTCCAGTCGGGCGCAGCGGAGTGGGCGCACGCGGTCGCGCGCGAGGCGGCGAGCCACGCTCCCGGCGACACGCGCCTGCGCGCCCACGTGCTGGCGGGCCGCGCGGCCGTCGCGGCAGGCCTTGTCGAGGATGCGACCGCGTGGCTGCACGCTCCCGTGGCCGCGGGGGGCGAGGTGGCCGCCGCCGCCCTCCCCGCGTACGTGTGGGCCGTGGCGCTGCGCGACGGAAGCGTGCCGGATGCCGACATCGCCCGCCTCATCGCACCGCTCATGAGCGACGACGCGCCGCGCACCGCACCCGATCCGGGTCTGCTGGAGGCCGTGTGCGCCGCGGCGCAGCTGCACGCCGAGCGCGGGCACGTCGCCGACGCGGCGGCGATGCTCTCCGTGGCCGAACGCCTCGCGTCGTACGCCGACCCGGCCGCCACCGCCGACGCGCTCGGCGAGGAGCCGGCGCCTCTCGCCGAGGCTCGCCGGTGGTGCCTCGTGTTCGGTGTGCCCCCGGAGGCGGTGGACGCGCCCGCCGCCGAGCGGGCCGAAGGATCGTGGACCGCCTCGCACCTGTCGCGGATCGCGACGGCGCTCCAGCACGCCCGCGCGGACCGCGCCGACGCGGCGCTCGGCATGCTGCACGGCACGGTGGGGACGACGCTGGGCACCGTCGGACCGACACCGACGACGCTCGACCAGCCCCGCACCGCACCGCTGCTCGAAGCCCACCGCCGCGTCGCGATCGCGCTCGTCCTGTTCTGGGAGGGCCAGCTCGCCCGGGCGCGTGCCGAACTCGCCGATGCCGCCGCGACGGTGCCGGTGGGACTCGTCTTCGGGGGGCTCGCCGTCGCCCTCGCACGGCGCCTGGACGCCGTGACCGACGGCGTCCCCCTCGAGACGACGATCGCGCTCGATGCCGCGCACCCGACCCCGCAGTCGCGTCCGCTGCGCGCGGGACTGCTCGTCGACCGGGCGATCGTCGCCTACCTCGGCGGCCGGATGACCGAGGCGGGCACGCTCCTGGCCCTCGCCGCCGACGAGGCGATCGCCCCCGCCGACGCCGGACTGCCCCTTCCCGGCCTCGACGAGCCGTCGGTGTGGTCGAATCCAGAAGGATCGAGATGTCCACACACCCCCGGCCGCGACGCGGCCTCCATCGCCTCGCCGCCGCGGTGGCCACGACGGCGCTCGCCGTCGGCGGGCTCGTCGGCGTCGCGACGGCGTCGGCAGCCGCCGCGGACCCTGCGCCCGGCATCAACGGCTACCGCAACGTCGGCTACTTCGCCCAGTGGGGCGTCTACGGACGCGACTTCACGCTGCGCCAGCTCGACCGCTCGGGCGCCGCCGCCGACCTCACGCACATCAACTACTCGTTCGCCAACATCCACCACCAGAGCCTCACGTGCTTCGAGGCCAACAAGGCGCAGGGCACCGGCCCGAACGGCTCCGACGGCGCCGGCGACGCGTGGGCCGACTACGGCATGGGCTACTCCGCGGCGACCTCTGTCTCGGGCACCGCCGACACGTGGGACCAGCCGCTCGCCGGCTCGTTCAACCAGATCAAGCAGCTCAAGGCCAAGCACCCGAACCTCAAGGTCATGATGTCGATCGGCGGGTGGACCTGGTCGAAGAACTTCTCGAAGGCCGCCGCCACCGACGCGTCGCGCAAGAAGTTCGTCTCCAGCTGCATCGACATGTTCATCAAGGGCAACCTCCCCGTCATCGACGGACGCGGCGGCCCCGGTTCGGCCGCCGGCGTCTTCGACGGCTTCGACCTCGACTGGGAGTGGCCCGGCACGACGAGCGGGCTCGAGGGCAACTTCGTCGACCCGGTGGGCGACAAGGCCAACTTCAAGGCGCTCATCAAGGAGTTCCGCACGCAGCTGGATGCCTACTCGAAGACGTCGGGCAAGGCGTATCAGCTGAGCGCGTTCCTGCCCGCGAACCCGGCGGACATCGCGGCGGGCGGCTGGAATGACCCCGCGATCTTCCAGGACCTCGACTTCGGCAACGTCCAGGGCTACGACCTGCACGGCGCGTGGGACCCCGCACTCACCGGCCACCAGGGCAACCGCTACGACGACCCGAAGGACACGCGTCCCGCGAACAAGCAGTTCAGCGTCGACAAGGCCGTGGGGGAATACCTGAAGACGGGCATCAAGCCGTCGCAGCTCGGCATCGGTCTCGCGGCGTACGGTCGCGGCTGGCAGGGCGTGAAGACCACGACGCCGTGGAGCGCCGCCACCGGTGCCGCCCCGGGCACGTGGGAGGCGGGCAACGAGGACTACGACAAGCTCAAGACCCGTGGCGTCGACAACTACGACGCCTCGATCGGCGCCGCGTGGCGCTATGACGGCAACCAGTGGTGGTCGTACGACAACGCCCAGACGACGAAGCAGAAGGCGAAGTACATCGTCGACAAGGGTCTCGGCGGCGGCATGTGGTGGGAGCTCTCGGGCGACCGGAACAACGAGCTGATCGGCACCCTTGCGGACGAGTTCCGCGCCGCGAAGACCGGCCCGTCGACCGACCCGGTCAACCCGACGCCGACTCCGACGGCGACACCCACCCCGACACCGACACCCACCCCGACCGCGACGCCGACGCCGACTCCGACGGCGACCCCGACGGCCACCCCGACCCCGACCCCGACCCCGACCCCGGGCACGTGCTCGGTGGCCGCGTGGAGCGCCGACACCGTCTACACCGGAGGCAACACGGTCAGCTACCAGGGCACCGTCTACAAGGCGCAGTGGTGGACGAAGGGCGACAACCCGGCATCGGGCGGCGTGTGGCTCGCCACCGGCAGCTGCACGGGCGGCGGCATAGACCCGGGGACGAACCCCGGCACCGCCCCCGCGTGGAACTCCGCTCGGGCCTACGTCGCGGGCGACAAGGTCACCTACGGCGGCGCCACCTACGCCGCCAAGTGGTGGACGCAAGGCGACACCCCCGGCGCCTCGCAGTGGGGTCCGTGGGCGAAACAGTGATCCGCCGCTGACCTGACGGCGCCGACCCGACGGCGCCCACCGGATGCCCGGCCCCTCGTGGGTCGGGCATCCGGCATTTCCGGCTTGTGCTCTTCCGGTGCTCGTCCCGTGCGCCGAATGGCCTCTCGCCGCCGCGACCGCGGCGCGTCAGTGGTCGCCGACGAGCTTGAGGCCCACGATGCAGCCGAGGAGGCCGAGGATCAGGAGCGTCTTCACGATCGAGAAGGGTTCGGCGCCCGAGATCATCGCCCACGCGACGGTGAGCGATGCGCCGATGCCGACCCACACGGCGTAGGCGGTGCCGGTCGAGATGTCGCGCATCGCCCAGGCGAGTCCGCCCATGCTGGCGATGAGGGCGACGGCGAAGACGATCGACGGCCCGAGCTTCGTGAAGCCCTCCGACTTGCCGAGCGCGGTGGCCCAGACGGCTTCGAGGAGACCGGAGAGGACGAGAACGACCCACGACATGGCGTGACCTTTCGGCCAGTCTTGTCGCTCACCGGGTACTGAACCCTCGTCCGGGGACCCTGTCGAGGTCCGTGATCGAGCGTATCGCGGCATCCTGGGCAACGCCCGATCACGTTGCCCGCTCAGGGCGTCAGGAGGAAGATCCCGTCGAGCATCCCGGGGTTGTGGGCATGCACGAGCACGGCGAAGACGACGGCGTCGAAGAGCAGGTGCACCGTCACCACGTATGCGAGCGAGCGGGTCTTCAGGAAGATGAAGCCCTGCAGGAGCGCGAACGGGATGGTGAGCACCGGACCCCAGGCGCGGTAGCCGAGCTCCCAGAGGAACGACACGAACACGATCGTCTGCAGGAGGTTCGCCGTCAGGTCGGCGACGTGCCGACGCAAGAGCGCGAAGACGGTGCAGATGAAGAACAGCTCGTCCCAGATGCCGACGGCGCCGACACCCACGAAGAGCCGTGCGATGAGGTCGGGCGTGTCGACGACGGGCCAGTTCTGGTAGACGCCCGACGAGATGAAGTAGAACGGCAGGATCAGCCACGCGAGCAGAAGCACCGCGACGAGCCACCCCCACTGCCACACGCTCCAACGCCCTCCCCCGCGCCACGGGAACCGGATCGCCCGGTCGCGGTAGACCCATCGCGACAGGGCGTACGGCACGACGACGGCACCGCCGAGGGCGATCGTGAACCGGATCATCGACGCCGTGTCGAGCTTCGCCTCGAGCGAGATCGCGCTGACGATCAGCATGCCGATCGCGATGAGCGACAGGTCGCGCGTGAGCGAGGGCGCGGATGCCGCGTCCCTGAGCCGGTCGAAGACGCCCCCGCGCTCGACGATCGCCGCGAGGCCGACGCCGGCGGCGAGCAGGAGCCATCCGAGCCACGGGATCAGCGCGACGAACAGCGCGGGTGCGGCGAGGCAGACCAGCAGCGCCGGCACGATGTCCGAGCTGAGGAGGGGGCGGACGGATGCCTCGGCGTGCGCCGCGCCGCCGGCGTGCGCCGTCATGATCTCGGCAGGCGCCGATAGGCGAGGTCGCGGATGTCGCGGCCTTTCGCGATGCCCTTCCGCTCGAAGGCCGTCATGGTGCGCCGGTCGAACCGCGGGGCCCAGTCGCCCTCGAAGGCCGGCGCGAAGTCGGCGGCATCCGCCATCACCTCGCGCATCTGGAGGGCGTACTCCTCCCAGTCGGTCGCGAGGCGGAGGACGCCCCCGTCGCGGAGGACGCGGGCGGCGAGGGGCGGGAAGGCCGGGGCGATGAGGCGGCGCTTGGTGTGCTTCGCCTTGTGCCAGGGGTCGGGGAAGAAGACCCACAGCTCGTCGACGCTCCCCTCGGGAAGGAGGTGTTCGAGCACTTCCGGGGCGTTCGCCTCCACGAGGCGGAGGTTCCGCGCGCCCGCGCGGTCGGCGTCGAGCATCGTGCGGGCGAGCCCCGCCCGGAACACCTCGACGGCGAGGAAGTCTGTGTCCGGGGTCGTCGACGCGGCGTGCACGATCGCGTGGCCCTGCCCGGAGCCGATCTCCACGACGAGGGGCGCCTCGCGCCCGAAGAGCACCACCGGATCGGCGGTCGAGTCGGGGTGGATGCTCGTCGCGGCGGCCCCGCGCTCGACGTCGACGACGTAGAACGGAGCGAGCTCGCTCCAGGCGCGCTCCTGCGCGTCGCTCATCCGGCCGCTGCGGCGCACGAACGAGACCGGCTTGTCGCGGTAGCGGGGCGCGCTGTCCGCCGTACCGGAAGTGGCGTCGGGGGCGGCGTCGGGCGTGGCATCCGGCATCCTCCCAGGCTACCGGCGGTTCACAACTCGCTGACTACTCGGTGACGAAGTCGATGAGCTCCTCGACGCGGCCGAGGAGGGCGGGGTCGAGGTCGCGGTAGCTCCTCACGGCGCCGAGGATCCGCTGCCACGTACGTCCGAGGTCCGCCTGATCGCGCGCCGGCCAGCCGAGCGCCCGGCTGACGCCGACTTTCCACTCGATGCCGCGCGGCACGTCCGGCCAGGCACGGATGCCGAGGACCTCCGGCCGCACGCACTGCCAGACGTCGATGTGCGGGTGGCCGACGATCCGCACGTGCGCGCCGTGCGGTCCGCGGGCGACGGCCTCGGCGATGCGCGACTCCTTCGACCCGGGGACGAGGTGGTCGACGAGCACGCCGTACCGCCGCTCGCGACTCGGTGGGTCGGCGGCGAGCGCCTGGTCGAGCAGGTCGACGCCCTGCAGGTACTCGACGACGACCCCCTCGTGGCGCAGGTCGTCGCCCCACACCTTCTCGACGAGCTCGGCATCGTGCCGACCTTCGACGAGAATGCGCGACGCGCGGGCGACCCGGGCACGCGCCTCCGGGGCCGCGAACGACCCTGAGGCGGTGCGCGCGCGCCCGGCGGATGCCGTGGCGGCCACCACCAGCTCGACGGGGGCGCCGTCGATCAGGAACCCACCGCCGAGCGGGAAGAGGCGCCGCTTGCCGACGCGGTCTTCGAGCTCGACCGTCCCCGACTGCACGCGGGTGACGGCGCCGCAGAAGCCGTCGCCGGCGACCTCGACGACGAGTCCCGGCTCCGCGGGGGTCTTGGTGACGACGGGGCGGCCGACGTTCCGCCAGCCCGCCGCGAGGACGTCGCCGCCGTAGCGGTCGGTCGGGTCGTGATGCATGCTTCCTCCGAGTCGGTCACGTTACCCGCAGCCGCCGTCGACGCCGGCGCGCAACGCCCGCACTCCCCGACACCGCGCGGCCGGCGGCGCGGACGGCGATGCTTCGCGTTCGCTGATGGCCGAACCCCGGCATCCGCCCTACCGCCGCTCGCGGCGCCCGCAATAGGATCGGGGCGAGAGCCGGAGCGATTCCGGTCCGGAGGGGATGTCTGTGCGCGCGCGTCTGGTGCTGGCCCTCACGGCAGCCGTGGCGATCGTCTTCGGCGGCGCCGCAGCCGCCGTCGCGACCGATCCCCTCTCGCTCGGCAGCACGCGCGTGCTCGACGAGTCCGGCGTCCTGTCGGCCTCCGAAGAACGCGACGTGGATGCCGAGCTCCGCTCCGCCTCGTCGTCGAACGTCGATCTGTGGGTCGTCTACGTTCCCGAGTTCACGAACCCGACCGACCCCGAGCAGTGGGCGAACGACACCGCCGATCGCAACGGACTCGGCCCGAACCAGTATCTCCTCGCGATCGCGACGGACGGACGGACGTTCTACCTCTCGGGGTACTCCGAGGGCCCCGTCGGTGAAGACCAGCTGACCGCGATCGAGCAGCAGCGCATCGGCCCCGCGCTGGAGGCGAACGACTGGGCCGGTGCCGCAACGGCCGCCGCCGCCGGCCTCGCCGACGCCGCGCGCGGCGGGTCGGGCGGTACGGGCGGCTCCGGCGGCGGGTCGGGTGTGTTCGGCATCCTGCTGGTCGTCGTCCTCGTGGCGCTCGCGGCCCTCGTCATCTGGATCGTCGTGCGCTCGCGGCGCAAGAAGACGGGGCAGGTCGCCGCACCCGGCGGACCCGTCGATCCGCTCGCGGGCGTGTCGACCGCCGAGCTCGCGAAGCGTGCCGCCTCGGCCCTCGTCGCGACCGACGACGCCATCAAGACGAGCGCGCAGGAGCTCGACTTCGCCCGCGCGCAGTTCGGCGACGAGGCGACGGCCGCCTTCGCCGAGGCGCTCGCGCACGCCCGGACCGACCTCGACCAGGCGTTCTCGCTGAAGCAGCAGCTCGACGACGAGACGCCCGACACCGAGGAGCAGACCCGCGCGTGGAACGCGCAGATCGTCGACCTGTGCACCCACGCCAACGGCGAGCTCGATGAGAAGGCGAAGGACTTCGACGAGCTGCGCAGTCTCGAGCAGAACGCCCCCGAGGCGCTCGCGCGCGTGCAGGCGTTGCGCGGCGGCCTCACGGGTGCGCCGGAGCAGGCCGAGGCCGCCCTCGCGACCCTGCAGCAGGCCTACGCCCCGGCTGCCCTCGCGACGATCGTCGACAACCCCGCCCAGGCCACCGAGCGGCTGACCTTCGCCGACGAGCGCCTGCGCATGGCGCAGCAGGAGATCGCCGAGGGCGACAATGCGGCCGCCGCCGTCAGCATCCGCGCGGCGGAGGATGCCGTCGCCCAGGCCGACCTCCTGCAGAAGGCGGTCGGAAAGCTCGGCACCGACCTCGCGAAGGGCGAGACGGATGCCGCGGCCCTCATCGCCGACGTCGAGCAGGACCTCGCCGCCGCGAGCGCCATGCCCGACCCCGACGGGCGCCTCGCGCCGGTGATCGCCTCGACGCGGCAGCAGGTCGAGGCGGCGAAGGGGCTGCTCGCCGGCACCCAGAAGCGACCGCTGTACGCCCTCGAGGGGCTCGACGCGGCGAACAAGCAGATCGACACGATGCTCGCGGGCGTCCGCGACGCGCAGGCGAAGCAGCAGCGGGCCTCCCAGCAGCTCGCCGCACTGATGACGCAGGCGCAGGGGCAGGTGTCGGCCGCCGAGGACTTCATCACGTCGCGTCGCGGCGCGATCGGCGCCGAGGCCCGCACGCGTCTCGCTGAAGCGGGCGCCTCGCTCGTGCAGGCGCGTCAACTGCAGCAGACCGACCCGGTGCAGGCCCTCGGCTACGCCCAGCGCGCGAACGATCTCGCCGCACAGGCGATCCAGTCCGCCCAGAACGATGTCGGCGCCTTCTCCGGCGGCGGCATGTTCGGCGGCGGAGGCGGCGGGGGCGGCAACATGATGGGCGCCGTCCTCGGCGGCATCGTCATCAACTCGCTCCTGAACGGCGGCGGTAACCGCGGCGGAGGATACGGAGGCGGCGGCTACAGCCGCGGGGGCGGCGGCGGTCTCGGCCCCGGCAGCTTCGGCGGCGGCGGCACCCGCAGTCGCCGCGGCGGAGGACGCTTCTGACCCCGGCATCCGCTCGTTCCACCCCCTCGAACCCGACCCGGACCCCGACCAGATCTCGACACCATGTTCCGTAAGAAAGGAAATCCGATGGCAAAGCAGTCCATCTTCGGCCGCATCTCCACCCTGATGAAGGCGAACATCAACGCCCTCCTCGACTCGGCCGAAGACCCGCAGAAGATGCTCGACCAGCTGGTGCGCGATTACACCAACTCAATCGCCGACGCCGAGTCGGCCATCGCCGAGACGATCGGCAACCTGCGCCTGCTCGAGCGCGACCACGAAGAAGACGTGCGCGCGGCGTCCGAGTGGGGCGGCAAGGCCCTCGCGGCCAGCCGCAAAGCCGACGAGCTGCGCGGCACGGGCAACACGACCGACGCCGACAAGTTCGACAACCTCGCCAAGATCGCCCTGCAGCGTCAGATCAGCGAGGAGAACGAGGCCAAGGCGATCGAGCCGACCATCGCGGCGCAGACCGAGGTCGTCGACAAGCTCAAGGACGGCCTCAACGGCATGAAGCTGAAGCTCGAGCAGCTGAAGTCGAAGCGCTCCGAGCTCCTCGCCCGCTCGAAGTCCGCCGAGGCCCAGAACAAGGTCCACGACGCCGTCAAGTCGATCGACGTCCTCGACCCGACGAGCGAGCTCGGCCGCTTCGAGGACAAGGTCCGTCGCCAGGAGGCCCTGGCCGCCGGCAAGGCGGAGATCGCGGCGTCGTCGCTCGACGAGCAGTTCAACCAGCTGGAGGACGTGGGCGAGCTCACCGAGGTCGAGGCGCGCCTGGCCGCTCTGAAGACCGGCGGCACGTCCACCGCGGCGATCGAGCAGTAATCCATCCGCGAGACCGCTCATATGCACGCTTCCCGGCACGGGAACGTGACATATGGGCGGTTTCGCGGTGCGGGAGCACGCGCAAGCGCGCGGGAAAGGATGACCGGATGACGCGGTTCGTCGTCGTTCCGCAGTGGCAGGGGTCGCCGTCCGCGCGCGCGATGCAGCTGATCGACGGGGCCGAGGCGATCGCCGGGGACCTGCCGCGCTCCTCCACGGTGCGGGTCGAGGTCCCCGCCGAGGCGGGAGAGGCGCTCGACACCGGCATCCGCCGCTTCAGCACCCTCGAACGTGTCAGCGCGGCGATCGGCGCCGCGCTCGATGAGGGCGATGCCGCGGAGTCCGCGCTCGTCATCGGCGGCGACTGCGGCGTCGCGGTTCCGGCGATCGCCGCTGCCGCCGCACGGCACGAACGCCTCGCGGTCGTGTGGTGCGACGCGCACGGCGACCTGCACACCGCAGACAGCTCGCCCTCGGGCGCGTTCGGCGGGATGGCGCTGCGCGCCGTGGCGGAGGCCGGCACGTTCCCGGGGAGCGGCGCGGTGCCCGCCGAGCGCATCATCCTGGTCGGGGCACGGGAGTTCGACGACGGCGAGCGTGACGCCGCGACCGACCTCGGGATCACGCATCTTCCCGTCACCGATCTGGCCGACCCCGGCGCGCTGGCGGCCGCCGTCGCCGCCACGGGTGCGGATGCCGTCTACGTCCACGTCGATCTCGACGTCCTCGACCCCGCCGTCCTGGCGGGCCTCGGCATGCCCGTCCCCTTCGGCCTGTCGCTCGATGAGCTGGTGGCCGCGGTGCGGGCCCTGCGCGCCGAGGTGCCGCTCGTCGGTGGGTCGCTGTCGGGCTTCGCCCCGGCATCCCCGGCCGCCGCCGTCGACGACCTCGGCACGATCCTCCGGATCGTCGGGGCGCTCGCGTGATCGCGACCCCGCCCCCAGGCTGGCGCGCCCGCGCCGAGCGCGCCGTGGCTCGCGGCGAGAAGCTCGACCGGCTGATCCCGCCGGTTCTCCTCGACTCGCCGATCAGCCGGGTCGGGTACTGGTGGGGCACGGCGATCGGCTGGATCTGGGGCGGTCTGTGGTCGACGGGCCCGGTCCAGCACCGCGAGGGCCTCCACGTGTTCACCGGCATGCCGGGGTGGACGTTCGGTCGCGGCGGCGTGTGCGTCGGCGGGTGCTACCTCACCGGCGACGCGCGCGTGACCGACGCGGTGCTGCGGCACGAGGCGGTGCACGCCCGGCAGTGGCGGAGGTACGGGTTCCTCATGCCGGTGCTGTACCTGCTCGCCGGTCGCAACCCGCTGCGCAACCGGTTCGAGATCATGGCCGGGCTCGAAGACGGCAACTACGTGCCGCGCGGGAGCTGACCGGAGAACCGGGCAGTCGACTCAGCGGGTCACGGGCTCAGCGCGCCGCCGCCTCAGCGGGTCACGGGCTCAGCGCGCGGCGGTGAGGCCGAACCGCTCCGGCGTCGCGACCACCGACGCGTCGATGCCGAGCGCGTCGACGAGGTGGTCGAAGATGTCGGCGGTGCCGAGGAATCCGCCGAGCAGGTGGATGCGCGTACCTCCGGCGCACACGCGGGAGTTCTCCGCGCACAGCGCGTCGGCATCGCACAGCATCTCGTCGGCCCACGCGGTGACGGCGCGGGCGAGCGCCTGACCGGGCGCGCAGCCGCGTCCCGTGCCCGGCGCGCCGGTGCGCGACGAGCGGTCGAGCCACGTCACGATCATGCGGGCGGGAACGGCGAGATCGAAGATCCACGAGGCATCCGGCACCTCGATGAACACACGTCCCGTCGAGCAGATCGGCAGGGTCGCGACGAGCGTCTCGAGTTCGATGAGCGAGGTCTCGTCGGCCGTGATGAGCTGCTGCACGCGCGCGTGACGCGACGCCTTGCACGCTGACGCGTCGTGCGCGGCGCGGGTCGCCGTCGCGGCGGCGCCGGCGGAGGACTCGATCAAGGAGGACATGATTCCTCCACTATAGACCCTGTTTAGGCGAGCCTTACCTACTCGATGCGTTCCCACCGCCGCCGCCGGCATCGCCGTTCGGAGCGATGAGCGCCGCGCGCAACAGCACGAGCTCCTCCTCGGTGACACCGTGCGCGCGCAGGTAGCCGGCCGCCGAGCCGAAGCGCTCCGTCACGTCGTCGAGGAAGGCGTGCATGACGGGAGCGGGCGAGAGCGTCGCGAGCTCCTCGATGTGCTGCGCTTCGGGGTGACGACTGCGGAGGTACGCGACGACGCGTTCGTTCCGACCGGCGGGCAGGAGCGTCTCGGTGCGGGCGTAGTCGGCGACGATGGCATCCCGGTCCACCCCGACCGCCGCGAGCATGAGTGCGACCGTCACGCCCGTGCGGTCCTTGCCGACCGTGCAGTGCACGAGCACCGGCTGCGCGCCGATGACGGCGCGGACGACCTCGACGATCCGCTCCGACGCGGTGTCGACGAGCAGGCGGTACATCTCACGCAGCGGCACATCCTCGGCGAAGAAGGATGCCGTCGAGCCGAGGAAGAGCGGAGCCCGCACGGTCTCGACGTCGAGCCCGTCGAGGAGGCTGGGTTCGAACGCGACCTCGTCGTCGGCGCGCAGGTCGACGATGCGGCGGATGCCGAGGGCCCGCAGCGCGCCGCGGTCGTTCTCGTCGAGGCGGGCGAGGTTGCCCGACCGGAAGAGCACCCCGGGCCGCGTCGCGCCGCCGGCCGCGGGCAGCACGCCCACGTCGCGGAAGTTCAGCGCGCCCGCGATCCGACGGGCGTCCGCGTCGCTCACGCCGGAGCGTGCGCCGCGTGGTCGGTCTTGCGCGGCGGCACGGGATACTTGCCCGCGATGGTGATGCGGTTGAAGGCGTTGATCGCCACGAGCGTCCAGCTGAGCGCCACGTACTCCTGCTCGCTCAGGATGCCTCCGACGCGGTCGTACACGTCGTCGGGGATGCCCTCTTCATGGATGAAGACGTAGCTCTCGGCGAGCTCCAGCGCCGCGCGCTCGCGCGCCGTGAAGACGCCCGACTCACGCCACGTGGCGATCTGGGCGATCTCGTCGGCGGTGAGTCCTGCCGCAACGCCGCGGTCGACGTGGATGCGCACGCAGTAGGCGCAGCCGTTGAGCTGCGACGAGTGGATGAGCGCGATCTCCTTCATCCGGTTGTCGATGCCGGCTTCGGCGGCGAGCGCGCCGGCGGTCTGCGAGAAGGCCTCCAGCGCGTCGTAGGCTGGCCGGGCCGATCGGGAGAGGTGCACACGACGTTCGCTCATCCCCTCAGCCTATTGCGGCCACCGCGCCCACGGGCAGATGGCGAATGCCGCACAATGGCGGGATGGACGAGTTCTCCTTCCTGCCCGCCCAGGCTGCCGCGATCGATGCACCGGTGCCGCCCGTGCGCCGCCTGAGCTTCCCCCTGGCCGACGGGCGCACCGTGAGCGCCCTCCAGTACGGTGACGCCGCGACGGGCGCCTTCCCCTCCCCCGAGGTCACGTTCCTCCACGGCGCGGGCCTGAACGCCCACACGTGGGACACGACGATCCTCGCGCTCGGACGCCCCGCCCTCTCCGTCGACCTCCCGGGCCACGGCGACTCGTCGTGGCGCGCCGACGGCTCCTACACCGCCGCGACCCTCGCGCCGGACGTCGCCCGCGCCCTTGCGGAGTGGACGGATGCCCCGCAGGTGCTCGTCGGGCAGTCGCTCGGCGGCCTGACCGCGGCATCCCTCGCCGCCACGCACCCCGAGCTCGTGCGGCAGCTCGTCGTCGTCGACATCACCCCCGGCATCGATCCCGACGGCGACGCACGTCAGATCGCCGCGTTCTTCGCCGGCCCCACCGACTGGGCGAGCCGCGACGAGCTGACCGACCGCGCGGTGTCGTTCGGGCTCGGCGGCTCGCGCGAGTCCGCCGCCCGCGGGGTCTTCCTCAACTCGCGCGTGCGCGAGGACGGCCGCGTCGAATGGAAGCACCACTTCGCGCACCTCGCGAACGCGCTCGCAGCGGATGCCGATGCCGCGGGCGCCGCCCAGGCGCATCAGCGGGCGTTGCGGGGTGTGCTCGCGGCATCCGGCTGGGAGGATCTGGCGGCCGTGACGGCGCCGATCACGCTCGTGCGCGGCGAGCGCGGGTTCGTGACGGCGAAGGATGCCGACGACTTCCGCGCCCGCGTTCCGGAGGCGACGATCGCGGTCGTCCCGGCCGGGCACAACGTGCAGGAGGAGCTCCCGTTCGCCCTCGCCGCCCTCGTCGGGGACGTCGCGGACGACTGAACCCACAGCCCCACCGTCGGTGCATGACGGCGGATGACCGTCACCGTGCACCCGCATGGGCCGCGCACGCCTAGGCTGTCCTACGCACCGAATCCACGGGCGCGCTCCCACAGCACCCTTCCCTCCTCCCCGCGCGCCGCTGCGAAAGGAACCCCTCCATGCTCCGCCGCACGACTGTTGCCGCCGCGATCCTCGCGGCCGGCGCCCTGCTGCTCAGCGCCTGCACCGGCGGGACGTCGCCGTCCCCCTCCTCCACCGATACCGGAACGCCCGACCCGAACGCCTCCGTTGCGGTGCGGCTCGTGCTCGAACCCAGCAACCTCGACATCCGCGAGACGGCTGGCGCCGCACTCGACCAGCTTCTCGTCGACAACGTCTATCAAGGTCTCGTCTCGCGCACTCCCGATCAGGAGATCGTCGACACGCTCGCCTCGAGCCACGAGGTCTCAGCCGACGGGCTCACGTACACCTTCACCGTCCGCGAAGGCGTGAGCTTTCACGATGGTACGGAGCTCACTCCCGCCGATGTCGTCTGGTCACTGCAGCAGGTGAAGGACAACGCGAGCTACCGCGACTCCGCGCGACTGGCGAACGTCAGCTCGATCGTCGCCGACGGGCAGAACGTCGTCCTGACACTCTCCGCCCCCGACTCCACCCTCCTGTGGAACCTGACCGGCCGCGCGGGTCTCGTCCTCAAGGAGGGCGACGCGATCGACCGCAAGACGGAGGCGAACGGCACCGGTCCTTTCGTCCTCGAGGACTGGAAGCAGGGCGACTCGATCACCCTGAAGCGCAACGACGCCTATTGGGGCGAGAAGGCCAAGGTCGCCGAGGTCGTCCTCGACTACATCCCCGACACGCAGGCGGCCCTCAACGGCGCGCTCGCGAACGAGCTCGACGTCGTCACCGGATTCGACGCGACGCTCACCGACCAGATCGAGGCGAACGGAGACTTCACGGTCGTGCTCGGAAAGTCGACCGACAAGGGCACGCTCGCGATGAACTCGACGAGCGGACCCCTCGCCGACAAGCGGGTGCGCCAGGCGATCCGCCAGGCGATCGACAAGGAGTCGATCGTCGAGGCCCTCGGCGCCGGCCAGACCCAGTACGGCCCCATCCCCGAGCTCGACCCGGGCTACGAAGACCTCGAGAAGACGGCGCCCTTCGACCCGGATGCCGCGAAGAAGCTCCTCGCCGAGGCCGGCGCCGAGGATCTCACCCTGACCCTCACGATCCCCGCGTTCTACGGCACGACGGTGTCGCAGATCCTCGTCTCGAACCTCGACGACGTGGGCATCACGCTGAAGGTCAACCCGGTCGAGTTCCCGACCTGGATCAACGACGTCTACGTGAACAAGGACTACGAGCTGAGCTTCGTGCTGCACACCGAGGCACGCGACTTCGAGAACTGGGCGAACCCCGACTACTACTTCACCTACGACAACCCGAAGGTGCAGGAGCTCTACGCGCAGTCCGTCGCCGCGACCGACGCGGACACCGCCGCCGACGACCTGAAGCAGGCGGCGAAGATCGTCGCCGAGGACCAGGCCGCCGACTGGCTCTACAACGGGGCATCCGTCGTCGCGATCGGATCGGGCGTCTCCGGGTTCCCGACGGTGAACACGAACGAGCGCATGAACCTCGCCGAGCTGGCCAAGAGCCAGGGCTAGACGCCGAGCACGGAGTGATCCGCTACGCACTGACGCGAGGGGCCCTGCTGCTGCTGGGCCTCTTCGTCGCCAGTGCGCTGATCTTCCTCACCCTCCGCGTTCTCCCCGGCGATGTCGCGCAGATCATCGCCGGGGTGAACTCGACCCCCGAGCAGGTCGCCGCCATCCGTGACCGGCTGGGCCTCGACCAGCCGCTTCCGGTGCAGTACGGCGCATGGATCGCCGGCATCTTCCGCGGCGATTTCGGTTCGTCGCTGCTCACCGGGGCGCCGGTGGTCGGCGAGCTCGTCCAGAAGGGGCAGGTGACGATCCCGCTCGGACTCATGTCGATGGTGATCGCGCTGCTGATCGCGCTCCCCTTCGGCGTCGTCTCAGCGATGCGCCGCGGGCACGCCGACGGCACGGCCCTCAACATCGGAGCGCAGGCGATCGCCGCGGTGCCCGTCGTCTGGGCCGGGATGATGCTCGTCCTCGTCTTCGCCGTGTGGCTCGGCTGGTT
Source organism: Microbacterium sp. bgisy203 (assembly GCF_057706945.1). Lineage (NCBI taxonomy): Bacteria > Bacillati > Actinomycetota > Actinomycetes > Micrococcales > Microbacteriaceae > Microbacterium > Microbacterium sp. bgisy203. The sequence continues at coordinate 438,822 of NZ_JBYIPF010000002.1, read as the reverse complement.
CCCCGCGCAGGGGTTCCCCCGTGGCGGATGGAGCGAGCCGGGCCTCGCCTTCCGCTCGCTGCTGCTGCCGGCCATCACGATCGGCGTCGTCGAGGGCGCGATGCTCATGCGCTTCGTCCGCTCGGCGACCCTGCAGGCGGGCGGGCAGGACTTCGTCCGCACGGCCGCCGCCAAGGGCCTCACCCGCAACCAGGCGCTCATCCGCCACGGGCTGCCCACCGTCGGGCTCTCGATCATCACGGTGCTGGGCCTGCAGGTCGCCGGCATCATCGTGGGCGCGGTCATCATCGAGCAGCTGTTCAGTCTTCCCGGCATCGGCCGCATGCTCGTCACCGATGTCGGCAACCGCGACCTCCCCAAGGTCCAGGGCGAGCTCCTCGTCCTCACCGGCTTCGTCCTCATCATCGGGTTCGTCGTCGACCTCGTGCACCGCCTCATCGACCCGAGACAGCGGGAGGCGGAATGAACCGTTCCGGTCGGCTGAAGAGGCCCTCCTGGCTCTCACGCCTCTGGGCGCTCCCGACGGGGCGCTTCGGGATCATCGTCGTCACGGTGATCGCCCTCACCGCCCTCGTCGCGCGCTTCTGGACGCCGTTCAACCCGCAGAAGGTCGACGTCGCGAACCGGTGGGACTCCCCCGGCATCCCGCACCTGCTCGGAACCGACGGGTCGGGGCGCGACATCCTCAGCCTCCTCATGGCGGGGGCGCGCACGACCGTGTGGGTCGCGCTCGGGGCGGGCGTCGTCGCGACGCTCCTCGGGCTCCTCCTCGCCGCGCTCGGATCGCTGACCACCCGATGGGTGCGGGAGAGCATCGCCGTGCTCGTCGACATCCTCATCGCCTTCCCCGTGCTGCTGATCGCGATGATGCTCTCGTCGGTGTGGGGCGGATCGCTCTGGGTCGTGATCGTCGCGGTGGGGATCGGCTTCGGCGTCAACATCGCGCGCGTCACCCGGCCGGAACTCCGCCGCGTGCTGCACAGCGACTTCGTCCTCGCGGGGCGCGCGTCGGGGCTCACACCGTTCCAGAACCTGTGGCGGCACCTGCTCCCGAACGTCGCGCCCGTGTTCATCGTGCAGCTGTCGTGGGGCATGGCCGTGGCCGTCCTCGCCGAGGCCGGCCTCAGCTACCTCGGCTTCGGCGCTCCCCCCACCGAACCGAGCTGGGGGCTGCTCCTGCGCGACCTGCAGACCTACATCTCCGTCCATCCGCTGACCGTCATCTGGCCGGGACTCGCGATCACGATCACCGTGCTGGGGCTCAATCTCCTCGGCGACGGCCTGCGCGAGGCGACCGACCCCACGCTCTCGCAGCGGCGCCGGTCCGCGCGCACCCACCAACCGGTCGTGGTCGCATGAATCGGGTGGGTCGCATGAACGGGGTGAGCGCGTGAGTCTCGAAGTGCAGGACCTCGTCGTCGAGATCGACGGCCGGCGCGTCGTCGACGGCGTCTCGTTCTCGGTGCCCGACGGCGCGCGCGTCGGCCTCATCGGCGAGTCGGGGTCGGGCAAGTCGCTGACGGCGCTCGCGATCCTGGGGCTCCTTCCGGAGGCGGCGACGGCGTCGGGGAGCATCCGCTGGGATGGGCGCGAACTCATCGGTCTGCCCGATCGCGAGCTCGCGAAACTCCGGGGCGACGAGATCGGCATCGTGTTCCAGGAGCCGCGGACGGCCCTGAACCCGATCCGCACCGTCGGCCGGCAGATCGGCGAGTCGATCCGCATCCACGAGGGGGTGTCGCGGAAGGAGGCATCCCTTCGTGCCATCGCCGAGGCCGACCGCGTGCGCCTGCCCGAACCCGCCGAGATCGTGCGCCGCTACCCGCACCAGCTCTCCGGAGGGCAGCGTCAGCGCGTCGCGATCGCCATGGCGCTCGCGTGCCGCCCGCGTCTGCTGATCGCCGATGAGGCGACGACGGCCCTCGACGTCACGATCCAGGCCGAGATCCTCGAGCTGCTGAACGGTCTCGTCGACCGCGACGGGATGTCGCTCGTCTTCATCACGCACGACCTCGCGGTGCTCTCGCAGGTCGCGACCCACGCCGTCGTCCTCGAGGACGGCCGCGTCGTCGAGCGCGGCCCCCTCACCACCCTGCTGACCTCTCCCGAGTCGCCCATCACACAGGGGCTCCTGCGCGATGCGACCGCCACCGTCTGGAAGCCGGGAGGCATCTCGTGACGACGCTCCTGCGCGGCCGGGCGCTCACCAAGAGGTACCGCCAGCGCGGCAGGAGGCTCTTCGAGCGCGCACAGTGGCCGACCGCCCTCGACGATGCCGACGTCGACGTCCGCGAGGGGTCGGCGGTCGGGATCATCGGCGAGTCGGGGTCGGGGAAGTCGACGCTCGTCCGGATCCTGCTGGGGCTCGACTCGCCCACGTCCGGCACGGTCGAGTTCGACGGCAGGGCGGTGGATGCCGGAGCCGGCGCACGGTCTCTGCACTGGCTGCGCCGCGAGACCGGCATCGTCTTCCAAGACCCCTACGCGTCGCTCGACCCCCGTATGAGCGTCGGCCGGATCGTCGGCGAGCCGCTGTGGGCGCTCGGGATCGACGGCGACCGCCGCGCGCGGGTGCGCGAGGTCCTCGAGAGCGTCGGCCTGGAGGCCGACATGGCGGCGCGCTTTCCGCACGAGTTCTCGGGCGGACAGCGGCAGCGCATCGCGCTCGCGCGGGCGATCGTGCACCGTCCGCGCCTGCTGGTGGGCGATGAGCCGCTGTCGGCGCTCGATGTCACGGTGCGCGCCCAGGTCCTCGAGCTGCTGCGCGACCTCCGCCGCACCGAGGGGTTCTCGCTCGTCATGGTGTCGCACGACATCGGCGTGGTGCAGAGCCTGTGCGATGAGGTCATCGTCATGAAGGACGGCCGGATCGTCGAAGAGGGCCCGACCGAGAAGGTGCTCCTCGCCCCGCAGGTCGCCTACACGCGGCGCCTCCTGGCCTCGATCCCCGTGATCGGCCCCTCGCAGACCTGACCCGAGGCCGCCTCGCCCCCTCTCGTCGCGGGCGGTCTGGCATCCCGGCGCCTCTCCCGCGAGACCGCGTCTTCTCGACGAGACCCGCGTCCGCGACACCGGGTCTCGTCGAGAGCCGGCGGTCTCGCGAGGTGGCGCTGGCCGAGCCGGCGCGCGCAGCGCGTCGACGCGTGTCCGGAGCGTGACCATCCGTCGGATCGCTGGGGCGGGTGTCGCCTGGTGAGGCCGCGGAGGTGACACCAGCCCCACGGATCCGACGACCGGGCGCGCCCGTCGGCGGAGACCTCGCGACCGGCCACCGTCGGCGAAGACGCGTGGGATGTCGGAGGCGCCCGGTAGCGTGTCGGCATGCACGCGATCATCCCTCCGTACCTCCTCGCGCGGCTCGCCGATGCCGAGGCCCCGCACCTCGCCGTCGCCGCCGAGGCGGCCCGGGCGACGCTCGCGACCCCGCGCGTCTATCACCGCGTGCCCGCGAACCTCGACTTCTCGGTCGAAGGCGACGCGCTTGTCTTCGAGGGTTCCCCCGACCCCGACCGCGTCATCTCCGATGCGCAGAACCGGGAGACGCTCCCCGGGGTGCGCGTCCGCGGGGAGGGCGATCCCGCGACGGGCGACGCGTCGGTCGACGAGGCGTTCGACGGTCTCGGTGAGACGTTCGCGTTCTTCTGGGACGCGTTCGACCGGGCGTCGATCGACGGCGTCGGCGGCACGCTCGCCGCAACGGTTCACTACGGCGACCGCTACGACAACGCGTTCTGGAACGGCGAGCGCATGGTGTTCGGCGACGGGGACGGCGAGGTGTTCCGCGGCTTCACGGGGTCACTCAGCGTCATCGCGCACGAACTCGGCCACGGCGTCATCGAGCACGGCGGCGGCCTCACCTACCAGGGTCAGTCCGGTGCGCTCAACGAGTCGGTCGCCGACGTGTTCGGTGCGCTGACCGAGCAGCGCGCGCGCCGCCAGCCCGTGACGGAAGCCTCGTGGCTGATCGGCGCGGGTATCTTCACGGATGCCGTGCAGGGCACCGCTCTGCGATCGATGAAGGCGCCGGGCACCGCCTACGACGACGACGTGCTCGGGCGCGACCCGCAGCCCGCGCACATCCGCGACTACGTCGAGACGACGCAGGACAACGGCGGCGTGCACATCAACTCCGGCATCCCCAACAAGGCGTTCCACCTGGTCGCCTCCGCGCTCGGCGGATACGCCTGGGAGCGGGCGGGCCGCATCTGGTACCTGACCGTGACGCGCGGCGCTCTGCCGCGCACCGCCGATTTCGAGACCTTCGCCGCCGCGACAGCGGCGACGGCCGCGGCGGAGTACGGTGAGGACTCGGAGGAGGTCGCCGCCGTCCGCACCGCCTGGGGCGCCGTCGGTGTGAGCATCGGTGGAACACGACCCTGAGCTGAACGCTGACTCGGACGATCAGGACGCGCCCGCCGACACGGAGCGCACGGTCGCGGTGACCGTCGTCCGCACGGGCGGAATCGCGGGCATGCGCCGGCGCTGGGGCGTCGAAGCCGCCGACGCCGACGCCGACCCGTGGATCGCACTCGTCGACGCATGTCCCTGGGACGCGTGCGTTGCGGCTCCGCACGCCACGACCGGCGCCGACCGGTTCGCCTACAGCGTGTCGGCGCGGATGCCGAAGGCCGAGCACCACGCCGAGCTGGCGGAGTCCGAGGCATCCGGCCCCTGGCGCACCCTCATCGACGCCGTGCGCGACGCCTCGACCCCGTCCCCGCGCTGATCAGCCTCACCCGCCCGCTGATCGGGTGCCGTCGCGCGTTAGTCCCCGTCGGCGTCCCCACCGCGACCGAACAGCCGGCGCTTGCGCTTCTTGGGCTTCAGCTGCTTCTGCAGGTAGATCGTCCCCAGCCAGCGGCCGAACTTGAACCCGACCCGGCCCATCCGCCCGACCTCGACGAAGCCGAGCTTCTCGTGCAACGCGACCGACGACTCGGCGCCCTTGTCGCTGATGACGGCGACCATCTGGTGGATCCCCGCCTCCTCCGACGCGGCGATCAGCGCGTCGAGCAGCGCCCGTCCGAGCCCCTTGCCGGTTGCCGCGTGGCCGAGGTAGATCGAGTTCTCGACGCTGTAGCGGTACGCCGACTTCGACGACATCGGCTGCACGAGCGCGTACCCGAGGACCTGCCCCGACGGCGACTGGGCGACGAGGAACGGCATACCCAGCCGCTCGAGGAACGCGACCTTCTCGCGCCACTGGGCGAGCGTCCACTTCTTCTCGTCGAACGTGACGACCGAGTTCGTCACGTAGTAGTTGTAGATCTCGCGGATGTCGGGGATGTCGCTCTCGCGCACGGGGCGGATCTCGTACGAGAACGGGCGCTCGCGCTCTACCCGACGCAGATGCGCGGGCAGACGCCGCCGCGTCTTCTCGTACTCCTCCTCTAGCACGGCTCCTCCTGCAGCATGCCGACAGCCTACGCAGACGCGCCCGCGTCCACACGCCAGTCGACCGGTTCCGCGCCCTGCGCGACGAGCAGCTCGTTCGCCCGCGAGAACGGCCGCGATCCGAAGAAGCCGCGGCTCGCCGACAGCGGCGACGGGTGCGCCGACGCGATCACCGGAGTGTCGCCGAGGAGGGGCCGGAGGTTCGCGGCATCCCTCCCCCACAGGATCGCGACGAGCGGCGCTTCGCGTGCGACGAGCGTGCGGATCGCATGCTCGGTGACCTTCTCCCAGCCCCAGCCGCGGTGCGACGCGGCCGCGCCCGGCGCCACGGTAAGGACGCGGTTGAGCAGCATGACGCCCTGATCGCTCCACGCCGACAGGTCGCCGTGCGTCGCCGGCGGGATGCCGAGGTCGCTCTCGAGCTCGGTGTAGATGTTGCCGAGGCTCCGGGGCAGCGGCCGTACGTGGCGCTCGACCGCGAACGAGAGCCCGATCGGGTGGCCCGGCGTCGGGTACGGGTCCTGCCCGACGATCAGCACGCGCACCTCGTCGAGAGGCCGCGCGAAGGCGCGGAGCACGTTGTCACCGGCGGGCAGATAGCCGCGCCCGGCGGATGCCTCGGCGCGCAGTCGCTCGCCGAGCGCGGCGATGTCCGGCGCGACGGGCGCGAGGGCGCGCGCCCATCCGGCATCCATGAGCCCGGCCTCCGCCAGCTCATCGAGCGTCATCGGCATCAGGCGGATGCCTCGCCGCCGGTGTCCTCCTCGATGACGCTGCCCCGCGCCGACCAGGGGAAGTCGATCCACCGGTCGGTCTCGCGCCACGCGTAGTCCGGCATCGCGACCGAGCCGGGCTTCGTGTAGATGCAGACCGAGCGGACGTCGGCGCCGACGCCCTCGAGCATGCGGACGGCGAGGGCGAGCGTGCGGCCCGAGTCGGCGACGTCGTCGACGAGGAGCACCCGCTTGCCGGGGAGGTAGCCGAGGTCGAGGTCGGGCGGGAGGATCTCGGGAGCGTCGAGCACCGTGCCGATCCCGGTGTAGAACTCGACGTTCAGGGCTCCGCAGCTCTTGACGCCAAGCCCGTACGCGACGGCGCCGGCCGGGAGGAGTCCTCCGCGGGCGATCGCGACGACCACGTCGGGGGCGAACCCGTCGGCGACGATGGCGCGGGAGAGGTCGCGGGTCGCCTCGCCGAAGGCGTCCCAGGTCAGGATCTCGCGGGCGGGGGCGTCGTCGGTGTCGGTCACGATTCCAATGTAGACGCTCCCACCGACGACGCTCAGCGCGTCGCGGGGCGCGACGCCGACACCGCGACACCGCGACACCGCGACACCACGACACCCCGACACCGCGACACTGCGACATCGCGACACCCCAGCACCCCAGCACCCCGACATCGCGGCGACGCGAAGCCGTAACACGGCGACGCCGGAGCGGCCCTATGCTGAACGCCGTGCCACGAACCTCGACACTGCGTTCCGCCACGGACGCGATCCGCACCTCCGCCGTCGGCGTCACCGCGAGCCTCATCGGTGTGTTCATCGTCGTCGAGATCGTCAGCGGCATCATCCAGGGCTACTACACGCCGCTCTTCAGCGACATCGTGGTGCATCTGGGCGTCCACGACTCCGACGCCAACTGGTTCGAGGCGGCACAGCTGCTCCTCTCGGCGATCGTGGTACCGATCATGGCGAAGCTCGGCGACATGTACGGGCACAAGAAGGTGTTGCTCGTCTCCGCGATCCTCACCGCCGGGGCGACTTGGTGGATCGCGTTCGCCGGATCGTTCTGGACCTTCCTCATCGCGTGGGCCCTGCAGGGCTTCTACGTCGTGTGGCTGCCGCTGGAGATCGCGCTCATCTTCGAGCGCGGCCGCCGCCAGGAACGCGGCGTGTCGACGACCCGCCGCGCCGCGGGACTGCTCGTCGTCGGCCTCCAGGCGGGCGCCATCATCGGCGCGCTGTCGGCCGGTCGCATCTTCCGCGCGAGCGGCGAGGACCTCACCCTGACCCTCATCGTCCCCGCGATCGCGACGACGCTGGTCGCCGTCGTCATCTGGCTGTGGGTGCCCGAATCGAAGCCCGAACCGGGACGCAAGCTCGACACGTGGGGCTTCGTCATCCTCGCGTGGGGGCTGCTGCTCGTCACGGGAGGCCTCGCCTGGATGCGGATGATCGGCGAGTTCCACCTCGCCGCGGGCGCGTGGCTCTGGGTCGTCGCGCTCGTCCTCGCGGGGCTCGTCGTCTTCGCGTGGTTCGCCTGGTACGAGCTGCGGCAGGACGACCCGGCGGTCGACCTGCGCGTCCTCGCGCGCCCCGAGATGTGGCCCGTGCAGGCCACCGCCTTCCTCGTCGGCATCAGCCTGCTCGGCGCGCAGGTGCCGCTGTCGACCTACGCGGGCACCGACCGGTCGCTCGGGTACGGGCTGGGCTTGGATGCCACGGAGCGCTCGAACATCATCGGCGTGTACCTCGTGTCGCTCATCGTCGGCGCGATCATCTTCGCGGTCACCTCGCGCCGCCTGAGCCCGCGGATCGTGCTGATCGGCGCCGCGCTGCTCGTCGGCATCGGGTACGCCCTGTTCCTCCCGTTCCACCTCGAGCTCTGGCAGGTGCTGCTGAACCTCTCGATCGCGGGCCTCGGCTGCGGCGCGCTCGTCGGCGCGATGCCCGCGGCGGCGGCTGCAGCAGCGCCTCCCGGGCAGACGGGCATCGCCTCGGCGCTGACCAACACGACGAAGACCATCGGCGGCACATTCTCGTCGGCGGTGTTCGGTGTCGTGCTCGCGGCGGGCGCGGGCACCGTGGCGAGCCAGACCGCGGCATCCCTCGGCGGATACCTCACCGTGTGGGCGATCTGCGCGGCCGGCGGGTTCCTCGCCGCGGTGCTGCTCTTCTTCGTGCCGAAGGTCGCCTTCGCCGACGCGCCGCCTGCCTGACGCCGGTCGGCGACCCCGCGCTCAGCCGCGCGGACGGAGCGGCCCGCGGGCGAGCAGGAACTGCGCCGACTGCGCGACCGGTCGCATCGTCACGAGGTCGAGGTTGACGTGGCCGGGCGCGTTCAGCGCGTAGGCGATGACGTCGGCGACGTCGGTCGCGACGAGGGGCTGCTCGACACCGTCGTAGACCTTCTCGGCGCCGACCTGGTCGCCGCGCAGCCGGTTGAGGGTGAACTCCGGCGTGTAGACCATGCCCGGCGCGATCTCCGTCACGCGGATCGGCTCGCCGTTCAGCTCGAGACGCAGCGCGTGGACGAGCATCGACTCGCCCGCCTTCGCGGCGTTGTAGCCGGCGCCGCCGGCATACGCGTTCTGCGCCGCGGTCGACGTGACGTACAGCGTGTCCGCGTGTCCGCCCTCGCCGATCGAGGCCCGCAGGAGCGGCAGCAGCGCCTTCGTGAGCAGCTGCGCCGAGAGCACGTTGGCCTCGAACATCCAGCGCCAGTCGTCGGGGTTGCCGTCCTCGATGCGCTCGGTGCCCCGGGCGCCGCCGGCCACGTGCACGAGCGCGTGGACCGGACCGGATTCGGCGAGGTGCGCGGCGAGCGCGGCGACGTCGGCCTCCTGGCTGAGGTCGGCGGCGAAGGATGCCGAACCCACTTCGGCATCCAGAGCATCGAGGCGGTCGGCGCGCCGGGCGACGCCGACGACGTCCCATCCGCTCGCACGGAGCGCGCGGACCGTCGCCTCCCCGATTCCCGAACTCGCCCCGGTCACCACAGCACGTCGCGTCGTCATGCCTCCACGCTACCGGGGTGCTCGGCGCTCGGATCACGCCGGGGATTGTGACGTCACATTTCCCGTCCGTTGTTGACAAGGGCGGCGGATCGTACTGTCGATGTGGCCGAGGCATCCGCTCGGTCCATCCGACCAATCGCAGGAGTCCGATCATGTCCGCACCCGAGAACTGGCGCTTCGAGACCACCCAGATCCACGCCGGTGCCGCGCCCGATCCGGTCACCAAGGCCCGCGCGACGCCGATCTACCAGACGACGTCGTACGTCTTCGACAACGCCGACCACGCCGCGAACCTCTTCGCGCTCGCCGAGTTCGGCAACATCTACACCCGCATCCAGAACCCGACGCAGGATGTCGTCGAGCAGCGCGTCGCGGCGCTCGAGGGGGGCACCGGCGCGCTCCTCGTCGCCTCGGGGCAGGCGGCCGAGACCTTCGCCGTCCTCAACATCGCGCAGGCCGGCGACCACATCGTCTCGTCGTCGTCGATCTACGGCGGCACCTACAACCTCTTCAAGTACACGCTCGCGAAGCTCGGCATCGAGGTCACCTTCGTCGAGAACCAGGACGACGCCGAAGAGTGGCGGAGCGCGGTGCGCCCGAACACGAAGCTCTTCTTCGCCGAGACGATCGGCAACCCCAAGATCAACGTGCTCGACATCCGTGCCGTCGCCGACGTCGCGCACGAGGCCGGTGTCCCCCTCATCGTCGACAACACGATCGCGACGCCCTACCTCATCCGCCCGTTCGAGCACGGCGCCGACATCGTCGTGCACTCGGCGACCAAGTTCCTCGGCGGCCACGGCACAGTCATCGGCGGCGTCATCGTCGACGGTGGCACGTTCCCCTGGACCGAGCACGCCGACCGGTTCCCGGGTCTCACGACGCCCGACCCGTCGTACCACGGCGCGGTCTACACGCAGGCCGTCGGCGACCCGCTCGCCTACATCATCAAGGCGCGCGTGCAGCTGCTCCGTGACCTCGGCGCCGCCATCTCGCCGCAGAGCGCGTGGCTGCTGATCCAGGGCATCGAGACCCTGTCGCTGCGCATCGAGCGTCACGTGCAGAACGCGCAGGAGATCGCCGAGTGGCTGGAGAACCACGCCGACATCGCCTCGGTCAACTACTCGGGCCTGCCGACCTCGCCCTGGTACGCCGCCGCCAACCGCTACGCCCCGAAGGGAGTCGGCGCGGTGCTGTCGTTCGAGCTGAAGGGCGGCGTCGAGGCGGGCCGCGAGTTCGTCAACTCCCTGACGCTGTTCAGCCACCTGGCCAACATCGGCGACGTGCGCTCGCTCGTGATCCACCCGGCATCCACGACCCACTCCCAGCTCACCCCCGAGCAGCAGCTGACGACCGGCGTCACGCCCGGCCTCGTGCGTCTCTCGGTCGGGCTCGAGAACGTCGAGGACCTGAAGGTCGACCTCGACCAGGCCCTCGCCGCCGCGCGCCGGGTCTCCGAGGCCGCCCGCGCCTGACGGCCGTCGTCTCTGCGTGCTCCGGCGCCGGCCCTGCGGCGGTGCCGGAGCACGTCTGTTTCCGGCGCCGCGTTCCGAAAGCAGGGTGAACTGCGCCGTGCGTCGCCGGAGAGCGCGGCTCCGACCGATCCAGCCTGCTTTCGGGGCGTAACACGCCGACCGACCGCGCCGGCAGCGGCGAGAATGGATGCCATGGACTGGCAGGCCTCGGAAGACACGGTGCCCTCGGCCCCGATCTCCGAGGCCGATGCGCGGCTGCTGCGCGCCCGCCCGCCGGCGACCGGCGCGTGGCGCGACGGAGACCCCGCCGGCGACCGGAGGTTCGCGCTGCTCGGCGCCTTCCGCACCGAGAACGGCGAGAGCCTGCCGTTCGCGCGACTCGCGTACGAGTCGTGGGGCGAGCTCAACGCGGCCGGCGACAACGCGGTGCTCGTCCTCCACGCCCTGACGGGCGACAGCCACGTGCGCGGGGAGGCGGGCCCGGGGCATCCGACCGACGGCTGGTGGGACGGCATCGTGGGGCCGGGAGCGGCCATCGACACCGACCGCTGGTTCGTCGTCGCCCCGAACATGCTGGGCGGATGCCAGGGGTCGACCGGCCCCGCCTCGATCGGCCCCGACGGGCGCGAGTGGGGGCTGCGCTTTCCCTACCTGACCATCCGCGACCAGATCGCCGCCCAGGCCTCGCTCGCCGACACCCTCGGCATCGACAGATGGGCCGCCGTCGTCGGCGGATCGATGGGCGGGATGCAGGCGCTCGAGTGGGGCGTCACCTACCCCGAGCGCGTCGAGCGCCTCGCGGTCCTCGCTGCGCCGCCGACGACCACCGCCGACCAGGTCGCGCTCAACTCCGTGCAGCTCGAAGCGATCCGCATCGATCCGCGCTTCGCGGGGGGCGAGTACTACGACGCCGCCGACGGCGACGGCCCCCACCGGGGGCTCGCGCTCGCGCGGCGCATGGCGCTCCTGAACTACCGCAGCCCCGTCGAGCTGAACCTCCGCTTCCAGCGCTCCTGGCAGTCGGACGTCAGCCCCCTGGGCGGAGGAGGTCGCTTCGCCGTCGAGAGCTACCTCGACTTCCACGGCAACAAGTTCACGCGCCGGTTCGACGCGAACAGCTACCTCACGCTCGTGGAAGCGATGAACTCCCACGACGTCGGGCGCGATCGCGGCGGTGTGGAGGATGCCTTGGCCCGCGTCACGGCGCGAACGCTCGTCCTCGGCATCGACAGCGACCGTCTGTTCCCGGTCGAGGGACAGGAGCGCATCTTCCGCGGCATCCGCACGACACAGGACGACGAGCTCGTCGTCATCTCGAGCGACTTCGGTCACGACGGATTCCTCATCGAGACCGATGCCGTGACCGCGCACCTGCGGCGCCTGCTCGAGGACTGACCGCCGCTCAGACGTCGGGGCGGCCGTCGCGCCGGGCCATTGCCGCATCGACGGCCCGTTCGAGCCGCTCGACCTTGCCGTCGATCTCGCCGCTGTAGCCCGGGCGGATGTCGGCCTTCAACACGAGCGACACTCGAGAGCCGTACGGCATGACGGCCTCGGTCGCGCGCTTGACGACATCCATCACGGTGTCCCAATCGGGACCTTCGACCTCCGTGAACATCGAGGTCGTGCGGTGCGGCAGGCCGGAGGCGCGGACGACGGCGACCGCCGCGGCGACGGCGTCGTGGACCGAGGCATCCGGGTTCTCGGAAGCGGCAGCGCCGCTGCCGGCGGGAGCTCCGGACGGGGCGACGGAGAAGGCGATGAGCATGGGGACCTCCAGGATTACGCGGGATCGGCGGGGTGGGTGGGGCTGGTGGGGCGGGGTCGGGTCTCAGGCGGTCGCCGTCACGTCCGCTCGCCGCCGCGCCGGCACCGGCAGGCGCACGAGGCGGACGACCATCCAGGCGAAGAGGGCGATGAGCACGAGGTTCCGGACCGTGAGGATCGTGACGGCGACGGGTTCGGGGTGCAGGATGCCGCCGTAGAGCAGCGGGTAGACGAACTGGGTGAGCAGCGCCGCGCCGAGGGCGACCGTCGCGGGCGCCGACCAGGTCGCGCGGCGGACGACGAGCCCGACGACGAGTGAGGGCACGAGCCACACGAGGTACTGCGGCGAGCCAACCTTGTTGCAGACGATGAAGCCGAGGACGAGCGCGAGGGAGAGCACCGGGAAGAGCGCCGCGAATCCGGCCCCCTGCCACGCCTTGACCGCGCCGACCGCCGCGACGCCCAGCATCACCACGACGAGAAGCGGCGTCATGACCGCGATCGCCTGGTCGACCGCGGGGCCCTCGACCTGGAAGGTGAGCAGGTCGAGCGAGTACTGCACCTCGAAGCCGGGTACCTGAAGCAGCGCGCCCCACAGCCACGGCGTCGCGACCGGCGCCTCGACCTGCAGGCCCCGCGAGGTCTGCTCGGTCACGAAGCCGAAGAGGTAGGCGCCTCCTCCAGCGGCCACGACGGCGAGCACGATGAAGACGCTGACGATGAGGACTCCCCCGATGATCGCGGCACGCCGGCGCACGGCGATCACCGCGGCGACCAGGAGCGCGGCCGGCCACACCTTGATCCAGGTCGCCGCCGCGAGGAGCATCGACGCCATCCACGGGCGTCCGACCAGCCACAGGCACGCGATGATCGCGAGCGGCACCGTGAAGCCGTCCAGTCGGTACAGGCCGACGGGCCCGACCAGGGCGATGAACGCGAGCCAGAACCATGCGGCGCTCACCCGCCCGGTGGACCGGGCGCGGCCCACGAGGATGCCGAAGGCTACGGCATCCATCAGCGTGACGAGGATCGCCCACCCGACGGTGTATCCCGCGATCGGGGCGAAGCCGTGCGCGAGGACCATCGGGACGAGCGCGAGCTGCGGGTACACCCACGCCTCGGTGATCCCGACGATGCCGCCGCCCTCGAGCGCCTGCTGCGACCACGGCTCGTAGACCCGGTAGACGTCGCCCATCGGTTCATTCGGCAGAAGGAACCCGAGTCCCGCGACCGCGACGTGCACGACCGCGAACGCGATCCACAGCACCGCCCGTCTCGACACCGTCCCATCCTAGGGAGCGGGCGCAGCCGGGCGGGGCCGCGTGTCAGTGCGCGCCGTCCGCCTGCGCGAGGATCCGGCCGATGACGGATGCCGCGGCCTCCGCGACGTCGAGCGCGGTGATCGGGCCGCCGTCGCGGGCGGCCGAGGCGGCGGCGCCCGCGTGGCCGTGGACGAGGGCGGCCGTCGCGGCGAGGGGGGCGAGCGCCTCGGCATCCTTCGGCTGCGCCGCCGCGACGAGCGCCCCGAGGATGCCGCCGAGCACGTCCCCCGTGCCCGCCGTCGCGAGCCACGCGGTGGGCGATTCGACGCGGCGGATCGCCCTCGAAGGCGTCGCCACGATCGTCTCGGCGCCCTTCAGGAGCACGGCGACACCGAGGGCTGCGGCCGTGTCGGCGGCGGCCTCCGCACGGTCCGCGGCCGAGGCGTCGAGCCCCGCCGCCTCGCGGAGGCGCGCGTGCTCGCTCGCGTGCGGGGTCACGACGACCGGCGCGGTCCCGGAGCGACCGGGCACGAGGTCGAGCGCTCCGGCGTCGACGACGACGGGCACCTCTCCGGCGAACAGTGCGCGCAGCGCCGCGGTCTCGTCGGCGCTGCGCTCCGCGGCATCCGTCCCCGAGCCGATCAGCCACGCCTGCACGCGTCCATCCGCGGCGACCGTCTCCGGACGGCGTGACAGGACGAACGCGGTCGCCCGCTCCGGCCCGACGTAGCGGACCATGCCGACGCCCGTGCGATGCGCGGCCTCGACGCCGAGCACGGCGGCCCCGGGGTAACGGTCGGAGCCGGTCCGGACGCCGAGCACGCCTCGGGAATACTTGTCGTCGGAGGCGGTTGGCCTCCGAAGAGTGCGTGCGGCGTCCTGCGTCGTCCACTGCTCGGTCATGGCGTCACCCTAGTCCGCGCGCACCGCGCCCGCTGTCCTCCCCCTCTGGAGTCTCCGCATGAGCCTGCTGTTCTCGCCGATCGACCTCGGCGGCCTCTCGATCCGCAACCGCCTCTGGGTCGCGCCCATGTGCCAATACTCCGCCGAGGGCGGCATGCCGAACGACTGGCACCACGTGCACCTCGCCCAGTTCGCGTCGGGCGGGGCCGGTGTCGTCATCGCCGAGGCGACCGCCGTCCTTCCCGAGGGCCGCATCTCCCCCGAGGACGTCGGGCTGTGGAACGACGCACAGCGGGACGCCTGGGCCCCGATCGCCGCCGCCATCCGCGCCCGGGGCGCTGTCGCCGGCGTCCAACTCGCGCACGCCGGGCGAAAGGCTTCGACGTGGTCGCCGTTCTCCGGCCGGCGCGGCTCCGTGCCGATCGCGGAAGGCGGCTGGCAGACGGTCGCGCCGTCGGCGATCGCCTACGACGGGTTCGACGCGCCGACCGCCCTCGACGACGCCGGGATCGACGCGGTCGTCGTCGCGTTCGCGGACGCCGCCGCCCGCGCCGTCTCCGCCGGATTCCAGCTGCTCGAGATCCACGCCGCCCACGGCTACCTGCTGCACCAGTTCCTCTCGCCGTTGTCGAACCGGCGCACCGACGCCTACGGCGGGTCGCTCGAGAACCGCGCGCGCCTGCTGCTGCGCGTCGTCGACGCCGTCCGCGAGGCCGCACCCGAGACCGCCGTGACGGTCCGGTTCTCGGCGACCGACTGGGCCGAGGGCGGGTGGGATGCCGCACAGACCGCGACCGTCGCCCGCTGGGCGGCCGAGCGCGGCGCCGTGTTCTTCGACATCTCGAGCGGCGGACTCGTCGCCCACCAGCGGATCGTCCCCGGCCCGGGGTATCAGGTGCCGCTCGCGGCGTCCGTGCGCGCCGATGCGGGGGTCGCCGTGGGCGCGGTCGGCGAGATCACGTCGGGGCCGCAGGCCGAGGAGATCCTCCAGGCGGGCGACGCCGACGTCATCCTCGCCGGGCGGGAGTGGCTGCGCGACCCGCATTTCGCCCTCCGCGCCGCGGGCGAGCTCGGCGACCCCGCCGCGGCCCCGTGGCCCCCGCAGTACGAGCGCGCGATGCGCGCACCATCCCACTGACCCCCACGCGCGCGCCCCGGGCCGCACTCCCTCCCCGCGAGGCGGCGCTGGCGCGGGTGGCGCGTCAGTAGCCGCGCCGGGTGGCGTCGTGCACCTCGCCGACGAGTTCCTCGATGATGTCCTCGAGGAACAGCACCCCCGTCGTCGTGCCTTCGGCATCCCGCACCTGCGCCAGGTGACGGCTGGAGCGCCGCATGAGGGCGAGGGCGTCTTCGAGGTCGGTGTTCTCCGACACCGACACCATGTGGTGGATGCGCTTCGCCTTGATCGGGCGCGCGACGTCCTCCTCGCCCTCGGGGCCCTCGGCGGCGCGCAGCACGTCCTTGAGGTGGACGTACCCGATGGGCGCGCCCTCGGCATCCACGATCACGTACCGCGAGAAACCGTGCTTCGCGACGGCCCGCTCGATTTCGTCGGGCGTCGTCACTTCCGGCAGCGTGACGAGCTCCGACAGCGGCACGGCGGTGTCGCGCGCCTTCTTGTCGGTGAACTCGACCGCCGCCGTCACGGCACCCGACGCGTCGTCGAGCACCCCTTCGATACGCGACTGGTTGACGATCGTCGCGACCTCGTCGAGCGTGAAGGTGGAGGATGCCTCGTTCTTCGGCTCGACGCCGAACAGGCGCACGATGTGGTTCGCTGTCCAGTTGAGGGCGACGATGATCGGGTAGAAGAGCTTCGAGACCCACACGAGCGGCGTCGCGAGGAAGAGCACCGCCCGGTCGGGGAGGCTGAAGGCGAGGTTCTTCGGCACCATCTCACCGAAGACGACGTGCAGGTACGAGACGAGCACCAGCGCGATGCCGAACGCGACGCCACCGATGACCGCCTCGCTCCAGCCGGTGAGGCCGAGGGGCCCCTCGAGCAGGTGGTGGATCGCCGGCTCGGAGACGTTCAGGATCAGCAGCGAGCAGATCGTGATGCCGAGCTGACACGTCGCGAGCATGAGCGTCGCGTGCTCCATCGCGTAGAGCGCGGTCTTCGCACGCTTCGACCCGCGCTCGGCGAGCGGCTCGATCTGCGAGCGGCGCGCGGAGATGACCGCGAACTCCGACGCGACGAAGAAGCCGTTGAACAGCAGCAGGACGACGAGCCACGCGATTCCCGCCCAATCGTTCATCACCGCTCACCCCCCTTCAGCTCGGCAGCGCCCTCCGGAACCGGGTGCGGCGTGAACCTCACGCGGTCCACACGGCGCCCGTCCATCCGCTGCACCTCGAGGACGCCGTCCTCGATCTCGACGACGTCGCCCGCGACGGGGATGCGCTCGAGCGTTGCCATGATGAAGCCGCCGACGGTGTCGTAGACGTCGCCCTCGGGCACGCGGATGCCGGTGCGGTCGAGGAGCTCGTCGGGGCGGAGCTCACCGGGGAAGACGACCGAGTCGGCGATGCGGACGACCCCGGCGCGGCTGCGGTCGTGCTCGTCGAGCACCTCGCCGACGATCTCCTCGACGAGGTCTTCCAGCGTCACGACGCCCGCCGTGCCGCCGTACTCGTCGACGACGATCGCCATCTGGTACCCCCGGGCGCGGAGCTCGGCCATGACGGCATCCAAGTGCACCGCCTCGGGAACCCGCAGCGGCTCTTCGGAGATCGCGGCGGCAGGCACCTCGCGACGGCGGTCGCGGGGGACGCTCACGGCCTGCTTGAGGTGCGCGATGCCCGTGATGTCGTCCATCGAGTCGCCGTACACCGGGAATCGGCTGTGGCCCGTCCGGCGGGCGAGCTGGATCAGGTCTTCGACGCTGTCGCCCGCGGCGACCGCGTGGATGCTCGGTCGCGGCGTCATCACATCGGCGGTCGTCAGGCGCGCGAAGGTGAGGGTGCGGTTGAGGAGGGATGCCGTGTCCTGCTCGAGCACGCCGGCGCTGGCGGAACGGCGCACGAGGCTCGAGAGCTCGTCGGCGGTGCGGGCACCGGAGAGCTCCTCCTTGGGCTCGATGCCCATGCCGCGGAGGATCGCGTTGGCGCTGCCGTTGAGGAGCGAGACGGCGGGCCGGAACAGCGTGGTGAACCCGACCTGAAACGGCATGACGAGCTTCGCCGTCTGACGCGGGATCGCGAGGGCGAAGTTCTTCGGGACGAGCTCGCCGAGGATCATCGAGAAGATCGTCGCGATCGCGATCGCGATGACGGTCGCGACGGGGCGCGCCGCGCCGCTCGGCAGTCCCCACGCCTGGAAGAGCGGGCTGATGAGGTTCGTGAGCGCCGGCTCCATCGTGTAACCGGTGAGGAGCGTCGTCAGGGTGATGCCGAGCTGCGCGCTCGATAAGTGCGTCGAGGTGATCTTCAGCGCGCTGATCGTGAGCGACAGGCGCGACTCGCCGGCGGCCTGCCGGGCTTCGAGGTCGGCGCGGTCGAGGTTGACCAGGGCGAACTCGCTCGCGACGAAGAGGCCTGTGCCGATCGTCAGCAGGAGGCCGACACCGAGCATGACGTAATCCATCAGGCCTCACCCTCGGTGCGCGAGGCGACGGCGCGGGGAACGCGCGAGGCGGCGGCGCGGGGAACGCGCGAGCCGGCGGCGCGGGCGGCGGATGTGCGGGCGGACGTCGGGACGAGTGTCCCGATGAGTGTCAGGCCCGTGCGGTGGAGCGAACGTCGGCAACTAGGAGGGTCGTCCATTTGCAGTCGAGTGTACGGCACCCCGCCCCCGCCGGGGCGGGCGCGATCTCCGGCATCCGGCCCCGCACGTGCTCGCCCTTCGCGGCGCCGCGCTCGCCGCCACCCGACCCGTATCCCGCCCTCCGACTCTTTCCGGCGCCACTTCCCTGTCCTCTCGCCGTCCCGGCGCCACTTCCCTGTCCTCCCGCCGTCCCGGCGCCACTTCCCTGTCCTCCGACTCTTTCCGGCGCCACTTCCCTGCCCTCTCGCCGCCCCGGCGCCACTTCCCTGTCCTCTCGCCGTCCCGGCGCCACTTCCCTGTTCGGGCGCTGCAGATCTGTGGCGCCCGAACAGATCTCTGGCGCCCGAACAGCGCCGAACCGGCACGACGCTCTCCGCGACGCGTCCGATAGCGGCATCCGTGTCACCATGCGGCCGGGCCGATCTGCAACCCCGCGGGAGGTCGCGGCAGCCGTGACGGTAGCCCGTCGCCGCAGAGGATGTCGTACAGCTCACGCACGTCACGCAGCGCCGGCGTCCGCCATCGCGACAGGGCGCGCACGTGCCGACGCAGCTGATCGGCACGATCCTTCTCCTCGAGCATCGCCTCTTCCGGCGTCCGGCCGTGCAGCAGCGCCGGATCGAAGTACTTACCGACGCCGTCGAACTCACCGACGTGCGCGAACTCCTCCCACCAGAAGTCGCTGAAGACCACGCGCGATCCCGGCAGGAGGAATCGCTGCTGCAAGCTCGGCGCGGGGAAGCCGAGCTGGTCGAGGAGCACGCGACTCTGACTCTCGCGAACCGAGTCCGCGAGGGCGCTCGCGAAGCAGAGCGCGCGCTCGGCCTGCTCCTGACCCCGCCGGCGAATCCCCTCCGTGAGCACCCGAGTCAGATCGTCGATGGTCGTGAGCGCTCCCCCGGGTCGACGCTGCCAGAGCGCCTGATCCATCGCGACGACGCCGCGCGCATAACCGCACTCACGCGCCACATCGATCGCCGTCTGCGCCGGCGTCGTGATCCGATGATTCCGCCACGCGACCGTCTCGAGATCCAAGTCGGAAAAGCCCCTTCGGCGCATCAGCCCGGTCGAGCGACCACCGCCGCGCCGCGGGACCGCGATGTCGATCGTGCGCGGCCAGGGGCCGATCCGGTCGATCCCATGCACTGCGGCGGCGGCCGCACCCATCACGATGAGTTCCCCCTGGGCGCGGTCGGCGGCCTCGATGACGCGGAGGTGATGCTGCTCGATCGGGGTCAGCGTGCGCCAGTCGAATGCCCGGGCGAAAGATCCGGGCGCGATGCGCACGAACTCGCCCGCGTCGAGCGCCCGCGCGAGTCGCCGGTCATTGACCGGCGCGCCGTCGCGCTCGCGTCGGCGGAACGTGTCGATCCGAGGTTCGGGAAGTCGAGGCATCCACACATCGTCGATGGCCAGCGCACACCGCGGAGCTGCGATCACGGAGTCCGTGGACAGATCGTCGATCTTCCCGCATGTGGAGAGGTCGATGAGGTGGAGGCCCTGGCACGCGTCGGCGCCACTCTCCTGTTCGGGCGCCACAGTTTTCTGGCGCCCGAACAGGAAGGTGGCGCCCGAACGAAACCAGCAGCAAGAAAGTGGCGCCCGAACGAAACCAGCAGCAGGAAAGTGGCGCCCGAACGAAACCAGCAGCAGGAAGATGGCGCCCGAACGAGACCAGCAGCAGGAAGGTGGCGCCCAAACTCCGCGCGAGGGGATGCCGACGTCAGCACACCCGAGACCAGCGCCCCGCGGCGGCTACCAGCTGACGGGCAGCGCCTTGCCCTCCTCGTAGCCGGCCGCGGACTGGAGGCCGACCGTCGCGCGCTCGTGGAACTCGGCGACAGTCGATGCGCCGGCGTAGGTGAACGACGACCGCACGCCCGACGTGATCATGTCGAGCAGGTCCTCCACCGACGGCCGCAGCGGGTCGAGGTAGATCTTCGACGACGAGATGCCCTCGGCGAACAGCTCCTTGCGGGCGCGCTCGTAGGGGTCGAGGCGGCCGAAGCGGCCGTGCACGGCCTTCGTGGATGCCATCCCCCACGACTCCTTGAACACCCGCCCGGCCTCATCGACCTGCAGCTGTCCGGGCGCCTCGATCGTGCCGGCGAACCACGAACCGATCATGACCGAGGCGGCGCCGGCGGCGAGGGCGAGCGCGACGTCGCGGGGGTAGCGGACCCCGCCGTCCGCCCAGACGTGCGCGCCGAGCTCGGCGGCGGCCTGCGCCGTCTCGAGGACGGCGGAGAACTGGGGGCGCCCGACGGCGGTCATCATGCGGGTCGTGCACATCGCGCCCGGACCGACGCCGACTTTCAGGATCGAGGCCCCGGCCGAGACGAGGTCGCGCGCGCCTTCGGCGGTGACGATGTTGCCCGCCGCGATCGGGATGCCGAGGCCGAGCCCCGCGACCGTGTGGAGGGCGCGGAGCATGCCCTCCTGGTGGCCGTGCGCGGTGTCGACGACGAGCACGTCGACGCCCGCGTCGGCGAGGGCGCGCGCCTTCGCGGCGACATCGCCGTTGATGCCCACGGCGGCCGCGACGATGAGCCGTCCATCGGCATCCACCGCGGGACGGTAGAGCGTCGACCGCAAGGCCGTGCGCTCCGACAGCGTCCCGACGAGGTAGCCGTGGTGGAGGACGCACACGATGTCGGCCTCGGCGGCGACGATGAGGTCGAACGCGTGCCGGGCATCCTCCACGTCGTCGGCGTCGATCGACGCGGTGCGCCCGCGGGCGAGGTCGCCCAGGCGGGCGTCGGGCAGTGCCGTGCCGAGGCGCGCGGCGGGGACGACGCCGAGGATGTCGTCGACGTGCACGCGCTCGGCGAGCTCCGCCACGACGACGATCCCGTGCCCGTCCGCGGCAGGGAGGAGCGCGGCAGCGTCCGCGACGGTGGCCGATGCGGGCAGCACGATCGGCGTGTCCCACGGCACGGGCTGGTCCTTCACCCACCGGATCGCGGCGTCGATGTCCTGCAGCGGCATGTCCTGCGGGAGGACGCCCAGGCCGCCGCGGCGCGCGAGCGTGGCCGCGAGCCGCGGCCCGGTGACGGAGTTCATGTTCGAGGCGACGAGGGGGATGGTGGCGGTCGTGCCGTCGCCCGGCGACAGGTCGACGTCCAGACGGCTGGTGATGCCCGAGCGGCGGGGGACGAGGAAGACGTCCGAATACGTGAGATCGACGGTGGGCTGGGCGCCGGAGAAGTGCATGGGATCCACGGTACCGACTCGAAACCTGGGATACCCTTGATGGATGTGTGCGTGACGGTCTCCGAGCTGCACGCCGAGTGAACTTCATCGATGAAAGCAGGCGTCAACCGTGTCCAGCCAGGTGACCGGTGTGGGAACTTCGACAGACGGCGATTTCGGAGCCAACGAGTGGCTCGTCGCCGAGATGTACGACCAGTTCGCGAAGGACCGCAACGCAGTGGACCAGGCCTGGTGGCCGGTGCTCGAAGCGTATGAGAAGTCGCAGCAGGATGCCGCGGCGAAGCCCGTCGCCGCGGCGAAGCCCGACACCGCGGCGAAACCCGACACCGCGGCGAAGCCCGACGCGACGACGGCGGGCGCGACGGCTCAGGAAGCTGCAGCTCCGGCATCCCCCGCCCCGGGCAAGACGACGACCGCTCCCGCGCCGGCCGCCTCGCCCGCGGCGACGGCCGAGCCGCGCCCGATGACGGCGCCGATCCCCGTCGTCGGCGCTCAGCCGGTCGCCCGGACGACGACCCGCCCCGCCTCGCCGCAGCCCGTGCCCGCGCAGGCTCCCGTCGCCGATCGCGCCGCGGCGCCCGCAGCTCGCGAAGACGTCGTGACGCCGCTGCGCGGCATGCCGAAGACCCTCGCCGCGAACATGGACGAGTCGCTGACCGTCCCGACGGCGACGAGCGTCCGGACCGTCCCGGCGAAGCTCATGATCGACAACCGGATCGTGATCAACAACCACATGTCGCGCACGCGCGGCGGCAAGGTCAGCTTCACGCACCTGATCGGGTGGGCGCTCATCCAGGCGCTCAAGGTCTTCCCGAGCCAGAACGTCGCCTACGCCGAGATCGACGGCAAGCCCTCGGTCGTCGCGCCCGCGCACATCAACCTCGGCATCGCGATCGACCTCCCGAAGCCCGACGGCACGCGCGCCCTCATGGTGCCTTCCATCAAGCAGGCCGAGTCGCTGACCTTCGGCGAGTACCTCTCCGCGTACGAAGACCTCGTCGTTCGCGCCCGCGGCAACAAGCTGACCGCCGCCGACTTCCAGGGCACGACGATCTCGCTGACCAACCCCGGCGGTATCGGCACCGTGCACTCGGTGCCGCGCCTCATGAAGGGCCAGGGCTGCATCGTCGGCGCCGGCGCCCTCGAGTACCCGGCCGAGTTCCAGGGCTCCAGCGAGAAGACGCTCGTCGAGCTCGGCATCGGCAAGACGATCACCCTCACGAGCACGTTCGACCACCGCGTCATCCAGGGTGCCGGCTCGGGCGAGTTCCTGAAGATCGTCCACGAGCTGCTCATCGGCCAGCGCGGCTTCTACGAAGACATCTTCGCCGCCCTGCGCATCCCCTACGCCCCCATCCACTGGGCGGGCGACATCAACGTCGACGTCGCCGAGCGCGTCGACAAGACCGCCCGTGTGCAGGAGCTCATCAACTCGTTCCGCGTGCGCGGCCACCTCATGGCCGACATCGACCCGCTCGAGTACGTGCAGCGCACGCACCCCGACCTCGAGATCGAGAACCACGGCCTGACCTTCTGGGACCTCGACCGCGACTTCGTGACCGGCGGCTTCGGCGGCAAGCGCACGATGAAGCTCCGCGAGATCCTGGGGGTCCTGCGCGACTCGTACTGCCGCACGATCGGCGTCGAGTACATGCACATCCAGGACCCGGCCCAGCGCAAGTGGTTCCAGGACAACGTCGAGGTCAAGTACCAGAAGCCGAGCCACGACGAGCAGCTGCGCATCCTCGACAAGCTGAACCAGGCCGAAGCCTTCGAGACGTTCCTGCAGACCAAGTACGTCGGCCAGAAGCGCTTCTCGCTCGAGGGCGGCGAGTCGCTGATCCCGCTGCTCGACGAGATCCTGCAGGGCGCGGCCGCGGCGAAGCTCGACGGCACCGCGATCGGCATGGCCCACCGCGGCCGCCTGAACGTCCTCACGAACATCGCCGGCAAGACCTACAGCCAGATCTTCCGCGAGTTCGAGGGCTCCGTCGCGATCGGGTCGAAGTCGGGCTCGGGCGACGTCAAGTACCACCTCGGCACGGAGGGCACGTTCGTGTCGGATGCCGGGGAGGAGCTGCCCGTCTACCTCGCGGCGAACCCGTCGCACCTGGAGACCGTCGACGGCGTCCTCGAGGGCATCGTCCGCGCCAAGCAGGACCGGAAGCCCATCGGCTCGTTCTCGTGGCTGCCGATCCTCGTCCACGGCGACGCGGCCTTCGCGGGCCAGGGTGTCGTCGTCGAGACGCTGCAGATGTCGCAGCTGCGCGGCTACCGCACCGGCGGCACCGTGCACGTCGTCGTCAACAACCAGGTCGGCTTCACGACCCTCCCCCAGGACGGTCGCTCGTCGGTGTACGCGACGGATGTCGCGAAGACCATCCAGGCGCCGATCTTCCACGTGAACGGCGACGACCCCGAGGCCGTCGTCCGTGTCGCCGAGCTCGCGGTCGCGTACCGCCAGCAGTTCAAGCGCGACGTCGTGATCGACCTCGTCTGCTACCGCCGCCGCGGTCACAACGAGGGCGACGACCCGTCGATGACGCAGCCTCTCATGACGAACCTCATTGAGGCGAAGCGCTCGGTGCGCCGGCTCTACACCGAGTCGCTCGTCGGTCGCGGCGACATCACCGAGGAGGAGTACCAGAAGGCCAAGCAGGACTTCCAGAACCGCCTCGAGATCGCCTTCGCCGAGACCCACGCCGCCGAGACCGGCACGACCGGCATCGTGTCGCCCGCGACCGGTGAGCTCGAGGCCGCGGTCGGCGAGCCGGAGACGACCGGCGTCAGCACCGAGGTGGTGCATCACATCGGCGACGCGTTCGTGAACAAGCCCGAGGGCTTCACGGTGCACAACAAGCTGCAGCAGCTGCTCGAGAAGCGCCTCGACATGAGCCGGAACGGCTCGATCGACTGGGCCTTCGGTGAACTCCTCGCGTTCGGCTCGCTCCTCATGGAAGGCACCAACGTGCGCCTGGCCGGTCAGGACGCGCGCCGCGGCACATTCGTCCAGCGCCACTCGGTGCTCCACGACCGCGCGAACGGCCAGGAGTGGTTGCCGCTGGCGAACCTCTCCGAGAACCAGGGGCGCTTCTACGCGTACGACTCGCTGCTCAGCGAGTACGCCGCGATGGCGTTCGAATACGGCTACTCGGTCGAACGCGCCGACACACTGACCCTCTGGGAGGCCCAGTTCGGCGACTTCGCCAACGGCGCGCAGTCGGTCGTTGACGAGTACATCTCGGCCGCCGACCAGAAGTGGGGCCAGCAGTCCGGCGTCGTTTTGCTCCTGCCGCACGGCTACGAGGGCCAGGGACCCGACCACTCGTCGGCGCGCATCGAGCGCTACCTGCAGATGTGCGCGCAGGACAACATGACCGTCGCGCGTCCGTCGACCCCGGCATCCCACTTCCACCTGCTGCGCCGCCAGGCCTACGCTCGCCCGCGTCACCCGCTCATCGTCTTCACCCCGAAGGCGATGCTCCGCCTGCGCGGCGCGACGAGCCCCGTCGAGGACTTCACGACGGGACGCTTCGAGCCGGTCCTCGACGACGAGCGCGGCATCGATGCCGGTACGGTCACCCGCGTGCTGCTGCACTCGGGCAAGATCCACTGGGATCTCAAGGCCGAGCTCGACAAGAAGCCGAACGACAAGGTCGCGCTCGTGCGTCTCGAGCAGCTCTACCCGGCGCCCGTCGACGAACTGAACGCCGTGCTCGACCGGTACCCCAACGCGGAACTCGTGTGGGTGCAGGACGAGCCCGAGAACCAGGGGGCCTGGCCGTTCATCGCGCTCGAGGTCGTCAAGCACCTGAAGGGCCGGACGATCCGCCGCATCTCGCGTGACGCGGCCGCGTCCACCGCGACCGGGTCGCCGAAGGTCCACGCCCGCGAGCAGGCCGCCATCGTCGAGGAGGCGCTCGCGGTCTGACGCCGCCCGGCGATCAACGAGCGAAGAGGGGGATGCCGCGGCATCCCCCTCTTCGCTCGTTCTGCGCGCGTCCTCACCCCGGCGGTGCGAGACCGAGCGCCGGCCCCACGGCGGCGACGGCCGCCGTCAGCCCGTCGGCGAGCGCCGCGCCGACGTGACCCGCTCCGGCGATGACCGTCTCGGAGACGGTGAAGCCCGCAGCTCGCGCGGCCGCCGCATTGCGCTGCTGCCCGGGCCCGAACGTCGTATCCTCCGAACCCCGGGTGAAGACGGCGATGTGGCCCGCGTAGTCGCCGGCGTTCCGTGCCATCACCGCCGCGGGCAGGCTGGCCTCGAAGGCCGCGCGGTCGCCGCCGAACACATCGCGGACCGTCTCGTCCACATGCTCGGAGCCGGGGTACTCGTTGCCCGAGATGTCGATCACCCCGCCCCAGACGTCGGGGTGATCGGCGGCATAGGTGAGGGCGCACGATCCTCCATTGGAGTATCCGCCGATCAGCCAGCGTGCGTGATCCGACGTCACGTTGAGGTGTGCCGTGATGGCGAGGTGCAGACCGGCATAGCGCGGGTGGAACTTCGCTTTGAAGCGGAACAGCGAGGCGAATCCGTAGGCGGGTTCGAGCACCGCCGCCAGCCACGACAGCACGGCATCCACCGCCCTCGCGGGCACCTCCCGATCGAGCTCGCGGGTGGCGAGAGGCGCACCGGAGAGGCTGACGAACGCGAGTCCCTCCGCGGCGCACGCGAACGCGGCTTTGGCGATGAGGAACTCCATGACACCGTTCGGCCCGTCGGCGCGTCGCCGCATGAAATCCAGGGTGCGCCCGATGAGCACACCGTCGCGCCACGACGGCATCCAGCTCGTCACGCCCTGCACGCGGCCCGCCGCATCGACGGCGAGCATGAGGCGCACCTCGCCGTCGCGCGCTTCGTCGATCGACCCGAGCGTGAAGCGCATCTCGGGAAGCGCCCGATCGGCCACCCAGGCCTCGCTGATCTCGCGGACCTGCGTCGCGAGCCCGAGGGACAGCTCGTCCCACGTCGTCCACACGGCGCGCAGGCCCTCGCGCTCGGCGCGCGTCACGGGCTGGCGCACCTTCTGGCGCGCGCTGCCGGAAAGGTCGAAGTCGGCGAGGTCGATGATAGTCTCTTCGGCGACAGACAGGTGGTCCCATCCGCGACGCGCGAACTCGGGCAGCAGGTCGTCCTCAACGCTGTAGAAGGCCACCGTCCACCCGTGCTGCGCGCAGAGGGCTGCGAAGCCGCCGATCGCGGAGCCGGCGCCGTCGCGCTCGCCGACCGGTCCGCCGACGGCGAGTGCGACATCGCCGACCACGCGGTAGGCGATGCCCGCGCGTTCGTCGGCGCTGTACCAGTACCGGTTTCCCTCCCACGTGCCCATCCACGAGAGGGTGCCGCCACCGCGACGCAGAAGGTGCCGGTACAGCTCCCCGTCGCTATCGGGCAGCGTGCGGCGCGAACGGAACACGCGCAGCAGCAGCGCGATCACCCCGACCCAGAACGCGACGCCGACCCACTGGTACATCACGAGCATCGCGCCGCGGTGCGGGTACTGGGGTTCGGCGCTGGCACTGAGAAGACCCTGCGGCAGCAGCCGCCGGATCGATTCCGCGACGACCGCGGGTCAGGTCGAGGTCGAGACGAAGTCGGCGCGGAACACCATCGCCGATGCGATGTACGCGATCATCGCGGCGACCACGGCCACGACCGCGATGACGGCTGCGCGTCGCGCGACGCGTCCGTCGGCGACGATGTCGAACGCGCGCCTCGTTCGCAGCAGCACGATCATCATGACGATCGGAACCACGAGATCGGCGAGGATCGTCGCGGTGACATCGAGTGCGTCGCCCGCGTACTCGCCGGCGCCCTCGCCGAGCAGGATCCCGACGATCGCCTGGGCGATGAGCGCCGCGCCGACGATCAGCGCGAGCACCCATGCGGCCCGGCGCCCGGCCCGCAACCCCCACGCGGCGACCGCCAGCAGTGCAAGCGGCAACAGGGCGAGCAGCGCGGGACCCGCCCCGTGCGTCACGACCGCGGCGGTCACATGGTCGCATGCGGGGAAGGAGTCGCGCGCGCAGGCCTCGGCGAGGCGCTGATCGACCTGCGTGAACATGTCGGAGACGCGCGAGAGGATGCCGTGACCTCCATCCGACAACAGCGCGGAGAACGGCCCCACCGCGGCGACCGCCACGAGCACGGCGACCAGGGACCGCGTCTCGGCGATGGAGCTGCGATGCCAGGCATGCACCCGGCCGCGTCGCAGCAACAGGCTGCCCGCGGCGAGTCCGATGAGCGCGGCCACGAGGCGATACCACGCGTCCGCGTCACCGGTGTAGAGCGCGAGCATCGCGAGGGTGCTGATGCCGATGAGCCGCACACGCCGCCGCCACAGCGGTCCGGCGGCCGCCGACGCGAACATCACCGCCCCGGCGATCGCGATCGCGGGGTCGAGGACGAGCACCTCCGCCCCCTCGAACGGCCGCAGCTGGCGATGGTCCACAGCGCTGCCTGCGCCAGGACGCTCAGGACGACCGCCGGCACTCCGATGCCGAACAGGGCGATGAGCGTCCGCCGTCGACCGAGCACGGTCTCCGTCCGAGCGAGCAGCGTCAGCGACAGCGCGACGACGATGAGCGCCTGAACGAGCGAGGCGGGAACGAGCAGCGCGGTGAGCGGGGTCCACCAGCGTCCGCTCTGCAGCAGCGCCTGGGGTCCGATGCCGAAGAACTCCGTCGGCACCACCGTCGCCGTCGCGACGAACGCCAGCAGAGCGACGGCGCCGAAGCTCGTCGCGACCGGATGCCGGCGAAGGTAGCCGCGCGGCACGGCCGAGACCCTGCGCAGGATCACCGCGACCACGGGGATGCCGGAGTGGTGCGGTTTCTGCGTGCCCGTCGCAGCGTCGGAGGCGGAATCGGTCGAGGTCACCGGATCCGATGCTAGAGCTCCGAGGCGATGGGTCGCCCGGGAGTCGGCTATGGGATTGCTCTGCGCCCGGCGCGGACCGCGCGCTCGTCTGCGGGAGAGCTCGCGCCGCCGGCGGCGCGGTCAGTGGTGGGAGGCCTGCTCCGCACGCAGCCGCGCGAGCACCTGGTCGCGCAGCTCCTCGGGGGCCGTCTCTTTGCAGGCGCGGGCGACGACGGCGGTCAGCGTCGTCGCCACGAGCGCCTCGTCACGGCAGGACTGGCAGTGCTCGAGATGCTCCGTGATGTCGGAGTGCTCGGTCCGGCACACCTCGTTGCGGAGGTATTCCTCCAGGTCCTTCCGGGCTTTGTCGCAGCCGCAGTCGCTCATCGTCTCGCTCATTTCTTGCTCTTCGCGCTGGTCGTCGCGGTGCTCTCCACCGCGACTGCGGGCACGTCGATGCCACGCTCGCGCGCATAATCGGCCAGCAGGTCACGCAACAGCCGTCTGCCTCGGTGCAGGCGGCTCATGACCGTGCCGATGGGGGTTTTCATGATGTCCGCGATCTCCTGATACGCGAACCCTTCGACGTCGGCGAGGTAGACCGCGAGGCGGAAGTCCTCGGGAATCGACTGCAGCGCATCCTTGACGACGGACGCGGGCATGTGGTCGATCGCTTCCGCTTCGGCCGAGCGGCTGCTCGTCGCGGTGGTCGACTCGGCGCCGCCCAGCTGCCAGTCCTCGAGCTCGTCGATCGTGCCCTGGTACGGCTCGCGCTGCTTCTTCCGATACGTGTTGATGTACGTGTTCGTGAGGATCCGGTAGAGCCATGCCTTGAGGTTCGTGCCCTGCGTGAACGACGCCCACGAGGCGAAGGCCTTCACGAACGTCTCCTGCACGAGGTCCGCGGCGTCGGCGGGGTTGCGCGTCATCCGCATCGCGGCGGCGTAGAGCTGATCCATGAACGGCAGCGCCTGCTCCTGGAACTGGGCGCTCGCGTCGTCCGGCGCGGCCGGATCGGTCTGATCGGTGCCTGCGGTGGTCTGCGGTTCTGCGGCCGCCTGCTCTTCCATCGCGGCCCAGTCTACGTCGGCGAGGTCGACCCGAACGGGTGAGAGCATCGCTGTCAACGGGGTCTCCTTCCATTCGAGAGCGTCGGACGGGTTCGTTAGGGTAGAACTCGATGACCACGACCGGGTATTCCCAGCGCCAGCCCGCTTCTGCATCGATGTGGACCGCGCCCCACATCGACGAACCCGTGCAGGCCACGATCGCCGTGCCCGGGTCGAAGTCCTTGACGAACCGCAAGCTCGTCCTCGCGGCCCTGGCCGACTCGCCGTCGACGCTCTCGGCACCGCTGCACTCCGACGACTCGGCGCGCATGATCGAGGCGCTCACGGCGCTCGGCGTAGAGATCGAGGAGCTTCCCGAGACCGGGCGATTCGGCCCCGACCTCCGCATCACTCCCCCGGCATCCATTCGCGGCGGTGTCACGATCGACTGCGGCCAGGCGGGCACCGTCATGCGCTTCATCGCGCCTCTCGCGGGGCTCGCCGAGGGCGATGTCACGATCACCGCGCACGAGAGCGCCCTGCATCGCCCAATGGGCGAGATGATCAAGGCCCTGCGCACGATCGGCGCCGACATCGACGACGGCGGCAACTGGTCGCTGCCGTTCACCGTGCGCGGGCGCGGACACATCCGCGGCGGCGAGGTGACGATCGACGCGAGCGCATCGAGCCAGTTCGTCTCGGGGCTCCTGCTCGCCGCGCCTCGCTTCGACGTGGGTCTGCACCTCGTGCATTCGGGCGCGCGCCTGCCCTCGCTGCCGCACATCGACATGACGGTCGAAACACTCGCGCGGCGCGGCATCGCCGTCGAGCACCCGACGCCGAACGAATGGGTCGTCCCGGCGGGCGTTCCTCGCGGGCGGGATGCCTCGATCGAGCCCGACCTGTCGAACGCCGCGCCGTTCCTCGGGGCGGCCCTGCTCACGGGCGGATCGGTGACGATCCCCGGGTGGCCCGCAACCTCGACGCAGCCCGGAGCACTCCTGCCCGAGATCCTGTCTCTGCTCGGGGCGCGCGGATCGCGGCGCGGCGGCGCCCTGACGATCACGGGCACCGGCCGGGTCGCGGGTGTCGATCTCGATCTGTCGGCCGCGAGCGAGCTCACCCCGACGCTGTTCGCCCTCGCCGCGTTCGCCGACGCCCCCACGACGCTGCACGGCATCGGGCACATCCGCGGACACGAGACAGACCGCATCGACGCGCTCGTGCAAAACCTCCGGGCGCTCGGCGGCGTGGCCGATGAGCTGCCCGACGGCATCCGCATCACTCCCGCGCCCCTGCGCGGGGGGCTCTGGCGGGCGCACCACGACCACCGCATCGCGACGGCCGGCGCCCTCATCGGTCTGCGCGTCCCGGGCGTGGAGATCGACGACATCGGCACCACCGCGAAGACGCTCCCCGAGTTCCCGGAGCTGTGGAGCGAACTCGTCGCGACCGCGGCGGTATCGTGAGCCGGCGCTGACATGAGCTGGCTCGACGACGTCGACGACGACGAACCGGAGTTCGACGAGTCGGACGTGCGCGTGCGGCCGAACCCCAAGGCGAACCGCCCGCGCACCAAACGCCGTCCCGCGCACGCGGATGCCGAGATCGCCCGCGTCCTCGGCGTCGACCGCGGCCGCTACACGGTGCTGATCGACGAGGACGGACCGAACGAGCACACCGCGCTCGCGACCCGGGCGCGTGAGCTGCGCAAGCAACCGATCGTCACGGGAGACCGGGCCCGGGTCGTCGGTGACTCGTCGGGCGACGAGGGCACGCTCGCCCGCATCGTGGGCATCGAGGAGCGCACGTCGCTCCTGCGCCGCAGCGCCGACGACACCGACCAGGTCGAGCGGATCATCGTCGCGAACGCCGACCAGATGCTGATCGTCGTCGCGGCCGCCGACCCCGAGCCGCGCCCCCGCCTCGTCGACCGTTATCTCATCGCCGCGCTGGATGCCGGCATCCACCCTCTTCTCGTAGTGACGAAGACCGACCTCGCCGATCCGACCGAGTTCCTCACCCATTTCGAGGGCGTCGACGACCTGACGGTGTTCCTGAGCGGCACGGGCGACATGCCGGTCGAGGAGATCGGGCGGCACCTGGTCGGGCACTCGACGGTGTTCGTCGGGCACTCGGGCGTCGGCAAGTCCACGCTGGTCAACGCGCTGGTTCCCTCGGCGGACCGCGCGACCGGCCACGTCAACGAGGTCACGGGGCGCGGGCGTCACACATCGAGCTCCACGGTGTCGCTGCGCTACGAGAGCGACGCCGGCAAGGGGTGGGTGATCGACACCCCCGGGGTCCGCTCGTTCGGGCTCGGCCACGTCGACCCGCAGAACATCCTCAAGGCGTTCAGCGACCTCGCGGTCGTCGCCGAGGACTGCCCGCGCGGGTGCACGCACCTCCCCGACGCCCCCGACTGCGCGATCATCGAGGCCGTCGACGAGGGCCGCCTGGGCGAGCGCGGCGCCGCCCGCCTCGACTCGCTGCAGCGCCTGCTCGCCACCTTCGCCTGACCCCCGCGCGCCCGCGCTGCTCGTAGGCTGAGGGGATGACGCAGCTCGAGATCGGTTCGCCCGCACCCGCCTTCACCCTCGTCGACCAGGATGAGAAGGAGGTCTCCCTCAGCGACTACGCGGGCCGGCACGTCATCCTGTTCTTCTACCCGGCCGCGATGACGCCGGGGTGCACGACCGAGGCGTGCGACTTCCGCGACAGCCTCGCCCCGCTCCAGGCCGCCGGCTACACGGTGCTCGGGATCTCCCGCGACGAGCCGGCGAAGCTGCGGCAGTTCCGCGAGCGCGACGGCCTCACCTACGACCTCCTGAGCGACCCCGACCACGCCGTCCACGAGGCGTACGGCGCGTGGGGCGAGAAGATGAACTACGGCAAGAAGGTCGAAGGGGTCATCCGCTCGACGTTCGTGGTGGATGCCTCGGGCACGATCGCCCAGGCCCTGTACAACGTCAAGGCGACGGGGCACGTCGCGCGGCTGCGGAAGCTGCTCGGCGTCGACTGAACGCTCACGCCTCGTCGCCCGGTGCGCCGTGCCGGGCCGCCCCCGCGCGTCGCACGCCCGCGAACAGGGCCACGAGCGCGACGAGCGCCGGCACTGCCAGCGCGAGCGCGAACCCCGGCGAGGGCGCCGGCCCCGTCAGGGCCCCGATGGCGACCGCGAGGATGAGCAGCTGGGTCACGATCCCACCCGACCGCCCCCACGACTGACCGCGCAGCACGGCGATCGCGAAGGCGATCACCGCCACGACGCCGACGACCGTGAGCACCATGAGCGCGATCGAGCTCCCCGTGTCAGTCGAGTCACCCGAGACCAGGGCGACGAGTTCACGTCCGGTCACCCACAGCAGCGCCAGTCCCTCGATCGCCAAGAGGGCGGCGGCGATGCGGTCGGGGACGCTTGTCGACATGGGCCACGTTCTCCTGAATTCTGCGGGGGCGGGTTGTGGCGGGCCCCCAACCGTGGAGCGGATACTCAGCAACGGCCCGCGGAAACGACCCGTTCACTCTTGATTCATCCGAATATGCGTGGGACGATAGAGCAATCAGTGTGCTCCCACAGCGAAGTGGGGCGAGCCCGGCTCGCACACCCACCAGGGTATCGGACACCCGAGTCCGTTCCCTCATCTCACTTCACGATTCCCGTATCAAGGAGCACCCCACTATGGATTGGCGCGACAAGTCCGCCTGCCTCACGGTCGACCCCGAGCTGTTCTTCCCGGTCGGCAACACCGGTCCTGCCGTCGAGCAGATCGAGAAGGCCAAGGCCGTCTGCGCACGGTGCACGGTCACCGAAGTCTGCCTGCAGTATGCCCTCGAGACCGGTCAGGACTCGGGCGTGTGGGGCGGCCTCTCCGAGGACGAGCGCCGCGCGCTCAAGCGCCGCGCCGCCCGCGCCCGCCGCGCGAGCTGATTCAGCGGTCCAGGTACCGCATCGGGATCTCGATCGTCACCTCGGTGCCCGATCCCGTCAGCGTGTGCCAGTCGATCGTGCCGCTGAGCTCCCCCTGGATGAGCGTCCGCACGATCTGCGTGCCGAGCCCCCGGCCGACCTGTCCCTCGGGCAGTCCCACGCCGGTGTCGCGCACCTTGACCCCGAGTCGCTCGGGCGTCCGCTCCGCGATGATCTCGACCTCGCCCTCCTGATCGGCGAGCCCGTGCTCGACCGCGTTCGTCACAAGCTCGGTGAGCGCGAGCGCGAGCGGCGTCGCGTACTCGCTCGGCAGCGTGCCGAAGGTCCCCGTCTTGACCGTGCGTGCGCGCGTGTTGGGCGACGCGGCGACCTCGGCGACGAGCTTCAGCACCCGGTCGAACACGTCGTCGAAGTCGACGTTCTGAGCGAGGCCCTCCGACAGCGTGTCGTGCACGACCGCGATCGCCGACACCCGGCGCATCGCGTGGGTCAAGGCGTCCCTCGCCTCGTCGGAATGCGTGCGGCGGGACTGGATGCGCAGGAGCGAGGCGACCGTCTGGAGGTTGTTCTTGACGCGGTGGTGGATCTCGCGGATCGTCGCGTCCTTGGTGATGAGCTCCTGCTCTTGGTGGCGGATCTCGGTGACGTCGCGGCAGAGGACGATCGCGCCGATGCGATGCCCGTTGTCCTTCAGGGGGATGGTCCGCAGCGACACCGTCACGCCGCGCGCCTCGATGTCGGCGCGCCACGGCGCGCGCCCGGCCATGACGATCGGCAGCGACTCGTCGAAGTCGCGACCCTTGGGGAGGATGCCGGTGGCCACCTCGAGCAGCGACTCGCCCTCGAGCTCGTCATCGAACCCCAGACGGTTGAACGCCGAGAGCGCGTTCGGGCTCGCGAAGGTCGTGATGCCGTCGACGTCGATGCGGATGAGACCGTCGGAGGCGCGCGGCGCGCCCCGGCGCGGCGAGGTGGGCGCGGCAAGGTCGGGGAAATCGGCCGAGGCGACCATGCCGAACAGGTCGTCGGCGCAGTCGTTGAAGGTGATCTGCTGGCGCGACGGCGTGCGCGCCTCCCCGAGGTTCGTGTGCCGGGTCAGCACGCCGATGACGCTCGGCGGGCGGTCGGCGGTTCCGCGCTCGCGCACGATGGGCACGGCGCGGACGCGCGTCGGCGTCTCCTCGAACCAATCGGGAGAGGCGGAGTCGACGATCGTCGCACGCTGGAAGGCATCCCGCACCTGCGTACGCCACTGCGGGCGCATCCGGTCGCCGACGATGTCGCGGTAGAACAGCGTCGCGGCGCCCGAGGGCCGCGTGTGGGCCACGGCGATGAAAGAGTCGTCGGCTGTCGGCACCCAGATGACGATGTCGGCGAAGGCGAGGTCGGCGAGAAGCTGCCCGTCGCCCGCGAGGCGATGCAGCCACTCGACGTCGGCCTCCGAAGACAGACCCTGTGCGTAGACGAGTTCGCTGAGCGTGGACACGCCCTCAGCCTATTGGGCGCGCCCGCGCCTCGTCGCTCACGCCGTGCGTGCCCGGCGGCGCGGGAACGGCTGCGCCGAGGCGCCGGTACGCTCCTTGCGCGTCCGTGCCGCAGGCGCCGGCGGTTCGATCGCCTCTCCGACGAAACGGCGCACGGCCCCGGCGAGATGCGAGCGCGGCGAGACGTGCGCGATCGGCTGAGCTGCGAGGGTCGCCGCGTCGGCGGCCTTCGGGTCCCACGGGACGAACCACACGTCGCCGGCGCCCGCGAACCGCTCGAGCGTGCGGCGCACCTGCCCCTTCGCGTCGAGACCGAGCGTCGCGGTGCGGAGCTTGTTGACCACGATGCGCACGGGCGTCACGCCGATGACGCTCCGGAGGTCGGCATACGCGCGCACGAAGCGGGCGACGCCGACGGGATCCGCCGAGACGACCGCGACGACGAGGTCGGCCGAGGACAGCGCCGCGAGGGTGGCGGCGTTGCGCCGCGGACCGTCGAGGTCGCTCACGATCTCCTCGTCGCGCTCGAGGGATGCCGCCACGTCGACGACGGTGTCGTCTGCCCAGCCTCGGCAGTGCTCGAGCGCCGCGGCGACACGGTCGTGCGCGAGCTCGGGCCACCGCCCCGGCCGGTTGATACCGGTGAGCACGTCGATCTGCGCGAGCGGAGCGGAGATCCGGGAGAGTTCGGCGGGAGTGAGTGCGCCGCGTTCGGCCTGCCGGCAGGCCGCCGCGAAGCCGGGTCCTTCGTCGGCGAGCCCCGTCGCCATCGCGAGCGACGGCGCGTGCGCGTCGGCATCCGCCAGCGCGACGCGGCGTCCGTCGCGGGAGAGCTCGCAGGCGAGTTCGATCGCGAGCGTCGTGCGGCCCGGCGCACCGGCCGCGCCCCACACCGCGATGACGCGCCCGCGCTGGGCGCCCTCGGGCTCCTCCGTCGGGGCCGTCGAGCCGGTCAGGATCTCGGCCGGCGCCACCTCGGGGTCGTATGCGTCGACACCGAACATCGCCGCGAGTCGGCGGGCGGATGCCTCGGCGCACAGCGCCGCAACGCGCACGCCGAAGCGGTCGCATGCCTCGACGAGCTGAGCGGTGAGCGTGCGGCGGTCGGCCGTCACCACGAGGACGTCGGCCCGTGCGAGCTCACCGAGGAGTTCGGCCGACTCCCGACCGCGCATCGCGTCGACGACGGCGTCGCTCGGCGCGTCGGCCGCGACGACGAGCCGCACATCCGCACCCGCGTCATCGAGGTCTCTGGCGAGCTCGGCCCCGCTCGTCCCGTCGACGGCGACGATGACGGCCGGGCGCGATCCACCCGCTCGGGCTCGCCCGTCGCCGCCGGTCACGGCTTCTCCCCCGCCGTCGGGACGATCGACATGCTCGATCCGTCCGAGATCGCCGCGAGCGTCTCGGCGACGTCGGCACGCTCGATGACGAGCTCGACGGCGGGACCGCTCGACCCCATCATCGACTCGTCGTCGGAGACCGATACGACGGTGGCCGACGCGACGAGGATCCGCGGCGTGTCGTACCGACCGCGGTCGAGCAGAGGTGCCGACCACACCTCGACGGTCGACCCCGGCGTCACCGCCGCGGGGAGCGCCGTCGAAGTGCGCACGACGACGTGCGTCGTCTGCACGGCCGCCGCGTCTCCCACGGCATCCTTCGCGACGAGCTCGCCGGCGGGGATCGTGCGCGTCGCCACGGCGCCGGGCTCGAGCGTCGCAGGAGAGGCGTAGGCATCCTGCAGCTGACCGAGCGCCACCTCGACGACCCGAAGGTCGTCCGCATCGACGGCGTCTCCCGGCACGATCGTGCGGGCCGCCGCGAACACCGGTGCCGTCTGTCGAGCCGCCGAGACGACGAGCCACACGCCCACCACCGAGACGACGACGAGCACGATGCCGAGCAGGAACCTGATGTCGGCCCAGAACGCGCGGGGACGCGGGCGGGCGGTGGAATGATCGCTCATGTCCCTCATCGTGACCCGGGGAGCGTCGGCGTCGCAGATGTTATCCACAGGTCGCACGCGACGGTCGAATTAAGTTCGCGGCGGACCATAATTGCTTCATGCCCGAAGAACCCGACGCGGGACAGCGCCTGTTCACGCCCGCCGAAGTCGCGGAGATGCTCCAGCTCCCCGTCGACGAGGTCGTCGCGCTGATCATCGACGGGCGCCTGCGCGGCATGAAGGTCGGCTCCCCCGGACGTTGGCGCATCGAGGCGGCGAGCGTCGAAGGATACCTCGACGACCAGGCCGAAGAGGCCCGGCGGATGGCGCTGTGGCGCGAGTCGAACGCGGCGAGCTTTCCCGAGCTCTGGGGTCGCGGGCCCGTCCGCGGCGGCGACTGACCCCCTCCCCCCTCTCCACTCTCCTCTCCCCTCCTCTGTCCCGCGAGACTGCATCTGCGGGTCGAGACATCGGTCCGTGGCCGCAGTTTCGAGGCGCAGATGCAGTCTCGCGGTCAAGGAGAACGTCGGGGAGAGCGGGAGCAGTGCGGTCAGGCGAGGTCGGATGCCGAGGCGAGCCGCACCGCGATGACGGCGGCGAACGGGACGATCCGGTAGCCGGTGACGTTCCCGGCGCGCCGCGGGGTGCCGGGCTCGTGCAGCGCGAGGTCGAGGTGGTCCGCGCCGGCGCGGTCGATCGTGCCGGTGAGGGTGCGTGCCGCGGCCGTGTGCACCGACACCGCGACGCGGCGGCGCACGAGGTCGCGGAGCACGAAACCGAACCCCATCCGCTGGCCGAGTGCGGGACCCGCGTCGGCGTCACGCACACTCGCGAGCACGGCGTCGGGCGAGGTGCCGACGCCCACCACCGCCCAGAGCGGCACGATCGCCGCACCGGCGGCGTCGTCGCCCGAGACGACGGCGAACCAATCCGCGCCGACACGGCCGATCCGCCCCTGCACGCTCGTCGCGTCGCTCAGGTGCGCCGTGACCTCTCGGGAGTCGCGCTCGAGGGCGATGAGGCGATCGCGCAGCGGGACGCGCGACAGTCGCAGCCGCTCGGCTTCGGTGTCCAGGGCGGCGCGCTCGGCCTCCCATTCGGAGTCGAGCTGACCTTCCAGGTCTTCGAAGAACCGATCCCAACGCACCCCGTGAGCGTAAGCGACGGACGCGGCGCCGCGAGGGGTCTGTCCACAGGTGAGGACATTCTCATCCCACCCCGTGAGGCACCGTGTTCTACTCGATCCCAGGTCAGATTCACTTTCCGCATGAGGTCCGAGGAGGTCATCATGGTTCCCCCGCCCCCCGGAGCCGCGCGCCGCAGGGCCCGCGTCGGCTCGGCGCTCGAAGTCGCCGAGTACTTCGCCCCGCAGCGCACCGCAACGCAGGACCTGCCCGACCCCGAGCCGCTGCTCGCCAACCTCACCATCGGCGTGCTCGAGGTCCTCGCCGGTGTGCGCGAGCCCGACCAACTCGCCCGCTGGCTCGGCGAAGACGCCTTCCGCGCCCTCGTCACCCGTGCGAACCTCTCGGCCCGCGCCCGCAGCGCACGCAACGTCACGCCGGCCCGCCCCGCCTACCGGATCGTCTCGACGCACGCCTCCTCCCCCGCCGACGGGGTCATCGAAGGTGTCGTCATCACCGCCGGCCCCGCCCGGACGCGCGCCGTCGCCGTCCGGCTCGAGGGCTGGGACGGGCGCTGGCGCGCCACGTCCGTCGCCGCACTGTAGGACCGCGCTGTAGGACCGCGCTATCGGACCGCTGCGGCCCCGCGCGGGCGCGTGCCGCTACTGCCGGTATGACGCCAGGAAGTTGCCGAGGCGCTCGATCGCCTCACTGAGTACCCGGGCCTCGGGCAGCGTCACGACCCGCAGGTGGTCGGGCGTCGCCCAGTTGAAGCCGGTCCCCTGCACGAGCAGGACGTGCTCCGCCACGAGGAAGTCGTACACGAGCTTCGCGTCGTCGCGGATCTCGTACACCTCCGGATCGAGCCGGGGGAACGCGTACAGCGCACCGGCCGGCTTGTGGCACGTGACGCCCGGGATCGCCGTGAGACCTTCCCACGCGGCATCCCGCTGCTCGTGCAGCCGCCCCGTGGGCGCGATGAGCGCGTCGATCGACTGCACCCCCGAGAGCGCCGCCTGCACGGCGTGCTGCCCGGGCACGTTGGGGCACAGACGTGTGGAGGCGAGCAGTTGGATGCCTTGCAGGAACCCCTCGGCGCGGCGCTTGTCTCCGGTGATCACCATCCATCCCGAGCGGTAGCCCGCGACGCGGTACGTCTTCGACAGGCCGTTGAAGGTGAGGCACAGGAGGTCGGGGGCGAGCGTCGCGAGCGAGATGTGCTCGGCCTCGTCGTAGAGGATCCGGTCGTAGATCTCGTCGGAGAGGAGGAGCAGCTGGTGCTCCCGCGCGATCTGGACGATGCCCTCGAGCACCTCGCGCGAGTAGACCGCGCCGGTCGGGTTATTCGGGTTGATCACGACGATCGCCTTCGTGCGGTCGGTGATCTTCGCGCGGATGTCGTCGAGGGAGGGCTGCCAGCCGTCCTCCGGGTCGCAGAGGTAGTGCACCGGCGTGCCGCCGGCGAGGCTCGTCATCGCGGTCCACAGCGGGTAGTCGGGCGCGGGGATGAGCACCTCATCTCCCGTGTC
The DNA here is from genome assembly GCF_057706945.1 of Microbacterium sp. bgisy203. Classification (NCBI taxonomy): domain Bacteria; kingdom Bacillati; phylum Actinomycetota; class Actinomycetes; order Micrococcales; family Microbacteriaceae; genus Microbacterium; species Microbacterium sp. bgisy203. Next base: position 399,377 of record NZ_JBYIPF010000002.1, on the reverse strand, counting down.
GACGAGCGACTGCATCGTCATGGTGATGAGCTCGGAGACGCCGTTGCCGAGGTAGACGTCGTCCGGGTCGAACCGGGGGAAGCCCGGCACCTCTTCGTAGCGCGAGACGATGGCGCGCCGCGCGGACATGATGCCGCGGCTGTCGCTGTAGCCGTGCGACGTGGGAACGGCCTCGATCATGTCGCGGACGATCTGGTACGGGGCCTCGAATCCGAAGACGGCGGGGTTCCCCGTGTTGAGCTTCAAGATCCGGTGGCCGTCGGCCTCGAGACGGTCGGCCTCGACCAGTGCTGCCCCGCGGATCTCGTAGAGGACGTCCTTCAGCTTCGACGATTGATCCAGGATGCGGGGGCTCATCGCATCAGGATATCGCCGCCGCCTGCGGGCCAATCGACGACCCGTGGCCCGTCACTTCTTCTTGTCGGCGGCGCGGCGCTGGGCGCGGTTCTGCGGAGCGGGTGCGGCGGATGAGGCATCCGTCCGCTGCCCGAACGCGCCGCGCGCAGCGGGTGCGGTGGGAGCCGCCGGAGCACTCGGCGCGGATGCCGCAGGCCGCGTCTGCTGGCGTGCCTTGGTCGTCGCCGCCTGCTGCACCTGACCGCGCTCGTTGCGCACCTCGACCTCGCCGCCCTCGCCGGCCGCGGTGTACTGCAGCTTCTGGGCGTCGACCGTCGGGCCCTGCAGACCCTTCGCCTCGACCTGCCCGTCGCCCTGCTGGCGCACTTCGACGTCGAGGTTGTAGAGGAAGCCGACCGACTCCTCCTTGATCTGGCTCATCATCGCCTGGAACATGGCGTAGCCCTCGCGCTGGTACTCGATCAGCGGGTCGCGCTGGGCCATCGCCCGCAGGCCGATGCCGTCCTTGAGGTAGTCCATCTCGTAGAGGTGGTCGCGCCAGCGGCGGTCGAGCACCTGCAGCACGACGCGGCGTTCGAGCTCGCGCGTCGCCGCCGACCCGAGCGTCTCTTCGCGCTTCGCGTAGGCGATCTTCGCGTCGGAGAGGATCTCGCGCTTGATGACGTCAGAGGTGACCCGGCCCTTGCTGCCGCTCTCGGCGACGACCTCGTCGATCGTTACGCTGACGGGGTAGAGCGTCTTCAGCTCCGTCCACAGTGCATCGAAGTCCCAGCTCTCGGTGTGGCCGGCCCCGGTGTGGTCGTCGATGACGGCGGAGATCGCATCTTCGATGAAGTGCTCGACGCGGCCGGAGAGGTCGTCGCCCTCGAGCATCTGACGGCGGTCGGCGTAGATCGCCTCGCGCTGACGGTTGAGGACGTCGTCGTACTTGAGGACGTTCTTGCGGATCTCGGCGTTCCGCGCCTCGACCTGGCTCTGTGCGCTCTTGATGGCGCGCGAGACCATGCCGGATTCGATCGCGACGTCGTCGGGGAAGTTCGCGCGCGCGAGGATCGCCTCCGCGGCGCCCGACTGGAACAGGCGCATGAGGTCGTCGGTGAGCGACAGGTAGAAGCGGCTCTCACCTGGGTCGCCCTGACGGCCCGAGCGTCCGCGCAGCTGGTTGTCGATGCGGCGCGACTCGTGGCGTTCGGTGCCGAGCACGTACAGGCCGCCCGCCTCGACGACCTTCGTCGCCTCTTCGGCGACGGTGTCGCGCATGTGGGTGTACACCTCGTCCCACGCCTGTTCGTACTCCTCGGGCGTCTCGACGGGGTCGAGTCCGCGCGACTTCATCTCCTGCACGGCGAGGAACTCGGCGTTGCCGCCGAGCATGATGTCGGTGCCGCGGCCGGCCATGTTGGTCGCGACGGTGACGGCGCCCAGACGCCCGGCGCGGGCGACGATCTCGGCTTCGCGGGCGTGGTTCTTCGCGTTCAGGACCTCGTGCTTGATGCCCTTCTTCGCGAGCAGGCGCGAGAGGTACTCGCTCTTCTCGACCGAGACGGTGCCGACGAGGACGGGCTGGCCGTCTTCGTGGCGACGCGCGATGTCCTCGACGACCTGCGCGAACTTCGCCTGCTCGTTCTTGTAGACGAGGTCGGCCTGGTCCTTACGGATCATCGGCTTGTTGGTCGGGATGGGGACGACGCCGAGCTTGTAGGTCGACATGAACTCGGCCGCCTCGGTCTCGGCGGTACCGGTCATGCCGGAGAGCTTCTCGTAGAGGCGGAAATAGTTCTGCAGCGTGACGGTCGCAAGCGTCTGGTTCTCGGCCTTGACGGGCACGCCCTCCTTGGCCTCGATGGCCTGGTGGATGCCTTCGTTGTAGCGTCGGCCGACCAGGATGCGGCCGGTGTGCTCGTCGACGATCATGACCTCGTCGTTCATCACGACGTAGTCGGTGTCGCGCTTGAAGAGGGCGAGCGCCTTGATCGAGTTGTTGAGGAAGGAGATGAGCGGGGTGTTCGCCGACTCGTAGAGGTTGTCGATGCCGAGGTAGTCCTCGACCTTCTCGATGCCGGGCTCGAGCACGCCGATCGTGCGCTTCTTCTCGTCGACCTCGTAGTCGACGCCCGCCTCGAGCGTCTTGGCGATGCGCGCGAACTCGACGAACCAGCGGTTCGCCTCGCCCGAGGAGGGGCCGGAGATGATGAGGGGTGTCCGCGCCTCGTCGATGAGGATCGAGTCGACCTCGTCGACGATCGCGAAGAAGTGGCCGCGCTGGACGAGGTCCTGCTTCTGCCACGCCATATTGTCGCGCAGGTAGTCGAAGCCGAACTCGTTGTTCGTGCCGTAGGTGATGTCGGCGTCGTACTGTTCACGGCGGACCTCGGGGGGCTGGCCCGCGATGATCGTCCCGGTCGTCATGCCGAGCGCGCGGTAGACGCGGCCCATGAGCTCGGACTGGTAGGAGGCGAGGAAGTCGTTGACCGTGATGACGTGGACGCCCTTGCCGGCGATCGCGTTGAGGTACGCGGCGAAGGTCGCGGTGAGCGTCTTGCCCTCACCGGTCTTCATCTCGGCGATGTTGCCGAGGTGCAGGGCCGCACCGCCCATGATCTGCACGTCGTAGGGGCGCTGCCCGAGCGTGCGCTTCGCGGCCTCGCGGACGGCGGCGAACGCCTCGGGCATGAGCTTGTCGAGCGACTCCCCCGCCTCGTAGCGGGCGCGGAGCTCTGCGGTCTCGCCGCGCAGCTCTTCGTCGGTGAGCTGCGCGTAGTCCTCTTCGAGGGCGTTCACGGCCTTCGCGACCTGCTGAAGCCTGCGGAGGATGCGTCCTTCACCGGCGCGGAGCAGTTTCTCGAGAGGGTTGGCCACGGAGGATCTCCATCTGTCGGATGCGGTCGACGCGACCTTCGATCAGGGGCGGTCGATCGGGGCTGTCGATCGGGGCTGCGCGCGGCGGGCACAGCACACCTCGTCATGTTACCCGTCTGTGACCTGTGTTTCCTGCGAGGCGCATCCGTCTCGCGCCCGCACCCGCCCCCGACGCGATCGCGCCGCCTAGGATCGGACCATGGCCGGATTCTGGGGCACACGCAAGAAAGAGCGCGCAGAGCTCGCTGCGCAGGATGCCGAGCTCGGCCGCCGCGCCGACGCCGCCCTGGTGGCCGCCGACGAGCGGCTGCGTCTCACCGCCGATGAACTCATGTTCGCCGAGCTCGAGCTCGGGCGCGACGCGACCAAGGACCTTCGCGACGCGCTCGCAGCGGTGCGCACCCATCTCGGTGAGGCGTTCCACCTGAATCAGCTCAACCACGACGAGATCCCCGACACCCCCGAAGAGGCGCGCACGCGCAACGCGCGCATCGTGCAGCTGTGCGACTGGGCCGAAGCCCTGCTGGACGATCGCCTGGAAGCCCTCGCCGAGCCAGTCGCTCGGGCGCGCCGGGCACCCGAGATCATCGACGGCATCCGCCGCGACGTCGCCCGCGACGAAGCGCGCATCCCCCGCGCCGAGGCGGCGCTCGCACGGCTCTCGGACCGCTATTCGGCAGAGGCCCTGCGGAAGGTCGCCGGGAACGCCCGCGAAGCCGGGCACCTGCTCGAGTTCGCCCTCCACGGCGCCGACATCTCCACCGCGCGTCGTGAGACCGGTCAGCGGGAGCAGGCGAACCTCGCACTCGAGACGGCGATCGAGGCGAGCCGCCGTGCGACGACGCTGCTGGATGCCGTGGACGCCTTCGAGGTCGAGGCGCTGCGCGCCGAGACGACCCTCGATGCGATCGTCGACGATTCGCGGGACGACATCGCGGCCGCCCGCGATCTGCGCGACGTGCCCGCGGTGGCCGCCGCGATGACGGAGCTCGAGAAGGAGCTCCTCTCCCTCACGCCGGCGGGCGCGAAGCCCGACCCGTTCGCCGAGCTGACGCGCCTTCGGGCCGCGAACGCGGCGCTCGACGCCGCGGTCGACAAGGCCCGCGAACGCGCCGCGCGCCCCGTGCCCCCCGAGTCGCACGTGCGTCACGCGATCGACGACGCCGACCGGCAGCTCGGGGTCGCGCGCAGCGTCATCTCGGGTCACCGCGGCTGGATCGGCGCCGACGCACGCACGCGACTCGCTGAGGCGGAGCGTCTGCGCCTGGACCTCGCGAACCTCCCGACCCCGATCCCCGAGGACGACCGAGAGGCCGCGCTCCTGAGCGCGCGCCGCTGCGGTCAGCTCGCCTCCGAGGCGCTGCAGCTCGCGCAGCGCGACATCGACTCCTCACGCCCCGATGACGACGGGTGGGGCGGAATGGGCGGCGGCCGCCGCGGTGGAAACGGCGGCGGCATGGTCAACGGCATCCTGGGCGGGCTGGTCATCGGCTCGATCCTCGACGGCATCTTCGACTAAGCCTGTCGACGCGCTCACCCCCGACGCGGCGCGCGGATTCGGATCAGACGAACAGAATCGGATGCCTCAGCGCGAGGCATCCGATTCTGTGCACGATCTCCGAATCCGCGACGAAGAGAATCCGCGACGAAGATCAGAGCCCGCGCGTCAGGACGCGAGCTCGGCGCTCGGGGGCGCGCTCGCGGTGAGGGAGATCACGCCGTAGTCCCAGCCCTTGCGACGGTAGACGACGCTCGGGTGGTCGGAGCGCGCGTCGATGAAGAGGAAGAAGTCGTGGCCGACCAGCTCCATGCGGTCGACGGCCTCTTCGACGGTCATCCATTCCGCGTCGAAGTTCTTCGTGCGGATGACGACGGGCGTGTAGTCCTCGTCGCCGTCTTCCCCGATGACGGGGATCTCCCCCGTCGCGACGGCCCGCAGCACGTCGGCCGACGCCGGCTGCACGTCGATGCCCGAAAGGGCGCCGCTCTCCTTGTCGAGCTTCGCTCCGCGCGGGTGGTTCCGCGCATCGACGCGCTTCTCCTTCGCGCGACGGACCTGCTCGGCGAGCTTGTCCACGGCGAGGTCGAGGGCGACGAACTTGTCGCCGTCGGTCGCTTCAGCGCGGACGACGGGGCCTTTTCCGGTGAGCGTCAGCTCGACGGTCTCTTCTTCGCGGGAGCCGTTGTGATACGCCCGGTGCGTGACCTTGACATCGAGCCGCTGCGCGCGGGGGGCGAGGTTCTCGATGCGGACGGACTTCTCTTCGACCACGGTGCGGAAGCGATCCGAAATGCTCACACCCACGCCGACGATGTTGGTTTCCATCCTTGACCTCCTTGTTCCGGTTCTCCCGGTCAAGGGAGAACCTGAGTTCGCCTTGGTCTCTCCAACGCTATCGGGGTGCGGGTCGCATGTCACGCGTCGGATGCCGTGAGAAAGGACCCCGATCCGCGACGCGGCGTCGAGGCGACGGTGGCCGCACCGACGACCTGCGCTCCGGCCGCGACGAGCGCGCGGGTGGCCTCGCGAAGGGTCGCACCGGTGGTGACGACGTCATCGAGGAGGATCACGCGACGGCCCTCTGCGCCTCGGGCGTGCATACGGCCGGAGACGTTCTCGGCCCGCTCGCGGCGACCGAGCGTGCGCTGGTCGGCGGTGGAGCCTCCCACCGTGAGCAGGCGGCGGGTGGGGAGGGCGGCGCGGGCGGCGAGGATCTCGACCACCCGATAGCCGCGGCGACGCATCGCGGCAGCCGAGGTCGGCACCGGGACGAGCATCACGGGGGCCCCGCCACCGCCGACACTGCGTAGCGCCGCGTCGACGGCCGTCGTGAGCGCCGGGGCCAGCGCGGAGAGAAGGCGCGTGCGCCCTTCCTCCTTGGCGGCGCGCAGCGCCCGCGCCGCCACGCCCTCGAAGGCCAAGCCGGAGTGCACGCTCAGCCCATCGAGACGGCGCCGGAGAGTCCGGGGCGCGAGCGCGTCGCGACACGCAGCGCACAGCGCCACGTCGGGCAGGTCGCACCCGACGCACCAGACGGGGAAGACGAGCGCGAGGGCGCCCGAGAACGCCGTGCTCACGCGGGCGGGGAGGGCAGGCATCCGACCAGTGTGGCGCCGCGCACCGCCCGCCGTGACGCGGAGAGCGCGATCGGTGGAGAAGTCCGCCGATCCGCCTCCTGTGGAGGAGACGTCAGCGCGGCAGGCCCTGTTGCACCGCGAGCACCAGGATGCCTGTGGCCAGCTGCTGCCAGTTCGCCGTCCCGCGCTGCGTGTACAGCACGCCCTCCGCATCGCTCACGCGGATGCCGCCGGACTGCGAACCGCCCGCAGCCATGGTCACTCCGGCGGGCGCCCGCTGCAGCTTCGCGAATCCGCCGATCTGCTGCGTGTAGAGCCATGGTTCGTCGTCTTCGCTGATGAGGAGCGCGAGCGTCGAGGCATCCGTCCACGTCAGCACCGCCGTCGGCTCGGAGAGGATCGCGAGCACTCTCCGCTCGCCGAGCCCCGTCGGGGCGTTGGTGGTCCTGTCTCGGACGATCCCTGCGACCCACAGGGCGTATCCCTCGCCGTCGCGGACGATCGCCGCGACGCGCGTGCCGTCGCGCGAGACGCGCTGGGCGAGGATCTGGACGGTGCCCGTCCAGGCGTCGGCGATGGGCGCCTCGGTGCCGTCCGCCGCGTGGGCGATCACCGCACCGGGCGAGGACTCCGGCACCGTCCAGATGTACCCGAAGGGGTCGACCGAGGGCGCCACGAGGCCGGGCCGATTGTCGATGAGCGTGCGCGTCCCGTCGCTCTCGGCCGCCCAGACGGCGCCGGCGTGGTCACGGACGGCGGCGATCGAGCGGTCGGCGTCGACTTCGATGTCGGTCGCGTCGATCTGGACGACCGCGTCGGAGAGCCCGGGGATCTCGTCCACCGTCGATCCCGACACGAATCCGAACCCCTGCTCGGTCACCGCGAGCGGGTTCGGGTCGACGCGGGTCAGGCGCACCGTGACGGCGGTCGCGGGAAGCAGCTGCTCCCCGACGACCATCTCGACACCGAGGACGCCCGCCTCCTTGAGCGAGGCCTCGAGCTGGGTCTGCATGCGATCGAGCACCGTCGCGTCGAGCGAGCGCGCGCCGTCCTGGAGCGAGACGGAGGCGACGCTCGAGGAGATCGGGACAGATCTGTTCGCCAGGCGCGCGCCGTCGGTGAAAGCGCTTGCCACTGACCCCCGCAACCATGTCGAGGGGCCGCCGTTGACGAGCGCCTCGACGATGCGGGTGCGCGCGTACTCACGCGGGAACCAGCGTTCGTCGGGCACGAGGTACGTCCAGGTCGGATCGAAGAACTGCAGGGCGTAGCTCGAGAACACCGCGACGAAGCGCGTGCTGTCGAGGACGATCCCCGGCGGCGCCTCGGTGATGCGCCACTGCCCGTCGTCGTTCTGCGCGAGCGTGTAGCGGAGCGGGATCGGCCCGCTGCCGCCGAGGGGCGAGAGCTCGCCCGTGTCGTCGACGGTCGCTGCCGGTGTGACCGAGAGCGTGAAGGTGGTGTCGCCGGTCTGCTCGATCTCGCGATCGCCGGGACTGTAGACCGTGACGCTCTCGCGCGGGTTCCACTCGACGCCATCGTCCAGGAAGAGCCGCGCCGTCTCCCAGTCGCCCTGCGGCCCCGACCCCGCGGCGATGAAGCCCTCGACGATCTGCTGCGGCGTGGCATCCTTCGCGGGGCCCCGCGGGATGAAGACGGGGTTGCTCTGGGTCTCGTCATCCGCGATCGGCTCGCCGGCGTTGACCGGCCCGCTGGTCGGGAGGCTGCCGCACGCGGCGAGGGCGAGGACGAGAGCGACGGCGGCGATCGCCTGCGCGATCCTGCGACGGGCCGTCATGAGCGGGCCTCCTCGTCGGCGGGCAGGGATGCCGGGGCGATCGTGATCGGCTGCGTCAGACCGAGGTCGTTCAGCGACGCCCCGTCGTCGCCGGGATCGACGGGGATCGGGGTGGACGTCCCGATCGGCTGATCTCGCCGCGGCAGGGTGAGGACGAAGTTCGTCCCGCGCCCCGGTTCGGACCAGACAGCGAGGGCGCCTCCGTGCAGGCGCGCATCGCCGAGGGCGATCGAGAGCCCGAGACCGGTGCCGCCGATCGTGCGCTTGCGCGAGGGGTCTGCGCGCCAGAAACGGTCGAACACGCGCTCCGCATCGGCGGCGGTCATGCCGAGGCCGAAATCGCGGACACCCAGCGCCACCGCATTCTGGTCGCTGTCGACGGTCACGACGATCGGGCGCCCCTCGCCGTGCTCGATCGCGTTGCCGAGCAGGTTCCGCACGATCCGCCGCACCCGCCGCGGATCCATGTCGACGGGGGAATATCCCCCGGGGGCGACGAGCCGCACGTCGGTGCCGTGCTGCTCGGCGAGCTGACTCATCGACGAGATGACGTCCTCGGCGAGGTGCGCGAGGCTCGTGGGCTCGTTCTCGAGCTGTACCGACCCCGCGTCGTAGCGGCTGATCTCGAGAAGATCCGTGAGGAGCACCTCGAATCGCTGGACCTGCGCGTGCAGCAGTTCCGCGGCGCGCGCGGTGGTGGCGTCGAAGGTGTCGCGCTGGTCGTTGAGCATGTCGCTCGCGAGGCGGATCGTCGTGAGCGGCGTCCGCAGCTCGTGCGAGACATCGGAGACGAAGCGCTGCTGCACGAGTGAGAGTTCGGCGAGTTCCTTGATCTGGGCCTCGATCGAGTCGGCCATGGCGTTGAAGGAGCGGCCGAGCGTCGCGAACTCGTCCTCGCCGTGCACCCCCAGACGCACCCCGAGATCGCCTGCGGCGAGCTTGGCACTCGTCTCGGCCGCAGCGGCGATCGGCGCCGTCACGGAGCGCAGCACGAGCCAGGAGATGATGCCGATGAGAAGCACGAGCCCTGCGCCGACGAGCCACAGCGTCACCTGCACGAAGCGGAGGGTCTGCGCCTCGGAGGCCAGGTCGTACGCGAAGTAGAACTCGTACGCTCCGACGCCCGGGAAGATCAACTGCTGCCCCACGACGACACCCGGGACGACCTGGCCGTCGGCGCCCGGCAGCCCGATCGACTGCCACCAGCGCTGCTCCGCGTCTCCGCGCACGCGCTCGCGCAGCCCGTCGCTGAGCATGTTCGCGGTGAGTCCGTTGAGGCTGAAGTCCTGCGGGGCGATGGCCGAGGGAGCGTCGGAGACGCGGAATGCCGCGACCATGTCCGTGCCCGCCTGGCGCGTGGTCGACGTGATCGCCGACTCCATGAGGGCGTCGAGGGCGACCGGGTCGCCGTCGACCTGCGCCGAATCGAGCGCATCCTGTGCCGACGCCGTCGCTCGGGCCACGGCGGCCTGCACCTGGTTCACGCGCGACTCGAAGAGGTCGTTCTGGATCGCGAGGGCCATGGTGACGAAGGCCCCGAGGATCGCCAGGGCCGTGAGTCCGAGCGTCAGGGTGAGGGTGCGAAACCGCAGGGAACGCCGCCACGAAGTGCCGAACCGCGCCGGCCACGACCGCCAGTCACGCCACCCCTGCCAGCCGCGCGACGCCGGGACGGTCACGGTCGCCGTCATGATGAGGCGGTCACACCACCGCGCCGGCGCGGTAGCCGACACCGCGGACGGTGGTGACGATGCGGGGGTTGTCCGGATCGATCTCGATCTTGGCGCGCAGGCGCTGTACGTGGACGTTCACGAGGCGGGTATCCGCCTTGTAGTGGTAGCCCCATACCTGCTCGAGGAGCATCTCGCGCGAGAACACCTGCTGCGGCTTCGACGCCAGCGCGACCAACAGCTCGAACTCGAGCGGCGTCAGCGCGATCGCCTCCTCTCCGCGGCGCACCTCGTGCGCGGCGACGTCGACGACGACGTCGCCGACGCGGAGCGTCTCCGTCTCGGCAGCGGCTGCGGGACGCAGGCGCGTGCGGATGCGCGCGACGAGCTCCTTCGGGTTGAACGGCTTGACGATGTAGTCGTCGGCACCGGACTCGAGCCCGCGCACCACGTCGGCGGTGTCGGTGCGGGCCGTGAGCATGATGATCGGCACGCCCGACTCGGCGCGGATGCGCGTGCAGATCTCGATGCCGTCCATGCCGGGGAGCATGAGGTCGAGAAGGACGAGATCGGGCCGCTCCGTGCGCCACACGTCGACCGCGACGGCGCCGTCGGCGCAGAACACCGGCTCGAAGCCCTCGGTGCGCAGCACGATGCCGATCATCTCCGCGAGCGCAGTGTCGTCGTCGACAACCAGGATGCGAGAAGTCATGGGGGCGATGTAGTCCTTCGATTCGGCGGGATGCCGGGCGCTGACGGGACGGCGCACGTTTACAGTATCGGACGCGCCTGGGGACGCGCCGAGCGCATCGCGCGTGATCGTCGCACGCAACGTGCCGTCGCAGCCCTGTCCTCCGGACGCCGGAGGGTGCACAATCACGAGCAAGGCACGATTCGATCCGGCCGACCGCCGAAAGGACACCACCGTGAGCACCGACCCCCGTCCCGACCGCCCCATCGATCCGACCGAACTCTCCCACACGCCCACGCCGTCGAGCGCGGCGGATGCGCCGACGACGTCGATGAAGCTCGTCGCCGAGGCATCCGGTACTTTCCTGCTGGTCTTCGGCGGCGTCGGAACAGCCCTCCTCGCCGCCAACAACGGGCTCGCCGACAACGGCTTCCCCGTGGGTGTCGGCTACGTCGGCGTCGCGCTCGCCTTCGGCCTCACCGTCGTCGCGGGCGCCTACGCGTGGGGCCCCCTCTCCGGTGGCCATTTCAACCCCGCGATCACCCTCGGCCTCGCCGCCGCGGGACGGTTCCCGTGGAAGGACACGATCGGCTACATCATCGCGCAGATCGTCGGAGGCGCGATCGCGACGAGCATCATCGTGCTCATCGGGTTGTTCGGCCCGGACGGGTGGCTGCAGAAGGCGCAGGACGGCGGCTTCGCGAGCAACGGGTTCGGCGACCGCTCCCCCGGTGGATTCGGGCTCGGGTCGGCGATCACGATCGAGATCGTCCTCACCGGGGTCTTCGTCCTCGTCATCCTCGGCGTCACGCACGTCACCCGCGGCAACGCGACGATGGCGGGCCTCGTGATCGGCCTCACCCTGACCCTCATCCACCTCATTTCGATCCCTGTCGACAACACGTCGGTGAACCCGGCCCGCTCGATCGCCGCGGCGATCTACGGCGGCACGGGGGCGCTCGGTCAACTCTGGGTGTTCATCGTGTTCCCGATCGTCGGCGGACTCATCGCCGGGTTCGCACATCGGGCGCTGTTCGACCGCACCCGCTCCTGAGGCGATCCCAACGACGGAAGGCCCGCCCCGAGAGGGGCGGGCCTTCCGCGTCGACGTCGTAACTGCGCGTTTCGACTCAGCGGTGCAGGTCGAAGCGGTCCAGCTCGGTGACCTTCGTCCAGGCATCCACGAAGTCGCGGACGAACTTCTCCGCCGCGTCGTCCGAGGCGTAGACCTCGGCGAGCGCGCGCAGTTCCGAGTTCGAGCCGAACAGGAGGTCGACGCGGGTGCCGACGCCGACCTTCTCTCCCGAGCCGTCCTTCGCCCCGGCGAAGGCGTGCGAGCCCGGGTCGAGGGGCTTCCACGTCGTGCCGAGGTCGAGGAGGTTCACGAAGAAGTCATTCGTGAGCACACCCGGCCGGTCGGTGAACACGCCGTAGGGCGAGCCGTCCCAGTTCGCGCCGAGGACACGGAGGCCTCCGACGAGCACCGTCATCTCGGGGGCGGTGAGGGTCAGCAGGTTCGCCTTGTCGATGAGGTGGTACTCCGCCGGCATCTCCGCGAGGGGGCCCTGGTAGTTGCGGAAGCCGTCGGCGATGGGCTCGAGGTAGCCGAACGACTCGACGTCGGTCTGCTCCTGCGAGGCATCCGTGCGGCCCGCGCGGAACGGGACCTCGATCGTCACGCCGGCATCCGCCGCCGCCTTCTCGACGCCCGCGTTGCCCGCGATGACGATGAGGTCGGCGAGCGAGACGGGCGTGCCCGCGGCGTCGAGGTCGGCCTTGATGCCGCCCAGAACCCCGAGGACCTTGTGGAGCTGGGCGGGGTTGTTGACCTCCCAGTCCTTCTGCGGAGCGAGACGGATGCGGGCGCCGTTGACGCCGCCGCGCTTGTCGCTGCCGCGGAACGAGGATGCCGCCGCCCACGTCGTCGAGACGAGCTCGGCGACGGTGAGGCCGGAGTCGAGGATGCGCTTCTTCGCCTCGGCGACGCCCGCGGCGTCGATGAGGTCTCCCTCGGGGGCGGGCACGGGGTCCTGCCAGAGGAGCGTCTCGGAGGGCACCTCGGAGCCGAGGTAGCGGGCCACCGGGCCCATGTCGCGGTGGGTCAGCTTGAACCACGCGCGCGCGAACGCGTCGGCGAAGGCCTTCGGGTCGTCCTTGAACTTCCGCGAGATCTTGTCGTACTCGGGGTCCATCCGCAGCGCCAGGTCGCTCGTGAGCATGCGCGGCTCGCGGCGGCCGTCGGAGTGGGCGAGCGGCACCATGTCGGCACCCTGACCACCCGTCGGACGCCACTGGTGGGCGCCGGCGGGGCTCTGGAAGAGCTCCCACTCGTAGGCGTAGAGGATGTGGAAGAACTCGTTGTCCCAGCGGGTCGGGTGGTAGGTCCAGGTGACCTCGAGCCCCGAGGTGATCTGGTCGTCGCCCTTGCCGGAGCCGTTGTTGTTCTTCCAGCCGAGGCCCTGCATCTCCAGGCCTGCGGCCTCGGGGTTGTCCTCGAGGTTCGAGTCGGGTGCGGCACCGTGTGTCTTGCCGAAGGTGTGACCGCCGGCGATGAGCGCGACCGTCTCCTCGTCGTTCATAGCCATGCGGCCGAACGTCTCACGGATGTCGCGCGCCGACGCGAGCGGGTCGGGGTGACCGGCCGGACCCTCGGGGTTCACGTAGATGAGGCCCATCTGCACGGCGGCGAGCGGGCGGTCGAGCTCGCGGTCGCCCTTGTAGCGCTCGTCGCCGAGCCACGTGGTCTCGGGGCCCCAGTACACGTCGTCGTCCGGCTCCCAGACATCCTGACGGCCCCCGGCGAAGCCGAAGGTCTCGAAGCCCATCGTCTCGAGCGCGACGTTACCGGCGAGGATCATGAGGTCGGCCCACGAGATCGACTGACCGTACTTCTTCTTGATCGGCCAGAGGATGCGGCGCGCCTTGTCGAGGCCGACGTTGTCGGGCCAGGAGTTCAGCGGGGCGAAGCGCTGCTGGCCCGCGCCACCGCCGCCGCGGCCGTCGGTCACGCGGTAGGTGCCCGCGGAGTGCCACGCCATGCGGATCATGAGAGGGCCGTAGTTGCCGAAGTCGGCGGGCCACCAGTCCTGGCTTGTGGTGAGGGTCTCGGCGATGTCTTTCTTGACAGCCGCGAGGTCGAGCGCCTCGAAGGCGGCCGCGTAGTCGAAGTCGGGGGCGAGGGGGTTCCGAGCCTCGGGGTTCTTCGCGAGGATCTTGAGGTTCAGCTGGTTCGGCCACCACACGCGGTTGGCCGAGCCCGAGGTGGGGTGCGGCTGCGCGTGGATGACGGGGCAGGTCGCGGCCTGCTCGGCCTCGGCCTCTGCGGTGTCGGTGACGGTGACCGACTGGTCGATGTCGGTGACGTCCTCTCCGATGCCGGCGGCGCTCGGGTCGTTCTCGGTCATGGTGTTCCTTCCTCCGGGTCGGATCGGGGTTCGGGTGTGGGTCGGGCTTCGGGTGTGAGGTGGGACGCGCGTGTCAGGCCGCGTCTGCGTCGGCCGCTTCGGCCGCGCAGTTGGGGCAGAGGCCCCAGTACGTGACTTCGGCGACCGCGACGGTGAAGCCGCGGACGTCGGACGGGTGGAGGCAGGGGGCCTCCCCCACGGCACAGTCGACGTCTTCGACGGCGCCGCACGACGTGCAGACGAGGTGGTGGTGATTGTCGCCGGTGCGCAGCTCGAACCGCATGGGCTGACCGGCCGGCTCGATGCGGCGGACGAGGCCCGCGCCCTCGAAGTCACCGAGCGCGTTGTAGACCGACTGCAGGCTCGTGCGCGGGAGATCGCCCGCGATCGCCGCGTGCACGGCGTCCGCGCTCGCGTGCGGGAGCGCGCGAAGCGCGTCGTAGACGGCCGTCCGCGGCTCGGTGACACGCAGTCCGGCGGCACGGAGCGCGTCGGCCGCGGAAGCGGCCGGGGCGGCGGCGACGGAGGGCGAGGTGGGCGCGGTCACGGCATCCACCCTACCGCCTACTTTTGATCACCTCAAAAGAACTCGGTCCCGGCGCCGGGGGTCGGCGTTCGGTTCGCAGGACGATCGCGCGTCGAGGCGGCTCCCCGGTCCCCGGGAGCCCCCGATCGACGGAGTCTCCTGCGAACCGGACGACGCCGCGCCGAGAACGTCCTCAGACCCGGAGAGTCTCGTGGCGCACGACGAGCCAGCCCTTCGGCACCGAGAGCCGGTCGGTGTGGATCGCGCACAGGTCGTGCGCGTGCGGGTCGCCGCCGGGGCCCAGCGGGCCGACGGCCGCCATCTGGTCGCCGTAGTCGAAGGTGAGCGTCGTCACCGCTTCGCGGGCACAGCCCACCTTGGAGCACAGTCTGGTTCGCATCGCGCTCCACGCTACGCCGCCGCTCGTCGGGTCCTCGGATGCCGCGCCGTCGCGGCGGCGGGTGGTCGGGACGGTGGGTGGTCGGGACGGCGGCGATGGCGCCGCGGCCGGTGCTGCGGCGGGTGAGGGCTCCGGGTGCGCGGCTCGGGTGTACCGGCGCTACTTTCCCGTTCGGGCGCCACAGTTTTCTGGCGCCCGAACACGAGACTGGCGCCGGAGGTTGTGGGCGCTCAGGAAAGTGGCGCCCGAACAGAGGCGCCCGAACAGAGAAGCGGCGCCCGAACGGCGACCTCGACACCACAGCGAACCGCGAACCGAGAACCGAGAACCGAGAACCAGGAGGACCCAGAACCGCGGAGACCTAGACTTGAGCCATGATCAGGCGGCGCCCCTCGAGCCGACCGGCGCGGCGCCCCGCCCGGCACGGCCGGCACGGGCGCGAGGGCCGGAGCCCCGTCGTACGCCCGCCGCTCCTGCCCCTCGAGTCGCGCGAGGAGAGGTTCGACTTCGCCGTCGGCACGGCCGCCGAGTTCCTGCGGAGCGCCTGGCCGGAGCTGCGCGAGGTGCGCTTCGAGGTCGGCTGGATGCCCCCGGCATCCGATGACGACGGCATCCCCCGCTGGAGCATCGACGTCGACCGCAAGCGCATCACCCTCTACCGCCTGCCGATCGAGCGGCTCGGCGAACTGCACCGCGACGACGATCTGCACCGGCGGATGGCGATCGAGGGGTGCGTCTTCCGCGCGGCGGCCGAATATCTCGACCGCGACCCGTGGGACCTCGGCCCCGACCGCTACCGCTCGTACTGATCGCCCGCACGTTATGACCGCTCCATCCGGCGGCCGGATTCAGCGCGGGTAGACCTCGATGGCGGATGCCGCGGCGTCGCCCGCCGGCACCGGGTAGCCCGCGAGGGCTCCGGTCCCGGCATACGAGATCGCCGCGAACACCCCGTCGCCGTTCGGCACGAGGCGGAGCACCGACCCCGCGTCGACCGCGACGCTCGCGCTCCGACCCGCCGGCACTGTCACGTCGCGGCTCGTTCCGCCGGGGGCGAGCACCGTCACGGTCTGGTCGGCATCGCCGGATGCCGCGAGGGTGAGCGTCGCCCCGGGTCCGTCGGCGACGGCGGCGAGCGTCTCCGCCGTGAGGCGCGGTGCGGGGGTGTACCAGGCGAAGTCGCTCCCGGCGCCGAACCCGGTCACGCTCCACACGGCGCCCGTGACCGGGGTGGTCGCGCGGATCGTGACGGTGTGCGTGCCGACAGCGAGCCCCGGCAGGTCGAGCTGCAACGGGATGCCGGCGGTCAGCGGCACGTCCTGCGACGCGCCGTCGGACGCGCCGTCCTTCGTCACGGTGACGGTCGCCGTGCCGTCGGATGCCGGGGCCAGCAGTCGCAGCGTCGTCGAGACCTCGCTGCTGCCGGACTCGCCGGGCGGCAGCGTGACAGCGACTCCGGGAATCACGATCTCGTCGGAGGGCGCGCCGACGGCGGCGCTCTGGTCGACGCCTCCGGGATCGAGCACGCGGGTGAGGCTCGACTGCAGGGAGGCGGCGACGGGGGTCTGCGCGGCCGTTACGCGGACGACGGGGTTCTCCTCGCCGAGGGCAAGCGCCGCGAGCGGGATGACGCGCTGCGTCCCCGCCGCCACGACGATGTCGGCGCCGGCGGCGGGGGCGGTCTCGCCGGTCGCTCCGAAGAGGGTCAGGGTGACGAGTGCGGGGACATCGCCGGGGTTGGACAGGACGACGAGGTCGGAGGCTCCGGTCGTCGCGGCCCCGGTCACGAGCCACGATTCCATCGCGGGCCGGCTGCAGGCGGAGGCCGCGAATCCGGCGAGGTCGGCGTCCGCGGCTCGCGCCGAGGACGCGGCGGCGACGTCGTTCGGTTCGTCGCCGTCGGGTGTCGCGACGCGGACGTCGGCCCCCGCGCCGTTCGTGACGTCGGGCGCGGTCAGCCGCCGCTCGGCGGGAGCCGATCCGTCGGCGCTCGCGGCGACGACGGCGGGCGCCGCGGCATCCTCGAGGGCGGCGGCACGGCCCGGGTCCCTGCCCGTTGCGAGCAGCGGACCGGCGCACGCGGCGACGGCGGGGGTGGCGGGCGGCTGCGCGAGCACGGAGATCGACTCGCGGGGGACGCCGGGAAGACCGACGACGGTGAGCGCGACGACGGCCGCTGCGGCGGTCGCGGCGGCGAGGCCGCCGACCGCCCAGCGCGCCGTGCGCGCGACGGAGGGGGTCATCGGTCCTCACCCCCGTCGGAGGCGGCGTCCGACCCGGGGTCGGTGTCCGCCCCGGGGTCGGCGTCCGCCCCCGCGTCGGGGCCGACTCCGGTGTCGGTTCCGGTCTCGGGCCCGACCGTCGCGTGCGCCGAGCCGGCATCGGCACCCGGCCCTGCCGCGACGACGAGGGTCCGCCGGCGCACCCGAGGACGCCCGACGACACGCGGACGTCGGCGCGCCTCTTCCAGGGAGCGGCGGGTCGGGATCGCGAGGAGGAGCGCGGCGAGCACGACGCCGATCTGGACGAGCGCGATGCGCCAGGCATCCGCACCGTCTGCGCTCGCGCGGGGCGTCACGTCGCCCGTGACGCGCCACAGCCGACCCTTGGCGGTGTCGCCGACGATCTCGAGGTCGGCACGCTGATCGAGGCTCGTCGCCGCCTCGAGCCGCACCGCGCGCGCGGCGTCGGTGTCCGCGCCCTCCGCGAGCAGGACGTAGGCCACGCCGTGGGCGGCGAGGTCGGCGACGGCCGGACCGTCGGGGTCGGCGACCAAGCGCGCAGCGAGGTCGGCGGTCTCCTGGTCGGCTGCGTCCGCCTCCGGGCGCGCGGACCGCAGGGTCGTCTGCCCGCCGAGCGAGGAGGTCGCGCCCCACACGACATCGGCGATGACGGAGCCCGGCGCGGTCGGCGCGAGGACGAAGGTGGCCGTCGAAAGGCCCCCGCGTCCCTCTGCCTCGACGTACGCGGGCAGGGTGCTCGTGGTGCCCTCCGTAATGGTCGCGGTGCCGCGCAGCGGTGCGGTCAGGCTCGGCACGGCACTCACGGCGAGGGCGATCATGACGACGGCCGAGACGGGGGCGGCGACACGCGCGCCGCGGCGCAGGCCCCCGGGGAGCGCGTCGATGGCGAGCGCGGCGGCGCACAGGGCGGCGATCCAGAAGAGGCTGAGCGCTGCGCCCGGCCACACGGTGATGACCTCGGGCCCCGACGTCGACAGCTGTGCGCCGATCGCCCCTACCGCCGTCGCGACGCCCGTGAGCCCCGCGACCGAGAGCACGAGAGCCGGCAGCGGCCGCGCGACGACGAGCGCCGCGAGCGCGAGCAGGAGGACGGGCGCGACGAGCAGGGGGGTCCATGCCGCGACGGATGCCGGGAGGAAGGCATCCCATCCGTCTCCTGTCGGGAAGCCGAGCGCCAGGAGCATCCGGCGCGCCATTCCCGTTCCGCCCGGGTCGCCGAGCGGGACGCCCGGGTCGGCGAGCAGCGCCCACGGATCGCCCGCGCGCACGCGCTCCCAGATGAGCGGCGCGAAGATCACGACGGTCGGCACGAGCAGCCAGATGATGCGCGACAGCCCCCGCGCACGCCCGGCCGACAGGACGAGCAGCAGCCCCACGACCCACACGACGGCGAGCGCCGGTGCGAGCGAGGGAGCACAAGCCACGACCACGACCGCGAGGATCGACGCCACGCCTGCGGCACTCCACGAACGGTGCGCGACGGCGCCGGTCCAGACGAGCCACGGCAGGACGAGGTGGGCAATGACGACCGTGGGACGACCACCGATGAGGGCGTCGAGGAGGCTCGGTGCGAGCGCCCATCCGACAGCGACGACGACGCGGACGATCGCTCGATCGCTGAATCGGGTCGCCGCGAACCAGCCGCCGAGCGCGGCAAGCGGCAATGCCAGCACCCAGAGGATCACGAGGACGCGCGAGGGGGTCGCCGGGGCGAGCGAGCCGAGCAGGGCGACGACCGCGCTGAAGGGGTCGGCCGGTCCGCTCGTCTGCCAGCCGAGTGGCCGCAGACCGAACGCCGCATCGGCCCAGAGGCCCGAGAGCCCCGCGCGCAAAGGGGCGAGGGCGCCGCCGCCGAGGACGGGCCAGGCGAGCAGCGAGAAGAAGGAGATCACCGACACGACGAGCGCCGCGAGGACCACCCACGCGCCCCCGCCGCTGAAGAAGTGCAGCTCGCCCCGTCCGGTGCCTGCGGGCAGGTCGTCGTCGAGCCGGTGGCGAAGCTCGCGCGAGGTGACGCGCAGCGGCGCGATCTGCGACCACGACGCGACACGATCGGTGCGGATGCCGCGGCGCGCCCGCGCGACCGCACCGGGCCGGACGAGCGCGGTGGTCGCCGCTCCCCACTCGGGGAGGATCCGCGACGGCTGCTTGCCGATAAGGGCGCCCAGTGTCCGCAGGAGCGCGAGCGGAAGCAGGCTCAGCGCGTGGAGCGGCACGGCGAACGGCGGGGCGTACGCGAGGCGGCGGTGCAGCTGCGCGGTGCGCTGCGCGTACGCGGTGCGAAGAGGAGCGACCTCGCGCGCCGACACGGCCACGACAGCCGCCGGCACGAGCACGATCCGTCCGCCGCGCAGGCGCGCGCGGATGCCGAGGTCGAGTCCCTCGTCGGCACCGGCGAGGGCGGGGTCGACGCCGCCGAGCTGCCGCCAGGCATCCGATCGGACGAGGATGCCGCGGACGTCCGAGCCGAGCACGTCCTCCCCGCCGTCGTGTTGCCCCTGATCGTGCTCGCCGTCGAACAGGCCGACGGTGCGGCCGAACCGCGTCATCGAAACGCCGAGCGAGACGATCCGGTCGCGCTCGTCGGAACGGACGAGCTTGGGCGCCGCGAACGCGACCGAGGGCGCCGCTTCGAGCGCGCCCGCGAGGCGCGCGAGCGCGTCGGGTGCGGGAACCGTGTCGTGCGTGAGCACCCAGACGGCGTCGCCGTCGAGTCGGTGGGACCCCAGCGCGAGGGCGCGGGCGAAGCTGGTGCCGCGGTCGGCGCTGATGACGCCTTCGGCGTGAGAGGCGCGGGCGACCTCCTGCACCCGGTTGTCGGCGTCGCAGAGGACGATCGTCAGTGTGTCGACGGGTCGCGTCTGCGCGCGGAGCGCGGTGAGCGTCCGTTGCAGGCGGATGTCGGCAGCCTCGCGCGCATCGGGGCGCACGACCAGCAGCGCGTGAACTCGGGCGGGCATGACCCCGTCAGCCTAAGCACGCCTTCCCGCCACGGCCGCATGCCGCGCCGCCGCGCCCACATCGCACCCTCCCGACCCAATGCTGATCGAGTGCCGCGGCGTCGCCGCGGTGTATCCAGACGCGGTGTATCCAGACGCGGTGTATCGAGACGCGGCGTATCGAGGTCAGGCGCGGCGCTTGAGCTTGCGGCGCTCGCGCTCGCTGAGGCCGCCCCAGATGCCGAAGCGCTCGTCGTTCTGCAGCGCGTACTCGAGGCATTCGGTGCGGACGTCGCACGTCGTGCAGATGCGCTTCGCATCGCGCGTCGATCCGCCCTTCTCGGGGAAGAACGCCTCGGGGTCGGTCTGTGCGCACAGCGCGTCGGCCTGCCAGGCGAGGGCGGTATCCTCGTCGCCGGTCGATGGACGCCGGACGCCGGGAACCCCGAGATTCACCGGATCGACGAACCAGTTCTCGGGAACTCCGGAACGGTAACCCGTCATATCGCTCTCCCCACTGGTTCCCCGCACGCGGTGCCGCGTGTTGGAGATAATTACACCGCTGTCATTCCCAGAGGTCAAGTCGCAGATCGTAAACCCTCAGGGCGTGATTGAACCTTCACCCGCGCCACGCCCGGCGTGTCGCGCCCATCGAGGAAGGTGCTTCAGCCCAGTCCGGCCTGCGCGAGGAACGCTTCGCCTGTCCCTGACATCTCCACGCCGGTCGCTCCCCCACCGACATACACGGCCTGCCCCGGCGCGAGCACCACGGCGTCGCGTCCCGGCTCCCGCTCCGCGACGGCGATCTCGCCGCGCGTCGCGAGGATGATCGCGGGGCCGCGCAGGTCCGCGGACACGGGCGACCCCGTCAGCTCCACCCGCGTCAGCACGAAGTCCTCGACGCCCGGGTCGTAGGTCACCGCGTGATCTCCCGAGACCACGGGCTCGACGACGGGCGCGCGGCCGGGCGTCGCGTCCACGATGCGCAGCAGCTCCGGCACGTCGACGTGCTTGGGCGTGAGACCACCGCGGAGCACGTTGTCGCTCGCGGCCATCAGCTCGACGCCGAGCCCGGACTGGTAGGCGTGCAGCACCCCCGCCGGAGCGAACAGCGCCTCGCCGCGCGTCAGCGTCACGAGGTTCATGAGGAGCGCGACGAAAAGCCCCGCATCGCCCGGGAAGTCGGATGCCGCGGCCCGCAGCACCGTGATCTCGTCGGCGAACGCGGCATCCGCCCCTACGGCGGCGGCATCCGCCCCTCCGGCGGCATCCAGCGCCGCCGTCAACTCGGCGACATCGTCGCCAGTGGCGTCGTTCAGCGCCCACGCGAGCGCCGCTCGCACGCCCCGCTCGGCGTCGTCGTCCGCAAGGAGCGCGTCGAGACGCGCGAGCGCGGGCGTGCCGCCGAGCGCCGCGAGCAGGCGCCGAGTCTCCGCCACGGGACGGATGCCGACGAGCGCGCGGAACTCGTCGCTCAGGGCGACGATGATCTCGGGCTTGTGGTTGTCGTCACGGTAGAGCCGGTCGGACGCGTCGCGCGGGACGCCGGCCGCCTCTTCGCGCGCGAAGCCCGCCACCGCCTCGGCCTTCGTCGGGTGTGCCTGGATCGACAACGACGATCCCGCCGCGAGGAGCTTCAGCAGGAAGGGCAGCGGGCGCTCCCCGGCGCGGGCGAGCGCGGCATCCAACCGCTCGTCGGTCCCGGTGACCCGCGACGGGTCGCCGGGGTGGTCGCCGTACCAGATCTCCGCCTCGGGGTCCCCCGTGGGCGTGCGGCCCTCGAGATCAGCGATGAAATCGGTGTGCCCCCACGAGTAGGGGCGGGGCGCATTGGAGATCGGGATCAGCACGCGATCAGCCTAGGCCGAGCCCATCCGCCCGCGACCGCGCGACACCGGGGATCACACACCCGCGGGCGGTAGCCTGAGGGGATCATGGCCGTGTACACCAACCATCCCGTCCAGGCGCCGCCGTCGGCGCCGGTGCGGGAGACGACGGGGCACCTGCTCCTGCGTGGCTGGTGCATCTTCGTCATCGCAGGTTCGGTCGCCGGGACGGCGTGGCTGCTCGCGATCGGAACGCTCGGCTCGGGCATCGTCGCCGCCGGTTCGGGTCTGGTCTCGATCGTCCTGTGGCTCTCGCTCCGCCCGGCCGTGCAGTGGCGGCGCCTGCCGTGGTTCGCGCTGCTCTACGTCGCGTGGGCGGTGCTCTCCCTCATCTGGTCGGCGTACCGCGAGGCGACGGCGCTGACGCTTCTCCTTCTTCTGTCCACGACCGTGCAGGCGATGTTCGTCGGGTCGGTGCTCACCTGGCGTGAGCTCATCCGCGCGATCGCGTCGGCGCTCAAGTGGATCCTGGGCCTGTCGATCCTCTTCGAGCTGTGGGCGTCGCTCATCTGGGGAGGCCCCGTCATGCCGGGGTTCACGCGTCCCGAGAAGGGCACCGACCCGATCGAGATGTGGAGTCGCGACAACCTGTTCGACGGCGGACGCATCCAGGGGATCTTCGGCAACTCCAACGCCCTCGCCTACGTGGCGCTGCTGGCCATGGTCGTCTTCGCCGTACGGTTCGCGTCGCGCGCGCCGCGCCGGGCGCTCCTCGTCGCCTGGTTCGCTCTCGCGGCGTTCCTCTTCGTGCGGGCAGGGTCCGCGACGGCCACCCTCGCGGCGGCCGGCGTCACCGTCGTGCTCGTCACGGTGCTGCTCATGCGCCGCACCCGTCACCCCGGCGAGAGATCGCGGTACTACCTTGCGTACGCCGTCGTCGCCGTCGGCGGACTCGCCGCGCTGTGGCTCTGGCGCGATGCGCTGTTCTCGGCGCTCGGCCGCTCGGCCGACCTGACCGGCCGCGAAGGCATCTGGGAGAAGGTCTGGCAGAAGGCCGTCGAGCATCCCGTGATCGGATGGGGATTCTCGACGCCATGGGTGCCGAGCGATCCGCACTTCGACGGGTGGATCGTCGACCACGGCCAGACCGTCATGCAGGCACACAACATGTGGCTGGATGCCTTCCTCCAGCTGGGGGTCGTCGGCCTCGTCCTCCTCTTTCTCGCCATGCTCGCGTTCGTCTGGCGGTCATGGTTCTTCGCGGTCGACCGCCCGCGCTGGGATCTCGTCGCGACGCGGCCCTACTCTCCCCTCACCCTCGTCCCGACTCTCGTCGGCGCGATCCTGCTCGTACAGGGCCTCGCCGAGTCGGGACCGCTGCTGGGGTGGGGCTGGTTCTTCCTCGTCATGCTCGCGTTCAAGATCAAGCAGGCGCCGCTGATCGGGCGCGGGCCCAGCGAGCAGCGGCTCACCGGCGAGCAGGGCGGCGCCGTCGCCGAGCGCGGACGATGACGCAGGATGCCGCGGGCCCGGCCTCCGCTCCGTCCGCGGCCGCTCGGCTTCTCGCGTCTGCCGATTTCGCGCGAGCCTTCACCGTCGCCGCGTTCGCGATGCTCGTGGGGGCGCACTTCGTCGTCGCCGTCTCCGGCGTCGTCGTCGCGCGCACGATCGTCGCCGGACTGTGCGTGGTCGCCGTCGCGATCCTCTGGGTACGGCGCGCCGAGATCTCGCTTCTGCGGCTCGTGCCGACGACGCTGACCCTCCTCGTCCTGTGGGCGTTCGCGAGCGTCTTCTGGAGCACCGACCCGCTCGGGAGCTTCGCCCGGTGGCTCGGGATGGCCGCCGTCGCGCTCCTCGCCGTCACGATCGGGCATGTCCGCGACACGCTCCAGACCGTTCGGGCGCTCGGCGATGTCCTGCGGGTGGCGCTCACCCTGTCGCTCATCCTCGAGGTGCTGAGCGGCGTCATCTTCGACGTCCCGTTCCGCTTCCTCGGCATCCAGGGCAATCTCGCGTCCTTCGGGCCGATCCAGGGGATCTTCGGCACGCGCAATGTGCTCGGGTTCGTCGCCGTCGTCGCTCTCATCACGTTCGCCGTCGAGCGGGGAGCGCACTCCCTGCGACCGGGGCTCTCGGTCTACTCGCTGTCCCTCGCGACGGGACTCGCGCTGCTGTCGGCCTCCCCCACCGTGCTGATCTTGTTGATCACGGTGGGGGCGGCAACCGGCATCCTCGCCATCGTCCGAGCCGCTCCGGCTGCGCGTCGGCCCCTCACCCAGGCCGTCCTGGCAGGGGTCGTGGTGGTCGTCGCGGTTGCCGCCTACGTGCAGCGGGAACGGATCATCGACCTGCTGGGGGCGGCCGACGATCTCCGCATGCGAACGAACCTCTGGACCCTCTCCGCGTACTTCGCGGCGCGTCAGCCCGTGCAGGGGTGGGGATGGTTCGGGCCGTGGGACGTCAACGAGATCCCGTTCGCGCGCATCAACGACCTCCTCGACCAGCAGCACACGACGGCGCTCAACGCGTACGTCGACATCCATCTGCAGCTCGGGTGGGTCGGCGTGCTGCTGCTGTGCGCGATGGGTGGCATCGCGCTGGTCCGCTCGTGGGTGGATGCCAGCGAGCGCCGCTCGATCGTGTACGCGTGGACGCCGCTCATGCTCGTCGCCCTCGCGGTCACCAGCATGTTCGAGTCGCTGGCGCTCTTCGGGCTCGGGTGGATGCTCCTCGTCCTGTGCGCCGTCCGCGCCGGACAGTCGCGCGGATGGCGCGAGCGTTTGGGCGCCGCAACGCCGACGGGGACGGTTCCGACACTGCCTGAGAGGTAGCCCGGGGTAGAATCGGCAGGTCATGACGCTCTCCTCTTCGCCGCACTCCGCTCGGAGCTCTTCCCCGGAATCGACGCCGGAAGACTCGTCGTCCGCGGAGACTCCGCAGGGTGCCCCACCGTTCGATCCCGCCACCGCGACGATCGCCGTCGTGACCTTCAACCGGTCGGCGCTCCTCACCCGACTGCTCGATTCGATCGTCGCCATGGACCCGAAGCCCGGGCATCTCGTCATCGTCGACAACGCCTCGACCGACGACACCACCGAGGTCGTCGAGTCGTACCGAGAGCGCATCGGTACGACGCTCGTCTACCAGCGTCTCGATACGAACACCGGCGGCTCCGGCGGGTTCAGCGAGGGTATGCGCATCGCCTACGAGCTCGGATCCACCTGGATCTGGGTCATGGACGACGACGTCGAGGTCATGCCCGACGGGCTCGCGAAGATGGGCGCGTGGGCACCGCGGTTCAAGTCGATCCAGGGGCGCCGCTACGACTTCGACGGCAGCGAGTTCTACTGGCAGTACCGCATCGCGGAGCCGCTCGGCATCCCCATTCCCTTCGCTCCTTCCGGCTTCGACGCGTCGGGGTACAAGGAGATGAACTCGGGATGCTTCGAGGGCATGTTCATCCACCGCGACATCGTCGGACAGATCGGTCTGCCCGACCCCCGGTTCTTCATCTACTGGGATGACCAGACCTACGGCTGGCTCGCGTCGCGCGTGACCACCTCGGTCATCGTCAACGAGTTCGTCCTGCGCCGCACGCGCGAGATCAAGCAGTGGGACATGGGCATCCGGCACATGAATGCCTCATCGGATGCCTACCGCTACTACATCATGCGCAACCGCGCGCTCATCAAGCAGTACTACCGCGCGCTCGGCGTCTACCACCCCGCTGCGTTCGGCCTGGGCACGGCGCTGACCTTCGGCAAGGAGCTCATCCGTCTCGCGTTCGTCGAGCGGAAGCTCTCCGGCACGTCGCACCTGTTCCGCGGGCTCCGCGACGGGCGCGCCATCGCACGCGACCGCGACTGGGAGCCGATGCCGGCCCTCGTTCAGGGCTGAGGCCGCCGATGAGGCTCTCGGTCATCGGTTGCGGGTATCTGGGCGCCGTGCACGCTGCGGCGATGGCGTCGATTGGGCACGAGGTCGTCGGCATCGATGTCGACGCGCGCAAGATCAGTGCGCTCTCGCGTGGTGACGCGCCGTTCTATGAGCCTGGCCTGCCCGAGATCCTCACGGCGGGGCTCGCGACGGGCCGCTTGTCGTTCACGACGGATATGTCCCAGGCATCCGGAGCGAAGGTGCACTTCATCGGTGTCGGCACGCCGCAACAGAAGGACGGGTACGCCGCAGACCTCACCTATGTCAACGCCGCCGTCGACGGGCTCCTGCCGTACTTGTCTCCCGGCGACGTCGTCGCGGGGAAGTCCACCGTCCCCGTGGGGACCGCCGCCGAGCTGTCGCCCCGCGTCGCGGCGACCGGCGCGGCGCTCGCCTGGAACCCGGAATTCCTGCGGGAAGGGTTCGCCGTGAAGGACACGATCGACCCCGACCGGCTCGTCGTCGGAGTGGCGCCAGGCGATGACACCTCCGCCGATGTCCTGCGGGAGGTGTATGCCCCGGCGGTCGCGAAGGGCACCCCCTTCCTCGTCACCGACCTCGCCACCGCCGAGCTCGTCAAAGTCGCCGCGAACGCGTTCCTGGCCACCAAAATCAGCTTCATCAACGCGATGGCCGAGATCGCCGAAGTCACCGGAGCCGACGTCACCCAGCTCGCCGACGCGATCGGGCACGACGTCCGCATCGGACGGCGCTTCCTCGGCGCCGGGATCGGCTTCGGCGGAGGATGCCTCCCCAAAGACATCCGTGCCTTCTCCGCCCGCGCCGAAGAGCTCGGCCGCGGCGAATCGGTCGCGTTCCTGCGCGAAGTCGACGAGATCAACCTCCGCCGCCGCGACCGCGCCATCCAACTCGTCGTCGACGGACTCGACGGATCGGTGTTCGAAAAGAAGATCGCCGTCCTCGGCGCCGCGTTCAAGCCCTACAGCGACGACATCCGCGACTCCCCCGCCCTCGACGTCGCCGTACGCCTGCACGGGCTCGGCGCGAACGTCGTCGTCACCGACCCCGAAGCCATCGACAACGCCCGCCGCGTCCACCCGCAACTGACCTACAACCCGTCCCGCGACGACACCATCCGCGGCGCGGATGCCATCATCCTCGTCACCGAATGGGACGAGTACCGCCGCGACCTCACCCCCGACCACGCCTCCACCCTCACCGACGGACGCGTCATCATCGACGGACGCAACGGCCTCGACGCCACCGCCTGGCGCAACGCCGGCTGGGACTACTACGGCATGGGACGCCCCTGACCCGCTGAGCCGCCTGCGCTCAGCGCGGGGCGTAATCCGCGTTGTACGCGTCGAGCACGTCCCCGATCGAACCGTCGAGCTTGAGCGCACCCTTGTCGAGGTAGAGCCCTCGGGTGCAGAAGCGGCGTAGGTCCTTCTCGTTGTGGCTGACGAAGAAGAGTGTGCGCCCCTCGGCGAGCAGCTCGTCGATGCGACGGTAGCACTTCTCGCGGAACGCCTTGTCACCCACCGCCAGCACCTCGTCGACGAGGAGGATCGGCTCCTCGAGCTGCGAGACGACGGAGAACGCCAGGCGCACCTTCATGCCGCTGGAGAGGTGCTTGTACGGGGTGTCGACGAAGTCCTCGAGTTCCGCGAAGCCGATGATGTCGTCGAAGCGGCGAGCGATCTCGGCCTTCGGCATCCCGTGCAGTCCCGCGGTGAGGCGGACGTTCTCGCGCACCGTGAGGTCGTTGACGAAACCTCCGGTGATCTCGATGAGCGGCGCCACTCCCCCGTTGATGACGACCTCGCCCTCGTCGGGGAGAAGCACCCCCGCGACGAGTTTCAGCAGGGTCGACTTTCCCTGCCCGTTTCGCCCGACCACGCCGATGGCCTCGCCCTGCGTGACGTCGAACGAGACGTGCCGGAGGGCCCAGAACTCGTTCGGGCGGGCGCGACGTGCGGCTCCGCCGAAGAGGTCCTTGATGTTGCGGCGGCCGCGGCGGTTGCGGCGGAAGAGCACACCGAGGTCGCGCACGCTGATAGCGATGTCGTCTGCCATCACAGTTCCTTCAGGACGGCAGGCTCGAGCCGGCGGAACACCAGGATGCCGAGGCCGAGGAACGCCAGCGACATCACGGTCGCGATGACGACGGCGAGCGGGTTCCACTGCTCGGGGAACATCCCAGACCGGTAGAGCACGAGGATGCCGGACAGCGGGTTGAAGAGCGCGAGCTGATCGAACGGTGCAGGCAGGTCGGAGATGCCGTAGATGATCGGCGAGGCGTAGAAGAGGGCACGGAGGATGAGCCGTGTGGTGCGCTCGAGGTCGCCCCACAGGGCGCACAGCGGCGCCACGAGGAGGCCCAGGCCGACGAGGAGGATCGTCTGCAGGATCATCCCGAGCGGGAACAGCAGGATCATCGGGTTCCACTGCACCTGCGGGCGCGCGAAGATCGCGAAGAGGAGGAGCACCGGGATCGAGAAGAGGAACTCGGTGCCCTTGCTCAGTACGATGCGATTCACCCAGATCGAGCGCGGGATCGCCGTCGAGCGGACGAGCTTGGCATCTTTCCGAAACGCCTTTGTGAAGTCTGACACCGATGTGTTGAACCATACCCACGGCAGGAGGCCGACGATGAGGAAGACGATGTAGGGCGAGCCTCCGATGTCTCCGCGGTTGAAGACCTGTGTGAAGACGAACCAGTAGATCAGGCTCATCACCAGCGGATCGAGCACCGACCACAGGTATCCGAGCGCGCTCGTCGAGTACCGCACCTTGAGGTCGCGTGCCGACAGCAACCACAGCGAGTGGAGATAGCGCCGAGGGGATCCGGGGGCGCCGACGACGGCGGTGGTCACGGGTTCGAGTCTATGTGGGCGGTGATGGAACTGTCCGTCCATCCCATCGATACCATCGTCTACATGCAGGACGCTCTCTCCGCCGCGCGCTCACGTCTCTCGCTGCATAGAGATCGATTCCGCAGCACTACAGCGCGCATCAGACGGCGTCTGGCGCGCGAATCTCGCTATCGCCGACGGCAGTTGAACTGGGCGATCAAGATCAGCGCGCCTGACGATGAGACCGCTGCACGATGGGGCGACACCGCGTTCGCCGAGGACCTCGCCGACGCACTACGGGGCCAGGGTCAGGCGGCGCGAGTCGTCTTCTTCGGAGCCGAGCCCAGCGCCGCCGAAGAAGATGATGTCGTGTTGGTGCTACGTGGACTTCATGACATCGGCCCGGTGCCGGGCGCAGTGAACTTCCTCTGGATCATCAGCCATCCGGATGGCGTCGGTGACAGCGAGGCGACACGCGGCTGGGATCAGGTATTCGTCGCGAGCAACACATGGCGCGGGATCGAAGGGATCGAGGTGACGCCGTTGCTCCAAGCGGTGTCCACGCGGCGTTTCACACGAGAACCCGAAAGGGACGACATTTCCGAGGACGTGGTCTTCGTCGGAACGTCACGACGGGTCGAGCGACCGGTCGTGCGTGACGCTATCGCGGCGGGCGCTCGCCTCGGCGTGTACGGCCACGACTGGGACGACTTCATCGACCCTTCCTTCGTCCGCGCTGACCATCTGGACTTCGAGTCGGTTCCCGGCGCGTATCGCGGATCACGAATCGTGCTGAACGACCATTGGTCCGACATGCGGGATCACGGATTCATTTCGAATCGCCTGTTCGACGCGACGGCGGTCGGCGCCCGCGTGATTTCGGACCAAGTGCCGGGCGCCGACGAGATCTTCGGCGGTCTCGTGAGAACATACGGGAGCGTTGAGGACCTCCGCCGACTTCTGTCGGACGACGACGCCTGGCCATCCGTTGAGGAGCGGGAGGCCATCGTCGAGCGTGTGCGCGCGGATCATTCGTTCGACGCACGGGCGGAGGTGCTGACAAGTGCCGCCATGCGGGCTGTTCGAGCACGAAGGCGAGTTCGGAGGTAGTGCTTCGCGTTTCGGAATGCTACTGCAGGCGGGTCGGTTTCGATCATTTGCGCCGGACGTGACCGATGATGTTCGCGGGGCTCATTGATCGCGCCCAACGCAGGGTCGCTCTGGAAACGCGAAAGGCCGGGTGCTCCTCAATGCGCGTCAACTCGGCGCTGACCCGCGTCAACTCGTCCGCTAGCTCGACCGTCTCCTGCTCGAGCTCAGCGATACGCCGCTGAGCAACCTCGAGCTGCGAGCGTACCGCCGTCTCCGCTTGGGCGCTCGCTGCTGCTCGTACGGCCAAGGCGGTCCTTTCCTCATCGATTGCGAGGACAGGCTGCATGATATCCCGGGAGTGTTCGAGCGAGGCGGCATCGTACCTAGCGCCCACTCGCGCCAACGCTCGATCGAGGAGGTCAGGACATGTCGCCGCCCCCGTCCGCGCGATGCTGAGAAGACGTTCATGCAGCCATTCGTCCTTGAGTAACTCAGCCGCACCGAGCTCTGACGCCGGCGGGTGCCGAAATATGTACGCAGCTTCCAGCACGCCAGCACGCCAAAGGCGGTAATCACGCATCCCGTGGTGTCGAGGGCTTGGGCGGAGGTGAGGGCTTGCCTCGTATGCGCGGCCTGCGTTCACCACTTTCTTCTCGAACTGACGGTAAGAGCGCCACGGAAAGTGCAGGCTCTCGATACTCAGCTCTGGGGGCACCGGACCCTGACTGGCTAGGCTCACATGGTGATTGCCTTGCGCGACAGTGACGTCGGCGGACCCCACGTGAATCGCGTCGTGCGTCGCGTGGGCGTGCAACCCCGACCTTTGATAGAGACCCTCCTCGACCCGCTCATCACGAAAGACGAGGGCTTCGATACCCGCTCCGTCGACAGTCGGTTCACCAGTCATGTCGATGACCGGAATGACCGCAGAAACTATCTCGACCGGCATTCGAGCAAAGACCTCTCGAAGATTCATCGAACGATCGAGCGGAACGAAGAACTCGTCTGCGTCGGCGTTAATCACCCAGTCCGCACCGAACTCTGTCGCTGCACGGCGCGCCATTCGAGTGACTTTCTTGGATTGATTCTTGTCTTGAACAGGGTCGTCCTCGACGACGACGCGCTCATCCGCCGCATAGCGCGCAAGGATCTGTCGGGTGCCGTCGATCGATCCGTTGTCGGTGACGATGATTCGGTCGACGCCCGCCGCGAGATGGTACTCGATCATGGGGACGATGATGTCTGCCTCGTCACGCACCAGCACGGTCATGACCAGGGTCACGCGTCAGTCCTTCCACCGTCTGCCTGCAGCCTCGCCGCCATTACCGCGCACCCTTGACAAGACGCGCTTCCGCGTGGACGGTACCCGTTTGGCGGTCCTCAATGGGTACATAGAAGTGAGCGCCCTGCCACAGGACGTCGAGCCTGGTGCGATCCTGGTCGGAAACGTCGGCGTTCACGAAGTACTGACCGCCAGCGAAGCTGACGCTTGGGATGACATACTCCACGGTCACTGGTCCTGCCACAACCGCGTCATGGGCCGTTCCGAGTCGATGCGCACCGGTTCCGAACACTTGCTGCCCCGTGGGCGTGTCGATGCTGAAAGTCGTGTACCAGATCTCATGTGGCTGGTCGTGCTCGATGTCGATCTGCACCACGATGTCCTCTCCGGGGGTGACTTCCGCTTTGGGCGCCCCCGACACGTCAGTGACTCTGATGCCCTTGACCCGGGAGGCCTTCGCCACCTCCGGCACAGGCGCGAGGGTGGCGTTGGCCTGACGCTTACCTTCAAGGATTTCGCGATGGACCTTCGTCGCTTCTGCGGCCTCTCCGATGTAAGCGACCTCGCCGTGGCTGAGCACCACAGCATGGTCGCAGATGTCCATCACCTGGCCCGCCGAGTGCGACACAAGCACGATCGTGCGACCCTCCCGCTGGAACTCGCGGATCTTGTCCATGCACTTGCGCTGGAACGCTTCGTCGCCGACGGCGAGCACTTCATCGACCAGAAGGATGTCGGGATCGGTGTGGACTGCGACAGCGAATGCGAGGCGGACGTACATCCCGGATGAGTAGAACTTCACCTGCGTGTCGATGAAGTCGCCGATCTCAGAGAAGGCGACGATGCTGTCGAACCGCTCGTCGGTCTCCTCCTTGGTGAGCCCGAGAATCGCGGCATTGAGGTAGACGTTGTCTCGCCCGGAGAGATCGGGGTGGAAGCCTGCCCCCAACTCGAGGAGCGCGGCGAGCCGGCCACGGCGTAGGACCTGCCCGGAGGACGGTTCGATGATCCCGCCGATGACCTTCAAGAGGGTGCTCTTCCCCGATCCGTTCGGCCCCATCAGGGCGATCGAAGAACCTGCGGGGATCGAGAACGAGACGTCCTTCAGCGACTGGAACTCCTCGCGATGCTGCCGTCCGCGGCGCCCCAACGTGACGATGCGTTCTTTGAGCGAATTGTCCTTGCGGAGCGTGAAAGTCTTGGAGACCTCGTCGATGACGACGACGTCGGGCACTTCCACAGTTGTGGTTTCTGACATGTCATAGCTCCTGAGCGAAGTTGCCCTGCAGTCGAGCGAAGACGCGTTGGCAGATGACGAGGAGGATCAACCCCACCGCGAACGCGATACCCATGCGGAGGAGCAGGTCCGGCGGATAGTCGGCGGGTGTTCCCGCGGTCCAGAAAGCGCGATGGAAACCGAGGACGGCGAGCGTCAACGGGCTGGCCGTGTACACCTCGAGCAGCCAGCTGGGAAGGCCGTATCTCACGACCACATCGCTCACCATCGTCCACGCGTAGACGATGGGCGACGCCCACAGCGCGAGCATCAGAAGCACCTGCGTCAGGTACTGCACGTCACGCAGATAGACATTGAGCGCCGACAGGAGCAGCCCGAAGGCGACCCCGTACACGAGGACGAGTGCCACCGCGGGGAAGAAGTACAGCAATGACCATGAGAGCGCCGCCGTGCCGAGCAGGAGACTGGCGAGGATCAGCACGAGCAGCTGAACGAAGAAGGTGAAAAGCGCCGATCCGGTCGCAGCGAGGGGGAACACCTCGCGCGGCACGTACACCTTCTTGACAAGCCCCGAGTTGGCCACGATCGACCCGGTCGCCCCCGAGAGAGTCTCGGAGAAGAGCCCGTAGATGGTGAGACCAGAGAAGATGTAGATCGCGAAGTCCGGGATGCCGCGGGCCGCCCCGAGAATCTGGCCCATGACGAGGAAGTACACGCCGAGCTGGACCAGGGGGTTGATGAGCGTCCACAGCATGCCCAGAACGCTGTCCTTGTAGCGCGCCTTGACGTCTCGCCGAACGAGAAGCCCGAGCAGCTGACGATGGTTCCAGATGTCACCGAAGGTGCGAAAGAACCCGCCGATCCCTTCACGACTCGGCGTCACGGACTGGAGGGATTCACCGGCCAGTCGATCGAATCGGACGACGGCACTTTCGTTCACGCACTGCTCACTGTCTCTCGCTCATCACGAAGTCACGATTATACCGAGCGCCCGATGAGAGACCGTCGTGCGTTCAGCTTCCCGCTCTCACGCGAGCTGATTGTTCCACATCGACAGTGCCGACCCGATGGCCATGTGCATGTCGAGGTACTGGTAGGTGCCCAGGCGTCCCCCGAAGTGCACGTCCCGTTCCCCCTTCGCGAGCTCCCGGTACGCGAGCAGGCCCGCACGATCGTCGGGGGTGTTCACCGGGTAGTACGGCTCATCCTCCCGGGTCGCGAACCGGGAGAACTCCCGCATGATCACGGTCCGATCCTTCGGATACCGGTCGGCGCGTTCAGGATGGAAATGCTTGAACTCGTGGATGCGGGTGTACGGCACCCCGGCATCCGCGTAGTTCATCACGCTCGTCCCCTGGAAGTCCCCCACCTCCAGGACCTCCTCCTCGAAGTCGAGGGTCCGCCACGACAGCTCACCCTCCGCATAGTCGAAGTACCGGTCCACCGGGCCGGTGTAGACCACGGGGACCTGCCCGACAGTCGCGGCCTTATTGAAGGGCTGGGTGTCGTCGAAGTAGTCGGTGCCGAGCTTCACGTCGATGTTCGGGTGGTCGGCCATCCGCTCCAGCCACGCCGTGTACCCGTCGGTCGGGAGCCCCTCCCACGTGTCGTTGAAGTACCGATTGTCGTACGTGTACCGCACCGGGAGACGGCTGATGATCTCCGCCGGCAGATCCTTCGGATCGGTCTGCCACTGCTTGGCCGTGTAGTCCCGGATGAACGCCTCATACAACGGGCGCCCGATCAGACCGATCCCCCGCTCCTCCAGGTTCTGCGCAGACTTCGCATCGAACTCCCCCGCCTGCTCATGAATCAGCGCACGCGCCTCGTCAGGGGTGTACGCGGCCTGGAAGAACTGATTGATCGTGCCGAGATTGATCGGCAACGGGAACACCACGTTCTTGTGGTTCGTGTACACACGGTGGACGTAGTCCGTGAACTTCGTGAACCGGTTCACGTACTCCCACACCGTCGCATTCGACGTGTGGAACAGGTGCGCCCCATAACGGTGCACCTCGATCCCCGTGGTCGGCTCGTCCTCGCTGTACGCGTTGCCGCCGATGTGATGACGGCGGTCGATGACCGTCACCTTACGACCCGCCGCAGCAGCCCGCTCCGCGACCGTGAGACCGAAGAAACCAGAGCCGACGATGAGAAGATCCATGGTTTGCAGTGCTCTCGTTCCGTGGGTGACGCCAGTCACTCAGTCTAGCCGTGGCGACGCACGGCACCACGGCCCAGTCAACGGCGGCGGTGCACCGTCAGGCGGTAAATCCGGACCTCGAGTCGACGCATGAGATGAAGCAGCCGGCAACGCAGGCGTTGGGCTGGTGTGAGGCGCGCGACCCGAGCGGCGACCTGTTGCTCATCATCGAGGTAGAGAGCGCGGTCGTCATCGTCGCGAATGCTCCGCCGCTCCGCATCGAGCGTCATCATCCCGCCATAGGCTCGCGCCGGCGTGATCCCCGCTTCCAGCGCGAGGTCGAACACGTGCGCGTGCGCAACGACGATGTCGTGGAAGTACGAGGTGCGGCGTGAGCCATGCGACACGCTCTGCGGATGCTGAATCCACAGGTACAGCACGTCCGAGCACGATGCGACCGTCTCCATGCGGAGGTACAGGTCCATCGCGACGGCAACGTCTTGGGCATAGACACCGACGGGGAACCGGACGCCGTCCCACAACGCTGCGCGGTACAGCTTTCCCCAGTTCGCCTCACTGAAGTACTGCAGCTCGCGACGACTCAGCCGCCGATGCGCGAGGCTGAAGACCTCCTGGTAGTGACGGGCGGGCTCGCCGAACACGACAACCTCACCGGGCGGATCGTCACTCCGACGACGGCGCTCCTCCGCGGCCACACTGGCACCGACATTCGCCCACCGACAACAGCTCATGTCGGCACCCGAGTCCACGAGAACCTCGACGAGGCGCGCGATGAGTGACGGCAGCATGAGATCGTCGTTGTCGCAAAAGGTGATGAGATCCCCGGTCGCAGCGTCG
Source organism: Microbacterium sp. bgisy203 (assembly GCF_057706945.1). Lineage (NCBI taxonomy): Bacteria > Bacillati > Actinomycetota > Actinomycetes > Micrococcales > Microbacteriaceae > Microbacterium > Microbacterium sp. bgisy203. Next base: position 364,222 of record NZ_JBYIPF010000002.1, on the reverse strand, counting down.
AGTCCAGCATTCTGCGCCGCACCGATACCTGAATTGCCCTGATGGATGATGCGAATCCGGTCATCCATCCTGCCGAGACGATCGCAGAGCTCGCCGGAGCCGTCGGTCGAGCCGTCGTCGACGAGCAGCACCTCGAGCCGGGAGTAGGTCTGGTCGAGGATCGACGCCACCGTCGCCTCGAGGAACGAGACCGCGTTGTACACGGGGACGATCACCGAGACGCGAGGAACGACCGCCGACCCGGGCGAGTTCTCGTGGTCAGCCACGTCTACGCAAGCGGCGTCGCGCGGCGCGGGCACGGTCAGCCACTCGCCTGATCTTCGGCTCCCAGTCAGGCCGTCTCATCCGCGCGAGGATGAGAGCGAAGTCCTCGGCGGTCCCGCGGCCCATCGGCCCGAGTCTTCGCAGGAACTGGATCTGGTGCATCGTCGTGTCGGGCATCGTGCTGGAGAACTGGTCCAGGTTGTAGTCGAGCGCCGTATAGCTCGTCGCGAAATAGTCCGCGGTCGCGATCGTGCGCGTCGTGTAGCCCGCCTCGCCCGCGACATAAGAGGGCATCCGCTCGAGGACATGAGCCAGCCCTCCGTCGCGATACGCCTCGGCCCCACCGAAGTCGTCGTAGCTCCACTCCTGCTCCGCCAGCCGCATCAACGCGTCGGGACGCGCGAAGTACATAGACCCGAAGGGCGCAAGAGGTGAGGTCTCATCGACGGGGACCCGCACGTCGAGCTTCTCCGCCATAGCGAGGAAGGCGGCCCGATTGTCCCACCAAGCGTGGCCGATCGTCCCGTACCCGATGTGCACCATCGGCGGGTACGCGAGGCCCAGCCACGGTTCCTTCTGAAACAGGGCGACCGCATTCGCGACGTAGTCCGGCGAAGGCAGCAGGTTGTCGAACTGATGACGTTGGAAGTGTCGGCCTGCGTTCGCCGCGTCCTGCAGCGTCCGCTTCGAGTGGATCTTGACGACAAGGTCATAGCGCCCCTCGGTGAGCACGTCGCGGCAGTCGATGAGGAAAGCACTCTGATCGCGGCCGTTGTTGGACCCGACGATGCGCACCTCCGACTTCCCTCGTGCGTGACGCGCGGCGATCACATTGCGGATGTGTGCGGCCTTCTCATCGTCGGTGGTGGTGACGACGAGGTCGTAGCTCCCGGGAAGGTAGTCGAGCCGATCCAGCATCTCCTCCGCCATCTCCTCATAGAAGATGTGCGCGATCGCGACGATGCGCAGCGGGCCGTCGGGATCGAGATCATTGCTGTCGACAGGCAGGACATCGAGCAACGCGGCATCCGCATTCAGCGTATGCGGCTCGACATTCCTCGCGAGATCCGAGTAGATGAGCCGCATGGGGAACCCGGCGCGTTCCGCGGCATCCAACGCCCACTTGCCCACGACACCCAGATGGTCGAGGTACGGCGGCCATTGGAAGAACGCGCGGCGCTTGAGCGTGGGGCACCCCTGCTCGATCAGCTCCTCGGCGTACAGAACCGCGTGGTTCTCGATGCGGTCGGTGAGGCCGGGGAACGCGACTTCGCCGACGAAACCGTCGGTGGAGAGCTTTTCCGTGAACGTCGCCTCATGGACGACCACGGCGTCGTTGTACCCGGCGAGCTCCGGAAGGTCACGCCAGTAGGACGTCCACTCGTGGGAGAGGAACAGATCGCGCCGCACCGCCAGCCAGTAGGACTGCAGATGGTAGGCCAGGTAGCCGGTCCCGGTGAAGGGATTCGGCTCGACACGAGGATGGTCGGTCATGCCCCAGAAATGCAAGGGCTGTCCGTCCATCTGGTCGAAGACCGGCCCGAAAGAGCGGACGGGGCCGTACCAGGTGTCATTGGCGAGGATCACCTCGTCGTACTCTGCGATCTTCGCCCCGACGGCATCCAGGCCGTCCTTGTACCCCCAGATGTCGAAGCCGCGGTTCTCGCGCTCTAGGACATCGTCGGCGACTTCCGCCAGCGCGGCACGCCCCTGTTCGGTCAACGTCCCGTTGACCACGACGAAGACGCGGTCACAATACTCCCTGAGGCTCGTCAGCGCGTACGGGATGTAGTCCTCGACATCGCCGCGGCGGTCGTACACGACGTAGATCAAGAGGCGCTTGCCCCCTGGGGGGAACGCGGAGGCGGGGCGGGGCTCTGTGACGATGAGTTCGGTCGTCTTCATTTCAGGCGTCCTTCCCGGATGTTCGCCCGACCCTGCGAGCCGCACTGCGGTGTCGGAGGTCCCGCACTCGGAGGAACCATCGCTCGGCGACCGCCATTACCGGCAGCGTGATCCTGGCTACGCGAGGGTGGTTGATGCGGAGATACATCCGCGACAGCCCGACCGGGCCGCCACGCCCCGTCGCGCCGGCTCGGTGCAAGAGCGTGATCTGGTCGACCGGGTACCCCGTCGTGGTGGACATCAACTGATCGGCTTTGAACTCGAGCGCGGTGTGACTTATCGCCGCATGATCGGGAGTGAGTACCGTCCGCACGTGGAATCCGTCCGCCGCCGCTGCGGGGACCAGAACGCGCTCCTGAACTCGACCGAGGTCGGGGAACGACTTGTACTCAGAGTATGTCCACGGGAGGGAGGCGACGCGACGCAATGCCGCCGGCCGGGCGATCCACGTCGCGCCGTAGGGCGCCAGCGGGGTGATCCGATCCACAGGAACTCGCACATCGAGACGCTTCAGCAAAGCGAGCGCGCGATCGCGGTAACGCGCCCAGCCCCTCCCCATCGTCTGGTAGCCGATATGGATCATCGGGGGGAACACCATGCCCAGCCCCGGCTCCTTGGCGAACAGCGCGAGGATGCCGGAAACGTGAGAGGGCGAGCCGAGCACGTTGTCCCATTGATAACGGCGGAAGTAACGGCGCACCTTCGCCGTCTTCGCGCGCTTGCGCCGCACGTGCGCTTTGACGATCAGGTCGTACTCGTCGCTCGCGATGACGTCGCGACAGCCGACGAAGAAGTCGCCCATGTCTCCGCCGCCGCCCGTCGGAGTGACACGGATGTCTATCATCTTGGCCCCGAGCGTCGGCCTGTCGTCGAGCATCGCGCGCAGCCTCGAGGCTTTGATGCCATCCGTCGTCGTCACGTAGAGGTCGAACCCCTCGGGCACGTTCTCCACGTAGCGGAGCAGCTCGTCGGCGAGCGAGACATCGGAGACATAGGCGACGACGGCGATACGGAGTCGCACCTCGAGCGCCGGCGAACGACGCGGAATCACCTCGAGCATTCCCGCGTTGGCGTTCAACGCCTTCGCCGGCACGGTACGCGCAAGCGTCGGCCACACGACCTCGAGGGGATAGCCATGCGCGTGCAGGGCGCGAACGGTGTCCCGCCCGATCACCGCGTGCTGCTGAAGGAACGGCGGGTAGAGCGAGAACGGCACCCGGCTGGCGATCGGGCAGCCTGCGTCGAGGAGGCGATCGGCGGCGAAGACGGTGGGATGCCCATCCGGGAAGTCCGCTTTCAAGTAAGCATGATCGCCCACGAGACCTGCGGCCTCCAAGTGAGCACGGAGCTCCTCCTCCCCGCCGTCGACCGGAAACGAATCACGGGGGTGCCGCCAGTACTCGGCCCACGCGGCGTGCTCGATGGCACTTCGCCGGACAACAGTCCACGTCCACGGCCAGGATCGACGGGGGAAGCCTTGGTCCGGGAAGTCGCGCACCAAGCCCTGGCGGCTCTCAGCAAGCTGCCAGAAGTCTGCGCTTCCCCCGCTCATCCGCGAGAACAGGGGCGCGAAGTCGTCCACCGGGCCGAACCACGAGTCGCCCGTCAGCAGGATCTCGTCCCACGCGTTCGCAGAGCTGTGGGCTAGTGCGACCGCGTAGAACGAGGGTTCGAACTTCTCGGCGGGGCCTACCACGACCCGGTCCGCGAGATCCACCAACTCTTGCCGATCCGAGGCGCGGAGCGACGTGGCAACGACCACGACCAGGCGTGTTGCGTGTGCTCGCAGTGCGGAAAGAGCGCGGCGCACCGAACCGTCGAGCGCCGCTCCCTCGCTGGCGAGTGCGTAGATGACGAGACGGCTCGTGCCCTCCGGAACCCCGTTCGTGCCTTCTTCCGCGATCGAGCTGTGCGGGTTCATAGAAGTTCGGCTCCTCCTCGTGAGACTGTGGGACTGCTCATTGACGCTAAGGACAGAGCCTGTGGCTTCCCTGTGGTGTCAACCGGTTTCCACAGCCACTCGCTGCGCCGTGGCCTTGTCGTCGGGAAAGACCCAGCGATCGTAAGTGAAGAATCGGAAGATAGTCGCGAGCGCTTGACCGACGATCGTGCCGGCGATGTTGTCCGCCACGACACCCTCCAAGCCCAGAACGTGCCGGGAGAACGCGAGGCATCCCACCTGGATGGCCATCGCGATCACGTTCAGCAGGATGAAGATCACGTAGCGCGAAGCGCGTTGCTCGATCGTCCGCGTGCCGAATGTCCAGTATCGATTGCCGACGTAGGTGACGACCGTCGCCACGACGATCGCAATGATCTTGGCAACGACCGGAAGGTCGTACAGGGGGCCACGACCGGTGAATCCGAAGACGAGAAGGTTGTAGGTCAGCGCGTCAACGATGAAGGCAACGCCGCCGACGACCAGGAATGCACCGCTCTTCCGAAGGAACCCACCGGGCCCGGAACGATCTGCCACGCCACTCCATCTCACTCGCACGGGCCGTAGGTTGCTCCCATGATAACTTGGATGCCGCCGCGCGGGCCTCCGAGGGTCCTTAGCGCGTGCCTTCCGAGGAGATTTGTGTTGCCTGAAACGCCCGAGTTGCGCATCGCCGCGATCGTCCCGTGCTACAACGAGGAACTCGCCATCGGTAAGGTTGTCGACGACCTGCGCGCGGCCGTTCCCGGCATGACGATCTATGTCTATGACAACGCCAGTAGCGACCGCACAGCGGAAGTGGCGAGGGCGGCCGGCGCCACCGTGCGGCACGAGTACGTCAAGGGCAAGGGGAACGTCGTCCGGCGCGCATTCGCCGACGTGGATGCAGATGTCTACGTCCTGATCGACGGCGACGACACCTACGCCGCTGCAGATCTGCCGCAGATGATCAATGCACTGTTGGACGGCCCCTACGATCACGTCCTCGGAGTGCGCCGCGAGACCGAGGCGGGTGCCTACCGCCCCGGGCACGAGCTCGGCAACCGCGGTTTCAACTGGTTTGTCAGCGGCGTGTTCGGCTCGAGCGTCAGCGACATGCTGAGCGGCTATCGCGTGTTCTCGCGGAGATTCGTCAAGAGCTTCCCTGCTCTGTCGCGAGAGTTCGAGATCGAAACAGAATTGACGGTCCACGCGATGAGCTTGCGCGTTCCGCAGATCGAAGTTCCCGTCGGGTTCAAAGACCGGCCCGTCGGCAGTGAGAGCAAGCTGCGGACCTACCACGACGGTTTCCGCATTCTGTCGCTGATCATCGGTCTCATCCGTCACGAGCGCCCCGTGATGTTCTACGGCATCGCAGGGGCACTGCTCGCGATCATCGGCATCATCATCGGTATACCGGTCATCGTCGACTTCGTCGAGACCGGCCTGGTCCCGCGACTGCCGACCGCAGTCCTCGCCGTCGGGATCGTCATCGTCGCATTCCTGGCGTGGGTCATCGGCCTGATTCTCGACGGTGTGCTCAAAGCGCGCCGAGAACTGAGTCGACTGAACTACCTGCAGTACAGCGCGCCGACGCCTACGATTCCATGACGAGCACGACGGCAGCCCCCGCCGCGCTCGACGCGACCCGAGGCGCGCTGACCCGATTCTCGGCATGGGCTCGCCGGCGAACCATCTTCATCGCACCGGTCCTCGTCTACCTCATCCTCGTCCTTCTCGGTGTCACGACGTCGAACATCGGAATCTCTTCACTTCGTGAAGACCCGGCTTCTCCCCTGGGGTTGCAGATCGGCGGATCTCAGGGCATCCGATCGGACGAATGGGGCACGGAATCACCGATCTGGCTCGGGCAACTCGCCCGTGGCGGCGCCGAGGATCCGACCCCGCTCAGCGTCTCCAACGACTTTTTCGCGCAACTGCCGGCGGGTCCCGTGTCGAGCGTGGTGTTCTTCGACGGCTCGATGCTGTCGTTGGGGACGATCCTGCCTCAAGAGATGCTCTTCGCGGCCAAGTGGTGGCTCCCCGCGCTCCTGCTTTTCATCGGGCTCCCGATCTGGTTCCGCCAGGTCGGGGCGGGCGCGCGCTGGGGATATCTCGCCGGCGTGCTCATCATGGTTGCTCCGGGTAGCGCGTGGTGGTCCGGGAGACCGGTGAACACGCTCGGATTCGTGGCTGCAGGGTGCGCGCTCGGAATCTACGGAGCAACGGCTCTCGGAAGACGTCAGTGGGGCCGCGGCATCGTCGCCGTGCTCGCCTGCGGCATCCTCCTCGCGCGCCTTCCCACGTATTACCAGCCCTTGGCGATCGTGGTCGGCATCCCCATCGTCGTCGCGACCGCCGCGGTGATCCTCGCTCGCGCAGCGCCGTGGCGCGAGCGTGTGCTCGCGCTCGGCGCAGTCGGCGTTTCGGGGCTGGGCTGGACTGCGCTGATCTTCTGGGAGAATCGCTCGGCGGTCATGGCCGGCCTCGGCACGGTCTACCCCGGCGACCGCCAGAGCACAGGCGGCGCCACGAGCCCGGGGATGGTCTTCGGCGCGACGAACCTCGGAAAGATGGAGGCACTCGGTCGCGACACCCCCCTGAACCAGAGCGAGGCCGCAACCGCGTTCACCGTGCTGCTCGTGGTTCTCGTGTTGCTGTTTGCGACGCAGCGGTGGCGCGGATCACGCGTGCTTGCGACAGCTCTGATCCCCATCGTCGCCCTCGGCCTCTTCTGGCTGAGCTGGGGCACGATGAGCTGGGGGTCGCTCGGCAGTCACATACCGATCGTCAACCGTGTGCCGAACACCCGGGCGATGCTCGGCGTCGGATACATCGCGATCATCGCGTTCTGTCTGTTCATGAGCCAATGGCGTCCCCCTCGCCGCCAGGCGGTGGCCGTCGTCGCCGCGTCCGCCGCCGCATTCCTGTCGGGGTATGGCGGCTCCTCCCTCCAGGAGACGACGATGCCGGGACTGACAACGTGGTATATCTGGGCCTGCGCGCTCGGAACCGGCGCCGTCGTCTACGCCCTCGTGGCGTTCTCCCAACACCGCTGGCCGCTGGTGCTCGCGGGCGTGGCCGCGCTCTCGCTCACGGCCACCGCACAACCGATCCTCTTCGGCCTGGGCGATCTGCGCGCTAGCACGACGGCACAGAAGTTCATGGCCTGGGGCGCGGAGAGCATGTCCGACGGCACGGTGTGGGCATCACCCTCGCAGGACGTCGACTCACTGATGATGGCCACCGGCACTCCGTCCCTCAGCGCCCGGCAGCAGATCGGACCCGATGTCGACGAGTGGCGCAAGCTCGACCCGGAGGGTGCGTACGAGCAGTTGTGGAATCGTGGCGGTCTGCACATCATGTTCGAGTGGACCGACAACGATGACATCACCTTCGCGCAGCCTGTCGCCGACACGATAATCGTCCAGACATCGCCTTGCGTGGTGGCGGAGCGCATCGAATCATTCACACACGCGGTCTCAGCGTCTCCGTTGGACGGTCCGTGTCTCACTCAGCGTGACAGCTTCACCTGGGGCGGCATCAACTACTTCGTCTACGACGTGGAGCGGTGACCGACCGCTCCGACCCCTGTGGTTGTTCAGTACAGCGCCAGGATCCACGCTGCCGCCAGCGCGGCGAGCACGAATACGGAGCCGACGGGAAAGACGACTGCCGACGCGCGGGCCGACATCTCCGCTCGCATCGGGAGCAGCGATCGCATACCCACGAGCACCGGGAGCACCATCGGAGCGAAGTAGCGACCCTGCACTCCCTCCACGGCGGCTCCGCCGACGGGAGTGAACGACAGGTACAACGCGAGCATCGATACGAGGACCCCGCCCGCGCCGACGATCGCGAACCAGACGCCACGACCTCGCCGAAGAGGTTCCGCGTTGAGCGCTGCCACGACGATCACCGCGACCAGGACGACGGCGGCGATCTCGGGCAGATTAATGCCGTTGTACCCGATACTGCCGAAAAGGTTGCGCACCCAGTCGTCGCCGTACCTGACGAAGGAACGTCCTACGACCATGGCGGCGTCCAGCGGATGTGCCAGCACCCACTTCAGTTGCTCGGCCGGCACGGCGCCTCGGCCGTACATCGCGCTGATGGCCGACGCCGCAGACGAGGTTGCGACGAGGATCACCGCAGTCAGCACCGCCGCAATCGCAAGATAACCCCATCGAATCGCGCGCGCCCGACGCACATCGTCTCTCATCGAACGGGAGCGCCATCGCTCTGGAAGAAGGCGCGGCCCGGGAATCACGAGCACGAGTGCAAGGAAGACAGCGTAGGAGGGCTTCGCGAATGCCAGGCCGAGCCCTGCGACGCCCGCCACGAGGAGCGCCCTCGCGGACGGATCACGATCCAGGCAGAGTCGGACGGCCGCCGATACGACGAGGATCGCGACAGCGTTCGTGTAGGTGTCCGCAGTCACATACGACGCTTGAACGATCGCGGAGGGGAAGAGGACGACAACGAATGACAGCCAGGCCGCACGGAAGCCGCGAAGAATCCGGACAGCGATCCACGTGAGCGCCATGGAGAAGAGCGCATTGGAGATTCGTGCCGCCAGCAGCACGCCGCCCGTGTCGAGCCCTGCTGCGCGTCCGACGGCCATCCCGACGGCGGCCGGCGCGTAGGCGACGGCGCTCGATGCCGCCGCGTTGGAGATGTCGAAGTCGACGGTCGACTCCGGTCGCAGCGGCGCGCTCGCGAGGCGCGCGATGTCCCCGGCATTCTCGAAGTCGGCGCGAGACCATTGAGGTGCACCGCGATCGACGTCGTTCGAGGCGCGGTGCCCGTCCATTTGAAGATCGACGATCGACTGCGGTACCTGCGCGCCGAGAGTGCGCCCGTCCGCGCGCACGTACGGAGCGAGGGTGCCCTCCGAGACCTGGTAGGCACGCGCCACATGAGACTGCTCGTCCATCCCCCACCCTTGGGGAATCATGACGATGAAGAACGCGATGAAGGCCGCTGCTATCGGCAGGACGATGATGTCGGCCGCGAAGCGCCGGCGCACGCGGAAACGAGCGGGGGTATCCTGGTCGAGGGCATTCACGGCGTGGGAGAGATCACTGGCCGGCCACCTCTACGAGCTTGCGCAGGTACTCACCGTAGCCGCTCTTACGCAACGGCTCCGCGCGTTCGAGCAGTTCCGCATCGCTGAGATATCCCAGCCGCCACGCGACTTCCTCGGGAGCGCCGATCGAAAGTCCCTGGCGCTTCTGCACCGTCCGTACGAACTCCGTCGCCTCGGCAAGCGAATCGAACGTGCCCGTATCGAGCCAGGCTGTTCCCCGCGGAAGGAGTTCGACCTGAAGGGCGCCGCGCTCGAGGTACTTCTTGTTGACGTCAGTGATCTCGAGCTCCCCGCGTGGCGAAGGCTTCAGGTTCTTCGCGATCTCGACGACGTCGTTGTCATAGAAGTACAGACCGGGGACCGCATAGTGGCTCTTGGGCTCTTCCGGCTTCTCCTCGAGGGAAACGACACGCCCCGACTCATCGAATTCCACGACGCCGTAGGCGGAAGGATCGTCGACTCGATAGCCGAAGACCACGCCGCCCGTGAGCTCCCGATACTGCCTCAGACGGGTACCCATACCCGGGCCGTAGAAGATGTTGTCACCGAGGACGAGTGCCACACTGTCCGAACCGATGTGCTCCTCGCCCAGAATGAACGCCTGAGCGAGCCCGTCAGGCGATGGCTGAGTTTTGTACGTGATAGACACACCGAACCGGGAGCCGTCACCGAGCAGCCGCTGGAACTGCTCCGAATCCTGCGGCGTGGTGATGATCAGGATGTCCCGGATGCCGGCCAGGATCAGAGTCGACAGGGGGTAGTAGATCATCGGCTTGTCGTACACCGGGACCAACTGCTTGGAGATGCCGAGGGTGATCGGGTGCAATCGAGAGCCCGTGCCCCCGGCAAGGATGATGCCGCGCATCCTGCAAGTCTCTCATCGAGAGTGATCCGATCCAACTTCGAGACCACAGAACGCCCCGATAGTCTGGACGGATGCGCAAGCTCCTCGTCACCGGCGGCGCCGGCTTCATCGGTTCCAACTTCGTCCACCACGTCGTCGCTCACACCGACGACCACGTGACCGTCCTCGACAAGCTCACCTACGCCGGCAACCTCGCGTCGCTCGAGGGGCTCCCCGCTGACCGCGTGAGCTTCGTCCAGGGCGACATCGCGGACGCCGCGCTGGTCGATTCCCTCTTCGCCGACACGGATGCCGTCGTGCACTACGCCGCCGAGTCGCATAATGACAACTCGCTCAACGACCCGCGTCCGTTCCTCGACACCAACATCGTCGGCACCTACACGTTGCTCGAGGCCGCGCGGAAGCACGGCACGCGCCTGCACCACATCTCGACCGACGAGGTCTACGGCGACCTCGAACTCGACGATCCGGAACGCTTCACCGAGAACACCCCCTATAACCCGTCGTCCCCGTACAGCAGCACGAAGGCCGGGTCGGACCTGCTCGTCCGCGCCTGGGTGCGCTCGTTCGGCGTTCAGGCGACGATCTCCAACTGCTCCAATAACTACGGGCCGTATCAGCACGTCGAGAAGTTCATCCCCCGCCAGATCACGAACGTGATCCGCGGCATCCGGCCCAAGCTCTACGGTGCCGGTGACAACGTCCGCGACTGGATCCACGCCGATGACCACTCTTCCGCCGTCCTCACGATCCTCGAGAAGGGCGAGATCGGCGAGACCTACCTCGTCGGCGCCGACGGCGAGAAGGACAACAAGACCGTCGTCGAACTGATCCTCACACTGATGGGTCAGCCGGCGGATGCCTACGACCACGTCACCGACCGCGCCGGTCACGACCTGCGGTACGCGATCGACTCGACGAAGCTGCGCACGGAGCTCGGTTGGACGCCGCAGTACCGCGATTTCGAAGCGGGCGTCGCCGCGACGATCGACTGGTATCGCGAGAACGAGGCGTGGTGGGCGCCCGCGAAGGACGGCGTCGAGGCGTTCTACGCGTCGAAGGGACAGTGATCCGCGTGACCGAGTACGGCAAGCACCTCACCGTCACCGAGACTGCCATCCCCGGTCTCGTCGTCTTCGACCTGCCCGTTCACGGCGATGCGCGCGGCTGGTTCAAGGAAAACTGGCAGCGCGACAAGATGACGTCGCTGGGCTTGCCCGACTTCGGCCCGGTGCAGAACAACATCTCGTTCAACGACGCGGTCGGCACCACACGGGGAATCCACGCCGAACCGTGGGACAAGTGGGTCTCGGTCGCGACGGGGCGCATCTTCGGCGCGTGGGTCGACCTGCGTGAGGGACCCACCTTCGGAGCGGTGTTCACAACGGAGCTCGACCCGTCGAAGGCGATCTTTGTGCCCCGCGGAGTCGGGAACTCGTACCAGACCCTCGACACAGACACCGCGTACACCTACCTCGTCAACGACCACTGGTCGCCGGATGCCGCCTACTCGTTCCTCAACCTCGCCGACGAGACGGCCGCGATCGCGTGGCCGATCCCACTCGATGAGGTCGAGATCAGCGACAAGGACAAGAACCACCCGCGCCTTGCCGAGGTCACACCGATCCCGCCGAAGAAGACGCTCGTGCTCGGCGCGAACGGGCAACTCGGACGTGCGCTGCGCGACCAGTACGGCGACGCTCCCCACGTCGAGTACGCCGACCGCGTCGCGCTCGACCTTGCATCTCCCGACTTCGCGACCGCCCGTCGCTGGCGTGACTACGGCCTGATCATCAACGCCGCCGCGTACACGAAGGTCGATCTCGCTGAGACGTCCGAGGGTCGGAAGGACGCGTGGGCGGCGAACGTCAGCGGAGTCACGGCGCTCGCCCGCGTCGCTTCGGAGAACGGGATCACGCTCGTACACGTGTCGAGCGACTACGTCTTCGACGGCACTCTCGACGGCCCGTACCGCGAAGGCGACCCGGTGTGTCCGCTCGGCGTTTACGGCCAGACGAAGGCTGCGGGTGACGCGATCGTGCAGACGGTGCCCCGCCATTTCGTCATCCGCACCAGCTGGGTCATCGGCGACGGCGCCAACTTCGTGCGGACGATGGCATCCCTTGCCGAGCGCGGCATCGACCCGAAGGTCGTCGATGACCAGGTCGGCCGTCTCACCTTCACCGACGACATCGCCCGCGGAATCCGCCACCTCGTCGATACCGGTGCACCGTTCGGCGTGTATAACCTGACCGGAGGCGGCGATCCGCAGTCCTGGGCGGACATCGCCCGCGATGTCTTCCGACTGACGGGGCATGATCCGGCGCGGATCACCGGAGTGTCGACCGAGGTCTACTTCGCCAGCGCGACCGCGCCGGTGGCGCCCCGACCGCGCAACAGCGTGCTTGATCCGACGAAGTTGCTGGCGACCGGGTGGCACGTGGCACCGGCTGATTCCACTCTCGAGCAGTATCTGACAGTGCTCCGCGAGCACACAGAGTGACGGGCGACCGGAGCCTCACGAGTCGAGAATCAGTTACCGGCTTCGGTCGGTGGGCACGTACACAGCGGCGCGGCTTCTATCAGACCACGACCACGGATTGGCACGCCAGCAGCGAGTTCGATCCTCGGCCGACGTTGATGCCGTAGCTGCACACTTGATGAGCCCCCTTAGACAGCGGGATGAACGCGTCCAATCCGTGTTGGGCACCGAATCCCGGATACGCGCCCGCGACGTCGGGCCTGGATGCGTTCGCCGTCAACACGGCTACGGCGACGCCGTCCGCGTATACGTGCACAGCTATCGCGCCCGTCGTGTCAGGGTCGATGGTCCACCCGCGGAGCTGCACACCCCCGGCGACGACGGTGGCATCGGTTCCTCCGAAGGGCGAACGATTCGGCACCACAATGTCCTGGCAACCCAAGAGCGCGTTCCCACCGCCGCCAGCGGAGTTGATCCCGTATGCGCAGACACTGTGTCGCCCCGCCGAGAGGTTCAGCTTCGCGTCGATCCCATGAGAGTTCCCATAACCCGGATAAACCCGCCCGACATCCGGCCGGGACGCGTCCGCAGTGACCGCTCGGGACGCGCCGTCCACGTAGACGTGCACGGGGATCGAATCCGTCGTGTCAGGATCGATCGACCAGCCCCGCAGAACCGCATCGCCGTCAACGATTGCAACGTCCATTCCGCCGAAGGGGTCGCCGGCGAGCACGGTGCTCGCGCCGCAACCGAGGAGGACGTTTCCCCCCCATCCCACGTTGATGCCGTAGAGGCAGACCTGCTGCGATCCAGTTCGCGACGGGATGACAGCGTCGAAGCCATAGGCGGTCGAACCAGAGGCGACCCTGGCATCGGTGCGAATGGTCTGTGCACGGATCGCCGTCGCCGAACTCCCCATCCATGCGTGAACCGTCATCGGGCCCGTGGCGTTGGGGTCAGTGACCCATCCCTTCACGCGGAGTCCTCCGGGCACAGCCGAGATCGAGTCGACGGCGCCGACGGGGTCAGCACTCGTCGTCACTCGGACCGTCGTGCATTCTCCGAGCAGCATATTGAAGCCGAGGCCGACATTGATGCCGTAGACGCACACCTGATGAGCACCCAAAGTCGTCGGGATCGAGAGATCGATGCCGTGGTTGTCTCCCGAGTCCTTGAAGACTGCTCCGACATCGGGACGGTATGCGTTCGCCTTGTAGGCGGAGCCGACGCCGTCGATATACACGTGGACGGCGAGCGGATCGCGGGTGTCAGTGTCGACTGTCCACCCTTCGATGTGGATTCCCCCCGGGACAGCGCGAATCGTCGTTCCGCCGTGCGGCGACGCGGACTCCACAAATACGGGTGTGCATCCGAAGTCCGCGTCTGAACCGATGCCTGCGTTCTTCACGGCGACGCAGACCGTTGTGTCTCCTCCGCGCACCTCGAACGTCGAGTCCATTCCATGCCGGTCGCCGACTCCAGGGTAGGCCTTCGCCACATCGGGTCGATACGCGTCGGCGGTGAAGGAAGCCCAGTTGGCCTCTCCGTTCACCCTCACGACGACACTTAGCGACTGGGTCGGGGCGTCGGGATCGATCGCCCACCCCTGAACTGTGACCTGCCCGCGGCTCACCACGAGGTTGTATCCGCCGAAGGGAGAATGCGATGTGTCGGCGCCCTGCGTCGACCCGAACCACTGCGTGTAGTAGTTGTAGAAGTTGCGGTTGCCGTAGCTCGAGCAGCCGTCGCCGATGCCGTAGCCGGCGTTGAGCGCGGCTTTGTTCGGCTGATACGGCGTGTAGTTGTAGAGCGCGGCGGTCGCGTAGTTGCGGATGTTGAGATTGGTGCCGCCGCACGCGGAGTTCGGGCTCCACCCGATGAAGTGCACGCCCGGCTGTCGTGCGAACCGTGTCGCCTTGTAGGTCTTGAGCTGCTGCGTGCCCTTGAAGATCTGCGGGCCGACGCCCTTGAAGGAGGGGTCGCACGGTGCGGTGTCCGGACAGGAGGCACCCATCGCGGCCTGAAGATTCCAGTCACTCGGTGCGGTGCTGGTGACGAGGCCCTGCTCCTTCTGGAGCGTGACGAGGATGACCTTCGCCGAGATCCCGCACGCGGTCTGCATGCGGTAGATGAGCTCCGAAACCTTCATGGTGCCGCCCTTGATGGCGGAGCACACGAGTTGACCGGTCGTCTGCGATACCCACTCCGCCTTGTCGGAGATGCTCGCGTTGATCACGTTGAGGCACTTGCCATTCTCGCATCGCCCGATCTTGCTGTCGAGAAAGCTCTGGATTTCGGCTGCTGTCATCGCCGCGCCGTCGTAGAACAGCGCATCCGAGATGATGTTCTCCGGATCGAAGCCGACGACGGGCGCTGCCTTCACGATGCCGGCGGACACGTCGGGCGCAGACGCGGCGGCATCCAGCGCAGCGGCAGCCGCCGGCGCGGACGCGGAGACCGGCTCCGCAGCAACGGCAGGCGCCGCGACGAACAGGGACGCGATGAGCGCCAGAGACGCGAGGATCGCGGCGGCTCCGGAGCGAGCGCGGCGTGCGACCAACGTCGAGTTTCGGGTACTCATGTGAACATTGTGACGGAAGTCAATGATTGTTACCACTTTCTCATCATCAATGTGGCGCACCGAAGCCGCGCCCTAGAGATCGGCGTGCAGCATCCACACCCGCTCCGCGGCGCCGAACCACGAGAACGCCCTTCCGCGGTCCGCGGCGAGTACGCCGTACCGCTCGACGGATGCCGTGGACCCGAGCACCTCGGCGAGCGCGGCACCAAGCGCCGCAGCCGCGGAAGACGTCGAAGACCCGGCGTCCGAGGGGTCCGCCTCCACGAGCGCTCCCCCGTCCCAGACCACTTCGCGGTGGACGGGCGTGTCGACGGCCACCACCGGCAGGCCCACCGCAAGCGCCTCGACGAGCCGCCACGGGAAGGCGGACAGACGCGACGGCGCGACGAACGCGACCGCGCCGCCCAGCAGCGCCCCGCGGTCCGCGTCGTCGAGAGCGCCGAGCGCGACCACGCGGTCGCTCGAGAGGCCGGATGCCGAGGCGAGCGCGGTGACGGCATCCGCATCGCCCTCCGGAACGTCGATCACCACGACGGCGACGTCCAGACCCGCGGCGACCACAGCGCCGAAGGCGTCCCCCACCCGCGCCGACGGCGACGATGAACCTGATGCGAGCACGAACCCTTCCGGCACTCCGAGCGCGCGCCGACGCCCGATCTCATCGGTCGGCACCGCGAATCCGGCGGGGGCGGCGCCGGCGATCACCCGTACCCGGTCGCCGAAGGCCCCAAGTTCGGAGACGCGCGCTGCCATGGCATGCGTCGGCACGACCACGGCGTCGGCGAAGCGCGCGGCGCGCTTCAGCATCGCCTTCTGCCAGGTGACGGCACCGCGGTGCAGCTCGGCGCCGCGCTCCCAGGCATCCAGATCCCAGATTGTGACGACGGTCTGGTCGTTGTCGTTGACGCGGTCGTGCCGCACGAGCGGCGCCATAAGCGTCGGCGAATGGATCATCCCGCCGCCGATCCCCGGCGCGACCCCCAGCTGCCACGCGGCGGCGAGCTCGCGACGCCCGAGCGACGCCCGCGACAGAGACGCGAGCCCGGGGACTGCTCCCTCGAGCGTCCCGGCGGCATCGGGCACGGCGGGGACGATCGCCTCGACGGCGCAGCCGGCGGGCGCCGTGCGCACGAGCGCGCGCCCGAGTTCGCGCGACGCGGTCGTGAGATCCGACGCGGTCGGCGCCACCACTTGGTCGAGCACGACCCGCAACAGGGCTGTCACGGGGCGGGGGTCGGACTCGGCGACGGGGGGTACAGCGCCTGCTGGATGAGCTCGCGCACGTGCGCGTATTGCTCGGCGGTCGGCTTCTCCGTGGAGATCCCGGCACCGTCGGGGGTCAGCTCGAGCGTCTGGACGGGCTGCTCCTTCGCCTTGGCGGCGAGCTCGACGAAGTAGCCGAGGGCGCCGGCCGGAATGTCGGTCTGCACGAGGTCCTCCCCCGCCTTCGCGACCTCCTGGAACCGCGTTAGGACATTCGCGGGATTCGCCTGCGCGAGGATCGCCTGCTGCAACTCGCGCTGACGGCGCATGCGATCCCAGTCGCTCGTGGTGTAGCGCGAGCGCGCGTACCACTGGGCGGTGTCCCCATCCATGTGCTGCGGACCGGCCTCGATCCACCCGATCGCCCAGTCCTCCGCCGGCTCGCCTTCGTACGAGGGCCCGCCGCCCTTGGGCAGCCGCTCCTGCACGGTGATGTCGACACCGCCGAGCGCATCGACGATGTCGGCGAAGCCCTTCATGTCGACGAAGACGTAATACGGGATCTCGACCCCGAGAATCCCCTCCGCGGCCGACTTCGTGGCCTCGATCGCGGGCGTGGAGCTCTGCGCCGCGGCATCGGGATAGATGTCCTTACCCCCATCGGGCTGGCAGATCTCCACAGCGTTCATCAGCTGGTTGATGCCCGGGCCCCATCCGCAGGTCGACGAGGGATGCCCCTCGAAACCGTTCGGGTAGAGCTCGCTCATCGGCCCCTCCGAGAACGGCGCATGGGCAAGATCACGCGGGATGCCGGTGATGTGCACGGCCCCGGTGTCGGCGTTCACCGACACGACCGAGATGCTGTCGAAGCGCATCGAGTCGCGGCCGAGCCCCGAATCTGCCCCAAGCAGCAGGATGTTGTAGTACCCGTTCGACGGCGGGACCGGCGGCGCGTTGTTGGTGAAGATCGAGGCGATCAGCTCGCGCGCGGGCGCGATGAGCTGCTGCGCGGCATACACGGCCCCACCACTGCCGAGGACGACGCCGACGATCGCGAGCGCCGCGATCGCGGGTCGCGCGCCGGGGCGCGCACGCACGAGCCGCACGAGCCGCAGGGTGTCGACGGTCAGGACGACCCACAGCACCGCGTAGGCGAGCAGCACGATCTGCACGAGGAGGAGGACGAAGCCGTTCGACGCGAGCGTCCCGAGCATCGTCGGCCAGAGCAGCGCCATCGCGACGGCGACCAGGACGAGCACCCACATGACGATCGTCGCCGTGAGGCCGACGCGTCCGAGGCGCCGGTTTCCCGCGAGGCTCTGCGCCGACCCCGGGAGGAGGAAGTTCAAGACCACGAGCCACCACGCGCGCCGGGTCATCACCTTCGGCGAGCGCGTGTCGGGGCGCCGGATCGGCTGGTCGCCGAGCACGACGGCATCCGCCTTCTGCTGCGCTCGCTGGCTCGCACCGGAGGCGGGACGGGACGCTCCCGGCGACGACGGCCGCGGCGGCGAGGCGACGCTCACAGCGAGTCCTTCAGGCGCCGGTTCTTCTCCTCGACCTGCTCTTCGAGAAGGCGCGCGTACTGCTCGACCCGGTCGCCGAGCCGGTCATCGGACGCGCCGAGGATCCGCGCGGCGAGGAGCCCGGCGTTCTTCGCGCCGTTGATCGATACGGTCGCCACGGGGATGCCGGCGGGCATCTGCACGATGCTGAGCAGCGAATCGAGCCCGTCGAGCGTCGCCAGCTGCACGGGCACGCCGATCACCGGCAGCGCCGTGACCGACGCCAGCATGCCGGGGAGGTGCGCCGCACCCCCTGCGCCCGCCACGATCGCGCGCAGGCCCCGCGCGCGAGCCTCGCGCCCGTAGCGGATGAGCTTGTCGGGGGTCCGATGCGCCGAAACCACCTCGACCTCATGCGGGATGCCGAACTCGCTCAACACCTGCGAGGCGTCGCTCATGACCCGCCAGTCCGAATCGGAGCCCATGACGACACCGACGAGAGGGGATGCCGAGGAGTGGAGAGCCGAAGTCACCGCACCAGGCTAGGGCGACACCCTGGAAGAATCCCGGAACGCCACGCAGACCCGGCCTCCCCGCGAACGCAGCCCCGGTCGCCTCGCGAACGCAGCGAGTCGAAACGCCGTCAGTCCGCGAAGAACGCCGCTGCGGCGCGGGCGTCGTAGACGACGGCATCCAACTCTTCGCCCGTCGCATTCACGTGGCCCACCTTGCGCCCGGGGCGCGGCGCCTTGCCGTACGTGTGGACCTTGACGGCCGGGTGCGCATCGAGCGCCGCGGGAAGGCGGCTCTCCAAGGTGTCGGTCGCCGGCCCGCCGAGGATGTTGACCATGACCGCCCACGGCTGCCGCGGAACGGCGTCGCCGAGGGGCAGGTCGAGCACGGCGCGCACGTGCTGCTCGAACTGCGAGGTGATCGCGCCGTCCTGGCTCCAGTGACCGCTGTTGTGCGGGCGCATCGCGAGCTCGTTGACGAGGAGTCGTTCGTCGGTGGTTTCGAAGAGCTCGACGGCGAGCATGCCGGTGACTCCGAGGCCCTCGGCGATGGTCGTGCCGATTTCCGCGGCGACCTCGGGGAGGCGTGCGGCGCCGTGCGGGGCGGGGGCGATCACCTCGGCGCAGACGCCGCCCCGCTGCACCGTCTCGACGACGGGATACGTGACGAGCTCGCCGGAGGGTCGGCGCGCAACCTGCTGGGCGAGTTCCCGCGAGAAGTCGACGAGCTCCTCCGCGAGGAGCGGACCGTCGCCGAACCAGTCGGCGACCTCGTCCGGCGACGAAACGACGCGGACGCCCTTGCCGTCGTACCCGCCGCGCGGCGTCTTCACGACGACCCGGCCGCCGTTGCTGTCCAGGAAGGTCTGCAGCTGTGCGGCATCCGCCACTTCGGCCCACTCCGGCTGGGGGATGCCGAGCTCCGCGAGCCGGGCGCGCATGCGGAGCTTGTCCTGCGCGAACTGAAGCGCATCGGGACCGGGGTGCACGGCGACGCCGCCGTCGACGAGCGCACGGAGCACCTCCTGCGGTACGTGCTCGTGGTCGAACGTGACGACGTCGACGCCCTCCGCGAAGACGCGGACGGTCTCCAGGTCGCGGTAATCGCCGGTCGCGGTCGCGGCGAGGGATGCCGACATGCCCGGCTCCTCCGCGAGCACGCGCACGTCGATCCCGAGTTCGACGGCCGGCGCGATCATCATGCGGGCGAGTTGCCCGCCCCCGACGATTCCGAGTGTGAGTGCCATGACGCGTCCCTTTCGACGCGTCCATCCTTTCAGGTCCGGCGGGCACCTGAGCGCTCACCGCGCTCCCCTCGCACGGACCGGAGCTTCCCGCGTCGCGCACGCCTGCCTCCCGCGCCGCGCGCGCCGGCACTTCCCCGAGACCGTGCGTTCTCGACGAGACCCGCGCTTCCGACGGCGGGTCTCGTCGAGAACACGCGGTCTCGCGGGGTGGGCGGGGCGGCGCGCGGACGCTGGGGCGGGCGCCGCCGAGGCGGGCGCGGGGGCGGGGGCGCCCGGACGCCGTGGCGCCCGCTACCGGCCGGGCAGCGGAGGGGGCGGGCCGGGATCGATGATCGGGATCGCGTGCGAGTCGCGGTGCGCGAGGATCTGGTTGACCTCGACCTGGTCGGCGAGCACCTCGTGCATGAGCCGGACGGACGGGATGTCGACCATGCGCAGCGGCTCGTCGACGCCGTTCGACAGAGTCAGCGTCCCGGTGCCCCACAGGCGCTGGATCGGGCCGCGGCGTTCGCCGATCGTGTAGCCGCGGGCATGGCTGAGCTCGAAGCGGTGGCGTCCGAAGACCCCCGACCGGGCGATCACGCGCCGCGTCGTCACCGTGTAGGTGCGCGAGAGCCACCGAAGATACGGCACGATCGCGAAGAGCAGGATGAGGGCGCCCGCCGTCGCCCACAGCATCCAGTCCTCCGCCCATGCGCTGAACTGGGCCGGCAGATTGCCGGTGAAGTAGCCCACCCCGCCGGCGACCGCGATGACGACGAGCGCCGACCAGAACAGTCGGCGCGCGTGCCCGCGCACCCGCGCGATCCGCCGCTCGGGCACGACAGCACCCGGAGCGGGTGTCGCGGGGCGCCCGGTGTACGCGGTCGGCTGGGTCACCCTCTCATTGTGCCGACGCGGGTGCGTTCGGCCGGGCAACCGGCCGGTTTCCGGCGTTTCGCCGGAGGGAGCGGGCGCCGATGGCCTGAGGAAGCGGAGCACCGATGGCCGGAGTGCGGGCGGACTACCGTACGTGCACGACGTCGCCCGCGGCCACCACGGTCTCGACACCGTTCGTTCCGACGACGAGGCGGCCGGTGTCATCCAGCCGAACGGCCCGGCCGTGCAGCACCACGCCGTCGGGAAGCGTCACCTCGACCTCTGAGCCGATCGTGCGGCACCGCTCGCTCACCCGCGGCGCGACGACGGCGCCACCCCCGACCGCGAGGTCGGCGATGCCGTCGCGCAGCGCCGTGAGGTAGTCGGCGAGCAGGCGATCCTCATCGGCGACGGCGCCCTGGTCGGCGAAAGAGGTTGCGGTCGGCACCGGCAGGTCGATCGTCTCCATCGTCGTGTTGACACCCGCGCCGACGACGACCGTGCGCGGGTCGGACGGGAGGACTTCGACGAGGATGCCGCTGATCTTCCGCGCCTGGGGCCCCACCCCCACCAAGACGTCATTGGGCCACTTGAGCGAGACATCCGAGAGCTGTGCACCCACGGCATCCGCCATCGCAGCTCCCGCGATGAGCGGAATCCAGCCGCGGTTCTCGAGGGCGACGGCACCGACCTCAAGCAGGACGGAGACGGCGAGCGCCGAATCGGGCGGCGTCACCCACGAGCGGTCGCGCCGTCCGCGGCCGGCGCGCTGATCGCGCGTGAGAAGCGTCGAAAGGTGCGGGTGGCCTTCGGGGTCGCGCGCGGCGTCGTGCAGCAGCTTGGCGTTGGTCGAGTCGACCGACCCGATCACCTGCAGGCGGGGCGTGACGGCGGCGGCCAGGGGGTAACCCTCGTTCGGGATCGGCATAGCGCCACTCTAGGCCTCGGACGGCGCCCGCAGGAGGGCATCCCCGAGGGCGCGGCCCGGTCTCGAGGAGCCCGAATCGCGTGGATAGAGGTCCCGTCGTCGGAGCGATCGACGGATGGATGCCTCATCCTTCACATCCGTTCACTACAGCACCACCGATCCGACGACTGGTACTCCACGGGCGTTCGAAGCGCCCGGAAGCGCTCGGAAGCGCCCACCGCGCCCTCCGCCCAAGCATCCGAATAGCGAACGGCAACAGCGAAACACGGATGCCGTTGTCGCACTCCCCCAACGATCCGCGCATCGCGGTCGCTAGGGTGGAACGCGTGACCGACCCGAGTGACCTCTCCACGACCGCCGGCAAGATCGCCGACCTCCGCGCCCGCTACCAGGAGGCGGTCGTCGATGCGGAGAGCACCGCCCGCGAGAAGCAGCACGCCAAGGGCAAGATGACGGCCCGCGAGCGCATCGAGGCGCTCGTCGACCCGGGCTCGTTCGTCGAACTCGACGAGTACGTCCGCCACCGCACGAGCGCCTTCGGCATGGACCGCTCCCGCCCCTACGGCGACTCGGTCGTCACGGGCGTCGGCACGATCCACGGACGCACGGTCGCCGTCTATGCCCAGGACTTCACCACCTTCGGCGGCTCGCTCGGCGAGGTCGCGGGCGAGAAGATCATCAAGGTCATGGAGTTCGCGCTCCGCGGCGGCATGCCGATCATCGGCATCCTCGATTCGGGCGGCGCGCGTATCCAGGAGGGCGTCGTCGCGCTCGGCAAGTACGGCGAGATCTTCCGCCTCAACACGGCCGCCTCGGGCGTCATCCCGCAGATCTCGATCATCATGGGTCCCGCCGCCGGCGGCGCCGTCTACTCCCCCGCGCTCACCGACTTCGTCGTCATGGTCGACAAGACGAGCCAGATGTTCGTGACCGGTCCCGACGTCATCAAGACGGTCACCGGCGAAGACGTCGGCATGGAGGAGCTCGGCGGCGCTTACACGCACAACACCCGCTCCGGCGTCGCGCACTACCTCGCCGAGGACGAGGACGACGCGCTCGACTACGTGCGCACGATGATCGGCTTCCTCCCCGACAACAACATGTCGGAGATCCCGGTCTACGAGAACGCCTTCGAGTGGGAGACGACGGATGCCGATCGCACGCTCAACGCGGTGATCCCCGACTCTCCGAATCAGCCCTACGACATCCACACCGTGATCCGCACCATCGTGGACGCGGGCGACTTCCTCGAGGTGCAGCCTCTGTTCGCCCCGAACATCGTGATCGGCCTCGGCCGGATCGAGGGGCGGACGGTCGGCATCATCGCGAACCAGCCGTCGCAGATGGCCGGCACCCTGAACATCGAGGCGGGAGAGAAGTCGAGCCGGTTCGTGCGGTTCTGCGATGCGTTCTCGATCCCGATCGTCACCCTCGTCGACGTCCCCGGCTACCTTCCCGGCACCGACCAGGAATGGACGGGCGTCATCCGCCGCGGCGCGAAGCTCCTCTACGCGTACGCCGAGGCGACGGTGCCGCTGGTCACCGTCATCCTGCGGAAGGCGTACGGCGGCGCGTACATCGTCATGGGCTCCAAGCAGCTCGGCGCCGACATCAACCTCGCCTGGCCGACGGCCGAGATCGCCGTCATGGGCGGCCAGGGCGCCGTCAACATCCTGTACCGCGGCGAGCTGAAGAAGGCGGAGGCCGCCGGAGAGGACGTCGCCGCCGTCCGCGCCCGCCTCGCGAGCGAGTACACCTACAACGTCGCCTCACCCTTCCTCGCCGCCGAGCGCGGCGAGCTCGACGGCATCATCGAGCCCGCGCAGACCCGCGTGGCGGTCGCCAAGGCGCTGCGCTCGCTGCGCGGCAAGCGCGCGAGCCTGCCCCCGAAGAAGCACGGGAACATCCCGCTGTGAGCGCGCAGAACGCGGCGGCGACGGATGCCGCGGACGTCGGCGCCGACGCGGCGTCCGGCTCCCCCGAACGCGACGAGCGAGACCTCCACGTCGAGATCCGCCGCGGGTCGCCGACGGCGGAGGAGCTCGCCGCTGTCGTCGCTGTCGTGACCGAGGCTTACGAGCACGAGGCGGCCGCGGCCATCGCCGAACCGGAGCCGCACCCGTCGGCGTGGCGCGTGTCGGCGCGCGCGATGCGCGAACCGCTCCGCCGCGAGATCGGCTGGGGCCGCTTCGGGGGCTGACGACGTCGACGCGGCACACCCCGGTCGGTCGGAGAACTGTTTTCTTGTCCCCCGAAATACCTACAGACAAAGCTCTTGCGGGCGGGCACACTGAAAGAGCTGGAACGCATTCGCGTTCGGTGCAACGCGTTTCTTGCGCGCCGCACCCTCGCGAGCAGGTTTTCGGGTAACCGGCTCGCATGGCGAGGGGCGGGCGGCTTCGCCGCCCCTCGCCCCCTTAATCGCCAGGGCCTGACGAGGCCGTTTCCCCTCGGTCTGCGCCCTCGGTGCCCGCCACGCCCCCCCGCGCGATCTCATGCCAGAGGTCGACCGTCTCCTCGCCGTCCGGCGCCGTGGAGCGACCGACGACGGTCACCGCGATCTGCGGATGACGAGAGGTGCGGATGTACAGCCGCTCCGACCTCGCCCGACCGACGATCGTTGCGAGCTCGGCGCGCACGGCGGCGCGCTCGGCCGCGGACAGTCCGTCGAGACCGTCCTCATCGAGAACGGATGCCGTGGCGCCGCCCGCACGCGCACGCGCGAGCGCCGAGCGCACGTCGTCATCGAGGAGCGCTGCGCCGCGCAGCTCGTCGCGAAGCGTCGCCTCCGCGATCCGCGCCAGGTTCCGCTCCGTGTCGTCGAGTCGGCCGCCCACCTCGATCGTGTGGGCGAGGACGGGTCCCGCGACGGCGAGTGCGCGCTGGACGAGCACCCGGCGCTCGCGGCGCATACCCTCCTGCGCGGCCAGCCATTCCGAAGCATCCCGCTGCAAGCGTGTGAGCTGGGAGGTGTCGCGCGCCGCACGCGCGAGGAGCACGCCGATCAGCTGCGCCGCCCCCACCCACAGGACGGCGCCCACGACTCCCAACGCGAGCGCGGACGGCCCGCCGATCCAGAACGCTGCCGACACTGCCGCCAGCGCGACGCCCGTCCACGCCGCCCACGGGCGCCGGCGCACGATCACGATCGCCATGAGAGCCCCGACGGCGCCCAGACCCCAAGTGGCGTAGTCGGTCAGCCGCGCCTCCGGACGCGCAGCCAGCCAGCTCGCGTTCGGAACGATCACCGCCGCGGCGACGGCGAGTGTCGCGACCCAGACGGGCAGCCGCGATCGCACATTGAGCAGACCCTGCACCATCGGGCTCACTCCGTCGGCGCCCGCATCGTCGTGCGTGCGCGCTGAAGGACGCCAGAGGATGCAGAGCCAGGTCGTGACGAGGTAGAGCGCGACGGCGCCGATCTGCAGGAACGGATGCGCGGGAGCGACCGTCCACACCAGGGCGCCCACCGCGAGGTAGGCGGTGAAAGCGACGGAGAGGAGGGTCAGTGCGCCCCGCACCCCCGAGACAGCCGACCTCACGACGGATACTCCCAGTCGAGGAGGACCGTCGTGCCCGTCCGGCCGGTCTGCACGCGGCCCCGTCCGCCGGCCGCTGCCATGCGGGCGACGATCGATCCGCGGATGCCGAGACGGTCGTGCGCGACCTCGGCGGGGACGAACCCCGTTCCGGCATCGGCGACACGAACGGCGAGGGCGCGCGCATCGGCCGCCAATGTCACCGTCACGCCGCGGCCGGTGGCATGCTGCGCGGCGTTCGCCAGCGCCTGCGATGCCGCGAGCACGACGGCCCGGGCGACGCGCCCGGGCACGGGCGGCGCGTCGTCCGAGACGTGCGAGGCGACCTGCAGCTCGAGCCCCGCCTCCGCCGCGGCGCGCTCGATGTCTCCGGCGAGGGATGCCGCGGGTACCGTCTCGTCGGAGCCCTCGCGCGCGTCTTGTTCGGCGTTCGCGAGGCGGGTGAGCGCCTCGCGCGCCATCGCGACCGCGAGCGCCTCCTCGCGCGGCGTCGTGGCGCGTTCAGCGGCGATGAGCGCTGCCAGGACGCTGTCGTGCATGAGCGCCGCGACGGCGATGCGTTCGGACTCGGCGGCATCCGCGGCGGCGGCCGCCGCGTACGACTCCACGGCGGCGCCCCGTGCTTGGTCGACGCTCCTCCCCATCGAACGCAGGAGCCATGCCAGCG
This sequence comes from Microbacterium sp. bgisy203, assembly GCF_057706945.1. Classification (NCBI taxonomy): domain Bacteria; kingdom Bacillati; phylum Actinomycetota; class Actinomycetes; order Micrococcales; family Microbacteriaceae; genus Microbacterium; species Microbacterium sp. bgisy203. Next base: position 338,659 of record NZ_JBYIPF010000002.1, on the reverse strand, counting down.
CGATGATGAGGCCTGCGAGGATCATCGCGAAGACGGCATCCAGCACGACGGAGATCATCTCCTCGTCGGCCGTCCCCACCTGCGCCAGTCGGACGACCGCGTAGGTGAGGGGCGCGATCGTCGCCCAGGCGATCTGGACGGGCAGCGAGAAGGCCACCACGGCGGCCGCGCACGCCACGTTGATGAGGTACCAGATCCAGGGCTGCTCGTGCGGCGACGACGCGATGCCTCGTGTGGCGAGCGGCCAGCACGCGAACACGACGAGCAGCGCGACGGCGCACGCCCCGCTGGCCGCACGCGCCCACACGCCGGTGACAAGCGCGAGGATCATGAGTGCGAGCGGCGCGAACGTTCCGACCATCAAGGCGATGTGCCACGCGGCATCCTCCTGCGTGGAGCCGATCGCGTTGAGGAACGACTGCGCGCCGAGCACGGCGCACCCGAGGGCGACGACGAGGCGGATGATCCGTTCGACGCGCGCCTCGGTGAATCTCTCCGGGCCGGGTGGGTCGGCGCGCGGCGCTGCCGGCGCGACGGATCCGGCCGTGACCGACATCGCCTCAGCGGCCGCCGGCGGCCGTATCGCCGGCGACCAGCCCGTCTTCGATGGCACGCAGGCGCAGCTCGATCTTCGTCGGGGCGGGCCGCCCGACCTCGGTGTACTTCACCCGGATGCGCGTGATGTTCTCCTTGGCCGTCGAGTAGGCGATGCCCAGGCGCTCGGCGACCGACTTCAGCGGCAATCCCGCGGCGTACAGGCGCAGCACCTCCCGCTCGCGCGTGGCCAGCTGCGCGTCGGCGAAGGCGCGGTCGCCGTCGACGGCGCTGGCCCATTCGAGGTTCTCGAGAGCCTCGCCGTGCGCGATCGTGCGGATCGCGGCGAGCACGTCGTCGGTCCGCGAGGCCTTGCTGATGACGCCGGCGGCTCCCGCGGCGAGCGCCTCGCGGACGGCGGCAGGGCGATCGGCGACGCTGTGGATGAGGACGGGCGAGCCGTCGGCGACCACGGCAGAGACGTTCTCGGTGACGGTGGTGCCGTCGCCGAGGGTGAGGTCGAGCACGACGATGTCGGCGGGTGCCGCGGCGGTCGCCTGGCGCCACGCGAGGTACTCGCGCACCGTGCTCCCCGAGAAGACGACCTCCTTCGTGCCCGCACGGGCGCACGCCGCTTCGAGTCCGAGCCGGACGGACTCGTGATCGTCGATGACTGCGACGCGGGTCATGCGATGAGCCTAGCCAGCGGCGCGCGCGAGCGTCGCGACAGCCTCGACGTGATGCGAGTGCGGGAAGAGGTCGAACGCGTCGATCCGCAGCGGCTCGTAGCCCCGCGCGCGGAAGGTGCCGAGGTCGCGCGCGAGCGCGACGGGGTCGCAGGCGACGTAGACCACGGATGCCGGTGCCAACTCGGCGACCTGTTCGACGACCGCGCGCCCGGCGCCGGCGCGCGGCGGATCGAGCAGCACGACCCCGCGCGCGAGACGCTCCCGCTCGGCAGAACCCGCCTGCGCGAGCAGGCGCGCGAGGTAGCGGTCGGTGCGCTCGGTCTCGGCGCGCGCTCCGACCCACTCGGCGAGGTTCTCGCCGGCGTGCTCGGTCGCTCGGGCGTCGGCTTCGACGCTCGTCACGCGCGTGGAGGAGCCGCCCGCCTCGGCGAGGGCGGCGGCGAAGAGTCCCACGCCGCCGTAGAGGTCGAGGTGCTGCGCGGCCGGGTCGACCCCGCCTGCGGTGTCGAGCGCGGCGCGAACCGCCTCGGTGAGCGTGGATGCCGCGAGGCGGTGCACCTGCCAGAACCCGCCCGCGTCGACCAGGAAGCGCCGCTCGCCGGAGGACCCTGCGACGATCTCGGTGACGACTTCGCGGGCCGTCGGGTCTTCGGGGGCGCGTGTGGGGCGTTGCGCGCGCGGTGCGGGGCGACGGCCGCGCCCGTTCCGCTGGCCCGCCCGGCCCGCGCCGCGCGACGATTCCCCGGACGTGCGGGGCGCAGGAGCGGGGCGGACGATGGTCCGAACGCTGCCGTCGGCGGGCTGCACGAGGTCGATGCGCCCCGGGGCGAAGCCGTCGAGCGAGCGGGCGACCTCCTCGATCTCGGCGGTCGCGAGGGGCAGGTCGGGGGTCTCGATGACGCGGTGGCTGCGGGCAGCGAACGGCCCGATACGCCCCTCGTCGTCGACGTGCAGGCTGACGCGCGTGCGCCACCGGAGGCCCTCGGATGCCTCGTCTGCGTCGGCGCCACCTGCTGCGGTCATCGTGGTTGTGGGATCGTCGATACCCGCGAAGCGGGTGAGGGCGCCGTCGAGCACGCGCGTCTTGAGCGCGCGCTGATGCGCGAGGTCGATGTGCCCGAAGTCGGCGCCACCGGGGCGTTCGGCCGGTGGAACGCTGACGTCGGCCGCGCGCCAGACGTGCGGGCGCCGGTGCGACGAGGCATCCGTCACATCCACCACGTCACCGCGCCAGAACGAGCTCTTCGAGGTGTCGGTCAGTTCGACGCGCACGCGCTCTCCGGGGATCGCGCCCTCCACGAAGACGACGCGCCCCTCGTGTCGCGCGACGAACACCCCGCCATGGGCCACGTCGGTGATGTCGAGCTCGAGGGTGTCGCCGTCCTGCATCCTTCGATGTTTCCACACCCCGCCCTCTCCCGCGGCGGCGATACGGTGGGGGAATGCGCGTGTGTCTGGCATCGACCTCCCCCGCCCGACTGATGCTCCTGCGTCAGGCGGGCATCGAGCCCGAGACGCGCGCACCGCAGGTCGACGAGGAGGCGGTGATCGCCGCGGTCGAAGCACACGAGCGGCGCGCGCTCACCCCCGACGAGCACGTCCTGCTGCTCGCCCGCCGGAAGGCCGCCGACGTCGCGGCTTCCGTCGCCGCGGACGACCCCGAGTTCGACGGCATCGTCGTCGGGGGCGATTCGATGTTCGAGCTCGACGGCGAGATCCTCGGCAAGCCGTACGAACCCGAGGTCGCCACGGCGCGCTGGCATCAGATGCGGGGGCGCACCGGCATCCTGCATTCGGGTCACAGCGTCTTCCGTCTCACCCCCGGACAGCCCCCGCGCGAGGCCCACGCCGTCGCGGAGGCGGCGGTCACCTTCGCCGCCGATGTGACGGATGCCGAGATCGCCGCCTACGTCTCCAGCGGCGAACCGCTGCAGGTCGCCGGCGCCTTCACGATCGACAGCCTCGCCGGAGCGTTCATCGAGCGCGTCGAGGGCGACCCGTCGACGGTCGTCGGCATGTCGCTGTCGACCCTCCGGCACCTCTGCCGTGAGCTCGAGATCACGTGGACGGACCTCTGGACCGGCACCTCGGCGTGAGCGCGGCTTCGTAGGGTGCCGCCCACGATTTCGCGATGATCTTGTGCGAGTGATCCAAAGCTGACCCCGTCTGCGTGGGTAGGCTGACATCCATGCCTTCTCTGGACCACGCTGTGGACGCCGCGCCCGTGCGCGCACGCATCACCAAAGTGCTCGTCGCGAACCGCGGTGAGATCGCCGTCCGCATCATCCGCGCCGCCCGCGATGCGGGGAAGGCCTCGGTCGCCGTCTACGCCGACCAGGACCGCGACGCGATGCACGCGAAGCTCGCCGACGAGGCGTACGCGCTCGATGGCACGACGAGCGCCGAGACGTACCTCTCCATCGAGAAGATCCTCTCCGTCGCCCGCCGCTCCGGCACCGACGCGGTGCACCCCGGCTACGGCTTCCTCGCCGAGAACGCCGATTTCGCCCGCGCCGTGCAGGCCGCCGGCCTCATCTGGATCGGCCCCTCCCCCGAGGCCATCGAGGCGCTCGGCGATAAGGTGACCGCCCGCCATGTGGCAGAGAAGGTGGGCGCTCCGCTCGCCCCGGGCACCCCCGGTCCCGTCGAGACCGCCGACGAGGTCGTCGCCTTCGCGCGCGCGCACGGTCTGCCCATCGCGATCAAAGCGGCGTACGGCGGTGGCGGCCGCGGCCTCAAGGTCGCCCGCGAGGTCGATGAGGTCGCCGAGCTCTTCGAGTCGGCCACGCGCGAGGCGGTCGCCGCCTTCGGTCGCGGCGAGTGCTTCGTGGAGAAGTACCTCGACAAGCCGCGCCACGTCGAGACCCAATGCTTGGCGGATGCCGAAGGCACCGTCGTCGTGGTCTCGACCCGCGATTGCTCGCTGCAGCGCCGCCACCAGAAGCTCGTCGAAGAGGCACCGGCGCCGTTCCTGACGCAGGAGCAGACGCGGACGCTCTACGACGCGTCGAAGGCGATCCTGAAGGAGGTCGGCTACGTCGGGGCGGGAACGTGTGAGTTCCTCATCGGCGCCGACGGCACGATCTCCTTCCTCGAGGTCAACACGCGCCTGCAGGTCGAGCACCCCGTTTCCGAAGAGGTCACCGGCCTCGATCTCGTGCGCGAGCAGTTCCGCATCGCCGAGGGCGGCCTGCTCGACGATGTCGACCCTGAGCCGGTCGGACACTCGATCGAGTTCCGCATCAACGGCGAGGACCCGGGGCGGAACTTCCTGCCGCAGCCCGGGCGCATCCACCAGTTCAAGACGTTCGGCGGCCCCGGCATCCGCCTCGACTCGGGCGTCACCGCGGGCGACAGCGTCTCGGGCGCGTTCGACTCCCTCCTCGGCAAGCTCATCGTCACCGGCCGCGACCGCACCGAAGCCCTCGAGCGTGCCCGCCGTGCCCTCGACGAGTTCGAGGTCGCCGGCATGCCGACGGTGCTCCCCTTCCACCGCAAGGTCGTCCGCGACCCCGCCTTCACCGCGGAGGACGGCCACTTCGGCGTCTTCACGAGGTGGATCGAGACGGAGTTCGACAACGACATCCCGCCGTGGGACGGCGAGCTCGAAGAACCCGAAGAGGCCGAGCCCCGCCACACTGTCGTCGTCGAAGTCTCCGGCAAGCGCCTCGAGGTGAGCCTGCCCGATCGCATCGCGGTCGCGCCGAACAAGATCGGCCGGCCCGTGGTCGCACCCCCGGCACGCCGTTCGCACGCGCCGAGTGTGAGCGCTGCGGCATCCGGCGACGCGGTCAAGGCCCCGATGCAGGCGACGATCGTGAAGCTCGCCGTCGAGGACGGCCAGCAGGTCGTCAAGGGCGACCTCGTCGTCGTCCTCGAGGCGATGAAGATGGAGCAGCCGCTGCAGGCGCACAAGGACGGCGTGATCGGCGCGATCGACGCGACCCCGGGTGCGACCGTTTCGGCCGGCCACCAGCTGCTCACGATCTCCTGACCCACGTCGTGCCGGTCCCCCGCTCCGCGCCGGTCTATCCTGGGGCGATGTCCCGCTCCCGCCGCCTGGCCGCCGCACTGCTCCTCGTCGCGTTCGGCGCGGCTAGCCTCGCGGCGTGCACACCCGGGCCGACCGCGGCAGAGGAACAGGCGACATGGGATGCCTGGTCGACGTCGCTCCTGGAGGATGCCGGTGATGCCGGAATCGGCGGCGCCTTCGGTGCCGCCGGCTCGGACACGACGTCGACGCTGAACCTCGGCGGCGGGGTGACGTACCGCGCCGTGGAGCTGCGCTGCATCGGCACCGACCGGGCCAGCTTCACCCTCGAGTACGTGGCCGGCGGCGACACCGTCACCTCGACGCAGGAGATCGTCTGCCACGGCGGCGACCCGCGCACGCCCATTGCGATCCCGACCGCGGTGCGCGAACTCGACACGTTCACCGCACGTGCCACGTCGCCCGACGGGCGCGGCGAGTGGGTCGCGCTCTTGCAGCGCTGAGGCCCGCGGGACGGGATCAACGAAGGGGTGCGCAACCTCCCGGCCGTTGAGCGAGCGCAGCGAGTCGAAACGTGCCGGTCAGCCGAAGAAGTCGTCGTCGCGGTTGACCTGGTGCATCGCGCGGGTCGCGTCGGTGATCGACCCCGTGAGCGAGGGGAACACCGCGAAGACGCGCGAGAGCTGGTCGACCGTGAGGCGCCGCTCGACGGCGATCGCGATGGGGTAGATGAGCTCCGATGCGCGCGGCGCGACGATGACGCCGCCGATCACCGTGCCCGACCCTTCGCGCGCGATGATCTTCACGAACCCGTCGGTGATGCCGAGCATCTTCGCGCGCGCGTTCGCGGCGAGCGGCAGTTTGTACACGTCGCCTGCAATCGCGCCCGTCTCGAGATCCTTCTCCTGCCGGCCCACCGTCGCGATCTCGGGTGCCGTGAAGATGTTCGCCGTGATCCGGCGTCGCTCCAGCGGGATGACGATGTCACCGAGGGCGTGGAAGATCGCCGTCCGGCCCTGCATCGACGCGACGGATGCCAGGGGTACGAACGTCGTGCAGTCGCCGGCGGCGTAGATGTTCGGCACCGACGTGCGGGCGACGCGGTTGACCCGGATGTGCCCCGATTCGGTGAGCTCGACTCCGGCATCCTCCAAGCCGATGTCGGCGGTGTTGGGGATCGAGCCGACGGCCAAGAGGCAGTGGCTCCCCCAGATCGTCCGACCGTCCGACAGGGTGACCTCGACGCCGTCGTCGGTGCGCTCCACCTTCTCGGCGCGCGACTTCGAGAGCACCGTCATGCCGCCGCGGGTGAAGACCTTCTCGAGCACGGTCGCCGCGTCACGGTCCTCGCCGGGCAGCACGTGGTCGCGCGAGGAGATGAGCGTCACCTTCGCGCCGAGGTTCATGTACGCCGACGCGAACTCCGCGCCGGTGACGCCCGATCCGACGACGATGAGGTGCTCGGGGAGCGACTTCATATCGTAGAGCTGCGTCCACGTGAGGATCCGCTCGCCGTCGGGCTTCGCGCTCGGAAGCTCGCGCGGCGACGCGCCCACCGCGACGACGAGGGTGTCGGCCTCGATCCGGTCGAAGTCGGTGCCGCCGGGGCCGGTCGCCACGACGATCGCGTGCGGGCCGTCGAGGCGGCCGTGGCCCGAGACGATGCGGACTCCGGCATCCACCAGCTGCCCGCGCATATCGTCGGACTGCTGGCGCGCGAGGGAGAGCAGTCGCTTGTTGACGGCGGCGAGGTTGATCGCGACCTGCGGTTTCAGCGGTCGGCCGCTCTCGCCCTTCGCGAAGAATTCGACGCCCAGATCGGATGCCTCGGAGATCGCGATCGCCGCATCGGCCGTGGCGATGAGGCTCTTCGAGGGGACGACGTCGGTGATGACCGCAGCTCCTCCCACGCCCGCACGCTCGACGAGCGTGACCTCTGCGCCGAGCTGCGCGGCCGCGAGGGCCGCCTCGTAACCGCCGGGGCCGCCGCCGACCACCGCGACGGACTGGGAGTGGACGAAGCTCGCGGACATGGCTCCCATTCTCTCAGGCGCCCGCTGGCCGGATGACCGCACCAGTTCCTAGAGTGGTGGCATGTCCACGTACAGCAACCCTCTCGACGACCCCGCCGCCGACCCGTTCGAGGTCGCCGCGCAGGCGGCATCCGACATCGCGCGGCTCACGGGTGTCGAGCGACACGACATCGCCCTCACGCTCGGTAGCGGCTGGGGCAAGGCCGCCGAACTCGTCGGCGAGACCGTCGCGACCGTCCCCGCGACGGAGGTCACCGGTTTCAGCAAGCCCGCCCTCGAGGGCCACGTCGGGTCGCTGCGTTCGATCGTGACGCCGAAGGGACGGCACGTGCTCGTCATCGGCGCGCGCACGCACTACTACGAGGGCCACGGGGTGCGCCGCGTCGTCCACAGCGTGCGGACCGCCGCCGCGACCGGCGCGAAGACGATGGTGCTGACGAACGGTGCGGGCGGCATCAAGGCGACCTGGAAGCCCGGCACGCCCGTCCTCATCAGCGACCACATCAACCTCACGGGCGACTCGCCGCTCGAGGGCGCGACGTTCATCGACCTCACCGACCTCTACTCGACGCGTCTGCGTGACGTCGCACGTCGCGTCGACCCGACGCTCGACGAGGGCGTGTACTGCCAGTTCCGGGGGCCCCAGTACGAGACACCCGCCGAGGTGCGCATGGCGAAGACCATCGGCGGCCACATCGTCGGCATGTCGACCGCGCTCGAGGCGATCGCGGCGCGTCAGGGGGGCATGGAGATCCTCGGGTTCTCACTCATCACGAACATGGCCGCCGGCATCCAGACGACCCCGCTCAGCCACGCGGAGGTGATCGAGGCCGGCCAGGCGGCCGAGCCCGTCATCTCCGACCTCCTCGCTCGCGTGATCGGGCAGCTGTGAGCGCGTCTGTGGACCGGGTCGACCCGGCGGCCCTGGCGACCGCCCGCGCCTGGCTCGCCCAGGACCCCGACGAGGTGACGAGGGCGGAGCTTGCGTCGCTCATCACCGCCGCGGAGGGCGGGGATGCCGCGGCATCCGCCGACCTGGCCGACCGTTTCGGCACGCGGCTGGAGTTCGGTACCGCGGGCCTGCGCGGACGCCTGGGCGCCGGAAGCAACCGGATGAACCGGGTGCTCGTCTCGCAGGCGGCCGCGGGTTTCGCGGCGTACCTGCGGGAGAAGGCCGAGCCGGGCGAGACGCCTCTCGTCGTGATCGGCTACGACGGGCGGCGGAACTCCGACGTGTTCGCCGAGGACTCCGCCGAGATCTTCGCCGGTGCGGGCCTGCGCGCGGTGCTCCTGCCGCGGCTGCTGCCGACGCCCGTGCTCGCGTTCGCGGTGCGGCACCTGGGGGCGGCCGCCGGCGTCATGGTCACGGCATCCCACAATCCGCCCGACGACAACGGGTACAAGGTGTACCTCGGCGGGGCCGACCACGGCTCGCAGATCGTGTCGCCTGCCGACGCCGAGATCGCGGCGCACATCGAGCGGGTCGCGAAGACGACGGTCGTCGGGGACATGCCGCGCGGGGCATACGAGCTCGCCGACGAGGCGGTCGTCGAGGCGTACGTCGCCGCGACCGCCACCGTCGCTCCGGCCCCCGCCGGCGCCGCGGGCATGAACTGGGTCTACACGGCGATGCACGGCGTCGGCTACGAGACACTGACGTCGATCCTCCAGCTCGCGGGGTACCCGCTCCCGGTCGTCGTCGAGGCCCAGATCGCACCCGACGGACGGTTCCCGACGGTCGCGTTCCCGAACCCCGAGGAGCCGGGCGCGATGGACCTGTCCTTCGCCACGGCGCGGGATGCCGCGGCGGAGTTCATCCTCGCCAACGATCCCGACGCCGACCGGCTCGCGGTCGCGATCCCCGACGCGTCGTCGCCCGAGGGGTGGCGCCGGCTCACCGGCAACGAGACGGGGCTCCTGCTCGGCTGGCGCGCGGCGAAGCGGGCGCGGGCATCTGCGCCCTCGCAGGGCGCCGCCGCGGGCGCATCGCTCGCATGCTCGCTGGTCTCCTCGCCCGGGCTGCAGACCGTCGCCGAGCACTACGACCTGGACTTCCACGCGACGCTGACGGGCTTCAAATGGATCTCGCGCGCCCCCGGCATCCTCTTCGGGTTCGAGGAGGCCCTCGGCTACCTCGTCAATCCCGAGACGGTGCGCGACAAGGACGGGATCAGTGCCGCCGTCGCGATGCTCGGCATGATCGCCGAGGCCCGCGAGCACGGCGAAACGCTCGCCGACCTGCTCGACCGGTTCGCCGCGACGTTCGGCTACTTCCAGTCGGGGCAGGTGTCGTTGCGCGTCGACGACGTCTCGCTCATCGGGCGGATCATGGCGGCGCTCCGCTCAGCTCCCCCCGCCGAGGTCGGCGGCGTGGCGGTCGAGCGGATCGACGACCTGCTGGCCGTCGCCGATGCCCCCTCGGATGCCGGTGACGTCCCGCCGAGCGACGTGCTGCGCCTGTGGCTCGCCGACGCTTCCCGCGTCATCGTGCGCCCGAGCGGCACCGAGCCGAAGCTCAAGGTGTACCTCGACGTCCGCGGCGACTCGGCCTCCGACGCGGCGGAGCGCCTCGCCCGCCTCGACGCCGGTGCGCGCGACCTCCTCGCCGCCGCGCAGGCCTGACGGGCGAAGCGTCCCGTGCTGACAGGCGCGGGGCGGCCTCGCCTCTAGGCTGGGGCGCGTGCTGCTCACCGATCCCGTGACCCTCGAGAACGCCCACGTCCGCCTCGAGCCGCTGAGCCCGGCGCACGCTGGCGACCTCGAGACCGCCCGCGAGGGCTTGGAGTACGCCTGGTACACCTCCGTCCCGGAGTCCGTGCTCGAGGAGATCGCGTGGCGGCTCGCTGAGCGGGATGCCGGGCGGCTGAACCCGTTCGCGGTGATCGCGAACGGCCGCGCCGTCGGGATGACGACCTACTGCAACATCGACCAGCCGAACCGGCACGTCGAGATCGGCTACACGTGGCTCTCACCCGTCGTCCAAAGGACGTCGGTCAACACCGCCGCCAAGCTGCTGCTCCTCGGCCACGCGTTCGAGGGGTGTGACGCGATCGCGGTGGAGTTTCGGACCCACTTCCACAACCGGCAGTCGCGCGCCGCGATCGAGCGGCTCGGCGCGAAGCTCGACGGCATCCTGCGCAATCACCGCCTCGGCCCCGACGGGTCTCTCCGCGACACGGTCAGCTACTCGATCCTTCCGCACGAGTGGCCCGCCGTGCGTCTCGGACTCGTCGCGCGCCTCGCCGCGCGGTGAGCCGACGACGGTCCACGGGCCACGCGAGCGGGTATTCCCGGGACACCGTGGTTGTCCCCCGGCAGTCGGTTCACCAGAATGGGCGTGAGGGAGGCTGTTCGGTGAGAATCCTCGTGGTGTGCGGTGCAGGAGCGTCGAGCACGTTCGTCGCGCAGCGCCTGCGCCACGCCGCACAGGCCGCCGGGCGGCCGATTAGCGCCACTGCGGGCACCGTGAAGTCCCTGCCGATCGACCTCGACGCCGCCGATGTCGTCCTCGTCGGGCCCCACCTGCAGGACGACATCGCCCGCATCGAGCGTGCCGCCGCCGCGCGCGCCGTGACCGTCGTGCACCTGACCCCCGACGTCTTCACGGACGTCGACGGCACGCACACCCTCGCGCTCGTGGACGCGGCGCTCCCCGCCGCCGAGTCCCGTGCCGCCGAGTCGCCTGCCGCCGAGTCCCCCGCCGCCAAGTCGCCGGCCGTCGAGTCCCCCATCGCGACAGATGCCTGCCCGAACACGTGCCCCAGCGCCGAGACGTCGGAGCGCACCGCACCCCCGCCCTCCCCCGTCGTCGAGAGGAACACCCCATGAGCCAGGTCAGCCGCACGGTCCGCATCGGTTCGTCGAACGGCCTCCACGCCCGACCCGCGAAGATGTTCGCGGCCGCCGCGAAGGAGTCCGGCATCCCTGTCACCATCTCGAAGGGTTCGGGCGAGCCCGTCAACGCCGCGAGCATCCTCAGCGTGATCTCGCTCGGCGCCGAGAAGGGCGACTACGTCACGCTCACCGCCGAGGGCGAGAAGGCAGACGACGTCCTCGACGAGTTGGTCGAACTGCTCACGACCGACCACGATGAGAACTGACGGACGCGCCGGATCCGCCGCCCCCGACATCACGAAGCACTGCATCGAAGGAGAGCACGAACATGACTGAACTGCGCGGAGTGGGAATCGGCCTGGGTGTGGCGCAAGGCCCCGTCGCCCGCATGGCGGCGCCGTCGCCCGCCCCCGAGGACACCGCGAGCACCCGCACGCCCGACGACGAGCTGGCGCGCGTGCGCTCCGCGGTCGCCGACGTCGCGCGCGAGCTCGGCGAGCGCGGCGAGAAGGCCGGCGGGATGGCCCAGGAGGTGCTCGAGGCCCAGGCGATGATGGTCGAGGACCCCACCCTGGAGAGTGAGGTCGCCACCCGCGTGAACGCCGGGAAGACCGCCGAGTTCGCCGTGTACGACGCGTTCGCGAGCTTCCGCGACCAGCTGGCCGCCATGGGCGGCTACCTCGGCGAGCGCGCCGCCGACCTCGACGACGTCGCGCAGCGCGTCATCGCGAATCTCCGCGGCCTGCCCGCCCCGGGCGTCCCCGACCCGGGTCACCCCTTCGTGCTCGTCGCGAAGGATCTCGCCCCCGCCGACACGGCCCTCCTCGACCTCGACAAGGTGCTCGCGCTCGTCACGACCGACGGCGGCCCCACCTCGCACACCGCGATCCTCGCGCGGGAGAAGTCGATCGTCGCGGTCGTCGGCGCTGCCGCGGCGAAAGACCTCACGGACGGCGAGACGGTCATCGTGGATGCCGCTAAGGGCGTCGTCACGACGTCTCCGACCGACGACGAGCTCCGCCAGGCCCAGCACCGGGCCGACGCGCGCGCGGCTGCGGCATCCGCCCCGCTCACACCGGGCGCCCTGAAAGACGGCACCGCCGTGCCCCTGCTCGCGAACCTCGGCAAGCCCGAGGGTGCCGCCGAAGCCGTCGCGCTCGGCGCCGAGGGCGTGGGCCTGTTCCGCACCGAGTTCCTGTTCCTGTCCTCCTCGCAGGCGCCGACCGTCGCGGAGCAGACCACGTCGTACACGCAGCTGCTCGAAGCGTTCCCCGGCAAGAAGGTCGTGGTGCGTGCGCTCGATGCCGGGGCCGACAAGCCCCTCGCGTTCCTCAACGACGCGCACGAAGACAACCCCGCCCTCGGCCTGCGCGGACTCCGCGCGCTACGCGCGAGCGAGGACATTCTCCGCGAGCAGCTGACGGCACTCGCCGAGGCCGACGCAGCGACCGACGCCGACCTCTGGGTGATGGCGCCGATGGTGTCGACGGTCGAGGAGACCGAGTACTTCGTGACGCTGGCGAAGGAGTACGGCATCAAGACGGCCGGTGTCATGGTCGAAGTGCCGTCGTCGGCGATCCAGGCCGCGCGCATCCTCGAGATCGCCGACTTCGCCTCGATCGGGACGAACGACCTCACGCAGTACACGCTCGCCGCCGACCGCCTGCTCGGCTCGGTCGCGTCGTACCAGGACCCGTGGCACCCGGCCGTGCTGCACCTCATCGAGATGACCGCCGCGGGCGGCAAGGCCAACAGCAAGCCGGTCGGGATCTGCGGTGAGGCGGCGGCCGACCCGCTGCTCGCCGTCGTCCTCGTGGGACTCGGCGCGACGACCCTGTCGATGGCGCCGACGGCGCTGGCCGACGTCCGGGCGTCCCTCCTGCAGTACGACCTCGACGATGCGCGGCGGATCGCCTCCGCCGCCCTCGGCGCGGACGACGCGGCATCCGCCCGCGCCGCCGCACAGGAGGCCGCCGCCCCGGTGACGGCGTGACGGAGTGACGGCGTGACGGCGTCACGGGGCGGATGCGCGATTCGCTGCCGGAGCGAAGGATGAGCGTCCTCACCGCGGACCGGATCCGCCTGCATCCGGGACGCGCCACGAAGGACGAGGCGCTCCGCGAGGCGGCGGCTCTGCTCGAAGGTGCGGGGGCGGTCACGGCCGACTACCTCGCGTCGATGCAGGCGCGCGAGGCGCTCGTGTCGACGTACATGGGCAACGGCCTGGCGATCCCGCACGGGACGAACGAGACGAAGGATGCCATCCTCTCCTCCGCCGTCTCGTTCGCCCGCTACGACGGCGGCGTCGACTGGGACGGCGACCCCGTCAACTTCGTCGTCGGCATTGCCGGTCGGGGCGACGAACACCTCGAGATCCTGTCGCAGATCTCGCTCGTCTTCGCCGACGACGACGGCGCGGCACGTCTGCGAGGTGCGGCCACGCCGGAGGAGGTACTGGAGCTGTTGGGCGGGGTGAAGGGCGGGGGACGCGCCGACACGTCCCCCGCCTAGACTTCCGACGTGGCCCCGAAACGCACGCGCGCAGGTCGCGCACTCCGGTGGACGCTCGGCATCGTCGGCGCGGTGCTGCTCGTCGCGATCGTCGGGACGGTGGTGTGGAGCCAGGCCGGCGTCATGGCGGCGGAGACCGAGCCGCTCGCCGCCGTCCGCGCCGATGACCGGATCGCGATCACCGACACGGATGGCGGCATCGTGCTCGCCCCGGCATCCGGCGCAGGCGACGTGGGTCTCGTGTTCATTCCGGGCGCGAAGGTGGACCCGTGGGCCTACGCCTCGAAGATGTCGGGCCTGGTCACGGACGACGGCCTCACCGTCGTGATCACCAAGCCCTGGCTGAACCTCGCATTCTTCGACCTGCGCCCCCTGACGAGCCTCACGGACCTCGCGCCCGACGTCGACGCGTGGATGGTCGGCGGCCACTCGCTCGGCGGCGTGCGCGCGTGCCAGCTCGCCGCCGATGCGGAGGCGCTCGTCCTGTTCGGCTCGTACTGCGCGACGGATCTGTCCGACTCAGGTCTGCCGGTCCTGAGCCTCTCCGGCAGCGAAGACGGACTGTCGACGCAGGAGAAGATCGCCGACGCGCGCGACGAGCTCCCCGCCGACGCCGAGATGGTGGAGATCCCGGGCGCCTCGCACGCCTCCTTCGGCGATTACGGAGTTCAGGCCGGCGACGGCACACCGACGGCGAGCGACGCCGAGGTCGAGGCCGTCATCGTCGACCGCGTGCGCGCGCTGGCATCCACCCTCCCGCGCTGACGCCGCTCCCTGAGCCCCCTGAGCCGCCGCTGGCTCGCGAATCACCGCTGGATTCGCGAATCACCTCCGGATTCGCGCGAAGAGCGCGGTGATTCGAGAATCGTATGGTGATTCGCGAGCGAGGCGCGAGGGCGCAGCGAAGGCGCAGAGTGCGGCGCAGCGCGCGGCGCGGGGGTCAGCCGCCGAAGCCCTCGCCGATGAGTTCGATGAGCTCCTCGCGCTCCTCGACCGAGAGGAAGGCGCCGGCGGCGGCGTTCAGCTGGAAGGCCTCGAGATCTTCGAGGCGGTAGTCGAAGGTCTCCGCCAGCAGCGCCAGCTCGCGGGTGAGCGAGGTGCGGCTCATCGTGCGGTTGTCGACGTTCACGGTGACGGCGAACCCCAGCTGGTACAGCAGGTCGAACGGGTGGTCCTCGAGCGCGGTACCCCAGCGCGCGATCGCGCCGGTCTGCAGGTTCGACGACGGCGACAGTTCGAGCGGGATCTCGCGGTCGCGGACCCACCGCGCCAGGTCGCCGAAGGTGACGAGCACCTCGTCGCCCTTCTGCTGCACGACCTCGAGGTCCTCGGCGACACGCACGCCGTGCCCGAGCCGCAGCGCGCGCCCGTCGAGGAGCGCGGAGCGGATCGAGTCGAGCCCGGCCGCCTCGCCGGCGTGGACGGTGACGGGGAAGAAGTGGGATGCCAGGTAGTCGAACGCTGGCCGGTGGTTCGACGGCGGGAACCCGTCCTCGGGCCCCGCGATGTCGAAGCCGACGGCGCCGCGCCCGCGGAAGGCGACGGCGAGTTCGGCGATCTCGAGCGACCGGTCGGTCTGCCGCATCGCGGTGATGAGCTGGCCGACGCGGATGTCGCGGCCCGCGCGGTCGACGGCATCCTCCCCCTCTTCGATGCCCTCCTGCACGGCGTCGACGGCTTCTTCGAGCGACAGGCCACCGGCGACGTGCTGCTCGGGTGCCCAGCGCACCTCGCCGTAGATCACGCCGTCGGCGGCGAGATCCTCGACGAACTCCTTCGCGACGCGGCGGAGCCCGTCGGCGGTCTGCATGACGGCGGTCGTGAGGTCGAACGTCTTCAGGTACTCGACGAGCGACCCCGAATCGCTCTGGTCCTCGAACCAATCCGTGAGGTCGTCGACGGTGTCGGCCGGCACCTCGAGGCCGATCTCGTCGGCGATCTCGAGGATCGTCTGCGGACGCACCGCTCCGTCGAGATGGTCGTGCAGCGACACCTTCGGAAGCGAGCGGATCGAGACGCCTTCGAGCTTCGCGTCGCCGTGCTGATCGATCGCCATGACGTGTCCTTCGGTGGAGAGAGCCGGTGGAGAGAGCCGGTGGAGAGAGCCGGTGCAGAAAGTGAGGAGGTTACGCCGTGATGCGCTCGAGGACGAGCGGGGCGGATGCCGGAGCTTCCGCACCGATCGACCACGCTCCCTCGAGGGCGTCGAGCGCGCGCGCGAAGCGCTTCTCATCATCGGCGAGCAAGGTGAACAGCGGCTGACCGGCCGTGACCTTATCGCCGGGCTTCACGTGCAGGTCGATGCCTGCGGCGTGAACGACCGGGTCCTGCGCGCGGGCGCGTCCGGCACCGAGGCGCCACGCGGCGACGCCGAACGGCAGCGCCTCCATGGCGCCCACCACGCCCGAGGCGGGCGCGGTGACGACGTGCGTCTCGCGCGGCGTCGGCAGGGGCGCGTCGGGGTCGCCGTCCTGCGCGCGGATCATGGCGCGCCAGGTGTCCATGGCGCGCCCGTCCTTCAGCGCCGCTTCGACGTCGGCATCCGGCTGCCCGGCGAGCGTGAGCATCTCGCGGGCGAGGGCGACGGTCAGCTCGACGACGTCGGCCGGTCCGCCGCCGGCGAGCACCTCGACCGACTCGCGCACCTCGTTCGCGTTGCCGATCGTGAGACCGAGCGGGGTGTCCATGTTCGTCAGGAGTGCGGTGGTCGCGACGCCCGAATCGGTGCCGAGGGCGACCATCGCCTCGGCGAGCTCACGCGCCCGGTCGACGTCCTTCATGAACGCGCCCGAACCGAACTTCACGTCGAGCACGAGCGCGTCGGTGCCTTCGGCGATCTTCTTGGACATGATGCTCGAGGCGATCAGCGGGATGGCTTCGACGGTGCCGGTGACGTCGCGCAGCGCGTAGAGCCGCTTGTCGGCGGGCGCGAGACCCGTGCCGGCGGCGCAGATGACCGCGCCGACGTCCTGCAGCTGCCCGAAGATCTCGTCGTTCGAGAGCGCAGCGCGCCATCCTCGGATCGACTCGAGCTTGTCGAGCGTGCCGCCGGTGTGCCCGAGCCCGCGGCCCGACAGCTGCGGCACGGCGGGGCCGAACGAGGCCACGAGCGGGGCGAGCGGCAGGGTGATCTTGTCGCCGACGCCGCCGGTGGAGTGCTTGTCGACGGTCGGCTTGCCGAGGCCCGCGAAGCTCATCCGCTCGCCCGAGGCGATCATCGCGTCGGTCATGACGCGGATCTCGTCGCGGGTCATGCCGTTGAGCAGCACCGACATCGCGAAGGCCGCCATCTGCGAGTCGGCGACGTACTCGCGCGTGTACGCGTCGATCATCCACCGGAGGGCGTCATCGGGCACCTGACCGCCGTCGCGCTTGATGCGGATGACGTCGACGGCGTCGAACGGCTCGACCGCCCCGCCGGGCGCGGAGGCGCTCATCGGGCCGCCTCCAGGTCGCGGGGGCCGAAGGCATCCGGCAGCACTTCATCGATCGTGCGGATGCCGGATACCGTCTCGAGCAGCATGCCCGGGAGCGCGAACTCGTACAGCAGCTGGCGGCAGCGGCCGCACGGCATGATCGTCTCGCCCTGGCCGTTGACGCACACGAACGCGACGAGCTCGCCGCCGCCGGACATGTGCAGGTCGCCGACGAGCGCGCACTCCGCGCACAGGCCCACGCCGTACGAAGCGTTCTCGACGTTGCAGCCGGAGACGATCCGGCCGTCGCTGACGAGCGCTGCGGCACCGACGCGGTAGCGCGAATACGGCGCGTACGCGCGGGTCATGGCTTCGGTGGCGGCGAGACGCAGCTCGTCCCAGTCGATGTCCACGGTCATCACTCCTTGATGTACGGCACGCCGTCAGCGGCGGGTGCCCGGGATTTTCCGACGACCCCCGCGACCACGAAGATCGTCACGAGGTACGGCAGCATCAGCATGAACTCGCTCGGGACGGGCGAGCCGATGACGCTGAGGGTGTTCTGCAGGCTCGACGCGAACCCGAACAGCAACGCCGCGAGGGTCGCCTTGATCGGGTCCCACTGGCCGAAGATCACGGCGGCGAGAGCGATGAAGCCCGCACCCGCGGTCATCTCCTTGTTGAAGGCGATGCCGTTGCCGATCGTGAAGACGGTGCCGCCGACGCCGGCGATGGCGCCCGCGAGCAGCACGTTCCAGAACCGCGTCGCGTTGACTTTGATGCCGACGGTGTCGGCCGCCTGCGGGTGCTCGCCGACGGCGCGCAGGCGCAGGCCCCAGCGCGTCTTGAACATCCCGAACCAGACCAGCGCGACCGCGATGTACATGAGGTAGACGAGGATCGTCTGACGGAAGAGCACCGGGCCGATCACCGGGATCTCGCTCAGGACCGGGATCGGCAGGCGCTCGAACCGCGGCGGATTGTTGAGGGTTCCGGCGTTCGGCTGGAGGACCTGCGAGAACAGGAAGCTCGTGAGGCCGGCCACCAGGACGTTCAGCACGACACCGACGATCACCTGGTCGACGTAGTACTTGATGGCGAAGGCCGCGAGGACGAACGCGACGAGCATTCCCGCGATGGCGGCCGCGAGCAGGCCCGCGATCGGCTGTCGGGTCACCGAGGCGACGAGCGCGGCGGTGAAGGCGCCCGCGAGCAGCTGACCCTCGATCGCGATGTTGACGACACCCGCGCGCTCCCCGATGACGCCCGCGAGGGCGCCGTAGATGAGCGGAATGGCGAGGCCCAGCGCTCCCGCGAGAAGGCCGGCGACGGGGATCGTGCCCCCGGCCGCGGCCCACGTGAGGAAGCCGATGACGAGCACGACGATGAACACGACGACGACCCACAACGGCGACCGGCCGAACGCATGGACGAAGTAGGCGGATGCCGCGGCGAGCAGGACGCAGACGATGAGGCATGCCCACGCGGTCGCCGCGACGGGTGCCGAGATGCTCGGCAGCTGCAAGGCGTCGGCGGCGGTGGACACCTGGAAGGTCGTCATTCCCGAGCGAGGCGCGGCGAGCAGCAGGATGCCGAAGAGCACCGTGAACACCGCGAGCGCGATCGGCGTCTTCCAGCTGCGGATGACGGTGGTCTCGGGCGCGAGGGCGCTCGGCGGGGTCGTGACGACGGCGTCTCCGGTGAGGCTCACGCGGTCACCTCCGATGGGGTGGCGTCGGCATCCGCGCGCTTCTTCAGCTCTTTTTCCCGGGCCTTCTCGCGCTTGCGCGCGTCGCGCTCGGGCGAGGGGAGGAAGAAGATCGTGCGGACGAGCGGCGGGGCCGCGATGAACAGGACGATGAGCGACTGCACGACGGTGACGATCTCGATCGGCACCTGCTCGCTGGCCTGCATCGAGAAGCCGCCGGCTTTGAACGCCCCGAACAGGATGCCGGCGGCGAAGGTCCCCCACGGCGTCGAGCGACCGAGGAGCGCGACCGTGATCGCGTCGAACCCGATGCCCGCATCGATGCCGGCGGTGAAGCCGGTCGTGATCGTGCCGAGCACCTGGTTGACGCCCGCGAGACCGGCGAGGGCACCGGCGATGAGCATGCCGTACACGTACATGTTCTTCACGTCGATGCCGGCGACGCGCGCGGCGTTGGGGTTCTCGCCGACGGCGCGGAACTTGAACCCGAGAGAGGAGCGACTGAGGATCCACCACACGACGATCGTCGCGAGGATGACGAGGATGAACCCGAAGTGCAGGTTGTAGCTCGGGCCGAGGAGCTCGGGGAAGACCGCGGTCTCCTTCATGGCGGGCGACTTGGGGTTGCTCGAGCCCGGTGCCTGCAGGAGTCCGGGGGTGCGGAGCATCCACGAGATCAGGTAGAACGCGACGTAGTTGAGCATGATCGTGACGATCACCTCGTGCGCGCCGGTGCGGGCCTTCAGGACGCCCGCGATTCCCGCCCACAGCGCTCCGCAGAGCATGCCGACGAGGACGGCGAGCGCCATGTGCAGCGGGAACGGGAGGTCGAGGCTGAACGCGATCCAGCCGGCGCCGGCCGAGGCCATGAGCATCTGCCCGCGACCACCGATGTTGAACATGCCGATGCGGAACGCGAGGGCCACGCCGAGACCGGCCGCGATCAGCGGCGTCGCGAAGGTGAGCGTCTCGGTGAAGGGGCGGATGCCGCGGGCGAAGTCGGGCGCGTTCACGTTGTAGATCGCGCCGCGGAACAGCGCGGCGTAGGCGCCGCCGACCGCGTTGCCGATCGCGGCGAAGGTGTCACCGGGTCGCGAGAAGAAGTAGCCCGCGGCGGCCTGGACATCGGCGTCGGTCGCTGCGATGAGGATGCC
Organism: Microbacterium sp. bgisy203; assembly: GCF_057706945.1. Classification (NCBI taxonomy): domain Bacteria; kingdom Bacillati; phylum Actinomycetota; class Actinomycetes; order Micrococcales; family Microbacteriaceae; genus Microbacterium; species Microbacterium sp. bgisy203. Next base: position 318,789 of record NZ_JBYIPF010000002.1, on the reverse strand, counting down.
GCCGACCAGCAGGGCGAGGACGAGCGCGAGGATCGAGATCAGCCAGTTGCCCTGGGTGATCCGCATGAAGGTGAGGTGCCACTTGCCGGGGGCCGGCGCCTCGTCGGCGATCGTGACGCGGGAACCACCCGGGCCCTGTGCTTGCGGGAGACTCACGCGGCCGCCCCTTCCGTGTCGGGGCTCTCGCCCGCCATCATGAGTCCGAGCTGCTCGCGCGGCGTGTCGCCCGGGACGATCCCGACGATCCGACCGCGGTACATCACCATGATCCGGTCGGCCAGCGCCGTGACCTCGTCGAGCTCGGTCGAGACGACGATGACGGGGATGCCGGAATCACGCGTCTCGATGATGCGCTTGTGGATGAACTCGATCGAGCCGACGTCAACGCCGCGCGTCGGCTGTGCGGCGACGAAGAGGCTGAGGTCGCGGCTCAACTCGCGCGCGAGGACGACCTTCTGCTGGTTGCCGCCGGAGAGGCGGCCGACCGGCGTGTCGATCGAGGGCGCACGCACGTCGAACTCCTTGTACTTCTCGGCCGCGAACTCGTCGAGCACTTTGCGTTGCACGGTGCCGGCCTTGACGAACGGCGCCCCGTTCGCGCGGTCGAGCATGAGGTTCTCGGCGATCGTGAACTCTCCGACGAGACCGTCGACCTTCCGGTCCTCGGGGACGAACCCGACGCCTTCGTCGAGGACGTGCCGGATGCTCCGTCCGACGAGCTCTTCGCCGCCGAGGGTGACCGATCCGCGGACGAGCGGCTGCATGCCCATGAGCGCCTCGGTGAGCTCGGTCTGGCCGTTGCCCTGCACGCCCGCGATCGCGAGCACCTCGCCGGCGCGCACCGAGAAGGTCACGTCGTTGACGAGGATCTGTCCGCGCGGGTCGATGACGCTGAGCCCGTCGACGACGAGCGCCTCGTCGCCCAGGGTGGGCGGGTTCTTGTGGACGGTCAGCTCGACGGCGCGGCCGACCATCATCGAGGCCAGCTCCGCGTTCGAGGAGGTCGGGCTCGCCTCGCCGACGACGCGGCCGAGACGGATGACGGTGATGCGGTCGGCGACCTCGCGCACCTCGCGCAGCTTGTGGGTGATGAAGACGATGGACGTGCCGGATGCCTTCAGCTGACGCATGATCTCCATCAGCTCGTCGGTCTCCTGGGGCGTGAGCACCGCGGTCGGCTCGTCGAAGACGAGCACCTTCGCGTCGCGCGAGAGCGCCTTGACGATCTCGATCCGCTGCTGGACGCCGACGGGAAGGTCTTCGACGACGGCGTCGGGGTCGATGTCGAATCCGAAGCGCGCCGAGATCTCCCGCACGCGCTCGCGCGCCGTCTGGAGGTCGAGCATGCCGCCGGCCTTGGTCGGCTCGTGCCCGAGCATGACGTTCTCGGCGACGGTGAAGACGGGGATCAGCATGAAGTGCTGATGGACCATGCCGATGCCGGCGCGCATCGCGTCGCCCGGCCCACGGAACGCCTGCACGTGGTCGTCGAGGAGGATGGTGCCCTCGTCGGCGGTGTAGAGGCCGTAGAGCACGTTCATCAGGGTCGACTTGCCGGCGCCGTTCTCGCCGAGGAGGCAGTGGATCTCCCCCGGCTCGACGACGAGGTCGATGTGGTCGTTGGCGACGAGGGAGCCGAACCGCTTCGTGATGCCGCGGAGCTCGAGCTTCATGGATTCGATCCTAATGAGGGGCGCGCTCGGGGCGCACCCGGGCCGGTGGGGCATAAGGAGGGCGGGGAGGCCGGCGGAACCAGCCTCCCCGCCCGGAGCGGGAATCACCGCGAGGGGATTACTCCGCGAGGTAGGACTTGACCGTGATCGAGCCGTCGATGATGCCGGCCTTGATCGTGTCGAGCTCGCTCTGGAGGTCCGGCGACACCTTGTCCTCGAAGTCGTGGAACGGGGCCAGGCCCACGCCCTCGTTCTCGAGCGTGCCGATGAACGGCGTGGCGTCGAAGTCACCCTTGCCGGCCGCGACGACGGCGTCGTACACGCCGACGTCGATGAGCTTGCGGATCGAGGTGAGGAGCAGGTCGGCCACCGACGGGTCCGTCTCGAACACGTCGGCGTCCACACCGATCAGCGCGATGTCGCGACCCGAGTCGCGGATGACCGACGCGGCCGACTGGTAGATCGGGCCGCCGACGGGCAGCAGCACGTCGACGCCCTGGTCGACGATGCCCTGGGCCGCGTTGATCGCGTCCTGGTTGGCCGCGAAGCCGCCCGTGAACACACCGTCGGTGCCGTCCCAGCCGATGACCTCGACGTTGTCGCTCTTCTCGGAGTTCCAGTAGTCGACGCCCTGCTTGAAGCCGTCCATGAAGATCGAGACGGTCGGGAAGTTCTGACCGCCGAAGGTGCCGACCTTCTTCGCGGTCGAGTACGACGCCGACGCGTAGCCGGCGAGGAACGCGGCCTGCGCGGTGTCGAAGATGATGGGCTTGATGTTCGGCTCGTCGGTCTCGCCGTCGAAGTCCTGGTCGACGATGTCGTCGATCGACAGGTACTCGATGTCGGGGTTGGCGGCCGCCGACTCACCGGTGGCGGCGGCGAGCGCGAAGCCGACCGAGATGATCAGGGTGCAGTTCTGGTCGACGAGCGACTGCAGGTTCGGCGCGTAGTCGGACTCGGAGTCGGACTGCACCTTGACGAAGTCGACGTTCAGTTCCTTCGCGGCCTTCTCGAGACCCTCGAAGCCGAGCTGGTTGAACGACTTGTCGTCGAAGCCGCCCTCGTCGGAGACCATGCACGGCTTGAAGCCGTCGACGGCGCTGCCGGCTTCGCCGGATCCGGTCGGGGAGGTCTCGGGAGCGGAGCCGCAGCCCGCCAGAGCGATGATGAGCCCCGCGGCAGCTGTGATGCCGGCGAGCTTCTTGGTGGTCGAGATGGTCAATGCAGCCTCCACATTGATATGCCCGCGGATTTCGCGGGCGCACGAGTCGAAGTTACCTACTGTGTCGGGCGATTTGCACGCCGGGCCACCCGGTGGGAGCGAATGGTTACAAAGACGCAATGATCCCGATACACGGGACGACGGCGAGGGGTCAGAGCACCTCTCCGCGGCCGCTCAGCTTCAAGGCATCCACCACGCCCTTCACGCGCTGCGCGTGCTCGCTCGTGGTGACCAGCAGCGCGTCCGGGGTGTCGACGACGACGATGTCCTTCACGCCGATGAGGCTGATGACGCGCGTCGTGTGGCTCACGACGATGCCGCTGGCGGCGTCGGAGAGGATCCGCGCGTTCTCCCCGAGAATCGCCAGATCGTTCTTGCGTCCGCCGGAGTTGAGCTTCGCGAGGCTCGCGAAGTCGCCCACGTCGTCCCAGTCGAAGTGCCCGGGCACGACGGCCAAGCGCCCCTTGGCGGCGGCGGGCTCGGCGACGGCGTAGTCGATCGCGATCTTCTCCAGATTCGGCCAGATGCGGTCGACGGCAGGGCCGCGCAGGTCGCGATCGTCCCACGCCTCGGCCAGCTCGACGAGCCCCGCGTGCAGGTCGGGGTTGTTCTCGGCGAGCTCGGCGAGCAGCACGTCGGCGCGCGAGATGAACATGCCCGCGTTCCACAGGTAGTCGCGCGACTGCAGGTACTCCTTGGCGGTGTCGAGATCGGGCTTCTCGACGAAGCGCTCGACGAGGGCGCCCTCCGGCGCTCCGTCGACCGCGAGCATGTCGGCCTTCTTGATGTAGCCGAAGCCGACCGAGGGCTCGGTCGGGGTGATGCCGATCGTGCAGATGTACCCCTCGCGGGCCACGGCGACCGCCTGCTCCACCGCCCAGTGGAAGACGGGGAGCACGCGGATGACGTGGTCGGCGGCGAACGATCCGATGATGACGTCGGGGTCGCGGTGGTGCAAGATCGCGGCGGCCAGGCCGATGGCCGCGGCCGAGTCGCGCGGCTCGGACTCGAGGATGACGTTGTGGTCGGGGATGCCGGGGAGCTGGTCCTCCACCGCCGCGCGGTGCGCGCGGCCGGTGACGACGGCGATGCGGTCGGGCCCGGTCAGCGCTTCGAGCCGGTCCCACGTGTCGCGCAGGAGCGAGTGCCCCGAGCCGGTGAGATCGTGCAGGAACTTCGGCGCGTCCGCCCGCGAGAGCGGCCAGAGCCGGCTCCCAACACCTCCTGCCGGAATCACGGCGTAGAAGTCGTCGATGCGCTGGACCATGGGACACACCCTAATCGGCGGACGGCAAGAACCCGGATTCCTGCGTTTCTCTCGATACCGAGACAACTTAGGGTGGCCTTCGTCGCTCGCCGTCGGGCCCGGACGTAGGATGGTGGAGCGCCCGTGTGCGACGAGAGGGTCAACGAGACAATCACCGACCCGAGGCCGAGGTCGGCCCCCGCCGTGACGAGGTGTCCGATCACACTCGCGATCACACCCAAGGGAGGACGACCGTGTCTGCACCAGCACGCGTCACACCGTCGGTAGCCCAGACCACGTCCAAGACCCCGCGCGGCACGCTGTACCGCGGCAACGAGGGCATGTGGTCGTGGGTCCTGCACCGCATCACCGGCGTCGCCATCTTCTTCTTCCTGCTCGTGCACGTGCTCGACACGGCGCTCATCCGCCTCTCCCCCGAGGCATACGACGCGGTCATCGGCACGTACAAGAACCCGATCATGGGCTTCGGCGAGGTCGTCCTCGTCGCCGCGATCGTCTACCACGCCTTCAACGGCCTGCGGATCATCGCGGTGGACCTCTGGCCGTGGGCCACGCGCCACCAGAAGCAGCTCTGGTGGGGCGTCCTGGGCCTGTGGGTCGTCACCGTCGGCGGCTTCGCCGCACGGCACATCCCGATCGTCCTGTCGAACATCGGAGGAGGTCACTGATGTCCGCTGACACGATCGCGGCCCCGCGCTCGCCGCAGACCCCGGCCCGCAAGAAGGGCGCCAACCTCGAGAAGTGGGGCTGGATCTACATGCGCGTCTCGGGCGTGCTGCTGGTCGTCCTCATCTTCGGTCACCTGTTCGTGAACCTGATGCTCGGCGAAGGCATCGACGGCCTCGACTTCGCGTTCGTGGCCGGCAAGTTCGCCAACCCCTTCTGGCAGTGGTGGGACGTGCTGATGCTGTGGCTCGCCCTCATCCACGGCGCCAACGGCATGCGCACGATCGTCAACGACTACGTCACCGGCGAGAAGACCCGCAAGGTGCTCGTGTGGGCCCTGTGGATCGCGGCCGGCTTCCTCATCCTCCTCGGCACGCTCGTCGTCTTCACCTTCGACCCGTGCCTGGGCGTCGAGAACTCCACCACCGAGTGGCTGATCGAGAAGTGCGCGGCGCTCTAGGGCGCCTGAGCCGCTCCCCCCGGTAGACACCGCAGCAGACGCAGAACAAGACAAGGCATCCTTACGTGAGCACCCAGCATCCCGAGGCCGTCCTGAAGGACGGCGTCTACTACCACGAGTTCGACATCGTCATCGTCGGCGCCGGCGGCGCGGGCATGCGCGCGGCGATCGAGGCGGGCCCCGGTGCCCGGACGGCCGTCATCACCAAGCTCTACCCGACGCGTTCGCACACCGGCGCGGCGCAGGGCGGCATGGCGGCGGCGCTCGCCAACGTCGAAGAGGACTCGTGGGAGTGGCACACCTTCGACACCGTCAAGGGCGGCGACTACCTCGTCGACCAGGACGCCGCGGAGATCCTCGCCAAAGAGGCGATCGACGCCGTCATCGACCTCGAGAACATGGGGCTGCCCTTCAACCGCACCCCCGAGGGCAAGATCGACCAGCGCCGCTTCGGCGGCCACACCGCCGACCACGGCAAGACCCCGGTCCGCCGCGCGTGCTACGCGGCCGACCGCACGGGCCACATGATCCTGCAGACGCTGTTCCAGAACTGCGTGAAGCTCGGCATCAACTTCTTCAACGAGTACTACGCCCTCGACCTCATCACGGTGAAGGATGCCGACGGCAAGACCCAGGTCGCCGGCGTCGTCGCGTACGAGCTCGCCACGGGCGACCTGCACGTCTTCCACTCCAAGGCGGTCATCTTCGCGACCGGCGGCTTCGGCAAGATCTACAAGACGACCTCGAACGCCCACACCCTCACCGGCGACGGCGTGGGGATCGTCTGGCGCAAGGGCCTGCCGCTCGAGGACATCGAGTTCTTCCAGTTCCACCCGACCGGCCTCGCCGGACTCGGCATCCTCCTCACCGAGGGTGCCCGCGGTGAGGGCGCCATCCTCCGCAACGCCTCGGGCGAGCGCTTCATGGAGCGCTACGCGCCGACCATCAAAGACCTCGCGCCCCGCGACATCGTCGCCCGCTGCATGGTCAAGGAGGTCCTCGAAGGCCGCGGCGCCGGCCCCCACAAGGACTACGTCTACCTCGACTGCACGCACCTGGGCGCCGAAGTGCTCGAGACGAAGCTCCCCGACATCACCGAGTTCGCCCGCACCTACCTGGGTGTCGACCCGGTCACCGAGCCCGTGCCGGTCATGCCGACCGCGCACTACGCGATGGGCGGCATCCCCACCAACAACAACGGCGAGGTCCTGCAGGACAACGACACCGTCGTCCCGGGCCTCTACGCGGCGGGCGAGTGCGCGTGCGTCTCGGTGCACGGCGCCAACCGCCTCGGCACGAACTCGCTGCTCGACATCAACGTGTTCGGCAAGCGCTCGGGTCGGAACGCCGTCGAGTACGTCCAGACGGCCGACTTCGTGCCGCTGCCCGAGGACCCGGCGAAGGAGGTCCGCGAGATGATCGAGGGCCTGCGCAACAACCAGGGCTCCGAGCGCATCGCCGTCCTTCGCAAGACGCTCCAGGAGGAGATGGACGCCAACGCCCAGGTCTTCCGCACCGAAGAGACCCTGACGAACGTCATGGGCACCATCCACGACCTGCGCGAGCGCTACAAGAACGTGCACGTCGACGACAAGGGCAAGCGGTTCAACACCGACCTGCTCGAAGCCGTCGAGCTCGGGTTCCTCCTCGACCTCGCCGAGATCGTCGCGTACGCCGCCCGCAACCGCAAGGAGAGCCGCGGCGGCCACATGCGCGAGGACTTCCCCGACCGCGACGACGCCACCTACATGCAGCACACGATGGCCTACCTCACGGGCGACCCGCACTCCCCCGACCCCGAGGACCACATCCGCCTCGACTGGAAGCCCGTCGTGTTCACGAAGAACGCCGAGGGCGAATTGAACTACCCGCCGATGGAGAGGAAGTACTGATGTCGACCGCCATCGTGGAGCAGGGCGCCGAGCAGGGCGCCGCCGTCGCGGGCGAAGAGGCTCCCATCCAGTCGTACCTCGTCACGTTCATCGTCCGCCGGTTCGACCCGGAGACGGATGCCGAGCCGCGCTGGGTCGATTACGACGTCGAGCTCTACCCGACCGACCGCGTGCTCGACGCCCTCCACAAGATCAAGTGGGAGGTCGACGGGTCGCTGAGCTTCCGCCGCTCCTGCGCCCACGGCATCTGCGGCTCCGACGCGATGCGCATCAACGGGCGCAACCGGCTCGCGTGCAAGACCCTCATCAAGGATCTCGACATCTCGCAGCCGATCTATGTCGAGGCGATCAAGGGTCTTCCGCTCGAGAAGGACCTCATCGTCGACATGGAGCCGTTCTTCGCGTCCTACCGCGAAGTGCAGCCGTTCCTCATCGCGAACTCGAAGCCCGAGCCCGGCAAGGAGCGCATCCAGTCGATCGCCGACCGCGAGATCTTCGACGACACCACCAAGTGCATCCTGTGCGCCGCGTGCACGTCGTCGTGCCCCGTGTTCTGGACCGACGGGCAGTACTTCGGCCCGGCCGCGATCGTCAACGCGCACCGCTTCATCTTCGACTCGCGCGACGACGCGGGTGATGTGCGCCTCGACATCCTCAACGACAAGGAGGGCGTGTGGCGCTGCCGCACGACCTTCAACTGCACCGAGGCGTGCCCCCGCGGCATCGAGGTCACGAAGGCGATCGCCGAGGTCAAGCAGGCGATCCTGCGGCACTGACGCATCGGCATCCGGGTGCGTTTCACGCGCCCCTCGATATCCTGACGACGTGAGCGAGCCCCACGCCTCCGCCCGCGCTGCGGCCGATTCGGCGCGCGCCGAAGAGGAATCGCTGCGCGAGCGGTGGGAGATGACGCAGAACGCGTTGCGCGAGCGATGGGATGCCCCGATCAGCGCGGCGACCAAGATCACCCGCAAGACGCTCGCGCTCTTCCCGGTGCGGGTCTGGCGGCACTTCCTGCAGCACAACGGGTTCCTGCTCGCCGCCGGCGTCAGCTATCAGGCGTTGTTCTCGTTCTTCGCCGTCATCTACGTCGCCTTCGCCGGCGTGGGCCTCTGGCTCGGCGGCAGTCCCGCCGCAGTGGAAGCCCTCATCGACGTGATCGACGTCTACCTTCCGGGCCTCATCCGCCCGGAGGGCCAGGGCGGCGTCTTCACGACCGAACAGGTCACCGAGATCGCGACCGGGTCCACCGGCGTGCTGGCGATCACCGGCATCATCGCCCTCCTCACCGCGGCCTGGACCTCGATCGGCTTCGTCACGTTCACCCGTCGAGCCGTCCGCGACATCTTCGGCCTCCCGTTCGACGACCGCTCCTACGTGCTCCTGAAGGCGCGAGACCTCGTCGCCGCGATCCTGTTCGGCATCGCGCTGCTGCTCGGGTCTGCGGTCAGTACGGCGGGCACGTGGGCACTCGGTTGGCTGTTCGAGCTGTTCGGCTGGAGCACGGCATCCGGGTGGTATCGGCTGGGCGTCGGCGCCGCCTCGATCCTCGTCACCGTCGCGCTCTTCACCGGCGCGCTCGCCCTGCTCTTCCGGTTCCTGACGGGCACGTCCCTCAGCTGGCGCCGGATCTTCCCCGGCGCCGTGTTCGGCGGTATCGCGCTGACGATCCTCCAGCTCGGCGCGGGATGGCTCCTGCGCTACACCCCGTCGAACCCGCTGCTGGCGACCTTCGCGATCTTCATCGGTCTCCTGCTGTGGTTCCGGGTGATCGGCATCATCATCCTCGTCGCCGCGTCGTGGATCGCCGTCGCCGCCGAGGACGAGGACGAACCCCTCGCGCATCTCAGCGACGAGGACCGTCTACGCGCGGAGCACGCCGCACTGCTGCTCGCGGCGCAGGTTCGGCTGCGCACCGCGCACGAGGCGTACGACGCCGCGCCCTGGTACCGCCGCCTCGGCACCCGCCGGGCGGTGCGCGACGCGCAGAACGAGCTCGACGAGGTGGAAGCGAACGCCCCCGCCGACGCGAAGCGGCAGGTGTCGCTCATCGAGTGAGCGCACGCGGCGCGCCCTGGGATCTGCCGGTGTCGGAGCGGGTCGTTAGGCTTTTGCGGTGCCCCACTCCTCCTCCCACCTCCGCATCGCCTCGGTCAACGTCAACGGCATCCGCGCCGCCGTCCGGAAGGGCATGAGCGCCTGGCTCGATACCGCCGACGTCGACGTCCTCACCCTGCAAGAGGTGCGCGCCGAGGCATCCGATCTCGCCGCCGCGCTTCCGGGCTGGCACGTGGTCAACGACGAGGCGCTCGCCAAGGGACGCGCGGGCGTCGCGATCGCGGCGCGCGAACCCCTCGACATCTGGCGCGTCGAACTCGGCGACGACGAGTTGGACTCGGAGGGACGCTGGGTCGAAGCCGACATCTCCGTCGGCGGCGAGACCGTGACGGTCGTCTCCGCCTACGTCTTCACCGGCGAGGACGGCACGCCCAAGCAGGACGCGAAGTACGCGTTCCTCGATGCGATGGAGCAGCGGATGCCGCAGCTCGGCGACCTCGCGGTCATCACGGGCGACCTCAACGTCGGGCACCGTACGCTCGACATCCGCAACTGGAAGGGCAACGTCACAAAGGCCGGCTTCCTCCCGCGCGAGCGCGCGTACTTCGACCGATTCACCGGGCCCGCCGGTGCAGAGGTGACCGGCGTCGACGGCTCGAGCGGTGCAGGTCTCGGGTGGGTGGACGTCGGGCGCACGTGGGCCGGCGAGGTCGACGGCCCTTACACGTGGTGGTCGAACCGAGGCAAGGCGTTCGACACCGACACCGGCTGGCGCATCGACTACCACCTCGCGACCCCGACGCTCGCCGCGCGCGTCGTCGACTACCGGGTCGTGCGCGCGCCCTCGTGGGACACCCGCTGGAGCGACCACGCTCCGGTCGTCGCCGACTACGCGCTGCCCGCGGGCTGAGCCCCCCACCCAGCCCGCGGCGACGTGATCAGCTGACGAGCGCTCCGCGCCGCCCGCCGATCCGCATCCACGTCTCGACGACCGTGTCGGGGTTCAGCGAGATCGATTCGATGCCCTGATCGACGAGCCACTGCGCGAGGTCGGGGTGGTCCGACGGACCCTGTCCGCAGATGCCGATGTACTTGCCGCGCTCGCGGCACGCCGCGATCGCCATCGACAGGACCTTCAGCACCGCGGGGTCGCGTTCGTCGAAGATCGCCGAGACGAGCGACGAGTCGCGGTCGAGCCCGAGCACCAGCTGCGTCATGTCGTTCGACCCGATCGAGAAGCCGTCGAACACGTCGAGGAACTCGTCGGCGAGCAGAGCATTCGAGGGGATCTCGCACATCATGATGACCTTCAGCCCGTTCTCGCCGCGCCGGAGCCCGTGCTGCGCGAGGAGGTCGACGACCCCCTGCCCCTCGGCGACGGTCCGGACGAAGGGGATCATGATCTCGACGTTCGTGAGGCCCATGTCGTCCCGGACGTACCGCATCGCCTCGCACTCCATCGCGAAACACTCTCCGAAGCTCGGCGAGACGTATCGCGACGCCCCGCGCCAGCCGATCATCGGGTTCTCCTCGTGAGGCTCGTAGCGGTCACCGCCGAGAAGGCTCGCGTACTCGTTCGACTTGAAGTCGGACAGGCGCACGATGACCGGCTCGGGCCAGAACGCCGCCGCGATCGTCGAAACGCCCTCCGCGACGCGCTGCACGAAGAACTCGCGCGGCCCCGCGTAGGCGGCCGTCGCCTCGTCGATGCGTCGGCGCAGGTCACCCGTGAGGGCATCGCGCTCGAGGAGCGCCCGCGGGTGGATGCCGATCTGGCGGTTGATGATGAACTCCAGCCGGGCAAGGCCCACGCCCCTGTTCGGGAGCTTCGAGAAGCTGAACGCCTGGTCGGGTGTGCCCACGTTCATCATGATCTTGACGGGGACCTCCGGCATGGCATCCAGATGCGTCTCCTCCACCTCGAAGGCGAGCGCGCCGTCGTACACCGCGCCGTCGTCGCCCTCCGCGCACGAGACGGTCACCGTTGCGCCGTCGGTCAGCGCACGTGTCGCGTACCCGGTGCCGACGACGGCGGGGATGCCGAGCTCGCGCGCGATGATCGCGGCGTGGCACGTCCGCCCGCCCCGGTCGGTGACGATCGCCGAGGCCATCTTCATGATCGGCTCCCAGTCGGGGTCGGTCATGTCGGCGACCAGGACGTCACCGGCGCGGAAGCGGTCCATGTGCGCGATGGAGTCGAGCACGCGCACCGGCCCCACACCGATCCGCTGCCCGATCGCCCGCCCCGTGATGAGCACGTCGCCGTGCTCCCTCAGGACGTAGCGCTCCATCACGGCGCCGTCGTCGCGCGAGACCACCGTCTCGGGGCGCGCCTGCAGGATGTAGAGCTCTCCGTCGACGCCGTCGAGTCCCCACTCGATGTCCATCGGGCGGCCGTAGTGGTCCTCGATGACGAGGGCGTGCCGGGCGAGCTCCTCCACCTGCGCGTCGGTGAGGCTGAAGACGCGGCGCTCCGCGTCGGGCACGTCGACGAACGCCGTCGAGCCGCCCACCGACACACCGTCGGTGTAGCGCATCGCGACCGCCTTCTCACCCAGCTGACGCTTCAAGATCGCGGGGCGCCCGGCGCGGAGCGCCGGCTTGAAGACGTAGAACTCGTCGGGGTTGACCGCGCCCTGAACGACCGCCTCCCCCAGGCCGTACGCGCTCGTGACGAAGACGGCGCGATCGAACCCCGACTCGGTGTCGACCGTGAACATCACGCCCGACGCCCCCACGTCGCTGCGCACCATCCGCTGCACGCCGGCCGAGAGGGCGACGTCGAAGTGGTCGAAGCCGTTGTGCACGCGGTACGCGATCGCGCGGTCGTTGTAGAGCGACGCGTACACCTGGTGCACCGCGTCGACGATGTTGTCGACCCCGCCGATGTTGAGGAACGTCTCCTGCTGGCCCGCGAACGAGGCATCCGGCAGGTCTTCGGCCGTCGCACTCGAGCGCACCGCCCAGGTGACCTTCTCGGGATCGGGATCGTTCTCGATCAGCCGCGCGTACGCCGCGCGGATGTCGCGGTCGAGATCCTCCGGGAACGGCTGCTCGCGGATCCAGCCGCGCACCTCGGCGCCCACCCGGGCGAGTTCGGACACATCCGTCACGTCGATCGCGCCCACCGCCGCGGCGATGCGGGCGTCCAGCCCGTCCGTCGCGAGGAACGCGCGGTACGCGTCGGCGGTCGTGGCGAAGCCGCCCGGCACGCGCACTCCGGCATCCGACAGCGCTCCCACCATCTCACCGAGCGACGCGTTCTTCCCTCCCACCTGCGGCAGATCCGCCATGCGGATCTCGTCGAACCACAGGATGTTGCTCATCGTGATCACCTCTGTTCATCGGGGTCGTCAGCGGCGCAGGCGGAACGCCTGCAGGATGACGGCCGACATCTCCTCGACACTCTTGGACGAGGAATTCAAGAAAGGGATGCCGCAGCGCCGGTACAGCTCCTCGGCACGGCGGATCTCCATCGCGCACTGCGCGAGCGACGCGTAGCGCGACGTGGGACGACGCTCGCCGCGCACCTGGCTGAGCCGGAGCGGCGTCGTCGTGAGACCGAAGCACCGATCGGCGTACGGCGCGATCGGGCGCGGCAGCGTCTCGGTCGGGAAGTCGTCGTCGGTGAGCGGGTAGTTCGCGACGAGCACGCCGTGCTGGAGCGCGAGATACATCGTCGTCGGCGTCTTGCCGCAGCGGCTCGGCGCGATGATGATCACCTCCGCGGCATCCAAAGCCCGAAGGCTCGCCCCGTCGTCGTGCTCGATCGCGAACTCCACCGCCCGCATCCGTGCGTGGTAGGCGTCGAGGTCTCCGAGGGCGTGGAACCCGCTCGGCCGGTCGGAGGCCGTGGCACCGAGGGCGACCTCGACCTCGTGGAGATGCCCGCCCAGCAGGTCGATGACCGTCACCGGCGCCGTCTCCAGGCGGGCGCGGAGCTGCGCGTCGCGGATCGTCGCGAAGACGAGGGGGCGGGGCGATGCGGCATCCTCTCGCGCGATGTCGGCGATGAGGGCGTCGAGCTGCTCGGGCGAGGCGACGAAGGGCACGGTGCGATGCGAGAACGCCAGGTCGGGGAAGTTCGCGAGGAGCGCGCTGCCGAGGGTCTCCGCGGTGATGCCGGTGGAATCGGAGACGAAGTACGCCGGGCGCACGACCGCCGTCGGAGTCGCCGTCGTGGTGTGCGTGGCGGCGGTCGCCGCGGTGGCGGTGACAGGTGCGGATGACTCGTTCATCTCGACGTCCGGTCTGCGGCATACGTTGCCGCAATCCTTACGGTACGCCGGGCCTTACGGCTTGTCGCGCCTTCGCGCCGTGACAAACCGAATTCGTCCGGGCCGGGTGGGCTCGTCGCGCTCCGTAGGATGGAGGGATGACCAGACCCCGCCTCTATTCCGGAATGCAGCCCTCCGCCGACTCCCTCCAGGTCGGCAACTACATCGGCGCGCTTCTGCAGTGGCGGGACCTGCAGGACGCGTACGAAGCGTTCTTCTCGGTCGTCGACCTGCACGCCCTCACGCAGCCGAACGACCCGGCGGAGCTCCGCGAGAAGACCCGGCGCACCGCCGCGCAGTACATCGCGGCGGGCATCGAGCCGTCGCGCTCGACCCTGTACGTGCAGTCGCACGTGCCGGCGCACACCGAGCTCGCGTGGGTGCTCTCGACGATCACCGGGTTCGGCGAGGCCGGACGGATGACGCAGTTCAAGGACAAGTCGGCGCGCTACGGCTCCGATCAGACGAACGTGGGCCTGTTCACCTATCCGGTCCTCATGGCCGCCGACATCCTGCTGTACCAGACCGACATCGTGCCGGTCGGCGACGACCAGAAGCAGCACGTCGAGCTGACGCGCGACCTCGCCGAGCGGTTCAACTCACGCTACGGCCAGACCTTCACGGTGCCGATCCCGGTCATCCAGAAGGAGACGGCGAAGATCTACGACCTGCAGAACCCGACCGCGAAGATGTCGAAGTCGGCCGAGTCGGATGCCGGTGTGCTGTGGCTGCTCGATGACCCTTCGGTGTCGGCGAAGAAGGTCATGCGGGCCGTCACCGACTCGGAGGGCTCGGTGCGCTTCGACCGCGAGGCGAAGCCCGGCGTCTCGAACCTGCTCACGATCTACGCGGCCCTCTCCGGACGTCAGATCCCCTCGATCGAGGACGAGTACGCGGGCCGCGGCTACGGCGACTTCAAGAAGGGCCTGGCCGAGGTGATCGTCGAGGAGTTCGGTCCCGTGCGCCAGCGCGCCCTCGACCTGCTGGCCGACCCCGCCGAGCTCGACCGCGTCCTGGCATCCAACGCCGACCGTGCCGCCGAGGTCGCGAACGCGACCCTCGCCGACGTCTACAACAAGGTCGGCCTGCTCCGCCGCCGCTGACGCCGGCGCGGGGCCCGGTGCCGGCGAGCGCGAGCGCTCCGGCTTCGGCTCCGGCGCCGGCAACTCTCGGGCGAACACAACTCAGGCAGAACCGGGCCACACGACCGCCTGCAGGCGGCTCGGAGCAGTTCTGCCTGAGTTGTGTCGCGCGCGACCCTGACCGACTGACCGACTGACCGACTGACCGACTGACCGACTGACCGACTGACCGACTGACCGACTGACCGACTGACCGACTGACCGACGCCACCGGCAACGGCGGTGCGCGGCTACGATTCCGCGGACGGCGGCCGCTACATCACCGCCTGCGAAGAAGAGGTCCTCGGCCAAGGGACGGAACGTCACAAGACCGAGCTGCGCCGCGGCGAGGTCGCGTTTGCGGTCGCGCCGCTGCTTCTCCCACCCCTCGTGGTGCGCCTTGCTGTCACATTCGATGATCAACCACCCCTCAACGAGGAAGTCGACGCGCCCGACGCCGGAGATGACGACTTGGGTCTCGTAGCGCAGGCCGAGCTGACGGAGGATCAGCCGCATGAACGTCTCGCTCCCCGCTTCCGCGGTGGGGTCAGCGAGGCGGAGGATTGTGCGGTAGCGGCGCGGAAGACCGCTGAATACGTCCCGCACCTCGTCCCAGGTCATCAGACCGGCGTGCAGAACGCTGTCGACGGTGGCAACGGCGGCGCGCGGCTCCTGACATCGAACGGCTTGCCGGAGCGCGTCATGAAGCCCGACTGCCGCGAGTCCCTCGGGCGGCTCGCGCAAGGGCGACCAATGCAGGCACAGGCCCGCTCTGTCAGCCGAGGCGAGGCTACGCGCCGCATCGTGGGGTGAGCGCAGGCGTGACGCGGAACGGGCGAGGTGAACGTGCACGCGGCGGGGATCGAGAACGAAGACTCCGGCCAGAGCGAGCACGGAAACGCACGCGAGGCGTCCACCCACCCGCACGGCGCGTTCGACGGGGCCGCCTCCGCCCACCATGTAGCGATCCCTGCGCACGCGGACGAGTTCACCCGCCGCCACGGCGCGCCGAATCTCGTGCGCCCGCATCCCCAGGGCATGCAGGTCGACTCGGCGCAGGACCTGCGACGCGGTGTGAGGCGAGGTATCCATGCCGCCACCCTGACTGAGCGGTTGTCGGCGGCGGGCGCCCAGAGCGGGATCTGGGGAGCGATTCGCAAACTGGCTGGTTGTGGAGGAGTCGGTAACCGGATCACAACTCAGGCAGAATGCGCGGATTCGGGGCGTCACCGAGTCGAAGATGTCGTTCTGCCTGAGTTGTGTCACAGGTGTGTCACAGAGGCCCACGGCACGGGCACGGCCACTGACGTCACGGAGCAGGAGGCGGATGCCGGGCGGCGCTAGGGTCGGGAGGGTGGAACCGGTGATCCTCGCGACGGAGCGACTCGAACTTTCCCTGCCCGGTGAGTCGGACATCGACGCGATCTTCGACGCATGCCAGGACCCCGACACGCAGCGGTACACAAGCGTCCCGGCACCGTACGAGCGGCGCCACGCCGAGGAGTTCGTCCCGCGCGTCGCGCAGCAGTGGACCGAGGGCGTCCACCTGACGTGGGCGATCCGCGAGGGCGATGTCCTCGCGGGCACGATCGGGCTCTACCGCCTCGACGGCCACAGCGCGGGAGAGATCGGCTACTGGGTCTCGCCCTGGTCGCGCGGGCGCGGCGTCGTGACGGAAGCCGCACGCGCCGTGATCGACTGGGGCTTCTCTCCCGAAGGGGCCGGCCTCACTCGGATCGAGTGGCGCGCCGTCGTCGGTAACACCGCCTCGGCGCGCGCCGCGCGCACCCTCGGCTTCCGCTACGAGGGGCTCCTCCGCGCGGGCCTCGCCGGCAAGGAGGGTCGCGTCGACGGCTGGGTGGCGGGGCTCCTGCGCACCGACGACCGCACGCCGCAGCCCTGGTCGATCATCCCGAACTGACCGGGCCCGCGCGCGCTCCGGACGAGAACGCGCGGCCGGCCCGCGTGTCCTCGACACGTGGCACGATGGCAGGGACGACAAGGGCGGGGACGACAGGAGACTCGGATGCCGGAGATGCCCGAGGTCCAGGGGCTCGTGGACTTCCTCGCCGCCCGCGCGACGGGCCTGGAGATCACGAAGGCGACGATGGCGAGCTTCTCGGCGCTGAAGACCTACGATCCGCCGATCGACGCCCTGAAGGGCACGACGGTCACCGCCGCGCGCCGGCACGGCAAGTTCGTGGACCTCGAGACGGATGCCGGCACGCACCTCGTCTTCCACCTCGCGAAGGCCGGATGGCTGCGCTGGTACGAGCAGCTCCCCGCGACCGTGATCCGCCCCGGGAAGACCCCGATCGCCCTGCGCGTCGGGTTCGACGACGGCTCGGGGTTCGACCTCACCGAGGCCGGCACCAAGAAGTCGCTCGCGGTCTATGTCGTGCGCGACCCCGCGGAGGTTCCCGGGGTCGCGCGGCTCGGCCCCGACCCTCTCGACGACACGTTCACGCTCGAGGTCTTCGCGGGCCTCCTCGCGGGTCGCCGCACGCAGATCAAGGGGGTCCTCCGCGACCAGTCGATCATCGCGGGAGTCGGGAACGCGTACTCCGACGAGATCCTCCACGCCGCGAAGATGTCACCCTACGCCCTCGCCGCGAACCTCGACGACGCGGACGTCGCGCGCCTGTACGACGCGATGCGCACGACGCTGACGGATGCCGTGACGCAGGCATCCGGCAAGCCGCCCGCCGATCTGAAGGACGCCAAGCGGCGCGGCATGGCGGTGCACGGGCGGCGCGGCGAGGCGTGCCCGGTCTGCGGCGACGAGGTGCGGAGCGTCTTCTTCGCCGACAACAGCCTCGAATACTGTCCGACGTGCCAAACCGGCGGCAAGCTTGTCGCCGACCGCCGCCTCTCGCGCCTGCTGAAGTGAGCGTGCCGCGCCGGTGATCACGCCGCGCCGGTGCGACGCCTGTCAGTCGGTCGTGCCCATGAGGATGCGCGCGTCTTCGTCGACCCAGTCGATCGACTTCCGCACCGCCTTCTTCCACTGGCGGTAGCGGCGGACGCGCTGGTCGGCATCCATCTGCGGCTCGAAGCGGACGTCTTCCTGCCAGTAGTCGCGCAGCTCGTCGAGTGAGGACCAGACGCCGACCGCGAGCCCCGCGGCATACGCGGCGCCGAGAGCGGTGGTCTCGACGATCTTCGGCCGCACGACCGGGATGCCGAGGATGTCGGCCTGGAACTGCATGAGCAGCCGGTCGCGGGTCATGCCGCCGTCGACGCGCAGCTCGGTGAGCTCGCGCCCCGCGTCGGAGACGACGGCCTCGATGACGTCGCGGGTCTGGAATGCGGTCGCCTCCAGCGCCGCGCGCGCGATGTGCGCCTTCGTGACGTAGCGCGTGAGCCCCACGAGCGTGCCGCGCGCGTCGGGCCGCCAGTACGGCGCGAACAGGCCGGAGAAGGCGGGCACGAAGTAGGCCCCGCCGTTGTCGGCGACGGACGAGGCGAGCTCTTCGACCTCTTCGGACGTGCGGATGATCCCGAGGTTGTCGCGCAGCCACTGCACGAGCGATCCGGTGACGGCGATCGACCCTTCGAGGGCGTAGTGCGCCGGCTCGCCCTCGAGCTGGTAGGCGACGGTCGAAATGAGTCCGGCCTTCGACCGCACCACGTCGGTCCCGGTGCTCACGAGGAGGAAGTTCCCCGTGCCGTAGGTGTTCTTCGACTCTCCGGCGTGGAACGCGGCCTGGCCGAACGTCGCCGCCTGCTGGTCGCCGAGGATGCCGGCGATCGGGGCTCCGGCGAGCTCCGTCGGCTGCCGAATCTCGCCGAAGACCTCGGACGACGATCTGATCTCGGGGAGCATCGCCCGCGGGATGCCCCAGACGTCGAGCATCTCATCCGACCACTCGAGGGTCCGCAGGTCCATGAGGAGCGTGCGCGACGCGTTGGTGACGTCGGTGACGTGGATGCCGCCGTCCGGCCCGCCGGTGAGATTCCATACGACCCACGTGTCGGGCGTTCCGAAGAGCAGGTCGCCGGCCTCGGCGGCGGCGCGCGCGCCGTCGACGTGTTCGAGGATCCACGCGATCTTCGACGCGGAGAAGTAGGTGGCGAGCGGCAGGCCGGTGATCTCGGCGAACGCCTGCACGCCGCGTGCGCGGATGAGCCGGTCGATCCGCGGCTGCGTGCGGGTGTCCTGCCAGACGATGGCGTTGTGGACCGGCTGCCCGGTGCGCCGGTCCCAGACGATCACGGTCTCGCGCTGGTTCGTGACCCCGACGGCGGCGACGTCGTCGCGCGTGAGCCGCGCCTCGGCGAGCGCCCGCGCCATGACCCACTCGGTGTTGGTCCAGATCTCGACGGGGTCGTGCTCCACCCGGCCGGCGCGGGGGAAGATCTGCTCGTGCTCGCGTTGAGCGCTCGCCACGATCTGCGCGGATGCGTCGAACACGATCGCCCGGGTCGAAGTCGTCCCCTGGTCCACCGCGATCACATGGTCTGGCATGTCGGCTCCTCCTCGAGTCTGTCGGGCGGCGGGGATGTCAGGCGTTCGGTTCCGGCGGCGGCGTCCGCGTCGCGTCCGTCCCACGGCGCGGCGCGGGCGACGGATGCCGCAGCGCGCCAGATCACGCTATCGCGCCGCGCTCCGCGGATCGGAAGCGGCATCGGTGGAAGCGGCATCGGTGGACGCAGCATGGGAGGAAGCACCGAGCGCGTCGGCCACCCCCGGGTCGGCGGCATGCACCTCACGGGTCGCGCGGGCGATCTCGTCGTCGCGACGCGCGGCATCCCACTCGAGCGTCGGCGCGACGACGTCGGCGACCTCGGCGATCGCGGCGGCCGAGGCGCCACCGGTGAAGGCGATGGCGGTGCGGCGCAGCAGGAGATCGTCGAGGTGGTCGACGCGCTCGGTGGCGGCGAGGTGACGGAGCTCGGCGGTGCTGTAGTCCGGCAGCGTCTCGAGCGGCCGGTCGTCCGCGCCGGCCGCGACGATCGCGTCGATCGTACCGACCGCGAGCGTGCCGTAGCGCTCGAGCAGCTGCGCCGCTCGGCCGAGCCCGACCGTCGACGCATACGGCGCGAGCCACTGGCGGCGCGCACGTTCGCTGACGGGGTAGCCGGCCCCACCACCGATCGGGAGCCCGCGCGTCGAGCGCAGGCGCGGGCGCGCGAGCTGTTCGAGGACCCGGTCAGCGAGGTGTTCGGCCGACGCCCGGAACGTCGTCCACTTTCCGCCCACGAGACTCAGGACCGTCGGCGCATCGGGGCCGGGGAGCTTCTGCGCCTCGATGCGGTAGTCGCGCGACACGAACCCGGGGGCCTCGCCGCCGTGGCCCGGCAGAGGCCGCACGCCCGCGAAGCGGTAGACGATCTGCGGGCGCTCGACGGGGATGCCGGGGAAGACGTGGCCGATGAGGTCGAAGAAGTAATCGACCTCGGCATCCGTGCACACCGCGGGCTCACGCATGTCGTGCTCGAGGTCCGTCGTGCCGACGAGAACCCGACCCTTGAGCGGGTAGATGAGCACGATACGACCGTCGGAGTGCTCGAAGAAGAGCTCCCGCCCGCCGGTCGCGGCGAGCAGCTCGGGGTGGTCGAGCACGATGTGCGACCCCTTCGTGCCGCCCATGAACTGCGTCGGCTCGCCGAGCGCGTCGTTCGTGAGGTCGGTCCACGGCCCCGACGCGTTGACGACGACCGACGCCGCGAAGGGGTACTCACCGGACTCGTCGCGGAGGACGATCCGCCCGTCATCGCTCGCGACGGCGGCGGTGTAGTTCACGGCGCGAGCGGTGTCGGCGGCGCGGTCCTCTCCCGGCGCCCGGCCGTCGCGCAGCCCGTCGCGGAGGACGTCGGCGGCGAGCCGCTCCGGGTCACGGAGCGAGGCATCCCAGTACGTCGCCGTGTACTTCACGCGCGGGTTCAGCTCCGGCAGCTGCTCGAGGGAGCGCCGCCGACCGTGGAACGCGTGGCGCGGCACGGAGGCGCGCCCGAACAGACCGCCGCCGCGCGAGAACGAGTCGTAGATGACGAGACCGATCTTGATGAGCGCGGCGCCCCGCTCGCGGGGCTTTCCTGCGCCGTGGAAGACGAAGCGCAGCGGAGCGGTGAGGATGCCGGAGAACGTCGAGAAGATCGGGATCGTCGTCTGCAGCGGCCGCACGATGTGCGGCGCGGTCTTCAGCAGGGCGTTGCGCTCGGTGACCGCTTCGTGGACGAGCCGGAACTCGCCGTTCTCGAGGTAGCGGATGCCGCCGTGGATCATGTGGCTGGATGCCGCAGACGCGCCGCTGACGAAGTCGTCGCGCTCGACGAGGGCCACGTCGACGCCCTGGAGCGCCAGATCTCGGAAGGTCGCGATGCCGTTGATGCCGCCGCCGATGATGAGGACGTCCGCGTACGGGCGGGCGCGGAGAGTCGCGCGCGCCTCCTCCGCGTCGGTGAGGTCGTGCCCGGTCGTCGTCCTGTCACCCATGATGTCGCTCCTCCTCTTCCAGGCTATGCCGGATCGGCAGGGCGTGCGCCGCCGATCCGGTCGGCCGGAGCGCACGTCACGGAATGAAACGGCGTCCGGGGCGTTGGTAGGATCAGAGCAACAGAACGTGCTCCGGGGTCGGTGAGAATCCGAACCGGCGGTGACAGTCCGCGAGCCCACGGCATCCGAGAGGATTCCGCGGGTTGATCCGGTGGAATTCCGGGACCGACGGTGATGCGACGAGAGTCGCGAGTCCGGATGGGAGGCAGCACGGGCGACGCCGTTCACGGCTTCGCCGCGCGAGCCGCGCCCCGGGACCCGTCCGTTCGATGGACTGGAGAGGGACGACCGATGGCCGGCGCGCCGCGCGAGAGCGAGATCGTGGATGCCGCGATGCTCCGCGCCCTCGAGCTCGCCCGCCGCGGGCCGCGCGGTCTGAACCCGCAGGTCGGCGCCGTGCTGCTGGCGGCGGACGGCAAGACCCTCGCGGAGGGCTGGCACCGCGGCGCGGGGACACCGCACGCCGAGGTCGACGCGCTCACGCGTCTCGCGGCGGAGCCGGGGCCGGATGCGGCGCGCGGCGCGACCGCGGTCGTCACCCTCGAGCCGTGCAACCACACCGGCCGCACGGGCCCGTGCGCCCAGGCGCTCATCGACGCGGGCGTCGCGCGCGTCCTGTACGCGATCGACGACCCGGGCCGCCTCTCCGGCGGCGGCGCGGAGCACCTCCGCGACGCCGGCGTCGCCGTCGTGCCGGGAGTCCGCGCCGACGAGGCCGCCGCGCTCCTCGACTCGTGGCTCACCGTCCAGCGCCTCGGCCGCCCGCACGTGACCCTGAAGTGGGCGCAGTCGCTCGACGGACGCGCCGCGGCATCCGACGGCACCAGCCAGTGGATCACCGGACCCGCCGCCCGCGCCGACGTGCACCGCCGCCGGGCGGATGCCGACGCGATCATCGTCGGGTCGGGCACGCTCCTCGCCGACGACCCGGCGCTCACCGCACGCCGGGAGGACGGCTCGCTGTACGACCACCAGCCGCGGCCGGTGGTCGTCGGCACGCGCGCCGTGCCGCAGGAGGCGCAGGTGCGCCGGCATCCCCTCCCCCTCATGCAGGACGAGGGCGACGACCTCGCCGACCTCCTGGACCGACTCCGTGAGCTCGGCGTGCAGCGCGTGTTCGTCGAGGGCGGGCCGACGCTCGCCTCGTCGTTCGTACGCGCGGGGCTCGTCGACGAGGTGCTCGCCTACATCGCGCCGACACTCCTCGGCGGCGACCGCCTCGCCCTCGGAGACCTCGGTGTGCGCTCGATCGACGGGAAGCTGCGGCTCGAGGTCGCGAGCGTCGAGCGGTTGGGGGATGACCTGTTGATCGTCGCGCGTGGTCTCGATACACCCGCGCTGCGCGCGGCCACTCGACCAGCGCAGGGAAAGGACTGACATGTTCACCGGAATCATCGAAGAGCGCGGCGAGGTCACCGCGGTCGAGCCCGCCGGCGACGGCGTGCGGCTGACCGTCCGCGGGCCGCTGGCCGTGTCGGATGCCGCGCAGGGCGACTCGATCGCCGTCAGCGGCGTCTGCCTCACCGTCGTCGACCAGGGCGAGGACTGGTTCACCGCCGACGTCATGCGTCAGACGCTCGACGTCACGAGCCTCGCGGGCGTCGCCCCCGGCCTCGCCGTGAACCTCGAGCGCGCCCTCGCGGCGCACACGCGGCTCGGCGGCCACATCGTCCAGGGCCACGTCGACGGCACCGGCACCGTCCTCGAGGTGCGCCCCGGGGCGCAGTGGCAGGTCGTGCGCGTCTCGCTCCCCCGCGACCTCGCCCCCCTCGTCGTCGACAAGGGGTCGATCACCGTCGACGGCGTCTCGCTCACCGTCAGCGCCATCTCGCCGGCGGGCGCCTCCGACCCCTGGTTCGAGGTCTCCCTCATCCCCGAGACGCTCGCCGTCACGACGCTCGGCCTCCGCACCCCCGGCGACCGGGTCAACCTCGAGACCGACATCCTGGCGCGGCACGTGCGGCGCCTCCTCGCCTTCAGCACACCGCCGACCGGCACACCGCCGACCACCTCGGCACCGAACGACACCGAAGGAGGCTCACGATGAGCCTTTCCCCCATCCCCGACGCCCTCGACGCGCTCCGCGCGGGGCGCCCCGTCATCGTCGCCGACGATGAGAACCGCGAGAACGAGGGCGACATCATCCTGTCGGCCGAGCTCGCCACCCCTGAGTGGCTCGCCTGGACGATCCGCTGGTCGAGCGGGTTCCTGTGCGCCCCCATGCCCGCCGAGTGGGCCGATCGGCTCGATCTGCCGCCCATGGTCGCGGTCAACGAGGACTCCCGCGGAACGGCGTACACCGTGAGTGTGGATGCCGCCGATCGCGTGTCCACCGGCATCAGCGCCGCTGACCGCGCGCACACGCTCAACGTGCTCGCCGACCCGGCATCCACCCCTTCCTCCGTCATCCGGCCCGGTCACGTGCTGCCGTTGCGCGCCGTCGACGGCGGTGTCCGCGAGCGCGCGGGCCACACCGAGGCGGGCGTCGAGCTCATGAAGCTCGCGGGCCTTCAGCCCGTCGCCGCGATCGGCGAGGTCGTCGCCGAAGACGGCTCGATGATGCGTCTGCCGGGCCTGCTGGAAATGGGCGAGCGCGAAGGCATCCCGGTCATCACCATCGAGCAGATCATCGCGCACCTCGAGGGCATCGCCCCCGAGGCGGCGTCGGAGCCGCACGCCCCGCGCCGCCGGGTGAGCCTTCGCGCCGAGGCACAGGTGCCGACGACGCACGGGCCGTTCCGTTTCCTCGCCTACAAGGATCGCCTGACCGGCACCGATCACCTCGCCGTCGTGTCGGGCGATCTCACTGAAGACGCACCGCTCGTCCGCGTGCACTCCGAGTGCCTGACCGGTGAGGCGTTCGGCTCGCTCAAGTGCGAGTGCGGGCCGCAGCTCGATGCCGCGCTCGACGCGATCCAGCGGGATGGCGGCGTCGTCGTCTACATGCGGGGGCACGAGGGTCGCGGCATCGGTCTCATCAACAAGCTCCGGGCCTACAGCCTGCAAGAGCGCGGTCTCGACACGGTCGACGCGAACCTCGCGCTCGGGCTTCCCGCCGACGCCCGCGACTACGCGGCGGCCGCCGGCATCCTCGCCGACCTCGGCGTCGAGCGGGTGCGTCTGCTCACGAACAACTCCGACAAGGTGAACCAGCTGCGCGCGCTCGGCCTCGACATCGTCGAGCAGGTGCCGCTGCTGGTCGGCGTCGGCCCCAACAACCACCAGTACCTGGAGACCAAGCGCGACCGGATGGGCCACATTATCGGCGCCGACGAGCTCGAACAAGCCCTCGCACAGGGGTCGGCGCACGTCGGCGCGCGGGGCACGGAGGAGAACGCATGAGCGGGCACGGAGCACCCCGGACCGCACCCGTGGATGCCGCGGGCCTGCGCGTCGTCGTCGTCGCGGGCCAGTGGCACGACGTCATCACCGATGGGCTGATCGCCGGGGCGCAGCGCACGCTCGACGCGTCCGGCGCGTCGTGGTCGCTCGTCCGTGTGCCCGGCTCGTTCGAGCTCCCGGTCGCCGCGAAGGCCGCCCTCGATGCCGGGGCCGATGCCGTCGTCGCGCTCGGCGTCATCATCCGCGGCGGAACGCCGCACTTCGAATTCGTCTCGTCGGCGGCGACCGACGGACTCACCCGCGTGGCGCTGGATGCCGGCAAGCCCGTCGGCTTCGGGGTGCTGACCCTCGACGACGAGCAGCAGGGCCTCGACCGGGCAGGCCTGCCGGGGTCGAAGGAGGACAAGGGCGCCGAGGCCGCGGAGGCGGCCCTGCGCACCGCGCTGCTGCTGCGGGAGCTGCGCGCCTGAGGCATCTGCGCGCGTGAGGCAGGAGTGTTTCGCCTCCTCGTCGCGCTCGTCACTCACCGACCGGCGTCCGACGCCTTCAGGTAGGCTGGGGGTATGGAGATCCTGCGGCACGTCGTCGTCCTCGTCCACCTGACCGGTTTCGCAATCCTCTTCGGCGCGTGGGTCGTCGAGGCTTTCGGGCAGCGCCGGTTCACACGCCTGATGACGTCGGGAATGGTGATCGCCGCCGTCGCCGGCCTCGCCCTCGCCGCGCCGTGGGGCATCTCGTACGACCTCAACTACACGAAGCTCGGCGTGAAGCTCGTCATCCTGTTGATCATCGGCGCGCTCCTCGGCATCGGCACGGCCCGCCAGCGGAAGACCGGCTCGGTTCCCGCAGGCATGTTCTGGGCCGTCGGCATCCTCACCTTCCTGAACGCCGCACTCGCCGTCCTCTGGCGCTGAGCCTCACCGCCCACACGCGCACGGGCACCGCCGGCCTCTGGCCCGCGGTGCCCGTGCCGTTTCGGCGGGCGTAGGATCGTATCTCGGACGCCGCGACCCTGCCGGCGCCCACGGTGCCCCCATCGTCGCGCGCCCGCCGCACCACCCCTGCCACGGACGCCGCCACCGGTGCGTCCCACAAGGACCTTCTGCTTTCTTCTGACAGGTCCCTTCCCGCATGTCTTCTTCCCCCTACGCCCCGGCCGACGCCTCCGGCGCGTCGGCGGCCCCCGCCGCCCCCACGAACCCGCGCTCGCGGGTCATCACCGCGAGCCTCGTCGGCACGACGATCGAGTTCTACGACTTCTACGTCTACGCGACGGCCGCCGTCCTCGTCTTCCCGTTCCTCTTCTTCCCGACCGGCAACGAGACGACCGCCCTTCTGGCGTCCTTCGGCGTCTTCGGCGCGGCCATGGTCGCCCGTCCCATCGGCGCGATCATCTTCGGCCACTTCGGCGACCGGTTCGGCCGCAAGGCGACGCTCGTCGGATCGCTCCTCACCATGGGTATCGCGACGTTCCTCATCGGATGCCTGCCCACCTACCAGAACATCGGATGGTGGGCGGCGCTGCTCCTTCTCGTCCTCCGTCTGTGCCAGGGCTTCGCGCTCGGCGGCGAGTGGTCGGGTGCGGCGCTGGTCGCGACCGAGAACGCCCCGAAGGGCAAGCGCGCCTGGTACGGCACGTTCCCGCAGCTGGGCGCCCCGATCGGCTTCATCATCGCGAACACGGTCTTCCTCGTGATCTACTTCGCGCTCCCGCACCCCGACGGCCCCGCCCAGCGCTCCGAGGCCTTCCTCGCCTGGGGATGGCGCGTGCCGTTCCTGTTCTCGGCCGTCATGGTCATCATCGGCCTGTGGGTGCGCCTCAAGCTCGTGGAGTCGTCGTCGTTCGACAAGGCGGAGAAGACCGGCGCGATCCGCAAGTTCCCCCTCGGCGTCGTCATCCGCCACCACTGGAAGGAGCTGATCCTCGGCACCTTCATCATGCTGGCGACCTACGTGCTCTTCTACCTGATGACGAGCTTCACCCTCGCGTACGGCACGAAGCCCACGACCGAGGGTGCAGCAGCGGCGGCGGAGTCGGCCGGCACGGCCTTCGACCCCTCGACCTACGTGCCGGGTCTCGGGTTCGGGTACACCGACTTCGTCATCATGCAGATCATCGGTGTCGTCTTCTTCGGCATCTTCACGCTGCTCTCCGGGCCGGTCGCCGACACGATCGGCCGCCGTCGCCTGCTGTTGTGGGTGACGGGCGGCATCGGCGTGTTCGGTCTGATGTTCACGGTGTTCCTGCAGCCGCAGCTCGACCCGAAGTTCACGGGCGCGCTCGTGCAGGCCTTCCTCGTGTTCGGCTTCATGCTCATGGGGTCGACGTTCGGACCGATGGGCGCGCTCCTGCCGGAGCTCTTCCCGACGAACGTCCGCTACACCGGCTCGGCGATCTCCTACAACGTGTCGTCGATCCTCGGTGCGGCGCTCGCCCCGATCGTCGCGACGGCGCTGTGGGCCGCGGCCGGCGGATCGCCGTGGCTCGTGGGCGTGTACCTGAGCGGCTCGGCCGTCCTGACCTTCGTCGCCCTGTGGCTTTCGAAGGAGACCAAGGACACCGACTACGACACCAACATCGGCGTCGGTGCGACCGGGTCGCTCTGACGCCAGACGGACACGGCGGATGCCGCGGGGCTTGGGCTCCGCGGCATCCGCCGTTTCGCATCACCTCTTGAGTTCGCCCGGGCAACGCAGGATAATGTGGTCAGACCATAGGTCTCCACGCAAAATCCTATAAAGAGAACCCCACAAAGCACAGGTGCACTCATGCGCAAGCTCGTCGTCTGCGGCGTCGATGGAAACTTCGGCGCCATCGCTGCGGACACCCTCCTCGATCTGGTCCCCGTCGAGCGCGTGCGCGTGACCGCGCCCACCGCCGAGGGCACGGCACGCTATCGCGAGGCCGGAGTCGAGACGGCGATCACCAACTTCAACGATCCCGACGGGCTCGCCGCCGCCTTCGAAGGCGCGGAGAAGGTGCTGGTCATCTCCATGCCCTTCGTCGGCCCCAAGCGCCGCGCCGCCCACAAGAACGCCGTCGACGCGTGCATCGCGGCCGGCGTCTCGCAGATCGTGTACACCTCGCTCGTGAACGCGACAGACCCGACGAACCCCAGCATCGAGAAGATCGACCACGCGTGGACGGAGGCGTACGTCCAGGCATCCGGCATCGACTACGTGTTCCTGCGCAACTCGCAGTACGCCGAGGCGATGATCACGGCGTACTTCACCTCCCTCCCCCAGGGGGAGATGGCCAACAACGCCGGCGACGGCCGCATGTCGTTCATCTCTCGGCGCGACTGCGCGGCGGCCGCGGCGTACGCTCTGGCCAATCGGTTCCTGCACACCGAGGTCGTCAATGTCAACGGCGCCGAATCGCTCACGATGGCCGACTTCGCAGCGATCGGCAACGAGGTCACCGGCGGCGCACTGACCTACCGTGCGATCACCGACGAGGAGAACTACGCGGTCTTCGACGCGATGGGCGTTCCCCGCACCACCGACGGCGACTTCCAGGAGGGCTCGTCGGCGCCGTTCTCCTCGGAGGGCATGGTCACCTTCGGCCAGGCGATCCGCGAGGACAAGATGGCGGTGCACACCGACGACTTCCGTGCACTCACCGGTCGACGCCCCATCACGGTGAGGGACATGTTCGCGATGAGCGACGAGTTCCAGGTCGGGGCACGCCACTCGGTCGACGCCTGAGCGCGCCAGCGGCTGCGCGCTCAGACCCTATGAGGGTGGGGTTCTGATGGTCTTGTAGGCCCAGGGCCTCACGGTGCAGATTCGTGGATCATCCCGTGAGTGGCTCGGGATGCCGACATGCAGCGGAGGCCCTGGTGTTCAACGAGCGTACGGCGATTGGTTTGGATGTGCACGCGCGGAGCGTGCGGGCGGCGGCGATCGACTCGTCGACGGGTGAGGTGATCGAGGCACGATTGCCCGCGGCGACGATGGAGGTCGTGGCGTGGGTGGCGCAGGTCGCGGCCCGGCTGGGGCCGGTGCATGCCGCGTATGAGGCCGGGCCGACGGGGTTCGGGCTTGCTCGGAAGCTCGACGCGGCCGGGGTGGCGGTGACGGTCGCGGCGCCGTCGAAGATCATCCGACCTGCCGGGGATCGGGTCAAGACCGACGCGCGTGACGCGGTGTTGCTGGCCCGGCTGTTGAAGATGGACGAGCTGGTCGCAGTCCGGGTGCCGACCGAATCGGAGGAGTCGGCCCGGGATCTGGTGCGGGCGCGTGATGATGCCCGGGTCGAGCTGATGGCGGCCCGGCATCGTCTGTCGAAGCTGCTGCTGCGCCGAGGGATCGTCTATGCCGGAACCAACACCTGGAGCCGAGACCACGACCGCTGGTTGCGCGCAGCACGACGAGACGGGCTCGACAATGCCGCGGACGAAGAAGCGCCGCCGAGCAGCCGGCCCGGCGGCGCTTCACCCTGCCCACTTGACAGAAAGCCCTACATATCAGTCGAGGAACAGGGCGCGCAGCCGCTTGGTCGTGAACACCAGGCCGACCGCGATCATCACGACGTAGTACAGCACGTGCCACAGCATGCCGACGCTCAGGATACCGGTCGTGAGACCCCGGATGAGTTCGACCCCGTGCCACAGCGGCAGCGCCATGACGATGTGCTGCACCCACTCGGGGTACACGGTGATCGGGTAGAACGTCGCCGAGAAGAGGAACATCGGCAGGAGGACGAAGTTGATCCAATCCATCTGCTGGAACGTCTTCATATAGCTCGTGACCGCCATGCCGAGGCTCGCGAACCCGAAGGCGATGAGGACGACCGCCGGCAGCGCCAGGATCGCGGTCGGCGCGAGGTTGAGCCCGAGAATCTGCATGATGATCATGAAGCCGGTCGCGTAGGCGAGGCCGCGCAAGAGCGCGTAGAGGATCTCGCCGAGGGCGACATCGAGCGGCCCGAGCGAGGTCGCGAGCATGCCCTCGTAGAGCTTGCCGTAGTTGAGCTTGAAGAAGACGTTCCACGTCGAGTCGTAGATCGCGCCGTTCATGGCCGAGACCGCGAGCAGCGCGGGGGCGATGAACGCGGCGTAGGAGACGTCGACGCCCTGCGCCGTCTGCACGTCGCCGACGAGCGCGCCGAGCCCGATGCCCATCGAAGCCAGATAGAACACCGGCTCGAAGAAGCCCGACAGCACGACCGCCCAGCTCGAGGAGCGCGCGGCGATGAGTCCGCGCTGCACGACGGCGCCGGGGTTCCCAGCCCACAGCGCCCGCACCCCGCCGCGGCGGGCGGTGGCCGTCGCGTCGCCGGCGACCGCGGTCATTTCGCGAGCCTTTCGACGAAGTTCCGCCGCGCCCAGATGTACCCCGCGACGCACAGCAGCAGCAGGTAGCCGACGTGGACGGCGACCATCCCCGGCGCGATCGCCGAATGGTAGGTCGCGAGGCGTCCGAGTTCGGCGCCGTGCCAGAGCGGCGAGATCCAGCCGATCCACTGCAGCCACACCGGGAGGGTGTCGAGCGGGTAGAAGGTGCCGGAGAAGAGGAACATCGGCATGAAGATGAAGCGCTGCACGAGCGCGAACTGCCCCTTGTCGTCCTGGATGGACGCGGCGTAGGCCATGAGCGGGATGCCGAAGGCGAGCCCCGCGAACACGCCCGCGAAGATCGCGAGCCAGCCCGTCTCGGGGTGGGGCACGGCGCCGAAGGGCAGCAGCCACACGATGAGGTAGTACGCGGCCGAGGCGACCACCATGCGCGCGGAGGCCGCGATGATCACGCCGTTCGCGATCTGCGGGCTCGACAGCGGCGACGCGTTGAACCCGTAGAAGTACCGCCGCCACTTGAACCCGGCCATGACGGGGTAGGTCATCTCCTCGCTCGCCACCGAGATCGTCGCGGTCGCGAGGAGCGCCGGCGCCACGAACATGAGGTAGGTGACCTCCTGCCCGTGGTCGACGATCGGCACGGTGATGAGCGCCGCGAGACCGACGGCGAGACCGAGGAGGTAGAGGATCGGCTGCCCGACGGCGCCGACGATGATCGTCCACCCGTACGCGCGCATCGCGCGCACCATGTGCTCGGTGACGTACCAGGTGCCGAAGCGGCGGGGCTTGCGCGCCCATTCCGTCGCCTCGGCGCGGAGCTCGTCGAGGGTCGGGTGCGCGGCGGTGGCGGGCGAGGTCATTCGATCAGCGACCTTCCCGTGAGACGCAGGAACACGTCTTCGAGCGAGGAGCGCCGCACGAGGCTCGTGAGGGGCTGCATCCCGGCATCCGTCACGCGCTGCAGCGACGCCTCGCCGTCGGACGTGTACAGGAGGATGCGGTCGGGGAGCACCTCGACGCGGTCGGCGAACCCCTCGACCTCCGCGGCGACGGCCGCATTCTTGTCGGAGCCGAAGCGGAGCTCGAGCACCTCACGGCTGGAGTGCTCGCGGATGAGGGATGCCGGAGTTCCCTCAGCCATGATGCGGCCCTTGTCGACGACGATGAGGCGATCGCAGAGCTGCTCGGCCTCGTCCATGTAGTGGGTCGTGAGGACGAGGGTCGTGCCGCGCTCTTTGAGACGGAACAGGCGGTCCCACAGGACGTGCCGCGCCTGGGGGTCGAGGCCGGTCGTCGGCTCGTCGAGGAGCAGGATGCGCGGGTCGTTGATGAGGCCGCGCGCGATCGTGAGGCGCCGCTTCATGCCGCCGGAGAGCTGGTCGACCTTGTTCTTCGCCTTGTCTTCGAGCTGCGCGAACGCAAGGAGCTCGTCGGCCTTCTCGGAGCACACCTTGCCGGGCAGACCGAAGTAGCGCCCGTAGATGTAGAGGTTCTCGCGCGCGTTGAGCTCGCCGTCGAGGTTGTCCTGCTGCGGCACGACGCCCAGGCGCGAGCGGATCTCCGGGCCGTACGCATCGGGGTCGAGGCCGAGGATCGACAGCTCGCCGGCCGTGCGGGTCGAGACTGCACCGATCATTTTCATGGTCGTCGACTTGCCCGCGCCATTCGGCCCGAGCAGGCCGAACGACTCCCCCGGTGCGACGTCGAAATCGAGGCCGTCGACGGCGACGAAGTCGGGCTTGCCCTTGCTCTTGTACGTCTTGACGAGGCTTCGGGCGCGGATCACGGGTTCTGGCACCGTTCCACCGTAGCGGCGACCGCCGACGCGCACGCCTCGCGGCCCGGGGACGGGCAGGATGGTGGTGACGAGAGGAATCCCATGCCCGAGAACGCTGCGAGCACGGTGCTGGTGATCGGCGAGGCCCTGATGGACATCACCGAAGGGCCGAGCGGCGTCGTAGAGACACCAGGCGGCGGGCCCGCCAACATCGCGCTCGGGCTCGGGCGCCGCGGCATTCCGGTCGCGCTCCTCACGAGCCTCGGGCACGACGAGCGCGGCGACATCATCGCCGCGCATCTGGCGGGATCGGGTGTGCGCGTGCTTCCGGCATCCTTCCGCCCCGGCGCGACCTCGACCGCGCGCGCGACGCTCGACGAGACAGGCGCCGCCACGTACGCGTTCGACATCGACTGGGCGCTCCTCGACGATGCCCTCGACGAGCATCCCGCCGTCGTGCACACCGGGTCGCTCGCCGCATTCCTCGCTCCCGGCGCTGACAGCGTGCAGACGATCCTGCGCGCGCATCCGGATGCCGTCGTCACGTTCGACCCCAATATCCGGCCCGACCTCGTGGGTCCCGCCGATGACGCCCGGGCGACCTTCGAGGCGATCGCGCGCCGCGCGTGGGTCGTGAAGCTCAGCGATGAAGACGCCGCGTATCTGTACCCCGGCCTCTCCGTGGCCGAGGTCACCGACGTGATCCTCGCCCTCGGACCGGAGCTCGTCGCCGTCACCCTCGGGGGCGAGGGAGCCGTGCTCGCGACGGCGCGCGACCGAGCAACGGTGCCGGCGCCGCGAGTCGACGTCGTCGACACGATCGGGGCGGGCGACACCTTCATGGCCTCGCTGCTGGCCGAACCCGTCATCCGGGCACGGGTGCCGCTGACCCGTCAAGACCTCGCCGCGATCGGCGCCCGCGCCGTCGCCGCCGCCGCGATCACGGTGAGCCGCGCCGGCGCCGACCTCCCCTGGTCCCACGAACTCGACGCCTGACCCGCCCCGCCCCTCCCACTCCCCCTCCCCTCCGCGCCTCGCCCTCCGGCCCTCCGCTCCCCCCTCCGCCTCCCGCCGCCTCTCCGCGAGACCGCCTCCGCCTCTCCGCCGCCGACCCTCCGCGAGACCGCGTGTTCTCGACGAGACCCGCCGATACGAACGCGGGTCTCGTCGAGAAAGGGCGGTCTCGCGGGAAAGGGGGCGCGGGGGCCGGGGCGAGGGGGCGCGGCGGGGCCGGGGCGAGGCGGCGCCGCGGGGCCGGCGCGCGGCGCGGCGGGGCGCGGCGCGCGGCGCGGCGGGAAGGGGTAGGAGCGGAAGGGGGGCGTGATCAGGGACTGCACATGAAAACGGGACCAAGATAGAAGGATCCCGTTCCCGAACCCGATGATCTCGACACGCCGCAGCCTCGCCGCGGCACTCGATCACCGAGGCTGACGCCCCGGAAGGTCACATGTCCTCCAGCCCCACCCGCTCCCGCCGCCCGCGCTCCCGGAAGGACGGCGGTCCGCGCGCGAGCCTCCGCCAACTCCTCCCGTTCGTCTTCGAGCACAAGGGCGTGCTGGTCGCCGTCGCGATCCTCAGCGTCTTCGCCGCCGCGGCCACCCTCGCCCAGCCGGTCGTCGTCGGTCAGGTGATCGAGCGGGTGCAGTCCGGCGGAACCCTCGGAACGCTCATCTGGGTGCTCGTCGCCCTCGTCATCGCCGGGTCGATCATCAGCGGTGTCCAACACTTCCTGCTGCAGCGCACAGGCACGGCGGTCGTCTATTCGAGCCGTCGCCGCCTCATCGCGCAACTGCTCCGCCTGCCCGTTCAGGAGTACGACGCGCGCCGCACAGGCGACCTCGTCTCGCGCGTCGGCACCGACACGACGCTCCTCTACGCCGTGCTGACGCAGGGCCTCGCCGACTCGATCGGCAACGCGCTCATCTTCGTCGGCGCGATCATCGCGATGCTCGTGATAGACCCGGTCCTCCTCCTGCTCATCCTCGTCGTCGTGGGCGCGTCGGTCGCCCTGGTCGGCGCTCTCAGCGCGCGCATCCGCCGCGCGACCGCCGCACAGCAGGAGAAGGTCGGCGAGCTCGCCTCCGGCGTCGAGCGCGCGATCGGGTCGATCCGCACGATCCGTGCGTCGGGAGCCACCGCCCGCGAAGAGACCGACATCGCACGGACGGCGCGGGGCGCGTACGACGCCGGCGTGCAGGTGGCGAAGGCATCCGCCCTCATCGTCCCGATCGCGGGGATCGCGCTGCAGCTGTCGCTGCTCGTCGTCCTCGGCGTCGGCGGGTTCCGGGTCGCCTCGGGGGCGATCACGATCGCGCAGCTCGTGACGTTCGTGATGTTCCTCTTCTTCCTCATCCAGCCGCTCGGGTCGTTCTTCGGCGCGATCACCTCCGTCAACCAGGCGCTCGGCGCGCTGGGACGCATCCAGGAGGTGCTCGACCTGCCGACCGAGACCGCCCGCGACGCCGAGATCGCCGCCCGTGTCGACGACGCCCGCCAGGCGCTGCCCGCCGAGGACCTCACCGGCCCGATCCAGACGGTCGACGACCTCCTCGCGTCGCGGAACCCGAACGCGATCGAGTTCCGCGACGTCCACTTCCGCTACCCCGCGGCCGTGGTCGCCGCTCGCCGCACCGCCGCCGAAGAGGTGCAGAAGACGCTCGCCGACGTGCACGCGGACGCGCTCGATGTGACGGATGCCGAGGGCGAAGTGCTCCGCGGTGTCTCGTTCGCCGTGCCGCGCGGCGCGCGCGTCGCGATCGTCGGCCCGTCCGGCGCGGGCAAGTCGACGACCCTCGCGCTCGTGGAGCGGTTCTACGACCCGGATGCCGGAGCCGTGCTCCTCGACGGGACGGACGTCCGCAGGATCGACCGCGCGCGCCTGCGCGCCCAGCTCGGGTACGTCGAGCAGGACGCCCCGACCCTCGCCGGCACGATCGGCGACAACCTGCGGCTCTCTTCGCCCGAGGCATCCGACGCCGCCTGCGAGCGGGTGCTCCGCGCCGTCAACCTCGGCGAAGTCCTGGAACGCTCGCCGTTCGGCCTCGACGCCCCCGTCGGCGAGGCGGGCGTGATGCTCTCGGGCGGCGAGCGTCAGCGTCTCGCGATCGCGCGGGCCCTGCTCGCCGCGCCCCCGATCCTGCTCCTCGACGAATCGACGTCGTCGCTCGACGGGCTCAACGAGCAGCGGATGCGCGAAGCGATCGACGCCGTCGCGGCGGGGCGCACACTCGTCGTCATCGCCCACCGGCTCTCGACCGTCGTCGACAGCGACCTGATCGTCGTCCTCGACCACGGCGAGGTCGTCGGGCAGGGGACGCACGCCGAACTCGTCGAGACCGTGCCGCTCTACCGCGACCTCGCCCGGCACCAGCTGCTCGTCTGAGCGCCGCCGCGACTGGCCACGTCTGGGCCGGTCTGGCCGCGAGACACCGCGTATGCACCGAGACACCGGCTTTGCACCGGTGTCTCGGTGCAAAGCCGGTGTCTCGCCGTCAGGGACGGCGCCGCGGCGGCTCAGGCCTGCTGGGCGACCTTCAGCCGGTAGCGGAGCGCCGCGAGTTCGGCGTAGAGGGCCGCGGGCACCTTGCCGTCGAACGTGCGGTAGAACTCCTCGGTGAGATCGGCCTCCTGCAACCAGAGCGCGGGGTCGATCTCGAACAGCGCGTCGAGGTCTTCCTGCGGCACGTCGATGCCGTCGAGGTTCAGGTCGCTCGTTTCCGGCAGACGCCCGATGGGGCTGTCGACGGCCGGGACCTTGCCCTCGATGCGACGGATGATCCAGTCGATCACGCGCGAGTTGTCGCCGAAGCCGGGCCAGAGGAACTTGCCGCCCTCACCCTTGCGGAACCAGTTGACCTGGAAGACGCGCGGCGCGCGGTCGAAGCGCAGCTTCTGCCCGACCTTCAGCCAATGGCCGAAGTAGTCGGCCATGTTGTAGCCGCAGAAGGGGAGCATCGCGAAGGGGTCGCGGCGGAGCTCCCCGACGGTGCCCTCGGCGGCGGCCGTGCGCTCGGACGAGATGTTCGAGCCGAGGAAGACGCCGTGCGTCCAGTCGGTCGCCTCGACCACGAGCGGCACGTTGGTCGCGCGGCGTCCGCCGAAGAGGATGCCGTCGAGCGGAACACCCTGGGGCGCGTCCCAGTCCGCGGCGATCTGCGGGCACTGCCCGGCGCTCACGGTGAAGCGCGAGTTGGGGTGCGCCGCGGGGCGACCGGATGCCGGAGTCCACGGGTTCCCCTCCCAGTCGGTGAGCTCGGCGGGGATGTCGTCGGTCAGACCCTCCCACCAGACGTCGCCGTCGGGGCGGAGCGCGACGTTCGTGAAGATCGTGTTGCCCCACAGCGTCTCGACCGCGGTGACGTTGGTCGACTCGCCGGTGCCGGGCGCGACGCCGAAGAAGCCGGCCTCGGGGTTGATCGCCCAGAGGCGACCGTCCTCGCCCGGGCGCAGCCACGCGATGTCGTCGCCGAGGGTCTCGACGCGCCAGCCAGGGATCGTCGGACGAAGCATCGCGAGGTTCGTCTTGCCGCACGCCGACGGGAACGCCGCCGCGAGGTGGTACGCCTTGCCCTCGGGGGAGATGACGCGGATGAGGAGCATGTGCTCGGCGAGCCACCCCTCGTCGCGGCCGATGACCGAGGCGATGCGCAGAGCGAAGCACTTCTTCGCGAGGATCGCGTTGCCGCCGTAACCCGAGCCGTACGACCACACCTCGAGGGTCTCGGGGTAGTGGACGATGTACTTCTCGTCGTTGCAGGGCCACGCGGCATCCTTCTCACCGGACTGCAGCGGCGCGCCGACGGTGTGCACGGTCTTCACCCACGGCTTGCCGGCGGCGATCTGCTCGAGCACCTCGGTGCCGACGCGGGTCATGATGCCGATGGAGGTGACGGCGTACGCCGAGTCGGTGACCTGCACGCCGATGTGCGAGAGCGGCCCGCCGACGGCGCCCATCGAGAACGGCACGACGTACATCGTGCGTCCGCGCATCGCGCCGTCGAACAGGGGCTGCAGCGTTGCGCGCATCTCCGCCGGGTTCACCCAGTTGTTGGTGGGACCGGCGTCCTCTTCGCGCTCCGAGGCGATGAAGGTGCGCGCCTCGGTACGCGCGACGTCGCTCGGGTGCGAGCGGGCGAGGTAGGAGCCGGGGCGCCACTCGGGGTTGAGCTTGATGAGCTTGCCCTCTTCGACCTGCTCGCGCAGCAGCGCCTCGTTCTCGGCGCGCGAGCCGTCGACCCAGTGCACGCGGTCGGGCTTCATGAGCGCGGTCATCTCGTCGACCCACGCGTACAGTTCGGCGAGCCCCTCGCCCTCGAGCGACGGCCGTGCGCCGAAGGCGCGGTACGCCGCGGCCGGGGCGGACGTCGCGGCAGCGACGCCGGTCGCGGTGGGGCGGGTGAAGATGTCGGCGATGGCCATGTCGGCTCCTTTGACGGTGGAGTGGGTGACGGTGGAGTGTGTGACGGTGGAGTGCGGCGGGTTCGGGTTCCACTCTGCGGGGTTTTCCGGCGCCCTTTCCGCCCGAATGCGCAGCAAGAAACGTGATTCTTTCGCTATCATCAAGGAATGCCCGCCTCCGCCCTCGAACTCTCGACCCTCGGCCACCGCATCCGCCATCACCGCGTCGAACGCGGGTACACGCTCGACGAGCTCGGCGCGATCGTCGGGGTCGCCGGCAGCCAGCTCAGCCTCATCGAGAACGGCAAGCGCGAGCCCAAGCTCTCCCTCCTCCAGGCGATCGCGCACGCGACCGGCACCGACGTCACCGACCTCCTCTCCCCCGAGCCGCCCAACCGACGCGCCGCCCTCGAACTCGATCTCGAGCGCGCGCAGACCTCCCCGGTGTTCCGACGGCTCGGCATCCCTGCCGTGCGCGTGACCAAGACCACCTCCGACGAGACGATCGAGGCGGTGCTGGGGCTGCACCGCGAGCTGCACCGGCGCGAGCGCGAAGCCATCGCCACGCCCGAAGAGGCCCGCCGCGCCAACACCGAGCTGCGCCTGCGCATGCAGGAGAAGAACAACTATCTGCCCGAGATCGAACAGCTCGCCGAACGCCAGCTCAAGGCCGCGGGGCATACCGGCGGCGCCCTCACCCACCGGACGGTCAGCATCATGGCGGAACGTCTCGGCTTCGAGCTGCTCTACGTCGATGATCTGCCCCACTCGGCGAGGTCGGTCACCGACCTGGAGAACGGCCGCATCTACCTGCCGCCGGCCTCGATCCCCGGCGGCCACGGCCTGCGATCGATGGCGCTGCAGGCGATGGCGCACCGCCTGCTCGGGCACACGCCGCCCACCGACTACGCCGACTTCCTCGAGCAGCGCCTCGAGATCAACTACTTCGCCGCGTGCTGTCTGCTCCCCGAAACGGCCGCCGTCTCCTTCCTCGCCCAGGCGAAGAAGGAGCGCGACCTCGCCGTCGAAGACTTCCGCGACGCGTTCGGCGTCACCCACGAAGCCGCCGCGATGCGCATGACGAACCTGCTGACCGAGCACCTCGGCATCCGTCTGCACTTCCTCCGCGTCGACGGCGCGGGCGCCATCAACCGCGTCTACGAGAACGACGACCTGCCGCTGCCGATGGACGTCACCGGTTCGGTCGAAGGCCAGATCGTGTGCCGCAAGTTCGCCGCGCGCTCGGCCTTCGGCGAGCAGAACCGCACCGTCGAGCACTACCAGTACACCGACACCCCGGCGGGCACGTTCTGGTGTTCGAGCCAGACCGGCAAGACCGGAGACGGCGAGTTCTCGATCACGGTGGGGGTGCCGTTCGACGATGCGCGCTTCTTCCGGGGGCGCGAGACGCACAAGCGCGCCACGTCGACCTGCCCCGACGAGTCGTGCTGCCGCAGGCCGGATGCCGATCTGACGGCACGCTGGGACGGAAAGGCGTGGCCGAGCGCCCGCGTGCACATGCAGATGTTCTCGCCGCTGCCGCGCGGCGCGTTCCCCGGCGTCGACGACGGCGAGGTCTACACGTTCCTCGACCGCCACGCGAACGGCTGAAGAAACGATCCCCCCGCCGGGCGTCGGAGGACGAGCGGCCGCGCACGTGAACAGCTGATCGGGGGCTGATCGGGGGCGCCGCGCCGATTTGAGCGCCCGGCGACCCGGGTGTACTGTCGATCCGCTGGTAAGGGTCGCCTTACCTCAGTCTGATCGAATCGACGCCTGTGTTCGCCACCTTCCTCATCGGCCTTCGCGAAGGCCTCGAAGCCGCCCTCGTCGTCGGCATCCTCGTGGCCTACCTGACCCGCGTCGGGCGCCGCGACGTGCTGCCGCGTCTGTGGATGGGCGTCGGTCTCGCGATCGCCCTCGCGCTCGGCATCGGAGCGATCCTCACGTTCGGTGCGTACGCCCTGACCTCTCAGGCACAGGAGCTCCTCGGCGGCCTGCTGTCACTCCTGACGGTCGCGATGGTCACGTGGATGATCTTCTGGATGCAGAAGACCGCGCGCACCATGAAGCGCACGCTCGAGGGCGGCATCGATCGCGCTCTGTCGAACGGCGGGGCCTGGGCGATCGTCGCGATCGGCTTCATCTCGGTGGCGCGCGAGGGCATCGAGACGACGCTGTTGCTGTGGTCGATGGTGCAGTCGTTCGGCGACGCCCCGGCCGCGCTCCTGGGCGCCCTGCTGGGTCTCGCCGTCGCCGTCGTGCTGGGATGGCTCCTCGCCCGCGGCATGGTCCGCATCGACCTGCGCACGTTCTTCGCGTGGACGGGCGGCTTCCTCGTCGTGGTCGCGGCAGGCGTCCTCGCGTACGCGATCCACGACCTGCAGGAAGCCGGCGCGCTGCCCGGGCCGTTCACCGCGGCCGCACCCATCGACCCCGTCACGGGCGCCGTCGCCGTCGGGTGGGCGGCGTTCCCGTTCGGGTGGGCGTTCGACCTCTCCGGGGCGATCGCACCCGGGTCATGGCTCGCCACGATCCTGCAGGCGACCGTCGGCTTCATGCCGAAGATGTCGTGGCTGCAGGTGATCGCGTGGGTCCTCTACATGGCGATCGTCGGCACGTTCTTCGTCCGCGGGCTGCGCCGGCGCCCAGTTCGGACGCACAGCACGGCGGGAACGCAGAGCGCGGCGACGGATGCCGTGGGCGCAGGCGTCGCGTCCGCGTCACCCGCACCCTCTTCTTCACCCGAACCTTCTTCTTCACCCGAACCTTCTTCTTCACCCGAACGCCAA
This sequence comes from Microbacterium sp. bgisy203, assembly GCF_057706945.1. Classification (NCBI taxonomy): domain Bacteria; kingdom Bacillati; phylum Actinomycetota; class Actinomycetes; order Micrococcales; family Microbacteriaceae; genus Microbacterium; species Microbacterium sp. bgisy203. Next base: position 279,046 of record NZ_JBYIPF010000002.1, on the reverse strand, counting down.
GGAGCATGATGATCCGTCCCCGCCCCCTCGCCGCCGCGGCGACGGCCGCGCTCGCCGCCGTCGCGCTCGCCGGGTGCGTCGCGAAGGCCGACGTGGCCGCCTCGGACGCGCTCTCGGTCGAGTCGACCGACTCGGCGTGCACGGTCTCGGCGAACGCCGCGACGAGCGGCACACTGTCGTTCGACGTCACCAACGCGAGCTCCGACGTCACTGAGTTCTACCTGCTCGCGGACGACGGCCTGCGGATCGTCGGCGAGGTCGAGAACATCGCTCCCGGCGCCTCGCGCACCCTCACCGTCGTCGCGCAGCCCGGCAACTACTTCACGCTCTGCAAGCCCGGCATGGTCGGCGAGGGCGTGGGGCGCGCCGCGTTCACGGTCAGCGGTGACACGGTCGCCGCGACGGGCGACGACGCCGAGCAGAAGCAGAAGGCCGTCGACCTGTACGCCGCGTTCGTCAAAGACCAGGTCGAGCAGCTCGTGCCCGCCGTCGACGAGTTCGTCGCGGCGTACGAGGCGGGCGACGACGAGAAGGCGCGGAGCCTCTACCCCACCACCCGCGCGTTCTACGAGCGGATCGAGCCCGTCGCCGAGTCGCTCGGAGACCTCGATCCCCGCATCGACTACCGCGAAGTGGATGCCGTCGCCGAAGGCCTCGATTGGACCGGCTTCCACCGCATCGAGAAGGACCTCTGGGTGCCCGCGCAGGACGCGCTGAACGCCGACGGCGTCACCCCGGCGTGGCAGGACTGGCAGCCGTCGACGACCCAGGAGCGCGCCTCGTACGGCGACCAGCTGATCGCCGACGTCGGCGAGCTGAACGACTACGTGCACTCCGACGATTTCCAGAGCGCGCTGGACGCACAGGGCGTCGCGGGCATCTCCAACGGCGCGATCGCGCTTCTCGACGAGGTCGCGACGGGCAAGATCTCGGGCGAGGAGGACTGGTGGTCGGGCACCGACCTCTGGGATTTCGCCGCGAACGTCGAAGGCTCGAAGATGGCCTTCTCGCTCGTCGAGGACTTCGCCGCCTCGACCGGCGAGGACGGCGAGGCGCTCGTCGACGAGATCACCCAGGGCTACAACGATCTCGAGGCATCCCTCGCGAAGCACGGCTCGCTCACGGACGGATTCGTGAACTACCGCGAGCTCACCGACGCCGACAAGCGCGAGTTCACCGACCTGATCAACGCCCTCGCCGAGCCGCTGTCGAAGCTCACGTCGACCATCCTGGACGCGTGACCGTCGAGCGGCGACACGGAGAAGCGAAGGACGACGGATGGCGGACCTGCAGGGCGAGCGCGACCCCCAGCCCGCGGGCGGACTGAGCCGCCGCGGGCTGTTGGGACTCGCCGCGGGGATCGGCGCGGCGGGCCTCGCGGTCGGAGCGGGCGCGGGGACGGCCGCGGGCGTCGCGGTCGGGCGGTCGCGCGAGGCGGCCACCGGCGCGCGGGCGTATGCCTTCTTCGGTACTCATCAGGCCGGCATCACCACCCCGGTGCAAGACCATCTCCACTTCGCCGCGTTCGACATGATGGCGCGCACGAGCAGCGACGACCTCGTCGAGCTCCTCCAGGACTGGACGTATGCCGCCGCGCGCATGTCGCGGGGGCTCGAGGTCAGTGCGACGGGTGCGGTCGGCGGGTCACCCGACGCGCCGCCGGACGACACCGGCGAGGCGCTCGACCTGCCCGCAAACGGACTGACGATCACGATCGGATTCGGGCCGACCCTGTTCCAGACGGATGCCGGGGAGGACCGCTACGGCATCGCCTCCCGGCGCCCCACCGCGCTGCAGACTCTGCCGGCGTTCCTCGGCGACGACCTCGACCCGCTGAGCTCGGGAGGCGACCTGTTCGTGCAGGCGTGCGCCGACGACCCGCAGGTGGCCGTCCACGCCGTGCGGAACCTGAGTCGCATCGCCTTCGGCCGCGCGCGTCTGCGGTGGTCGCAGCTCGGCTTCGGTAAGACGTCGAAGACGACCGCCGATCAGGCGACCCCGCGGAACCTCTTCGGGTACAAGGACGGCACGGCGAACATCCTCGCCGACGACACCGCCGCGCTGACTGACCACGTCTGGGTGGCGGACGCCGACGAGCCCGCCTGGATGGCGGGCGGCTCGTACCTCGTCGCCCGGAAGATCGCGATGATCATCGAGACGTGGGACCGGCTGCGCCTCTCCGAGCAGGACCGCACGATCGGCCGCGACAAGGGCGAGGGCGCACCCCTCTCCGGCGGCACCGAGCAGACCGCGCCCGACTTCACGGCGGCGAGCGCGACGGCATCCCCCGCCATCGACGCACGCAGTCACGTGCGCCTCGCCCACCCCGACTTCAACGACGGCACCCGCATCCTCCGCCGCGGCTACAACTACGTCGACGGCAACACGAACCTCGGACGGCTCGACGCGGGGCTCTTCTTCCTGTCGTACCAGCGCTCGCCCGATCAGTTCGTACGGTTGCAGAAGGCGCTGTCGACCGACCTCATGGCCGAGTACGTGCGCCACGTCGGTTCGGGCGTCTGGGCGGTGCCGCCGGGCGCCGAAGCGGGCTCGTACATCGGCGCCGGCCTCTTCGTCTGAGCGCCCGTCGGCCGCGGCAGGTCTCAACCGCGGAGGAAGCCTGCGAACCGCGCGAGGGCGGCGGTGACGGATGCCTCGTCCGCCGCACCGAAGCCGGCACCGGTGGAGGCATCCGCCCCCGGAAGCGGCTGTGCCACCGGGTCGAGATGGTGTCGCCCGACGGCGAGCGAGTGCGCCCACGTGCCGACGATCTCGCCGTGCACGACGAGCACGGGCTTCACGGCCCCGTTCGCGCTCGGCCCACGAACCGCACCACGTCGGGCGACGCCGGCACGGTGCGGTCGGCGTAGGAGAGGTAGTACTCGTCGAACGGGCCGAGCGCGAGCACTCCGGTCAGTGCCGAACCCGGCTCCACGGGCCCCGAGGACACCCCGCCCGACTCGACGAAGAGCCCCTCCTCGATCTCTTCGACCCGATCGCCCGCGCCCGCGCGCGTGTCCCGCGCGAGCCCCAGCGGCACCCCCGCCCACCAACGGAAGTCCTCGAGACGCGCCGGGCCGTGCCCGCGGAGATACCGGACGAAGAACTCCGCGAGCGGGTCGGGTGGGCGGACGGCATCCGTGATCCACTCCTCCGTCGCGACGACGTACTGTTCTCGCGTGGGCGCGCCCTCTCGGGGCACGACCGGGCCAAACACGCACACCGCGCGCCGGCACAGCGCGGTCAGCACGTGGTTGCCGCGCATCCCGGACGGGTCGATCCCCGCCGCCGCGAGGATGTCCGCGAACTCCGCCCGCGTGAGCCGGTTGCCTCCGGCGAGCGCCGCACGTGCCACGCCCTCGGCCCGAGCGAGGTGATCGTCGTCGAGCGCGAGTGAGCGGTGCATGCCGGCCGCGTGACGGTTCTGCCGGTCGCTCGTCACCGACAGCATCCACTCCAGGTCGCGGGACTCGATGATGTGCACGGTGCCGCGCTGCGTCCACGACCGCACGAGGGCGCCACGATCGAACGCGGCATCCACCTCGGCGAGCGTCGGATCCCCCTCGGCGCGCACCGCGAGCGCCCACCGCCCACCCCAGAACTCCTGCGCCTGCGTGGCGGTCATGTGCCGCGCCGCCTCGACGACCGACGCGGCCGGCGCGCTCAGCCGGTGCGCGCGCAGCCGCTCGGCGCGGAGCGCTTCGAGGTCCATGGCCCCATCCTGGCGCGGACGTCCGACACGGGGCATGCCGGACCCGGGAATGCCCGAACCTGGCGCCGCGCTGAGAAGGAAGCGCACACTGGTCCCGTCCCCGGTCTCGCCGGACCGCCGCGAGGCGACCGGGGGCGACCGCGAAGGAGGATGCCGTGGAAGGCCTCGAAGTCACCGTGCTGCTCGGCCTTGCCGTGCTCGTCGGCACGGCGCTCGCCCCGCGCCTGCGCGTCGCGACGCCCGTCGTGCTCGTCGTCATCGGGCTGCTCCTCGGCTTCGTCCCCGCGCTCCGCGAGATCCAGCTGCCGCCGGAGACCGTGCTGCTGCTGTTCCTCCCCGTCATGCTGTTCTGGGAGAGCCTCACCACCTCGATCCGCGCGATCCGCCGGTCGCTGCGGTACATCGTCCCGATGAGCACGCTGCTCGTGGTCGCCTCCGCCGTCGCGGTCGCGTGGATCGCGACGTTGTTCGGGATGCCGTGGTCCACCGCTCTGCTTCTCGGTGCCGCGGTCGCCCCGCCCGACGCGACCGCCGTCGCGGCGCTCGGACGACTGCTCCCCGAGAAGATGTTCATGAAGCTCAAGGCCGAGAGCCTCACGAACGACGGCACCGCGCTGGTGTTGTACGCGATCGCCCTCTCCGTCGCTCTCGGTGAGACCGTCACGCCGTGGTCGATCACGGGCACGGTCCTCCTCTCCTACCTCGGGGGCGCCGCGGCCGGTATCGCGGTCGCCGCGGTCGCGGCCGCGTTCCTCCGCCGTGCGCACCGCACGATCGTCATCAATGTGACGCTCCTGCTCATCCCGTTCACCGCGTTCCTCGTCGCCGAGTTCCTGCACGCCTCGGGCGTTCTCGCGGTGGTCTTCGCGGGACTCATCATCGCCTGGATGCTCCCGCGCATCACCACGGCCGCCTCACGCCGGCAGTCGTCGGTGGCGTGGCCGTTCGGCGTCTATCTGCTGAACGGGGCGCTGTTCGTCCTCATCGGCCTCGAGGTGCAGTACGTCATCCACGACATCCCGGGCCGGCTCGTCGGCCTCCTCCTCGCCGTCACGGTCGCGGCGTGGGCGGTGCTGCTGGTGGTGCGTTACCTGTTCCAGCTCGTCTTCGCACCCTTCAGCCGACCGCCCGGCGCGCCGCTGTTCGGCCGTCACCGGGCACGGGTCGTCAACACGCTCGCGGGCTTCCGCGGCGCCGTGTCGCTCGCGATCGCCCTCTCGGTGCCCGCGACCGTCACGGGGGCCGGCGATCTCTCCGGACGCGACGCGATCGTGTTCGTCACGGCGGGCGTGATCCTCCTGAGCCTTCTCGTGCAGGGCCCGCTCCTGCAGGTCGCGCTGCGGTGGGCGCGCCTGCCCGCCGACGCGTCGGCCGAAGACGAGTACGAGCTCGCGCAGCGCACCATCTCGGGCGCCGCGCTGGCGGCCCTCGACGACCTGGCCGTCGAGCACGGCGTCAGCGACGAGGTGCGCGACCGCGCGCGGCGCGAGGGCTACGAGCGACTCGAGCTCGCGAACGCCCGTGCGTACGCCCGGCAGCACGTGGACGAGGCAGCGGATGCCGCGGCGCCGGTCGCTCCCCCGGCGACCTCCTTCGAGGCATCCGGCCCCGTGTTCGCCGTACCTGACCCGGTGCCGTCCCCGTCTGGATCACCGTCGCCTCCGGGCGGCGTCCCGGCGCTGCAGATGATCGCCGAGAGCGACGACATCGACCTCACCCAGCGCTCGCCGTTGCGCCGCTACGAGGAGGCCTCGCGCCTGAAGCTCGCGATCCTTGACCGCGAGCGCGAGGTGCTGCTGCGGATGCGCCGCGAGGGGACGATCGACGACCTCGTCGTGCGGCGCATCGAACGTCACCTCGACCTCGAGGAGGTGCGGGTGCGCGGCATCGACCAGGACGACTGAGACGGCAGGGCCCGCACAATAGCGGCCGCGTGCCCCGTGCGCCAGCGTCGACATCCGGCTGCGCGACCTGTCACGCTGGACGTATGGAACGCGACGTCCGCAGTCACCTCGAACTCACCGTCACCGAACCCGCCGACCTCGTCCTCGCGATCGCGGTCGCGCGCCAGTACGCGCCGGCACGGGAGACCTTCACCGCGACGCTCGACGGCGCCCCCGTCACCGCGACCGAGTTCACCGACCACAGCGGCACCCGGTTCCACCGCCTGAAAGCGCAGCCGGGCGCGCTCGTCATCGACTACACGGCCCACCTGAGCGGGCTCGGCGACGCGTCGCCCGGTGAGGAGTACGACCTCTTCGTCTCGAGCCTGCCGAGCCGCTACGTCGAGTCCGACGTGCTCGCCCCGACCGCCGCCGCGGAGTTCACGGGTATCGCCCCCGGCGCCGATCTTCTCGCCGCCGTCTCGTCGTGGGTCGGGACGCAGCTCACCTACGTGCCCGGCTCGTCGGGCCCGACCGACGGCGCGGTGCAGACTCTGCTCGGCCGTCAGGGCGTCTGCCGCGACTACGCGCACCTGACCGCAGCACTTCTGCGCGCCGAGGGCGTACCGGCCCGCGTGGCCGCGGTCTACGCGCCGGGCCTCGACCCGATGGAGTTCCACGCCGTCGCCGAGGCCTGGATCGAGGGCGCGTGGCGCGTGGTCGACGCGACGGCCCTCGCCCCGCGGCAGAGTCTCGTGAGGATCGCGACGGGGCGGGATGCCGCCGACACCGCCTTCCTGACGGTGCTGAGCGGCCGGGCCGACCTCGACGCACTCGAGGTCACCGCGGTCGTCGACGACCTGGTCTACGACGACGTGACGCAGCTCGTCGAGTTGCGCTGAGCGCTGCGGCGCTCGCACCTCACCCCGAGCGGAGGATTCCTCGGCCGCACGTCTCGCCCTCGGCGCCCAGACGTGCCACGCTGGAGCCATGAAGGCCTGGATCGTGCGTTTCGCGTCGCTGTACGTGTTCAACGTGATCGTGCTGCTCGTCATCGGGCTGCTCACTCCCGCCCACGTCGGGTGGGCGGTGCTGTGGGCGGCGGTGATCCTGACCCTCGCCGAGCTCTTCGTGAAGCCGGTGCTGCAGCGGCTCTTCGCCCGGTCGGCGGCGAAATCGGCGAGCGAGCGCACGCGCGCCGGCGAGGCGCTCGTGCAGGGCGGGATCGTGCTGCTCGTCGCGGCGATCATCTGGGTGATCACGCTGGTGCTGACCGGCGTCAATGCGCGGGGCAGCTGGTTCTGGGCCTACGTGCTGCCCCCGGTGATCCTCGCGATCGGCTGGTTCGTGTACGCGAGGATCGATGATCGCATCGAGGCGCAGGCGAGCCTGCACTACGACAAGGCCGAGGCGGGCATCCGCGGCCGCGGCGCCGCATCCGCAGAGCAGCCCGCGGAGGCCGCTCCGACGGTGACGCCGGATGACGGCCTCACGCCCGAGCAGCGCAAGATGCTCGACGACCTCGGGTCCTGAACCGGGAAGATCCGCGCCGGTGCGCAGGTGACGACCGCGTAACAAACCGACCCCCGCGCGCCTGACCGCACCGTTCACCCGGAAAGATGGAATGCCGCGGCATCCGCCCGCACGGAACCCGCCCGTGCACCCGGCGCGACTGTCCGCGCATCCCACACCGAAGGATCAGCCATGCCCCGTCGCTCCCTGCGCACCGCCCTCGCCGCCGCCGCGGCCGCCGCCGTCCTGCTGATCGCCGGGTGTGCCGGCGGAACGAGCGCGCCGGACGACTCAGCCTCCGCCGACCCGGGCGCCGACTTCGTCACCCCGGGCAAGCTCACCTTCGCCACGGGCGAGACGGCGTACGAGCCGTACGTCTACAACGACGACCCCGAGTCGGGGGAGGGCTACGAGGCGGCCGTCGCGTACGCCGTGGCCGACCTCCTCGGCTTCGCGAAGGAGGACGTCGTCTGGGTGCGCACCTCGTTCGAATCGGCGATCGCGCCGGGACCGAAGAACTTCGACCTCAACATCCAGCAGTACACGATCACCGACGAGCGCAAGAAGGCCGTCGACTTCTCGAGCCCGTACTTCGAGGCGAGCCAGACGGTCGTCGCGATCAAGGGCGGCGCGGCCGACGGCGTGACCGACATCGCGGGCCTGAAGGACCTGAAGCTCGGCGCGATGACCGGCTCGACGAGCGCGACGACGATCGAGAAGGCGATCGCGCCGACGCAGCAGCCGGGACTCTTCGCGTCGAACGAAGACGCGCGCGCCGCGCTCGAGGCCGGCCAGATCGACGGACTCGTCCTCGACACCCCGACCGCGTACCTGGCCGCGAACTTCTACATCGAGAACGCGTACATGGTCGGCGAACTGCCCGCCGCCGGCGTCCCCGACCAGTGGGGCATCCTGCTCCAGAAGGACTCGCCGCTCACCGACCGCGTCAGCAAGGCGGTCGACACCCTCCGCGAGAACGGCACCCTGGCCGAGCTCGAGGAGACCTGGCTCTCGGTGCTCACCGAGGGCGTCCCGCAGCTGCAGTGACCTGCTCGGGTAGCCTCCTCCAGTGACCACCGACAGCGCACCCGCGGCGCGTCCACCCAGCGCTCTCGAACAAGAGCGCCGGGCGTACCGCCGCGGGCGCGAGCAGCGCTCGGTGCTCGTCGCGATCGCCTCGACGCTCGCCTTCGCCGGCATCGTCTGGGTCACGGTCCTGAGCACGCCCGGCTGGGCGAAGGTGCAGGAGACCTTCTTCGACCCGGCGACGGCGCTCGCGGCGCTCCCGAAGGTGTGGGACGGGTTCCTCATCAACCTGCAGGTGCTCGCGTGGTCGGTCGTCACGGTCGCGATCGTGGCGCTTCTCATCGCGGCGGCGCGGACCCTCCGCGGCCCCGTGTTCCTCCCTGTGCGCGTCCTCGCCGCCGCGTACACCGACCTGTTCCGCGGACTGCCGTTCATCATCGTCCTTTACCTGATCGGGTTCGGCGTGCCGACGATCCTCAACGTCCGGGTCGACGTCGTCGTCCTCGGCGTGACGGCGGTGACCCTCACCTACTCGGCCTACGTCGCCGAGGTGATCCGCGCCGGCATCGACGCCGTCCACCCCTCCCAGCGTCTCGCCGCGCGGGCGCTCGGCCTCGGCTACACGCAGACCCTCGGCCGCGTCGTGCTGCCGCAGGCGCTCCGCAAGGTGACGCCGCCGCTCATGAACGACTTCATCTCGATGCAGAAGGACGTCGGCCTCATCTCCATCCTCGGCGCGATCGACGCGATCGCCGCCGCCCGCTCCGCCACCGCGCTGAGCTACAACTTCACCCCCTACGTCGTCGCGGGACTTCTGTTCGTGCTCCTCGCGATCCCGACGATCCGCCTCACCGACTGGTACACCGCGCGACTGCGCGAGCGCGAGCAGAGCGGGGCGATCCTGTGACCGAGGCATCCTTCGCGCCCGACGAAGCCGCGGCGCCGCAGACGCCGGCGCTGCGGGCGGACGATGTCTGGAAGTCGTTCGGCGACCGCACGGTCCTCCGGGGCGTCTCGCTCACCCTCCACCGCCACGAGGTGGTCGCCCTCATCGGGGCATCGGGTTCGGGGAAGTCGACGCTCCTGCGCTGCCTCGGCCTTCTCGAGCCGATCGACGACGGACAGATCTTCCTCGGTGACCTCGACATCTCCGATCCGCGCGTCGACGGCAACCAGGTGCGGGCACGGCTCGGCGCGGTCTTCCAGAGCTACAACCTCTTCCCGCACCTCACGGTGCTCGGCAACGTGACGCTCGCCTCGCGCGTCGTGCACGGCGTGCCGAAAAAGGATGCCGAGGCGCGCGCCCTGCACCTCCTCGACCGGGTCGGACTCGCCGACTTCGCCGCGGTGCACCCCGATCGCTTGTCGGGCGGACAGCAGCAGCGCGCCGCGATCGTCCGCGCGATCGCGAACGACCCCGAGGTCCTCCTCCTCGACGAGATCACCTCGGCGCTCGACCCCGAGCTCGTCGGCGAGGTGCTCGAACTGGTCCGGTCGCTCGCCGATGACGGTGCGACGATTCTCATGGCGACGCATGAGATGGCCTTCGCGCGCGACGTCGCCGACCGGGTCGTCTTCCTCGACGACGGCGTCATCGTCGAAGACGGTCCGCCCACCGAGGTGTTCGGCGCGCCCCGGCATCCCCGCACGAAGGAATTCCTGGCGCGCGTCACCGGCTGACCCGGCGGGAGCCCCCGCCCGGGTTTCGTCGGCGCACATCGTCGTCACCGCGAGAATCGTCGGCGCATGTCGTCGGCATCCGCGCCCGAAGGAGCGATCTGCGCCGACAAAGTCCTGCGGCCGGGTCAGCCTGCGAGGCGCTCGGCGGTCTCGACGACGTTCGCGACGAGCATCGCGCGGGTCATGGGGCCGACGCCGCCGGGGTTCGGCGAGAGCCAGCCGGCGACCTCGGCGACGGCCGGGTCGACATCGCCCGCGAGCTTCGCCTTGCCCGACTCAGTCGTCCCGACGCGGGTGACGCCCACGTCGAGCACGGCGGCGCCGGGCTTCACCCAGTCGGCCTGCACGAGGTGGGGCTGCCCGACGGCGGCGACGACGATGTCCGCGCGGCGGACCTCCGCGGCAAGGTCCCGCGTGCGCGAATGGGTGAGGGTGACCGTGGCATCGGTGCCCTTGCGTGTGAGCAGGAGGCCCAGGGGGCGGCCGACCGTGATGCCGCGGCCAATCACGGTGACGTGCTTCCCCGCGATCTCGACGCCGTGGCGTGTGAGCAGCTCGATGATCCCCGCGGGTGTGCACGGCAGGGGCGCGGGCACGGCGGTCGCCGGGTCGACGCCGAGCACGAGGCGCCCGAGGTTCGTGGGGTGCAGGCCGTCGGCATCCTTCGCCGGGTCGACGAGCTCGAGGATCGCGTTCTCGTCGATACCCGCCGGCAGCGGCAGCTGCACGATGAACCCGGTGACGGCCGGGTCGGCGTTCAACTGCCGGACCGCGTCGGCGATCTCATCCTGCGTGGCCGTCGCAGGGAGCTCCACCGAGATCGACGCGACGCCGACCTCCGCGCAGTCGCGGTGCTTGCCCGTGACATACGAGCGGGATGCCGGGTCGTCGCCGACCAAGAGCGTCCCGAGCCCCGGCGTGATGCCGCGGGCGGCGAGCGCGGCGACCCGATCCTTCAGTTCGGCCTTGATGGCGGATGCCGTCGCGACGCCGTCGAGCTTCTGCGCGGTCACTGCTGGAGACCCGGGTACAGCGGGAAGGCCGCGGTGAGGGATGCCACGCGCGTGCGGAGCGCGGGAAGGTCCGCCTCGTGCCCGTTCGCCCCGTGCTGCAGCGCCAGGGCGATGATGTCGGCGACCTCCGTGAACTCGGCGTCGCCGAAGCCGCGCGTCGCGAGCGCGGGGGTGCCGATGCGCAGGCCCGAGGTGACCATCGGGGGGCGCGGGTCGTTCGGGACGGCGTTGCGGTTGACCGTGATGTGGATCTCGTGGAGGAGGTCTTCGGCCTGCTTGCCGTCGATCTCGGCGTCGCGGAGGTCGACGAGCACGAGGTGCACGTCGGTACCGCCCGAGCGGACGGCGATGCCCGCCGCCGCGACATCGGGCTGGGTGAGGCGCTCGGCGAGGATCGCGGCGCCGCGCACGGTGCGCTCCTGGCGCTCGCGGAACGCGGGGGTCGCGGCGAGCTTGAACGCCGTCGCCTTCGCGGCGATCACGTGCATGAGGGGACCGCCCTGCTGCCCGGGGAAGACCGCGGTGTTGATCTTCTTGGCGACGTCGGGGTCGTTGGTCAGGATGAAGCCCGAGCGCGGTCCGCCGATCGTCTTGTGCACCGTCGAGGACACGACATCGGCGTAGGGCACGGGCGACGGGTGCAGGCCCGCGGCGACGAGACCGGCGAAGTGCGCCATGTCGACCCAGAGGAGCGCCCCGACCTTGTCGGCGATCTCGCGGAAGCGTGCGAAGTCGAGCTGGCGGGGGTAGGCCGACCAGCCGGCGATGATGACCTTCGGCGAGTGCTCGACGGCGAGGCGCTCGACCTCGTCCATGTCGATGATCGAGGTCTCCGGGTCGACGCCGTACGCGACGATGTTGTAGAGCCGGCCGGAGAAGTTGATCTTCATGCCGTGCGTGAGGTGGCCGCCCTGGTCGAGCGACAGACCGAGCAGCGTGTCGCCGGGGCGGGCGATCGCGTGGAGGACGGCGGCGTTGGCGGAGGCGCCCGAGTGCGGCTGGACGTTCGCGAACTCGGCACCGAACAGCGACTTGGCGCGGGCGATCGCGAGCTCTTCGGCGACGTCGACCTCTTCGCAGCCGCCGTAGTAGCGGCGCCCCGGGTAGCCCTCGGCGTACTTGTTGGTCAGCACCGAGCCCTGCGACTGCAGGACCGAGACGGGGACGAAGTTCTCGGAGGCGATCATCTCGAGGTACGAGCGCTGGCGGTCGAGCTCGCGCTCGAGCACCTGGGCGATCTCGGGGTCGACCTCGGCGAGCGGGGCGTTGAAGGACGGGTCGGTCATGGCGACTCCTGCTGTTCTCGGTGGGTGGGTGCCGGCGCGGATCTCGGACACCCGCAGGCGCGGGCACTCGATCACCGAGCGGAAACCACGGCCGACCCAGGCGTACGGTCGTGTGCCATGTGGTCGCTCCCCGGTGGTTCCCCACCTCAACGCCAGTCGCGACGGTTCGAGCATATCCGACGCGCGGGCTGACGCAGAAGCGGATCCGCAGATCATCGGACGGCATTTTGTTAATCGTCTTTACACGTCGAATCGATTCGGACAGAATGAGAGCGGATGCCGATGTGCGCGTCCCCGACCGGTCGCCCGCCCGCGGCCGGCGGTCCGGAGATTGGAGCATCGTGGCCCGTCCGTCTGTCCTCCCCGTCGTCCCCGCACCCGCATCGATCCAGCCGGCCGACGCCGCGCCCTTCATCCTGCGCGCCGACACGCGTGTCCTCGGCGACGCGGAAGGCGTCGCGGAGGTCCGCACCGTCGTCGAGACCCGCACCGGTCTGACGCTCGGCGGCGCCCCGGATACTGACACGCCGGATGCCGACGCTCCGGCACCCGGCACCATCACCGTCGCGGTCGACCCCGATGTCGCGGGCGGTGCGGCCGAGTCGTACCGGCTCGAGGCGTCCGAGTCGGGCGTTGACATCACCGGCGCCGATGCCGCGGGCCTGTTCTACGGCATCCAGACCCTCGCGCAGCTGATCGCGCCGGCGCGTGATGCCGCCGACGCGGACTGGATCGTCCCCGCCGTCGTCATCGACGACGCCCCGCGCTTCGCTTACCGCGGCGTCATGCTCGACGTCGCCCGCCACTTCCACGACGTCGACACCGTGAAGGCGTACATCGATCGCGCCTCGAGCCTGAAGTTCAACGTCCTGCACCTGCACCTGACCGACGACCAGGGCTGGCGCCTCGAGTCGCGCGTGCGGCCGCTGCTCACCGAGAAGGCATCCGCCACCGCCGTCGGCGGCGACGCCGGCGGGTTCTTCACGCAGGACGACTACCGCGAGATCATCGCGTACGCGGCGGCGCACCACATGACGGTGGTCCCCGAGATCGACCTGCCCGGACACACGCACGCCGTCTCGCTCGCGTACCCCGAGCTGTCCGAAGAGCCGGTGCTGAGCGACCACATCCGCACGATCGTCCGCGACTACGGCGGCGAGCTGCCGGTCAACGGCACACCCTACGACGGCATGGCGGTCGGATTCTCGTCGCTGAAGATCCACGACGAGGCGACGTGGGCCTTCCTCGCCGACGTGCTCGGCGAGGTCGCCGCGCTCACCCCCGGGCCGTACCTCCACATCGGCGGCGACGAGGCGCTCGGCACCTCCGACGAGGACTACGCCGCGTTCGTCGACCGTGTGACGGCCCTCGCCGCAAGCCTCGGCAAGACCCCGATCGCGTGGCACGAGGCCGGCTCGTCGGCGGGCATCGCGCCCACGACCGTCGGTCAGTACTGGGGCTACGTGACCCCGGAAGGCGGCATGGACGACAAGGCGCGCGGGTTCGTGGCGCTCGGCTCGCAGGTGATCCTCTCCCCCGCCGATGCCATCTACCTGGACATGAAGTTCGACGCCGACGCGCCCCTCGGCCTCACCTGGGCGAACGGCGTGACGAGCATCCGCCGCTCGTACGAGTGGGACCCGGCGACGATCATCGACGGCATCGCCGACGACCAGATCCTCGGCGTCGAGGCGCCCCTGTGGTCGGAGACCGCCCGCACCCTCGCCGACATCGACGCGCTCGCCTTCCCCCGCGCCGCGTCGGCCGCCGAGGCCGCGTGGTCACCCGCGGTCGGCGAGAGCGACCTGCGCACGTGGGACTCGTTCGCGGCGCGCCTCGGAGCGCTCGCCCCGCTGTGGACCCGCCAGGGCATCGGCTTCACGCCGCTCGCGGACATCTCCTGGACGGCCACCGGCGACGCGGACCAGAATGGTGCCAGCGATCCCGCGAGCGGGACCGCGACCGACACCGAGGCCGACGGCCCGACCGAGAGCGAGGGCGCGCAGGCGTGACCACCGTCATCCACTCCGTCCGCCTCGTCGACGACGGACGCGTGACCCCGGATGCCTGGGTCGCCTTCGCCGACGGGGTCGTCCTCCGCACGGGCACGGGCGACGAGTGGCGCACGCTCCCCTCCGGCGACGCGATCGACGGGCAGGGCGCCCACCTCACGCCCGGATTCATCGACATCCACGGCCACGGCGGCGGAGGCGCCTCGTACGACGACGGCCTCGAGGCGATCGCCACGGCGCGTGCCGTGCACCGCGTGCACGGCACGACGCGGGCCGTCCTGTCGCTCGTGACGGCGTCGATCGACGACCTCGCGGCGCGGACCGCGCTCGTCGCCGACCTCGCCGAGCGCGACGCCACCATCCTCGGCTCGCACCTGGAGGGCCCGTTCCTCGACGTCGGGCACAAGGGGGCGCACACCGAGAGCCTGCTGCGGGCGCCGGATGCCGAGGCGGTCGCACGTCTCGTCGATGCCGGACGCGGCACCGTCCGCCAGGTGACGCTGGCGCCGGAGCTCCCCGGGGGGCTGGAGGCGACGTCGCAGTTCGTCGAGGCCGGCGTCGCCGTCGCCGTCGGACACACCGACGCGACGGAGGAGCAGGCGATCGCGGCCTTCGACGCCGGGGCGACGATCCTGACCCACGCGTTCAACGCGATGCCCGGCATCCATCACCGCGCGCCGGGCCCGATCCTCGCGGCGATGCGCGACGAGCGCGTGACCCTCGAGCTCATCGCCGACGGCGTGCACGTGCACTCCGACGTCATGAACCTCGCCTTCGCGGGCGCACCCGGCCGCATCGCGCTCATCACCGATGCGATGGCCGCCGCCGGAGCCCCCGACGGCGCGTACGAACTGGGCGGGCTCGCGGTGGACGTCGTGGACGGCACGGCACGCCTCGTCTCGAACGGCGCGATCGCGGGATCGACCCTGACGCAGGACGCGGCCCTGCGCCTCGTGGTCGCGGGCGGGCTGCCGCTCGGCCCCGCCGTCGCCGCCCTCACGAGCGTTCCGGCGCGGGCGATCGGCGTCGACGGGAGTTTCGGTTCACTCCGCGCCGGCGCCGCCGCTGACGCGGTGCTGCTCGACGACGGCCTCCGCGTCGTCGGGGTCTGGATCGACGGCGAGCGCGTCTGAGGCATCGCCTCGCGCGGCGCGGCTCGGCCGCGCGCTCGACTCGCACGGCGGGTGCGTCTCGCACGGCGGGTGCGTCTCGCGCGGCGGTGCGAGCGGGGCGGCCGGCGCTCCCCCCAGCGCGGCCGCCCCGCTCCGTCCCCTTCCCGGTGCCGCAGGAGTCCTCCCCCGAGATCTCCCGCGGTTCCGGGGCGATGTGCGGATCGCTCCGTCCCGACCGCCGGCGGCCCCGCTCCCCCCAGGAGCGCGGCCGCACGACCGGTCTGCCCATGAGATGCGCGTCGCGCCGAATCATCACGCGACTTCTCGAACTTTCTGCGTGTTTCTTGCGCGGGCTCTCCGACAGGCGTCGGGTGCGGCTCCGCCGACCCGTCGGGGACAATGGGAGAAGCCGCGTCATGAATGCGGCCGAGGCGCGTCTCTCTGACGAGACGACCCCTTCCCAATGAGGACCCCGCATGGATGACGAGCGCGACGCGGCCACCGAGCCCGGTGACGCCGACCTCGTGCTGCGCGCACGCTCGGGAGACGCCGACGCGTTCGGAGAGCTGTGGCGCCGCCACTCTCGGTCGGGCATCACCGTCGCGGCATCCATCACCTCGACGTTCGATGCCGACGACCTCGTGCAGGAGGCGTACGCGCGGATCTATCGGGCGATCCAGCGCGGCGGGGGCCCGACGGGATCGTTCCGGGCGTACCTCTTCACGAGCATCCGCAACACCGCCGCCGCGTGGGGCCGCGCACGGCGTGAGACGGCGATCGACGAGCTCGAGTCGGTGCCCGATCCGGATGCCGAAGCGCACGCGACCGACGAGGCGCTCGACCGGAGCCTCACCGCGCACGCGTTCCGGAGCCTTCCGACGCGCTGGCAGGAGGTCCTCTGGTACACCGAGATCGAGCAGATGAAGCCCGCCGAGGTCGCGCCGCTGCTCGGGATGAAGGCGGCCGCCGTCGCGCAGCTCGCCTTCCGCGCGCGCGAGGGGCTGCGGGAGGCGTGGATCCAGGCGCACCTGAGGTCACTCCCCGAGGGATCGGACTGCCAGTGGACGGTAGAGCGGCTCGGGGCGTACGCACGCGGGAACCTCGGACGCCGTGATCTCGGCAAGGTCGAGGCGCACCTCGCCGACTGCGCCCGGTGCGCCATCGTCGCCGCCGAGGCCAAAGAAGTCTCGCGCCGGCTCGCCCTGGTGATCCTGCCCCTCACCATCGGGGCCGGCGGCGCCACGGCCTACCTCGCGACGCTGCAGGGCGGCGGAGCGCCGATCGTCGCGCTCGCGGCGGGCGCGGCACCCGGGATGCCGGGCGCCGTGGTCGCCGGGGACGCCGGCGGGTCGGCAACGCTCGTCGGGGTGACGGGCGGGTCGGCTGGTGCCGGGGCGGGTGGATCCGGGGCCGGTGGGTCCGGGGCCGGTGGGTCGTCGGGCACGGCGGGCGCGGGCGGCGGCGGGTCAGCGGGCGCGGCAGGTGGCGCAGGCGCGGCGGGCGTTGCGGGTGCGACCGGCGGTGGCGTGTTCGGCGGCCTCGCCGGGGTCGCCGGGCTCGTCGCGGCCGGCGTGCTCGTCGCCGGCGCGGCCGTCGCCGCCGCGATCGTCGGGCCCCAGCTGTTCGCCCCACCCGCACCCACCACGGCCGCCGAATCCGGCGGCGACGTCGCCGCGCCCGAGGAGGCGGACGCCGTCGAGACCGCCCCCGACGCGGCAGCGCCCGCCCCCGCGAGTCCGTCGCCCTCCGATCTCCCGATGGCCGCACCGACGGAAGTCCCCGCCCGTCCGTCCACGCCGCGCCCGGCTCTTTCCGCACCCGACCCGGCGGAGGGGCCCGCGTCCGCCCCCGCCCCCGCGCCAGAGCCGGAGCCGTCGGCCGCGCCTCCGGAGCCGACCCCGACTCCGGACCCGGACCCGACGCCGGCCCCTACGCCCACTCCGGATCCGACGCCCAGCGCGACGCCGGATCCCACCCCCACTCCCGAACCCACCCCCACTCCCGAACCGACCCCCACTCCCGAACCGACCCCTACCGTGCCCGCCGGCGCGCCGACGATCGCGTCCTCGTCGACCGAGTGGGACGCCGCGCGTCTCGCTTTCGTCACGACCGTCGTCGTGACGGGTGAGCCCGGGGCATCCGTCGCCCTTCTCACGGGCGGTGTCGAGGTCGCGCGCACGCCCCTGGATGCCGACGGCCACGGCATCCTCTCGGCGGAACACGGGCTGTGGCCGTGGAGGCGGTTCACCGTCGCATACGTCGCCGCGACCGCATCGGCTCCCGCACCGGTGACGGCATCGGCGGCGGCACCGGAGCGATGACGGCACGGCCCGCGCCGTAAACTGGAGGCATGTCCGACCTCCCGCACGTCCGTCCGACCGCGCCCGAACAGCCGGCGCAGCCGAGCGGCGAGCGCCCCGCCGGAACCCGCCCCGCCCTCGACGCGATCGACGTCATCGCGTTTCTCTGCGAGCTGTTCGCCGTCGGCACGCTCGCCGTCTGGGGGTTCACGGCGTGGCCGTTCCCGTGGAACATCGTCGTCGGCGTCGCCGCTCCCGGCATCGCGATCCTCGTGTGGGCACTGTTCGTCTCACCGCGCGCCGTCCTGAGCGTCCACCCGTTCGTCCGGGCGCTCGTGGAGCTGCTCGTCTACGCCTCCGTGACGATCGTGTGGTGGACCAGCGGCAGCCCCTGGATCGGTCTCGCCTTCGCCGTCGTCGCGGTCACCGTCGGACTGATCGCGGGCCGACGCCGCCTCGCATGAGCGCGTCCGCGGTCGACGTCGTCGCGCAGCTGCGCAGCGCCCTCGGCGAGCGTGTCGACACCTCCCCCGCGCACCTCGACGACGCCCGCGCCGACAAATCCGGTCACGCCGCCGACGGCGTGCCCCTCGCGATCGTGCACGCAGCGTCGATCGCCGACGTCCAGGAGACCCTCCGCATCGCACACGCCACCGCGACCCCCGTCGTCACGCGCGGCGCGGGCACCGGGCTCGCCGGCGGTGCGAACGCCGGCGCCGGCGAGATCGTCCTCTCGGTACGCGGCATGGACCGCATCCTCGAGGTGCGTCCCGACGACCTCCTCGCCGTGGTGGAACCCGGCATCCTCAACGCGGATCTGAACCGCGCCCTCGCCGAGCACGGCCTGTGGTGGGCGCCCGACCCGGCGAGCCGCGAGATCTCGACCGTCGGGGGCAACATCGCCACCGGCGCGGGAGGGCTCCTGTGCGCCAAGTACGGCGTCGTGCGCGACGCGGTGCTCGGCGTCGACCTCGTCCTCGCCGACGGGCGACTGCTGCGTCTCGGTCATCGGAGCGTGAAGGGCGTCACCGGTCTCGACCTCACGTCGCTCGTCATCGGCTCGGAGGGGACGCTCGGCGTGGTCGTCGGCGCGACCCTCAGGCTCCGGCGCCTCGTGCCGGGCGGGACGCGGACGCTCACGGCATCCTTCGCCGATGTGCGCGCCGCTGCCGAAGGCGCCGCGGCCGTGACCGCGTCGGGCGTGCAGCCCGCGATCATGGAGCTGATGGATGCCGCGTGCCTCGCCGCCGTCCACGCCCTGCTCGACCTGCCCGCGCCGCCCGCGGGCGCGACCCAGCTCACGGTCCAGACCGACGGCCCGGCCGCCGAGGAAGAGGCGGCGGCGATCGCCGTCGTCCTCGCGGAGGCGGGCGGCGACGTGCGCCTCGCTGCGGACGACGCCGAGGCCGACCTCCTGTGGCGCGTGCGCCGGTCGATGCACCCCGCGATGGAGACGCTCGGGACGACCCTCATCGAAGACGTCTCCGTGCCGCGCAGCGCCCTGCCGGCGATGTTCGACGAGATCGCGCGCATCGAGCGGGAGTTCGACCTCACGATCCCGACCGTGTGTCACGCGGGCGACGGCAACCTGCACCCCAACTTCGTCTTCACGGGAGACGAAGTGCCCGACGTCGTGTGGCGTGCGGCCGACGAGCTGTTCCGCGCGGCGCTCCGCCTCGGCGGAACCCTCACCGGCGAGCACGGCGTCGGCGTCCTCAAGCGCCGCTGGCTCGCCGACGAGCTCGGCGACGATCAGTGGCGCCTGCAGCGCGACATCACCCGGGTCTTCGACCCCACCGGCATCCTGAACCCCGGCAAGGTCTTCGCCCCCTGACCCTCCGCACCCCGCCGCGCCGCGCCCGCGCGCGCCCTCGCCCTCCGAAACGGCAGGGCGCGTGGGGGCGCGGCGGCGCGGGGGTCAGAGGCCCTGCCAGGCGGGCTTGTTGGCGTAGGCGTAGCGGTAATAGTCGGCGTGCTCGAGCTGAGATGCGGCGGCCTCGTCGACGACGACGGTCACGTGCGGGTGCAGCTGGATCGCCGACCCGGGGAGCGACGACGACACCGGGCCCTCGACCGCTCCAGCGACGGCGGCGGCCTTGTTCTCGCCGAAGGCGAGAAGCACGAGGTGCCGGGCGTCGAGGATCGTCCCGAGGCCCTGCGTGATGCAGTGCATCGGCACCTCGTCGATCGAGTCGAAGAAGCGCGCGTTGTCGATGCGGGTCTGCTCGATCAGGGTCTTCACGCGCGTGCGCGACGCGAACGACGACCCGGGCTCGTTGAATCCGATGTGGCCCGAGGTCCCGATTCCCAGCAGCTGCAGGTCGATGCCTCCGGCCTCGGCGATCGCGCGCTCGTAGTCGTCGCCGGCGTGCTCGATCGTCGCAACGTCGCCGTTGGGCGTGTGGATGAGGTCGGGGTTGAGGCCCAGCGGCTCGACCACCTCGCGGGTGATGACGGAGCGGTAGCTCTCCGGATGGTTGGGGTCGATGCCGACGTATTCGTCGAGCGCGAAGCCGCGCACGTGCGACACGTCGATGCCCTCGACACGAGGGCGCAGCGCCTCGTATACGGGCAGCGGCGTCGAGCCGGTCGCCAGTCCCAGCACGGCATCCGGGCGCTCGGTGATGAGTTTCACGATCTCGTCGGCGACGAGGGCTCCCCCATCGGCGGCCGAGGGGACGATGACGATCTCAGCCATGGACGACTGCCTCCTGCTCGGTGGTGGTGGCGCCGACGAGCGCAGCGCCGAGGGCGGCCGCAGGCGAACCCGGCGGCAGCAGCGAGACCCGCTCGGCGAGCTGCAGTGAGCGCATGAAAGGGGATGCCGCCGCACTCGCGTTCAGGTCGTCGATCACGAGGCTCAGCATACGGTCGCCGAGGGCGGTCACACCGCCCCCCAGCACGACCGACTCCACGCCTCCCGAGAGGATGATCACGCGGATCGCCGACGCGACGCCGTACGCCAGGCCACCGCGCAGGGCGAGGGCTTCGCTATCACCGGCATCCGCCGCGTCGAACATGTCGAGCACCGGTAGGAGCGCCTCACGGCCCCACCGCTCGGCGATCGCGCCGCCGCCGCAGAAGGCCTCGATGCACCCGTGCTGGCCGCACTTGCAGAGCGGGCCGTGGGGGTCGACCGAGATGTGGCCGACTTCCCCCGCGGTGCCGCGCGCACCGCGCCACAGCTTCCCGTCCTTCACGAACCCCGCCGCGATGCCCGTGCCGAGGTTCAGATAGGCCATCGTGCCGGCCGAACCGGGATCGTTCCCGTGCAGCGCGTAGGCGCCGACGGCCGCAGCCTTGACGTCGTTCTCGGCGCGCACCGGCACCCCCAGGACCGCGCCGATCGCGGCCCCCAAGTCGAGCTCGTCGACCCCGAGGTTGACGGCGTGGGTGATCACCGCGCTGCCGGGAGCGACCTGCCCCGGCATACCGATCCCGATCGATTCGACGTCGGAGGAGGCGATGCCCACCGTGTCGGTGAGCTCCGCGACGAGGTCGAGAATCGTCGAGACGACCACCCCCGGCCCCCAGCCGGTGGGGCGGCGTATCCGGGCGACGATCTCGCCGCCCGGGGCGACCACGACGGCGTCGGTCTTGGTGCCTCCGACATCGAACCCCAGCCGCATCAGCCCTTCACCGCGCCCGACACCAGTCCGCTGGTCATACGGCCCTGAACGATGAGGAAGAAGATGATGACGGGAATGGCCACGATCGTGGATGCCGCCATCACCTGCCCCCAGTCGATCGCACGGGTCTGGCTGGCCTGGACGAACCCGCGCAGCCACAGGGGCAGCGTCTGGGTGTCGGCGCTCATGATGACGAGCGCGACGGTGAACTCGTTCCAGCACTGCAGGAACGCGTACACGCCCGACGCGACGAGGCCCGGGGCGAGCAACGGCAGCGTGATGCGCATGAACGCCTGCGTGCGGCTGAGGCCGTCGACCATCGCGGCCTCTTCGAGCTCGGCGGGGATGCCGGCGACGAACCCGCGGAGCATCCACACCGTGAACGGCACGACCGCTGCGATGTAGAGGAGGCTCAGGCCCAGCGCATTGGAGAGCAGGCCCAGTTCGCTCATCATCTTGTACTGCGCGATGAACAGGCCCTCGGCGGGGAGCATCTGGATGAGCAGGACCGCCAGGATGAACGTCTTGCGTCCCCGGAAGCGGAAACGGCTGATCGCGATCGAGGCGAGGAAGGCGAACAGGAGGCAGAAGAACACCGCGATCAGGGTCACCGTGACGCTCATCGCGAGCGCCGACCAGAAGCTGGGAGTGATGACCGACATGAAGTTCTGGAACGATCCGCCGAACGGGATGAACGTCGGCGTCGCGGACTCGAGCGTCGAGGGCGAGAGCATCGACGAGTTGACCATCCAGTACACCGGGAAGACCCAGATGATGCCCAGGACGATCGCGAGCACGTTGAAGAACACGTTCGAGGGGCGAACGCGCACGCGGCGCTTGTGGTCGGAGACGATCGTCTTCTCGACGTCGGTGACGGCTTTATCGGGCAGAGCGGTGACGCTCATCACGCCTCATCCTCCTTGAGCAGGCTGCGCACGTAGAACCACGAGATCGCGATCGTGAGCGCGAGCACGAAGATGGCCATGGCGGCGCCCTGTCCGAAGTTCAGGCCGCCGACGCCCATCTTGTAGATGTAGGTGCCGAGCAGGTCGTAGTCGGTCGACTTCGGTCCGGCATCCTGCAGCATCGTGATCTGCGTGAAGACGCGCAGGTCCCAGATGAGGTTCAGCAGGAGCACGATCGAGATGACCGGCTTGAGCATCGGCAGGTAGATGTAGCGCAGACGCTGTGCGCCCCCGGCGCCGTCGAGCTCGGTGGCCTCGATGACCTCGTCGGAGACTTGGGTCAGGCCGGCGTACACCGAGAAGGCGACGAACGGCACCGACATCCAGATGACGATGATCGAGGCGACGGCGAAGAAGACCACCGGGGCGCCACCGATCCAGTTGTACTGATCCATGTCGACGCCCGGAATCTTGTCGAGCAGGTAGTTCCCGACGCCGCGGCGGCGGTCGAAGAGCCAGATCCACACGGTCATGGCCGCGACGACGGGCATGGCCCACGCCAGCAGCAGGGCGATCTGCAGGGTCAGCCGGGCACCGGTGGCGACCTTCTTCATGAGGATCGCGAGAAGGATGCCGATCACGACGGTGACGGCGGCCGTGATGACGCAGAAGAGGATCGAGCGGATCGCCACGCCCCAGAACTCGGCGCTCGTGGAGACGGCGATGAAGTTGTCGAGCCACACGAACTGGGGCGCCTGGCCGCCGAGCTGCTGGAGGGCTCCGTACTTGTGGAACGAGATGTAGAACTGCCAGATCACGGGGTACCCATGCCGAACAGCAGGATCAGCACGGCGGGGATGAGCAGTGCGTAAGGGGCGAAAGAGCGCTTGCGGGCGTCGTTACGACGATTCCGGGTGTCTTCGCTCGTGGGTGCCTGGTTCCGCCTGGTGGGTGTCGCAGTAGCGGTCGCCATGATGCACCTCCTTCGGGTGGGGAGCGAGTTGAGGGGTGCCGGGCCGGGGCGTGCGCCCCGGCCCGGCGGGTGTTACTGAGGGGGGATCAGCCGTTGATGATGGCGTCGATCTTGGCGTCGTACTCCTTGGCGAGCGACTCGATGTCGCCGCCGCCGGCGACCTTGCCGAAGAACTCGTCGAGGATCTTCTGGCCCTCGACAGCCGCCCAGCCGGGAGCGGCGGGGGTGAGCTTCGAGTTCAGGGCCGAGTCGATGAGCGCCTTGGCGAAGATGTCGTCACCGAGCGAGTCGACCTGGGTCGTGTTCGCAGGTCCCAGACCGTTCTTGCCGAGCATCTGCTGGTACTCGTCGGAGAAGATGATGCGCAGGAGCTCCTTCGCGCCGGCCTGCTTGGTGCTCTTGGCCGAGATCGCGATGTTGGAGCCACCGGCGAACACCGGGGCGGGCTTGCCGTCGTTGCCGGGCAGCGGGAAGACGCCGAACGTGTCGTCGTTCCACTCGCGGACCTCGACGGCCTTGCCGTCGTCGCCCGTCTACTCCTCGACGAAGTCACCGATCGACCAGTGCGCCCAGCCGGGTGCGATGATCGTGGCGGCCGTGGGGGCGGCGCCCGACTTGTCGTTGTTGATGTTGACCCACGGGGTGGAGTCGCTCTCGGTGACGGGGGCGTTCGAGGCATCCTGGAACAGCGTCTGGAACTGCTCGAGACCCACGATCGTCTTCGGGTCGCTCAGGGTCGACTTCCAGGTGTCGCCGTCCTTCTTGGCGAGCTCTCCGCCGTTGGCGAAGATCCAGGAGATGCCGTTGCGCCAGTACTGGCCGCCGATGTAGAAGCCCGACTGATCGGGGGTCTTCAGCTTCGCGACCGACTCGTTGAACTCGTCGAGGGTCTTGGGCTGCTCGAGGCCGGCCGCGCCCCAGATGTCCTTGCGGTAGGTGACATAGCGCGAACCGAAGTAGTACGGCAGGGCGTACTGCTTGCCGTCGACCTCGCCGACCTCGACGAAGGACTGGAGCAGGTCTTCGCCGCCCAGGTCCTTGTAGACGCCGCTCAGGTCGGCGAACGAGCCGGCCGTCGTGAAGGTCGGCGACCAGGTGTTGCCGATCTCGGTGACGTCGGGGGTGTTCTTCGAGTCGGGCAGCTGCGCGGTGAGCTTCGTGAGAGCATCGCCCCAGCTCTGCTCCTCGATCTTGAGGGTGCCGCCGGTCGCCTTCTTGTACTCATCCTTCAGGTACGTGCGCAGCTCGTCGGGGTGTCGCTGCCCATCAGCCACAGGGTGATGTTCTGGCCCTTGGCGGCCTCCGGGTCGAATCCGGCCGTGGCCGAGTCCGTGGAGGAATCGGTCCCTCCCCCGGCGCAGCCGGCGAGAACGACAGCCGAAGCGCCGAGGAGCGCGAGGGCTCCGAGCTTCTTGTTCATGGTGTCTTCCTTTTTCTTGGTGATTCCCGGTGTTTTCTGGCGTTCCGGGCCGGGTGACCCTACCGGGGGGTGTGTGGCGGTCAGGAGACCCCGAGTTGACCGGAGAGGACCATGACGGCCGCTCCCCGCAGGACGATGTCCTCGCCCTGCTCGGTCATGCGCATCTGCACGCCGTCGTGGAACGCGGCGAGCGTCCGCGCGCGCAGGGTCGACACGGCGGCATCGGCGAGGATGCCGGAGAGCAGGTCCTCGGGGCCCGACAGCACGATCTCGGAGAGGTCGAGAGCACCGACGATCGGCGCGAGCGCGATGCCGAGGCGGTCGCCCGCGTCGCGCAGCACGCTCTCGCGATCGGCGCCCTCTTCGGCGAGAGCGCGGCGCAACGACGGACCCGAGAGCCAGGCCTCGAGGCATCCGACCTTGCCGCAGACGCACACGGGGCCCCCATCGGTGCCGACCGTGACGTGGCCGATCTCGCCCGCGGCGTAGCGCGCGCCGCGCATGGGCTGGCCGCCCGACAGCAGGCCCGAGCCGACACCGCGACCGACGCGCACGAGCATGACGTCGTCGCGTGCTCCGCCGAACGTGTACTCGGCGAGGACCGCGGCGTTCGCGTCGTTCGCGACGAGGATCGGGAGGGAGACCTCCGCCCGCAGGATGCCTTCGAGGTCGATGTCGGTCCACCCGAGGTTCGGGGCGGTGAGGACTGTGCCGCGGTCGTCGACGATGCCGGGGGTGCCGACGCCGACGCCGAGGACGGGGGCGTGCGCGTCGGCGACGAGATCGCGGGTGAGCGCGATGACAGCGGCCACGATGTCGGCCGGATCGGCCGGCACGTCGACTTCGTGGCGGACGACGATCTCGCCGTCGAGGGTCAGGACGGCCCCGAGGAACCGGTCGGCGCGCGAGAGGTCGAGACCGACGATGCGGTGCCCCTCGCGGTCCAGGTCGACCAGGATGGCGGGCTTTCCCGGACCGGTGACCTCGCGGAGGCCCCGCTCGGCGACGTAGCCGTCGTCGATGAGCTCGGCCACCAGGTCGGAGATCGTGACGCGAGTGAGACCCGTTTCGCGCGAGAGATCGGCACGACTCATGGCACCCTGGTGGAAGAGGGTCTGCAGCACGAGCGACCGATTGTGCGCGCGGGCGTGCTCGGGGAGCACCTTCGCCGCGTGGCGCAGGGTGCGGCCGGAGCCGAACGATCGGCCCGCGTGAGGCGCCGCCTCCGGGAAGCTGCGCTGCGTATCCACACCTGACATGTTTGTTAGTAGACCTTACGAACATAATTTTCGCAAGCCCGACGCCCAATTTGGTAGGGCAGTTTACAAAACGGTTACATTCACGCGATCGTTTCTGTGGAGGATCACCATGCACTCCGGCATCCGCCTGATCACCGTCGGAATCGCCGTCGTCGCCGCTTTCCTGTTCTCCGGCTGTGGCGCGACCGCCGACGCGACCGTGCCTTCGCCGACCGCGTCGACGCAGAGTGTCGCGGCGGCGTGCGACGTGGTCCGCGAGGCCGTGGCGTCTGCGGCAGCGGGGCTGCAGCAGCTCGACGCGACGGATCCGGCCGCCTCCGCCACCGCGATGACCGAGGTCGCCGGCACGATCGGCGAGGCGGTCGCAGGCGTCGCCAACGCCGACGTCGGCGCCGAGCTGCCGCGCCTGCAGACGGGCTTCTCCGATGCGGCCGCCGCGCTGCAGGCGATCGCGGGCGGCGACCTCGGCGCCCTCCCCCGCCTGCAGGAGGCGACGGGGACGATCGGGTCTTCGCTGACGGCGCTCGGCGAGCTCTGCGGCGCGTCGTGAGCGCCTCGCGCACACGCCTCGTGAGCACGGCGCGTGTTGTGATCGCGGCGCGTGAGCACGCCTTGGAGCACGCCGGTGAGCACGGCGACCGGCCCTGGATTTCCCGGATCGGCCCCTCGCGCCGCGTTCGCGTAACATAGAACAGCGCGAGTGTGCGGACGCGCTGTGGTTCAGACCATCCGCGCCGAACCGGGGGGTGCCGCAGTGACCGATCTGGCGACAACGCCGAAGGCCGACGATTCGTCGGACGAGCGGCCGACCGACGACAGCACGACCGCGGTGATCGACGCCTCGGCATCCGACGCCCCGCTGCAGTGGGCGCCTGCCGAGCCCGCGCGGAAGAAGAAGCGTCTCTGGCTGTGGATCGCCGCCCCCGTCGCCGTCATCGCGGCCGGTGCCGTCGTCGCCTCGCTCGTCCTCATCGCCCCGGGAACCGCCGTCGCCGGCGTCCCGGTCGGCTGGCAGACCGCCGGCGCTGCGACCGACGCCATCGACCAGCGCCTCGCCGAGACGACGCTCATCCTCGGCGACGGCGGGCCGGAGCTGACCGGCGCCGACCTCGGCGCGAGCGTCGACGCGAAAGCGCTCGCCGACACGGCGTTCGCCGAGCGCCCGCTGTGGAACGTCACCCAGTGGAACGGTGAGGCCATCGACGCCCCCGTCACCATCGACACGCAGAAGACCACCGAGGCGCTGCGCGCGGCGCTGCCGGATGCCTGGACCGAACCGACGCCGGCATCGGTCGCCTTCGACGGCGCGTCCTTCGTCGTGACGCCCGCCGTCGACGGCTCGGGCATCGACGTCGCCTCCGTGGAGAAGCAGTTGCACGACGCGTTCGTCGCCGGCGAGACCTCGGTCACGATCGACCCCACCGCCACGGTCGTCGCCTCTCCCGCGACCACCGAGAACGCCCAGGCCGCCGCCGATCAAGCGAACGCCATGCTCGGCAACGCGGGCTTCTACGTCGGCGACGAGCGCACGGTCCCTGTCGACGCCGCGACCGCGGCGAGCTGGCTCACGATCGCCCCCGACGACTCGGGCACGTTCGCCGTGACGGCGGATGCCGCGAAGATCCAGCCTCTCGTCGACACCCTGCAGCCGCTCGTCGACCAGGCGCCCGCCAACGGCACCGTGATCACGAACTCCAGCGGGGACGTGCTGCGGACGACGATTCCGGGGCACGACGGGCGCGTGCTGGGCGACACCTCGAACGTCGCGCAGGACTATGCGGCGCAGCTCGCGTCCGGCAACGGCGCGTACGCCCTGCCCGTGGAGGTCACCCCCGCCGTCACGACGAAGCTCGAGCGCCTGCTCGAGGTGAACCTCAGCGAGCAGCGCCTGTACCTCAAGGAGAACGGCAACGTCGTCGACTCGTGGTTGATCTCGAGCGGCAAGGACTCGCCCGGGCAGTACTCCCCGACCATCACGGGCCGCTACCGCATCAACTCGCACCACGACGTGCAGACGATGTCGAGCGGCGCCGGCGAGGACGGCAGCGGCTACTGGGATTACCGCGTCGAGAACATCCAGTGGATCATGTACTTCAACGGGAACCAGGCGTTCCACGGGGTGTACTGGCACAACAAATGGGGTACCAAGCAGAGCCACGGATGCGTCGGCATGCCGAACTCGCGTGCGAAGCAGATCTACGACTGGGCGCCGAACGGCGTCGACGTGTGGATCCACACCTGACCCGGGGCGCGTGATCTCGATACCCGCCCGCGGCGCGGACGCACTCGATCACCGATAGGTCGCGCAACCACTCGCCGGTCGAGTGCCGCGGCGCGCCCGCGCGCGGCGCGCCGTCCGCCGGCCCCGAGACCCTGTTTTCTCGACGAGACCGCGTGTTTCATCGCCGGGTCTCGTCGAGAACGCGCGGTCTCGCGGGAACCAGGGGCGTCGCGCGCCACGCCTTCGCCGGTCGAGTGCCGCGGCGCAGCCGCGGTGTATCGAGACCACCCGTCGCAACGGAGAAGGGGCCGGATGCCTCGGCATCCGGCCCCTCTCGCGTCAGAGCGTCAGAGCGTCAGAGGATTACAGCGCGTCGATCACCGCGTTGAGGGTCGCGGACGGGCGCATGACGGCGGCGACCTTCTCGGCGTCGGGGTGGTAGTACCCGCCGATGTCGACGGGCTCACCCTGGACGGCGGCGAGCTCGGCGACGATGGTCTCCTCGTCGGCCGCGAGCTTCTCCGCGATCGGGGCGAATGCGGCGGCGAGCTCGGGGTCGACCGTCTGGTTCGCGAGCTCCTGCGCCCAGTAGAGCGCGAGGTAGAAGTGGCTGCCGCGGTTGTCGACCGTGCCGAGCTTGCGGCCCGGCGAGCGGTCCTCTTCGAGGAACGTTCCGGTCGCGGCATCCAGCGTGTCGGCCAACACCTTCGCCTTCGCGTTGCCGGTGTAGTCGGCGAGGTGCTCGAACGACGCGGCGAGGGCGAAGAACTCGCCCAGCGAGTCCCAGCGCAGGTAGTCCTCTTCGAGCAGCTGCTGCACGTGCTTGGGAGCCGAGCCGCCGGCTCCGGTCTCGAAGAGGCCCCCACCCGCGAGGAGCGGGACGATCGAGAGCATCTTCGCCGATGTGCCCACCTCGAGGATCGGGAACAGGTCGGTGAGGTAGTCGCGCAGCACGTTGCCGGTGACCGAGATCGTGTCCTCGCCCTTGCGCAGACGCGCGAGAGAGTACTTCGTCGCCTCGGCGGGCGGGAGGATCACGATCGTGATGTCGCTCGTTTCGAGCGTCGCAAGCGCCTGGTGCACCTTGCCGATCAGCTGCGCGTCGTGCGCGCGGTTGACGTCGAGCCAGAAGACCGCCGGGGCACCGGTCGCGCGGGCGCGCGAGACGGCGAGGCGCACCCAGTCCATGATCGGCAGGTGCTTGGTCTGGGTGGCGCGCCAGATGTCGCCCTTCTCGACGACGTGCTCGATGAGCACGACACCGTCGGCGTCGAGCACCTCGACGACGCCGTCGGCAGGGATCTCGAAGGTCTTGTCGTGGCTGCCGTACTCCTCGGCCGCCTGGGCCATGAGGCCGACGTTCGGCACGGTGCCGATCGTGGCCGGGTCGAGCGGACCGTTCGCGATGACGTCATCGATGACCGCCTGGTAGACGCCGGCGTAGGAGGAGTCGGGGATGACCGCGATCGTGTCGTCCTCGCCGCCGTCGACGCCCCAGAGCTTGCCGCCGTTGCGGATGAGGGCGGGCATGGAGGCATCCACGATCACGTCCGACGGCACGTGCAGGTTCGTGATGCCCTTGTCGCTGTTGACGTAGCTGAGACGCGGGCCGGCCTCGAGGTCCTGCGCGATGCGTGCCGAGATCGCCTCGCCGTCGGCGAGGTCACCGAGCCCCGCGAGGATCGAGCCGAGGCCGTTGTTGCCGTTGAGGCCCGCCTCGGCGAGTTCGGCGCCGTACGTGTCGAAGACGTCGGCGAAGAAGGCGCGCACGACATGGCCGAAGATGATCGGGTCGCTGACCTTCATCATCGTGGCCTTGAGGTGCACCGAGTAGAGGACATCCTCGGCCTTCGCCTGAGCGAGGGTGTCGGCGAGGAAGGCATCCAGCGCCTTGGCGGAGAGGAACGTCGCGTCGACGACCTCGCGCGGAAGGACCTTGAGTCCCTGCTTCAGCACCGTGACGGTGCCGTCGGTGGCGGTGTGGCGGACGCTCAGCACGTCGTCGTGCGCGGCGATCCAGCTCTTCTCGTTGCTGCGGAAGTCGTGCGTCGACATCGTCGCGACGCGGGTCTTCGATCCCGGCGCGAACGGCTTGTTGGTGTGCGGGTGCTTGCGCGCGTAGTTCTTGACCGACAGCGGTGCACGGCGGTCGCTGTTGCCCTCCCGCAGCACAGGGTTCACGGCGGAGCCCTTGATGCGGTCATAGCGCGCGCGGATGTCCTTCTGCTCGACGGTCGCCGGGTCGTCCGGATAGTCGGGGATGTCGTAGCCCTGGCCCTGCAGCTCCGCGATCGCGGCCTTCAGCTGGGGGATGGATGCCGAGATGTTCGGCAGCTTGATGATGTTCGCGGCGGGGAGGGTCGCCAGTCCGCCGAGCTCGGCGAGGGCGTCGCCCACCTGCTGCTCGGGGGTCAGGCGCTGCGGAAACGCCGCGAGGATGCGGGCGGCGAGGGAGATGTCGCGGGTGTCGATGTCGACGCCCGCCTGGCCGGCGAAGGCCTGGACGATCGGCAGGAACGAAGCGGTGGCGAGGGCCGGGGCTTCGTCGGTGTGCGTGTAGATGATGGTGGAGTCGGGCACGGGTGATCTTCCTTCGGAGCGTCTCGCGGGCGATCGCGACGATGAGCTGGGCGACCAGCGCCGCACCGCTTCGCGCGAGCTCGTTCGCGCAGAGCGCGGGCACGTCGGGATCGTCCTCCACCCTATCGCACCCGGAAAAGTATCTTGATATCGAGATAACTGCGCGTGCGCCGGGACGGCGCGGATTCGCACGCGGGCGGCGCCGATTCGGAGATTCGCGACAGATTCGGATGCCTGCGGCCACCGCGCCCGAATCCGTCGCGATCTTCCGATTCTGTGGCGCTCGGGCACCGTGCGCGGGAGCGATAGCCTGGCGTCGTGCCGCGTTTCGACCTCCCCCTCGCCGACCTGCAGACCTATCTTCCCGACGTCCGTGAGCCCGCGGATTTCGATGACTTCTGGCGCGCGACGATCGCCGACGCCCGGGCCGCGGGCGGTGAGGTCGTCGTCACGCCCATCGAGACGCCGCTCACCCAGCTCGACGCGTACGACGTGACGTTCCCGGGCTTCGCGGGCGACCCCATCAAGGCGTGGCTCCTGCTCCCGACGGGGGCGATGGATGCCGGCACACCGCTGCCTGCCGTCGTCGAGTACAACGGCTACGGCGGCGGGCGCAGCCTGCCCTTCGAGCGACTGGGCTGGGCGGCATCCGGCTATGCGCACCTGTTCATGGACACGCGCGGACAGGGCTCGGTGTGGGGCAACGGCGGCGATACCCCTGATCCGCACGGGTCGGGCCCAGCCGTCCCCGGCTTCATGACACGCGGCATCGACAGCCCCGAGGACTACTACTATCGGCGCGTGTTCACCGACGCCGTCCGGGCGATCGACGCGATGCGCTCACTCGACGTCGTCGACGCGGCGCGGGTCTCGGTCGTCGGCGGCAGCCAGGGCGGCGGCATCACGCTGGCGGCGGCGGGCCTGGCCGAGGGCCTCGTCGCCGCGATGCCCGACGTGCCGTTCCTGTGCCACTTCGAGCGCGCGGTCGGCCTCACCGACGCGTTCCCCTACCAAGAGGTCGTGCAGTACCTCGCGGTGCACCGCGGCGCCGAAGATCGCGTCTTCGAGACACTCTCGTATTTCGACGGCGCGAACTTCGCGAAGCGCGCGGATGCCGCGACCCTCTTCTCGGTCGGCCTGATGGATCCGGTATGCCCGCCGTCGACCGTGTACGCGGCCTTCAACCACTACCGGGGCGCTGACAAGCACATCGAGATCTACCCGCACAACCAGCACGAAGGCGGACAGGCCCACCAGTGGCGGGCACAGGCCGCCTTCCTCGCCGCGCGCGTCTGACGCGCGGCGCCCCGTGAGGTCGCCAGTCGGCTCTCGCCGAGCGGGCGGCTCACCCCTCGGCAGCCGCCGTCACATGCAAGCCGTCACATGCAGCACGATCGCCTGCGCGGGCCACAGGGCGGGCAGTTGCAGGCCGACCTCGGTCAGGAGAGCGCCGGTCAGCGTCACCTCGCCCGCCGATATCCACGCGGGGGTGATCCACGAGGCGCTGCGCGGGGCGCCGATCTCACCCCGCACTCGCACGCGGTAGCGCCGCGCGGGGTCGAGGCCGGCCAGGCGCAGCCGCTCCGGGCGCGCGTCCTCGAGGCTGCGCACCGTCGCGGCGACGACGACCGCCTCGTCCGCCGCGTCGGTCGTGAACTGCGTCACCCGCCATGCGGGGTCCCGCAGATCGGGATGCGAGACGCGCCCCCAGTGAGTCACGTGCCGCAGTTCGCGGTACAGCTGCGCGAACCGCGCGACGACGGCGAGCTCTTCGTCGGAGAGCACGGCGATGTCGGTCTCGAACCCCGCCGAGCCGAGCAGGCTCGTCGCCATGCGGTAGGACAGGTCGGTCGTCCGGCCGGAGCTGTGCGAATGCTCTGGGCCGACGTGTGCGCCGACGAGCTCGGGCGGCAGCAGCAGGCCCGTCCACAGCTGGATGTCCTGTCGCTCGACGGGGTCGTTGGAATCGCTCGCCCACACGCGATCAGTCACGCTCAGGATGCCGAGGTCGGTACGCGCTCCACCGCTCGAGCACGACTCGATCTCGAGCCCCGGGTGCGCGGCCTTGAGCTCGGCGATGAGCCGGTAGACGGCGAGCATCTGCGCATGACCGCCGGGCCGGCCGCCGTGGACGGCGTCGACGAGATCGCGGTTGTGGTCCCATTTGATGAAGTCGACGCCGAGCGCACCGACGAGCGCCGTGATCTGGTCGCGCACGTGCGCGTACGCGCCGGGATCGGCGAGGTCGAGCACATACTGCGAGCGCCACGACAGCGCGGGATCGTGCGCCAGATACGACGGGTCGTGCAGCAGCCAGTCCGGGTGCGCGCGGGCGACATCGGAGTCGAGGCTGATCATCTCGGGCTCGAACCACAGCCCGAACTCCATACCGAGTTCGTGCACGCGGGCGGCGAGCGGCTCGAGCCCCTCCGGCCACACGTCTCGGTCGACGACCCAGTCGCCGAGACTCGTCGTGTCGTCGCGGCGCCCCGCGAACCACCCGTCGTCGAGCACGAACCGCTCGAACCCGACGGATGCCGCGAGCTCCGCCAGCGCGACCAGGCGCGCCTGATCGTGGTCGAAGTACACCGCCTCCCAGGTGTTGAGGGTCAGCGGACGCTCCGTCCGCGGGTGCTGCGGTCGCGACCGCATCCAGGTGTGCACGCGGGCGGCGAAGCCGTCGAGCCCGGCATCCGTCCAGACGAATGCGGTGCGCGGCGCGGCGTACTCCTCGCCGGGGGCGAGCACCAGCTCACCGGGCCGCAGCAGCTCACCGGCACCGAGGAGAGTCACGGCGTCGGTGACGCGGTCGGTGCGGTACGTCGTGTCGGAGGACCACGCGGCGTGCACACCCCAGCTCTCGCCGCGGCCCCAGCGCGGCTCGTCGACGGAGAGGATGCCGACGGTCGGCGCGTCGTGGCCGGGGCGCCCTCGTCGTGACTGCCGCACCGTGGACCCCGCCGGGATCAGGCTCGTGACCGGTCGCTTCTCGCGCGTCCAGCGTCCGTCGAACGTCGTCAGGTGCGTCGTCGACGTCGGCACCGGAAGGGCGGGCTCGAGCCAGTCGACCTCGACCGGGCCCGTGCCGTCGTTGCGCAGCGCGACATCGACCCAGACGACGCCCCCCGTCTCGATGGCCGCCTCCCAGCGCAGCGAGAGACCCAGGGCGCCGTCGCGCGCGGCGACCACGACACGGTCGGCGTCGGCATCCACCGACGTGACGGCCCAGCGGGGGAACAGGAGTCCCGCCGCGGTACGCACCTGCGCACCCGGGCGGCCCGACCAGCCGTCCGCCTCGGCCGGCACGATCGGCACCTGCCACGCCGCGTCGAGAGAGCCCGCGGGCGACTGGCGGCTCAGGGCCTCGCTCAGCGCCCGCAGGTCCTCGGGCGAGACGGGTCCGAGCGGCGCACCCCAGTGCAGCACGGCAGGCAACCCGTGCGTGCGCGTTTCGAGGACGAGCGCCGTGCCGTGCGCTTCGAGATGGATGTGGTCGGCCGTCATGCAGTGTCCTCCTGCGGGGGGCGACGCTCGCCCGTGCCGCGTTCGATGATCCACGTGGGCAGGGTGATCTGCTGGGTGAAGCCGGAGGGATCGGCGATGCGCGCAATGGCGAGTTCGGCCGCGCGTCGCCCCAGCTCGAGGGGGTCGTACGAGATGACCGACACGCCGAGCACATCGCCGGTGTCGAAGTCGTCGAAACCGATCAGCGCCGTCCGGCCGTCGTCGACGATCTCGCGCAGCACGCGCAGCGCCCCGATGGTCATCCGGTTGTTCCCCGCGACGATCGCGGTCGGCGGTTCGGGGACAGACATCAGTTCGCGCACGAGGCTCGCGGGGTCGAGGGCCAGATCGTCGCGCAGCATCTCCCACGGCGCCGTGTCGGCGACGCCCGCCTCCGCCATCGCCTGGCGGTATCCCGTCAGCCGTTCGACCTGCGTGTAGACGGATGCCGGGTTGCAGATGTACGCGACGCGCCGGTGCCCGATGCGCGTCAGCCGGCGCGTCGCCTCGAGGACGGCGGCGCGGTTGTCGAGCACGATGGAGTCGGCCGCGAGGTTCCGCGCGGGGCGGTCGATCGCGATGATCGGCGTACCGAGCTGGCGCTCGCCCTCGAGATACGACTGATCCTCGCTCACCGGGATGAGGATCAAGGCGCCCACACGCTGCGCGAGCAGCGCGTCGGCGACCCGCCCCTCGCCCTCTTCGGTGTCGTCGGTCGTCGCGACGACGAGGCTGAAGCCGTGGGCGCCGAGCTCCTTCTCGATGCCCGCCGCCACCTTGTAGTAGAACGGGTTGCTCAGCTCACCGATGATGAACCCGACGGTCTTCGTGCCGCCGCCGCGCCGGAGCCCCTGCGCCAGCGTGTTGGGCCGGAATCTCAGGCGCTTGGCCGCCGAGAGCACGCGGTCCACCGTCTGCGGCGCGACGAGCTCGCGCTGAGTGAACACGCGCGACACCGTCTTGGAGCTCACTCCCGCGAGCCGGGCGACATCGTCGAGCGTCGCACGTTGCTGAACCGTCATCGGTCCTCCTGTCGGCATCAGATTATCAGTCCATACGGGAAATGACGACGATAGACATTCTTCGGACATGAGGGGTGCAATCAAGCTCGAGTGCCTTCTTTTTATACCCGATCAGCGGCTATTTCAGTTTCCGCATCGCGGTGCAGACATGGCAAGACAGCGTTGACATCAGCGCCTTGTGGAGGCGCGGAATGTGTGGCTACTGTGGGCCGCGCGCGCCGCCTCGAAGGAGGAGGCTCGGCGCGTGAGCGGTTTCAAGGGTGAACCTGACAAGGAGAAAGACATGGCACGCAAAAGACTCGTGGCCATCGCGGCTGTAGGTTCCGGTTGGAGTTGTCCATTTCGCAGGCGAAATGTCCACGATGTGTCCATCTGGACATTTCGGTCGAACGTCGCGAGTTCTGACAGCATGGGCGGATGGCATTTTCGATCAGGGAGCCGCGCTCGGACGAGGCGCTGGCGATCGCCGATCTTCACGTCGCGACGTGGAAGGAGGCGTACACACACCTGCTACCGGAGGACTATTTCTCCGAGCAGTACGTCGCGGGTCGTCACCGGATGTGGCAGCACGTTCTGACGCACCCGCGTGACGACATGCTCGTTCGAGTAGCTGAGGCCGATGGCGAGATCGTCGGATTCGCTTGGGTAGGTCCGGATGAGGGTGTCAATGGCGAAGAGGCGCCGCGTGAACGTCTCCTCTACGCGATCTACGTTCTGGCTGCGCAGTACGGGACTGGGATCGGCCAAGCGCTGCTGGACGACGCGCTGGGGGATGGTCCGGCGATGCTGTGGGTGGCCAAAGAGAATCCACGCGCGACGGCCTTCTACCTCCGCAACGGGTTCCGTTTCGACGGCGTCGAACAGGTCGACCCTCATGCCCCGTTGATCACCGACGCGCGGATGGTGCGATAGCTGTGTGGGAGACGGGCGACCGGTTCGATGCGGTCAAATCGGCGGAACTGGCACTCCTCGATAGCGAGGTCCGACATGACCCGAATCGAGTGCGCGAGCTCCTGCATCCCGATTTCGTTGAGATCGGACGTTCGGGCCGACGTTGGACGATGAATGCAACGATCGCCGCCCTTGAGGCCGAGACGTCGCGCATCGAACCAGAGACCGATGAGTGGCTGTTCAACGAGGTCTCGCCTTCGTTGATCTTGGTGACGTACCGCATCACCGGGAGAGACGGCAGTAGCAGGCACGCATCATTGTGGGACGTCAGTGGCATTGCTCCGGTGATCCGCTATCACCAGGGCACGCTGGTCCGCCCGAACGACGACTGAATCGGACAAGTCCACCTGTGCTCGGCGACCATCTCCGTGGACATTTCCCCGTGCGATCGCTTCAGTTGCAACCGCACGGGGGACATCTCTGAGCGGTTCCTACAGCGGCGTTCGCCGTCGCGGGCATCGCACTGAGCGGCTGCTCAGGGGGCGGTGGCGAGGGCATGGACGCCTCCAACACGATCGACGGCGAGATCAAGGGCGACATCAAGGTCGTCACGTGGCGCACCGATCTCGTCGAGGACGGCACGTTCCAGAAGTACGCCGACGAGTTCAACAAGAAGTATCCCGACGTGAACGTCACGTTCGAGGGCATCACCGACTACGTCGGCGAGATGCTCACCCGCATGTCGACGACGAACTACGGCGACGTCATCGGCATCCCCGCGATCAAGCCCGACCAGTACGACCAGTTCCTCGAGCCGCTCGGGGACACCTCGAGCTTCGAGGGCACGTACCGCTTCCTGCCCGCGGCGAGCTACGACGGCACCCAGTACGGCATCGCCTGGGGCGGCAACGCCAACGGCGTCGTGTACAACAAGAAGGTCTTCGAAGAGGCCGGCGTCACCGAGCTCCCGACGACCGAGGACGAGTGGCTCGACGCGCTGCAGAAGGTGAAGGACAACACCGACGCAATCCCGCTCTACACGAACTACAAGGACGGCTGGCCGCTCACGCAGAGCTTCGGCAACCTCGGCGTCGTGACCCACGGCCCGGATGCGCCGATCACGATGGCCGAGGACAAGGCGCCCTGGACCGAGGGCACCGATGTCTACGCGATCGACTCGCTGCTCTACGACTCCGTCGCGGCGGGCCTCACCGAGCCCGACCCGTTGACGACCAACTGGGAGCAGTCCAAGGTCGACCTCGGCACCGGCAAGATCGCGGCGATGACGCTCGGGTCGTGGGCGATCTCGCAGATGCAGACCGCGGCAGAGGACAATGGGGCATCCGCCGACGACATCGGCTACATGACCTTCCCCGCGAACGTCGACGGCACGCAGTACGCGGTCATCGGCGGCGACTACAACCTCGCCGTGAGCAAGCACTCGAAGGCGAAGGCCGCCGCGTGGGCCTGGATCCAGTGGGTCGTCGCTGACTCGGGCTACACCGAGGCGCAGGGCATGATCTCGCCGCTCATCGACAAGGAGCTGCCGCCGAACCTCGCCGGCTTCACCGACGCAGGCGTCGAGCTCATGGAGATCAACCCCGCTCCCGCCGGCAAGGAGGGTCTCATCAACGAGATCGCCGACGACTCGCAGGTCGACCTCTACGGACCGATCTACCGCCAGAAGCTCATCGACATCGCCCGTGGCGCTGCCGACGGCGACAAGGACAGCTACTTCGCCGAGCTGAACGAGCGCTGGGGCGCCTCGGTCGAAAAGCTCGCCGGCTGACACGGAAGGACACACGATGGCGATCGCAGCACCCGGCTCCGCACCCGCGGATGCCCCTGCGGTCCTGTCTGCACCCGCTCGGTCTCGTCGGGTGCGCGGCTCCGGCCGCGCGCCCGGCGGGGACGGCGGCGCACGCGGGACGGCGAGACGCACGTTCCTGCAGAAGCTGACGCCCTGGCTCTTCCTCGCCGGCGCCGTCGCGCTGCTTCTGCTGTTCACCTACTGGCCCGCGGTGAACCTCTTCTACTACAGCATCACCGACTGGGACGGCATCGACCTGACGAAGAACATCGTCGGGCTCGACAACTACATCCAGGTCTTCACCGATCCGCGCATCTTCAGCGTCTTCTGGGTGAGCCTGTACTACTTCGTCGCCTCGTTCGTGCAGATGGCGATCGCCCTGTACTTCGCCGCGATCCTGAGCTTCTCCACGCGGTTCAGCAACCTCTTCCGCGGCATCCTCTTCTTTCCCTACCTCATCAACGGCGTCGCAGTCGGGTTCGTCTTCCTCTACCTCTTCCAGCCCGGGGGGACGCTCGACACCGTCCTGGCGTGGTTCGGCGTCGCCGACCCGCCGCAATGGCTGGGCAACCCCGACATCGTCAACTGGTCGCTCGCTGGAACGTCGGTCTGGCGATACACAGGCCTCAACTTCGTGCTCTTCCTCGGCGCGATCCAGTCGATCCCGCACGAGCTGTACGAAGCAGCGGATCTCGACGGCGCCAACAAGTGGCAGCAGTTCTGGGCGATCATCTTCCCCGGCATCCGGCGCATCATCGGGCTCTCGTTCATCCTCGCGATCGCCGGCAGCCTCTCGGTGTTCGAAGTGCCCTTCATCATGACCGGCGGCGCCAACGGTTCGGCGACGTTCGTGATCCAGACCCTGCAGACCGCGTTCAGCTTCCGGCAGGTGGGCCTCGCCTCCGCGATGGCGGTGGTACTGCTGGCGATCGTCCTCGTCGTCACGTGGATCCAGCGCCAGGTCTTCCCCGACGAGAAAGTCGACCTGACATGACCGCGACATCCGCGCCCGAGCGGCGCATCATCCCCGGCCGGAGCCTCCGCTCGCGGTCGGTGCGCTGAGCGCCACGACGGCAAAGTACGTAAGCCTCATCCTTGCCGCCCTCGTCACGCTGCTGCCGCTGTCGGTACTGCTGTTCGCGAGCCTGAAGACGAAGTCGGAATACGCCCAGAGCGGGCCGTTCGATCCGCCGTCGGACTGGCTCAACTTCGACAACTTCGTGACGGCGTTCACGAGCGGCAAGATGCTCGAGGGGTTCGTGAACACCGCCGTCGTGCTCGCCGTCTCACTTGTGGGCACGATCTTCCTCGGCACGATGGCCGCGTACGCTCTCGACCGGTTCGCGTTCCGCTGCAAGAAGCTCGTGATGGGGCTGTTCCTCCTGGCGACCCTCATCCCGGGTGTGACCAGCCAGGTCGCCACGTTCCAGCTCATCAACGGCATGGGACTGTACGACACCAAGGCCGCCCTGATCCTGCTGTTCATGGGCACCGACATCATCGCCATCTACCTGTTCATCCAGTTCATGCAGGGCATCCCGATCTCGCTCGACGAGGCGGCGATGATCGACGGCGCGAACCGGTGGACGATCTACTGGCGCATCGTGCTGCCGCTGCTGCGCCCCGCGATCGCGACCGTCGTTATCATCAAGGGCATCGCGATCTACAACGAGTTCTACACCCCGTTCCTCTATCTGCCGTCCCAAGGCCTGATCTCGACGTCGCTGTTCCGCTTCAAGGGGCCTTTCGGCGCCCAGTGGGAAGTGATCGCCGCCGGCACGATCCTCGTCATCATCCCGACCCTCATCGCCTTCCTGCTGCTGCAGCGCTGGATCTACAAGGGCCTCACCTCCGGAGCCGTCAAATGACCCGCCTCTCCTCCCGCACGCTTCACGACGGCTGGACCCTGCGCGCCGCCTCCGGCCCCGCGCCTGCCGAAGTCGCCGATACGACGATCCCGGCAACCGTGCCGGGGACGGTGCACGTCGACCTGATCGCCCAGGGCCTCATCCCCGACCCGTTCCACGGCGTCAACGAGGCCGCGGTCGCGTGGGTCGGTCTCATCGACTGGACCTACGAGACGA
This sequence comes from Microbacterium sp. bgisy203, assembly GCF_057706945.1. NCBI lineage: Bacteria > Bacillati > Actinomycetota > Actinomycetes > Micrococcales > Microbacteriaceae > Microbacterium > Microbacterium sp. bgisy203. The sequence continues at coordinate 239,212 of NZ_JBYIPF010000002.1, read as the reverse complement.
CCTTCATGTGGTCACCCGACGGAAACCTTCGCCACGATCTCGTGTTCGAAGGCCTCGACACGGTCGCCGCGATCCGTCTCAACGGCGCGCCCCTGGGCGAGACGGCGAACCAGCACCGCTCGTACCGCTTCGACGTCGCGGCGCTGCTGGTCGAGGGCGAGAACTCCCTCGAGATCGCTTTCCGCGCCCCGATCCCGTACGCGAACACGCAGAGCCTCGAGCTCGGCGTGCGCCCGCGGCCCTACCCGCTGCCGTACGAGGCGATCCGCAAGTCGGCGTGCAACTTCGGCTGGGACTGGGGTGTCGCCACCTTCACGAGCGGACCGTGGAAGCCCGTGCGCCTGGAATCGTGGTCGGGTGCCCGCCTCGCCGAGGTACGCGTCACCGCGACGCCCGACGGCGACGCCGGATTCGTCGATGTCGAGATCGTCGTCGAGCGCGACGGAGCGCAGGATGCCGCGGCATCCGCCCCGTTGTCGCTCATCGCCACCGTGAACGGCCCCGGCGTGCTGGCAGACGCCGTGCCCAGCGCCGACGCCGTCGTCGACGGCGACCGCGCACGCGTACGCGTCGCGCTCGAAGAGGCGCAGCGGTGGTGGCCCGTCGGCTATGGTGCGCAGCCCCGCTACGTCGTCGACGTGCGACTGACGGGTGACACCGACGGGGACGGCGTGCTGGCTGCGACCCATCGCACGGTCGGGTTCCGCACGGTGGAGTGGGACCAGTCGGCGGATGCCGCCGGCAACGCCTTCACGCTCGTCGTCAACGGTCAGCGGGTCTTCGTCAAGGGAGTCAACTGGATTCCCGACGACGCCCTCCCCGTGCGGGTGGACCGCGCCCGCATCGAGCGGCGGTTCCGCCAGGCGTTGGATGCGAACCTCAACCTCATCCGGGTGTGGGGCGGCGGTCTGTACGAGTCGGACGACTTCTACGACCTCGCCGACGAGCTCGGCCTGCTCACCTGGCAGGACTTCCTCTTCGCGTGTGCCGCCTACCCCGAAGAGGAGCCGCTGCGTTCGGAGATCGAGGCCGAGGCGCGCGAGAACGTCGCCCGCATCGCCTCGCACCCCTCCCTCGTGCTGCTCACCGGCAACAACGAGTGCCTCGAGGGCTTCGCCGACTGGGGCTGGCAGCGCCGGCTCGACGGAGCGAGCTGGGGGGCGCACTACTACTTCGAGCTCTTCCCGCAGATCATCGCGGAGCTCGCGCCGCACGTGCCATACGTTCCGGGCAGCCCGTTCAGCTCGGGCATGGGATGGGACCCGACCCAGACGCGCGAGGCGCCCAGCGGCAGCCTCACCGGGCCGCACCCCCTCGATCACGGTTCGGGCACGGTGCACCTGTGGCGGCAGTGGAACGACAAGGACTGGACGACCTACCGCGAGCACACCCCGCGCTTCGTCGCCGAGTTCGGATGGCAGGGACCGCCGACGTGGACGACGCTCACCGACTCGCTCGACGACGACCCGCTCACGCCCGAATCGCGCGGAATGGTCGTGCACCAGAAGGCCGCGGAGGGCAACACGAAGCTCACGAACGGCCTCCTCCCCCACTACCGTCTGCCGGCGGACATGGAGACGTGGCACTGGGCCATGCAGCTCAACCAGGCGAACGCCGTCGGCGCCGCCCTGGATCACTTCCGGTCGTGGGCGCCGCACACGATGGGTGCGATCGTCTGGCAGCTCAACGACTGCTGGCCGGTCACCTCGTGGGCCGCGATCGACGGCGCCGAGCGCGCCAAGCCGCTTTTCCACGCGCTGCGCAACGCCTTCGCGCCGCGCGTCGCAACCATCCAGCCGCGCCAGGTCGCCGGTGTCGGCGGGCTCGCGGTCGCGCTCGGCAACGACACCGGCGACGAGTGGACGGGGCACCTCGACGTGCGCCGCCTCTCCTACGGCGGGCGCGCCCTCGCGAGCATCACCGTCCCGGTCTCGGTGCCCCCGCGCGGCACGCTCGTCGTCCCGATCGACCCCGGCATCGCGACCCCGGCCGACGCGGCGAGCGAGCTGCTCGTCGCCGAGGCGACCGGCATCCGCGGCTTCTGGTTCTTCGCCGAGCCGCGAGACTCCGCACTCCCGGCGCAGGACATCGAGCTCACGACCCGGGCGGTGGAGGGCGGCACGGTCGTCACCGTGCGCGCACGCGCCCTCACACGCGACCTCACGCTGCTCGTCGACAAGGTGCACCCGACGGCGCACGCGGTCGAGGCCCTGCTGACCCTGCTGCCCGGGGAGGCGGCCGACATCCTCGTGCGCCACGATGGCACCCTGGATGCCGATGCGCTGCGCGACCCGCGCGTGCTCCGCAGCGCCGGCCAGCTGGTGACGCCATGACGGCCGCGGGCTCCGCGCCGCCCCTGCTCGACGCGCCCGTCTGCGGGATGACGTGGGGCTGGACCGGCGTGCGCGGGACGTGGGCGACGTCCGACGCGGCATCGTCGATGCGCGCGATGGCGGAGCAGGCCGTCACCTGGACGGCGCTCTCGTACGCCGCCCTGCAGGCGACGCCGCTGTCGACCGACATCCCGTACGATGCTGCGCCGACCGTGACCGACGACGAGATCGTGTGGGCCATCCGCGAGGCGAAGGAGCTCGGCATGAAGGTGTGCCTGAAGCCCGTCGTGAACGTCGCCGATGGCACATGGCGCGCCCACATCGGCTTCTTCGACTGGGACGTGCCCGGTGAGCCGACCTGGACGCAGTGGTTCGCGTCGTACCGCGCGTTCATCCTCCACGCGGCGCGCCTCGCCGAGGCGGAGCGCTGCGAGATGCTGTGCATCGGCTGCGAGATGGTGCGCGCCGACGGGCAGGAGGCGCACTGGCGGGCTCTCATCGCCGACGTGCGCGAGGTGTACTCCGGCCTGATCACGTACAACTGCGACAAGTATCAAGAAGACCACGTCACGTGGTGGGACGCCGTCGACGTCATCTCGTCGAGCGGCTACTACCCGCTCGGCGGCTGGGACGCGCAGCTCGACCGCATCGAGACGGTCGTGCGCGCGTTCGACAAGCCGTTCGTCTTCCTCGAGGCGGGATGCCCGTCGCGCGAGGGGTCGCCCGCGATCCCGAACGACTGGAGCCTGCCGGGTGAGCCGTCGGGGCAGGCGCAGCTCGACTGGTACCGCGATATGTTCGCCGCGTGCGCACGGCGGCCCTGGGTCGGCGGCTGGTTCCTCTGGGACTGGCCGGCGCGTCTGTACGACGCGGCGGATGCCGCGGGGAACGACGACTACTGCCCGTACGGCAAGCCGGCGGGATCGTTCCTCCGTGAGACCTACACCCGCCTGAACGGCGGATCGATCGAGGAGGAATCGTGACCGACCGCAGCATCCTCGCGATCGACGCGGGTCAGACCGGCATGAAGGTGCGTCTGCAGACGCCCGAGGGCCGCGACGAGCTCGTGTTCCGCGGCATCAACACCCACGAGGCGCTGCTCCCCCAGCTCGCCGATGTCGTGCGCTCATCGCTCGCGCAGACCCGCGCGCAGCCCGAGCTGCTCGCGGCGGGGATCTCCGGTCTCACCGATCGCGACGCCGACCCCGCCGCACTGCTGTCGCTGATCGCCGACACCGGCATCCGCGAAGCGACGCTCGCGCACGACTCGACGACCTCGTTCCTCGGCGCGCTCGGCGACCGGCACGGCGCCGTCGTCGCGGCCGGCACCGGCGTCGTGACCCTCGCAGTCGGTCCGAGCGCCGTTTCGCGCGTCGACGGCTGGGGGTACATCATGGGCGACGCCGGCAGCGGGTACTGGATCGGGCGCGAAGCGCTGGACGCCGTCATGCGCGCCTACGACGGCCGCGGGCCGGCGACGGCGCTCACCGATGTCGTCCGCGCGACGTGGCCGGATCTGGAGCAGGCGTACATGGCGCTGCAGGGCGACGAGGAGCGCGTGCGCGTCGTGGCGTCCTTCGCCGCGGACGTCGCGCGGGCCGCCGAGGCCGGCGACGCCGTCGCGCTCCAGATCACCTCCCGCGCCGCCGGCGAGCTGGCAGCGAGCGTGACGACGGCGATCGCCCGTGTGCGGGAGGACGACGAGATCTTCGCCGTATGCGCGATCGGGGGCGTGTTCCGCTCCACCGCGCTGCGCGCGGCTTTCGCCGACGCGTTCGCCGGGCGCACCGACCTCGAGCTGGTGACGGCGCTCGGCGCGGGGATCGACGGAGTCGTCGCCCTCGCAGAGCTGGACGCCGGACATCCGCTCACCTCCGCCGTGCAGCGGGCGGGCACGGCGTGAGCGGCGTGTGAGCGCCCCCGCACGGCTGCTGTTCGGCGGCGACGACCACCCCGAACAGTGGGACGAATCGGTGTGGGCGGAGGGTGTCGCCCTCATGCGTGAGGCGCGGGTGAACACCGTGACCCTCGGCGTCTTCGCGTGGAGCCTGCTCGAGGTCGACGACGGCGTGTGGGACTGGGGCTGGTTCGACCGGGTGATCGCAGAGCTGACGGATGCCGGAATCGGCATCGACCTCGCGACGCCGACCGCCGCGCCGCCGACATGGCTGCACCGCGCCCATCCCGAGATCATCCCGACCGACCGCCGCGGCATCCGCTCCCACAGCGGCGGCCACTTCGGCTGGTGCGCGAGCCACCCCGTCTGGCACGAGCACTCGACGCGCATCGCGCGCGCGGACGAGGCCGCGTCCGTCCCCGGCGGGCGATCGTGACCGCGCCGCACACGGGTCGCATCACGCTCGTCGATCCCGAGTCGAGCCTCACCGCGTCGGTGCGGCGCGCACGGCCGCTGCGCTCGCTCCTGCGCCTGCTGCGCCCGCATCGGTTCGGACTCTCCCTCGCCGTCCTGGCGTTCGTCATCAAGGACAGCGCGGTCTGGGTGCTGCCGCCCGTGACGGCCGCGATCATCGACATCGTCGTCGCCGGCGGACCCGTCGAGAACATCGGCGGGTGGGCGCTCGTCGCCGTCGCCGTGCTCGCGCTGAACTACCCCTTCAACATGGTCGTGGTGCGTCTCACGAGCTCGGCGAACCGCACGCTCGCCTACACCGTCCGCACGGGCCTCGCCGCGCGCCTGCAGCGTCTCTCGCTCGGCTTCCACAACCGCCAGAGCGCCTCGATCGTGCAGACGAAGATCGTCCGCGATGTCGAGAATCTCGAGCTCATGCTCGCGCAGGTGTTCCCCACGGTCGTCTCAGCGCTGTCGACGCTCGTGGGCGCCGTCCTCATCACGGCTCTCACGGTGCCGCTGTTCGTAGGGGTGTTCGCGATCGCGATCCCGATCGCGGCATCCCTCATCGTCTACATCCGCCGGCGCGCCGCCACCCGCAATGAGGACTTCCGGCGCGAGGTGGAGCAGCTGTCGGCGCGCGTGAGCGAAATGGCCGCCCTCATGCCGATCACCCGCGGCCACGGCCTCGAGGACGTCGCGACGGCGCGCGTCGCCGAACGCGCCGACTCGGTGCGCCGCGCCGGGCGCGACCTCGACGTGCTCAACGGCCGATTCGGCGCGCTGTCGTGGATCTCGTATCAGATCCTCGGACTGCTGTGCCTCGTCGGCTCGGCCGCCCTCGCGGTCAGCGGCATCGTCCCCATCACGCCGGGCCAGGTGGTGCTGCTCAGCACGTATTTCGGCGTGCTGACCAACGCGATCGTCATGATCATGAACGCCACGCCGATCTTCACCCGCGGCATGGATGCCATGCGCTCGATCGCCGACGTCGCCGAAGAGCTCGACGTGGAAGACAGCCGCGGCAAGACCGAGATCACCCAGCTGCGCGGCGACGTGCAGCTGGAGGACGTCATCGTGCGCTACCCCGGCGATGACCAGGCCGCGCTCGACGGGGTCGACCTCGACATCCCCGCGGGCCGCACCGTCGCCTTCGTCGGACCGTCCGGCTCGGGAAAGTCGACGATCCTCAACACGATCCTCGGGTTCGTGCGCCCGACGTCGGGCACCGTCCGCATCGACGGACGCGACCTGACGACGGTCGACCTGCGGTCGATGCGCCGATTCGTCTCGATCGTGCCGCAGGAGACGGTACTGCTCGCCGGATCCGTGCGCGAGAACGTCGCCTACGGCAAGGCCGACGTCACCGATGTCGACGTGTTCGCCGCGCTCGCCGAGGCGAACGCCCTCGACATCGTCTCCGGCTCCGACGACGGCCTCGACACGATCGTCGGCGAGCGCGGCTCGCGCCTGTCGGGGGGCCAGCGGCAGCGGCTCGCGATCGCACGCGCCCTCATCCGCGATCCGCGCATCCTCGTGCTCGACGAGGCGACGAGCGCGCTCGACGCCGAATCCGAGGCGCGCGTCACCGAGGCGCTCGACCGGGCGCGCCGCGGTCGCACGACCTTCATCGTCGCGCACCGCCTGTCGACCGTGCGCGGAGCCGACCTCATCGTCGTCGTCGAACACGGGCGCATCGTCGAGACGGGCACGCACGCCGAGCTGATCGCCGCCGGAGGACTCTACTCCCGCCTCGCGCTGGTGCAGACCGGCACGTGAGCGGTCGGCATCCATCGACCATGAGGAGTGACCGATGAGATTCAGTGACGGATTCTGGCTGCTGCACGACGGCGTGAGCGCCGACGACGCCGCCGCCGAGGCCTTCGGCATCACGCGCGACGAGCACCCCGACGACGGGGAGGCGATCGCGATCACCGCGCCGTCGCGGGTCATCGCCGGGCGAGGCGACACGCAGCGGATCGGCACCGTGGCCATGACGGCCCCAGACGGGCGTCGCCGGGCGTTCGAGGTCGACGGCTCCGCCGTCACCGAGGTGCCACCCGGGGCGGGTTACGGGATACTCTGAGCGCATGGCCGAACTGCGACTTGTCGAATTGTCCGCCACGACGATCGTCCAGGTAAACACGATGTCACTGAAGCCCGGACAGGAGCAGTTCCTCGCCCCGACCAGCTACGCGGTCGCGGGCGCCGTCGTCAATCCGGCGACCGCGTGGCAGCGCGTCGTTCTCGACGGTGACGAGGTCGTGGGCTTCGTGAGCGCGAACTTCGACCCCGAGGCGCCGCGCGAGTACTTCCGCTCGGTACTGTGGCGCATCAACGTCGACGCCGACGACCAGGGCCGCGGCGTCGGGCGCTTCGCCGTCGAGGGGCTGCTCGAAGAGGCTCGCACGCGCGGCCTCGACCGGGTCGACGTCATCTACGAGGCGGGCGACGGCGGGCCCGAGGTATTCTTCACCCGGGTCGGATTCGTGCCTGTCGACGAGACCGAGTACGGCGAGGTCGTCGCCGAGATCCGCCTCTAGGCCCCGGCATCCGCGCAGCATCCGCCACACCCACCCGCCCTCCCACCCGATTCGATCACCCGCAACATCTGCCCCACCCGCGTCACTCGCCCGGTTCACCCGCGGCAACCGCGTCGCCCGCAACACCTGCACCACCCGCGTCGCCCGCAGCAGCTGCACCACCCGCGTCGTTCGCCCGCACCCGCAGTACCATCCCCTCGCCGCAGACGCGGCGGGGCCTCGATCCGCGCTCCCCCTTCGAGGTCCCGTCGCCCTCCACGCGACCGCTCTCCCTGCGCGCGACCCCATCGCAGATTCGGAGAATCGCGTCTGATTCGGATGGCTGAGTCCGAGGCATCCGACTCCGCGACGAATCTCCGAATCCACGAACACCGACGGGTCCCCCGACGCCCACCATCGACTCCTCCCCAGGTGCGCGATCGGGTGATCTGTCCACCGATCGCGTGCCCGGTGCCTCATCGCGCTGTGCAGGCGGGCAGGATCTCGGGCATGGATATCGCGGCCCTCGTCTCTTCCCACGGCGGCATCGCTCATCGACAGCGGGTGCTGGATGCCGGAGTGCACCCGCTCCGGCTGCGCGCGGCGATCGCCGGCGGCGTCGTGCAGCGCGTGCGGCGGTACTGGGTCGCCACCACGTCCGCGCCACCCGCACTGGTCGCCGCGGCAGACTCAACGGCGCGGCTGGCGTGCGTCTCGGCCGCGCGGCACCGCGGGTGGTGGATGCCGCGCGACGCGCCCACCGATCTCCATCTGCACGTGCATCCGCGAGCGCAGGCGCCGCGGACGGATCACCGACGGCCACCTGTGGTCACGCACTGGACCCGGCCGCTCGTCGCCGTGAGCCGCTACGACCTCGTCGAATCGATCGCCGACACCCTGCAACACGTCGCCGACTGCCTGCCGCGCGAGCAGGCAGTCGTGCTGTGGGAGTCGGCGGTGCGGATACACGGCTTACGGATCGACGAACTGAGCCGCGTCCGGTGGCGGTCCCCCGCCGCGCGTGAGGTGTGCGCAGTGCTCTCCGGACAGTCTGGATCGGGCATCGAGACGATCTTCGTCGTCCGCATGCGACCCTGGGGATTGCCCCTTCGACAGCAGGTTCGGCTCGCCGGCCATGACGTCGACGCGTTGATCGGTGAGCGACTGGTCGTGCAGCTCGACGGCTTCGCGTTCCATTCGTCGTCCGCCGACCGCACGCGCGACCTCGCGCACGACCGCGCGCTCATCGCACTCGGGTACACGGTGCTGCGCTTCTCATACACGGAAGTCATCTACCGCTGGCCCGAGGTGGAACGCGCGCTCGCCCGCGCGATCGCTCAGGGCGCACACCTCGCGCGCTGAGCGCCCCGGCGCGCGGCGCATTGCCGTGGCGCCGGCACTCACTGCTCCCCCACACGCGCGCGCAGCGCCGTCGTCCAGATTGCGGATTCGGAGATCCGCGTCGGATTCGGATGCCTCAGGCTCAGGCATCCGAATCTGCGACGCATCTCCGAATCCGCGACGTCGGGGCGAGGGGGAGAGGGGAAGCGGGTCAGACGAGCGAGGCCTGCCAGGCGCTGTGCAGCTGCGCGAACTTGCCGGTGCCGGCGATGAGGGCCGCGGGGGTGTCGTCCTCGATGATCTCGCCGTGCTCCATCACGAGCACCCGGTCGGCGATCGCGACCGTCGACAGGCGGTGCGCGATGATGATCGCGGTCCGATCGGCGAGCAGCGTCTGCAGCGCATCCTGGATCTGGCGCTCGCTCGGGATGTCGAGCGACGCGGTCGCCTCGTCGAGGATCAGCACCGCCGGGTTCGCGAGGAACGCCCGCGCGAACGAGATCAGCTGACGCTGCCCCGCCGACACGCGCCCGCCGCGCTTGTTGACGTCGGTGCCGTAGCCGTCGGGCAGGCGCTCGATGAAGGCATCCGCCCCCACCGCGCGCGCCGCCGCCTTGATCTCATCGAGCGTCGCGTCGGGCTTGCCGAGCGCGATGTTGTCGGCGACGGTCCCGCTGAACAGGTACGCCTCCTGCGTGACCATGACGATCGCACGGCGGAGATCCTTCGGGTGGAGCGCCCGCAGGTCCACGCCGTCGAGCGTCACCTGACCGCGCGTCGGGTCGTAGAAGCGCGAGACGAGCTTCGCAAGCGTCGACTTGCCGGCGCCCGTCGTGCCCACGAGCGCGACGGTCTGCCCGGCCGGAATGTCGAGCGAGAAGTCGGGCAGAATCGTCCGGTCATCGCCGTAGCCGAAGGTGACGTCGCGGAACTCGATGTGCCCGCGCGACTCCCAGAGGTCGACGGGACACTCGGGGTCGGGGACGGTCGGCTGCTCGTCGAGCACGCCCGACACCTTCTCGAGCGCGGCAGTGGCCGACTGGTAGGAGTTCAGGAAGAACGCGACCTCCTGCAGCGGCGAGAAGAAGTTCCGGACGTACAGCACCGCGGCCAGCAGGGTGCCGACTTCGAGGACGCCGTCGGAGACGCGGATGCCTCCCCACAGGAGGACACCCGCCACGGCGAAGGCTGAGACCGCCATCATGCCGGGCTCGAACGTGCCGAACAGCTTCAACGTCCGCATGTTCACGTCGCGGTACTGGCCCGACAGGTCGCCGAACTCCTCGTCGTTGCGCTTCTCCTTGCGGAACGCCTTGACGGCGCGGATGCCGGTCATCGTCTCGACGAATTTGACGATCACCTTCGCGCTCACCACACGCGACTCGCGGTACGCGCGCTGCGAGCGACGGTAGAACCAGCGCATCAGAAAGAAGAGCGGGATGCCCGCCGCGGCGAGGATCACACCCGACTGCCAATCGAGCAGAAGCAGCGCGATGAGCGTGAATCCGCCGTACAGGATGCCGGAGACGAGCTCGTTGAGCCCACCGTCGAGGAGTTCGCGGATCGAGTCGAGGTCGCTCGTCTGCCGCGAGATGATGCGTCCCGACGTGTACGACTCGTGGAACTCGAGACTCAGCCGCTGCGTGTGCACGAAGATGCGCTTGCGGAGGTCGAGCATGATCGCCTGGGTGAGCCGCGCGGCGACGACGGCGTACCAGCCGATGAGCGCGGCACCGCCCACGCCGGCGAGCAGGTACACCGCGACGACCATGATCGTCGGCATCCAGTTGCCGTAGCGGATGACCTGCGGGAGCGCCTGGTTGATGCCGAGGGCGATCAGTGCGGGGCCCGCGACGCGCAGCGCCGTCGAGACGACGAGCACCGCACCGGCGAGCACGAGCTGCCAGCGGACGGGCGAGGCGAGCGAGCCGAGAAGGCGGAGCGAGCGCTGACGGATCGCGCGCGACTCCTCCTTCGTGTAGTCGGAGCGGTCTTCACCGGCGGTGCCGGCGACGGATGCCGTGGTCACAGGTTCACCTCCTGAGCCCGGGTGCGGGCGTCTTCGTCCTCGAGGCTCGAGATGACGTGGCGGTAGTGGTCGCTCTCGCGGAGCAGCTCACTGTGGGTTCCGACCGCCGTGATGCGTCCGGACTCGAGCAACGCGACCCGGTCGGCGAGCATGACGGTCGAGGGCCGGTGCGCGATCACGAGGGTCGTGGTGTCGGCCATGACCACGCGGAGCGCGTCTTCGACGAGCGCCTCGGTGTCGACGTCGAGGGCCGACAGCGGGTCGTCGAGGACGAGCACGGCGGGGCGGGCGGCGACGGCGCGGGCGAGCGCCAGGCGCTGGCGCTGGCCGCCCGAGAGCGACAGACCCTCCTCACCGATGACGGTGTCGACACCGTTCGGCAGGTCGTCGACGAACCCCGCCTGCGCGACCGCGAGCGCCTCGCGGAGGACCGCGTCGGCTTCCGGGCTCCCGGCGGGAAGGTCCTCGCGCCCGAGGAGGACGTTCTCGGCCACCGTCTGCGAGAACAGCGTCGCGTCCTCGAACGCCATGCCGACGTGGGTGCGCAGCTCGTGCAGGGTCAGGTCGCGAACGTCGACGCCGTCGATCGTGACGCGGCCCGCGGTGACGTCGTACAGGCGCGCGGGGAGGGTCGTCAAGGTCGTCTTGCCCGAACCGGTGAGACCGACCAGAGCCATCGTCTCGCCGGGCTGCAACTCGAGGTCGATGCCGTCGAGCAGGTCGCGCTCGGACTCCGAGGCATCCTGATACCGGAAATGCACGCCCTCGAACCGGAGCGCGCCGCGGACGGCGGGAACGCTCTGCGGCGCGGCGGGGTCGGTGATGGTGTTCACCTCGTCGAACACGTCGAAGATGCGGTCGGTGGCCGTCCGCGCGTCGAGCAGGAACGAGAAGAGGAAGCCGATCGACTCCATCGGCCAGCGCAGCACCGTCGCCATCGCGAAGAACGCGACGAGCTCGGAGACCCGCAACTGCCCCGCCTGCGTCAACGCGATGCCGACGCCGAGGCACAGCGCGAACGCGAGGTCGGGCAGCAGCACGAGCCAGAACCAGATCCACCCGACCGCGCGCGCCTTGCTGATCTCCGTCTCGCGCAGGCTCTCCGCCTGGCGCGCGAACTTCACGAGGGCGTGCTTGCCACGGCCGAACGCCTTGAGGACGCGGATGCCGTGCACCGACTCCTCGACGGAGGTGGCGAGGTCGCCCGCCTGATCCTGGCTCTGCCGCGCGAGCGCGCCGTACGTCTTCTCGAACCGGTACCCCGCGTACCAGAGCGGCGCGCTGAGGATCAGGAACGTGAGCCCCAGCGCCCAGTGCCAGCGGAACAGGAGAACCAGGCCGACGAGGATCGTGAGGACGTTGACGACCAGCAGCACCACGCCGAACGCGAGCCACCGCCGCAACATGCTGATGTCCTGCATCATGCGGCTGAGGAGCTGACCCGACTGCCAGCGGTCGTGGAAGGCGACCGGCAGGCGCTGCAGGCGCTCGTAGAACTCGGTGCGCATGCGGTACTCGACGGCGGTGGAGGGGCCGAGCACGAACCAGCGCCGCAGCCACACCATCACCGCTTCGAGCAGGCCGAGGAGCAGGATCAGGCCCGCGCCCCAGGCGAGCCCGGCGGGGTCGCGGTCGGCGATGGGTCCCTGCACGAGGTTCTCGAGCACGAGCGGGATCGAGAGGGCGAGCAGGCTCGCCACGAGCGCGCTGACGGCGCCGAGTGTGAGCCGACCGAGCACCGGTTTGGCGAAGGGGTAGAGGCGGGCGAGAGCCCGGGGTGTGGAGAGTCGGGGCGTGGACTCTCGGGGCGGCGAAAGCCTCTCGGTGGCGGAAGTCATGATCCTCGTGGGGTGGTGGTGCGGATGCCGAAGGGGCGCCTCGGCGAGACAGGCGCGCGCCGGGGGCGCGAGGGACGGAAAGAGTGCCCGGAAAGGGTCCGAAGAAGAGAACGCTGCGTGCGACGGGACTATGCCGCCGATGAGGAACGCGAAGCCGTTATCCCCGGAATTCCCCCGCCCCGAACGGACGGAAGGCGACGGGCTTCGCTGCGACGATGGCCGTGTACATGGCTTCCTCCAGGGTTCGGTTGGCGGGGACTGCCGACCGGGTCGCGGGCGACAGCCCTCCAGAGTATCCCTGAGGATTGCCTGAACGCAAGCTCAACGGAGGATCAGAAACCAAGTGTGGCTCCTGTGCGGGCGTCGGCGCGCTCGCGCTCGCCCGCGCTCTCGCTCTCGCCGCCGCTCGCGCGCTCGCGCTCGCGATCGAGCAGCGCCTGCTTCACCTCGACGCCCCACGCGAAGCCGCCGAGTGCTCCGCCCGTCCGTAGGACGCGGTGGCAGGGGACGAACAGGGCCGCGGCGTTGCGGGCGCAGACGGATGCCGCAGCGCGCACGGCCTGCGGGCTGCCGAGAGCGACGGCGAACTCGGCGTAGGTAAGCGGCCGGCCGGGCGCGATGCGGCGGAGCGCCGCCCACCCGGCGTGCTGCAGCTCGGTGCCGCTCTGGTGGACCTCGACCTCGTCGATCGCGCCGAGATCGCCCGCGTAGTACGCGGCGACGGCGGCTGCGGCATCCGTCTCGCCGTCGACGACCGCGGCGGGCGGGGTGCGGAGACGCCCGAGGATCGCGGCGGGGTCGGCGGTCCAGCCGCTCGCGAGGACGCGCTGCGCGTCGTCGACGAGCAGGGTGAAGGGTCCGTCGGGCGTGTCGAGGGTCTGGATCGTGGCGGTCATCGGAGCTCCTTCGGGGCGGGGTGTGGCTGAGTCGTATGGTCCGTGGTGCGAAGGTGATCGGGAGTGGCGCATGAGACCGCGCAGGTACCTTCGGCCATACGACTCGACCCGATGCGTTCCGGCACCGAGCTCGCCCCGGAGCCCGCCACGGCGCCGGCGGCGGGACGGCGCGGCGGCACCGCCCGCCACAGATGCGCCGTCAGGTAGGTGCGCCACGGCGCGGTGCGTGCGGCCCACGCCTCGTAGCCGCGCGCGTCGGACGGGATGCCGGACGCCGCCGCGCCCGCGCGCACGGCCACGTCGCCGGGGAGGGTGATGTCGGGGCTTCCGAGCACGCGCATGCCGACGTAGTCGGCCGTCCAGGGGCCGATCCCCGGCATCGCGAGCAGCGCCGCGCGCTGGGTGGCCGCATCGTCGCCGCTCGTGAGGACGAGCGACCCGTCCGCGAGCGCGGCGGCAGCCCCGGTGATCGCGCGGATGCGAGCCGCCGGCCCGCGCAGGACCTCGTGTCCGCGCTCGGCGATCGCGGCCATCGTCGGGAAGAGCCGGTCGTGCCCGTCACCCAAGCCCTCGACCCGCTCGCCGAGCGCGTCGGTGAGCGTCGACAGCGCGGTCGTCGCGGCGGTGACAGTGATCTGCTGCCCGACCATCGCGCGGATGAGCATCTCGTGCGGATCGGCCGTTCCGGGAACCCGGATGCCGGGAACGCGCGCGACGAGCGGAGCGAGTTCGGGGTGCGCGGCGAGGGCCGCGTCGACGGCGAGCGGGTCTGCGTCGAGGTCGAAGAGCCTTCGCGCGCGGGCGACGAGCACCGGCAGGTCGCGGAGGTGAGTGAGCCGGGCGCGCAGGCGCACACGACCGGGGCCTGCGACGCTGAGCTCGAACCAGGCCGGCCCACCTGGCAGACGTAGCGTACGGGCGAAGGAGGTCGGGGTGGCGACCTCGGCGCCGCGCACCGCGCGCGCCTGCATCCAGGCGAACAGGCCCGCGCTGTCGAACGGCTCGCGCACCGGGAGCACGAGGTCGATCGCCCCGGTCGCCGCGGCGGGCGCGTCGTCGGTACGGGCGGCAGCCGGCGCGGAGACACGGCCGTTCCGGACTCCCCCGCCGGGCCGCCGCGCGCGGAGGGCGAGCGGAGGCATCCCGAACACCTCGCGCACGGTCTCGTTGAACTGCCGCACGCTCGCGAAGCCGGCGGAGAAGGCGACGTCGGATGCCGGTAAGTCGGTGGAGACGAGGAGCATCCGCGCCGTGTGGGCGCGCTGCGCGCGGGCGAGGGCGAGAGGACCCGCCCCGAGCTCCGCCGTCAGCAGGCGCGTGAGGTGTCGCGACGAGTATCCGAGGCGGGCCGCGAGCCCCGGCACGCCCTCGCGCTCGATGACACCGTCGGCGATGAGGCGCATCGCGCGGCCCGCGACATCGCCGCGGAGGTTCCATTCCGGCGAGCCGGGCGCCGCTTCGGGGAGGCAGCGTTTGCAGGCGCGGTAGCCGGCTTCGTGCGCCGCCGCGCTCGTCGGGTAGAACGTGACGTTCGCGGGCTTGGGCGTCCGGGCCGGGCAGCTGGGCCGGCAGTAGATGCCCGTCGAGCGCACCGCGGTGACGAACTGCCCGTCGAAGCGCGCGTCGCGCGCATCGATCGCACGGTAACGCTGGTCGAAGGTCAGGGATGCCGTGGTCATGCCTCCAGCCTGACATGCTCCGGGCACTGTCGCTCGCGGGAATCGGACGCGACGGCGGCGCGACTCGGAACCGATGCCGACGCCGCCCGCGCAGTGACGACGGCGTAGGCTGCGACGACGGCTACGGCGTCGGCGTCGGCGTCGGCGTCGGCAGGAAGCCCGGCTCGCCCGGCGTGATGCCGAAGAAGAGCGGGTCGGACGGCGACTCCGTCCGCGGGAGGTAGCCTTCCGCGAGGACGGCGTCACCGAACAGCCGCTCGTCGAGCTCTCCGATGTCGCCGGGCATGCAGCGCGTCGTCGCGGTGACGAGGACGTTACCGCTCGTCGCGAATGTCACACGCAGCGACGAGAAGGGGTCCTGCTTCTCCACGACGACTTCGCGGGCTACCGCGCCGTCGGCACCGACATCCTGGCCCTCCACGTCGTAGCCCGCCGAGGTCAGGTAGTCCGTCACCGCCTCCCGCATCGCGGGCTGGTCGGCGGGGTCCACCGTCGTCGACCGGGAGAGCGCGAACTTCCACCCGTCACCGCACCCCGCCGCGGAGGGCTCCATCCCGTACGAGCTGCCGACCTCCCACGGCCCGGGGTCGATGCGCTCGAGCACGCCGTTGGTCACCTCCCGGTAGGAGAAGTAGAGCTCCCGCGCCTGCGCATAGAGTTCATCGCCTGTCGGTGCCACCGTCTGCCCTTCGCATCCTGTCATCGCGATGGTCATTCCGACCACCGCCCCTGCCATCAGCACCCATCGTCGCGCACGGGGTGTCCGCTTCGCCCGCCCCACGCTCATCGCAGCGCCTCGCCGGTCGCCACGATGGAGGCGATGTTCCGGAAGGACTCGGAGCCGACCGAGAGGTAGCCGTTGCCCTTCTCCCACCAGCCGAAGAAGCTGTTGCCGCCGTCGTGTGCCGCGTGGCCGGGCGTCCCGGCGACCTCTTCCGTCCCCCCGCCCAGCGACGGTGCCCGGCCGCCGTCGCTCTCGAAGGTGACTGCTCCCGGAATATCCGCCGGATCGCTGGCGTGGCCGATCGACGTCCACTGTCCGACGCGGGCGACGACGTCCCACGTCGCGCGTGAGGTGAAGACATCGGTGCCGGAGAAGTCCAGCTGTTGGCCGTCCACCTCCGTGGTGATGCCCGCCGACCCGACCGCGATCAGTCGATCGACCCCGAGAGAGGAGCCTGCCGACCCGACCGCGAGAAAGGCCGTCGTGCTGCCGTAGGAGTGTCCGATCACCGTCGTCGTGAGATTCCCGGTGCTCACGGCGTGCAGACCCCGCAGGGTCTCCGTCAGCCGAGCCGCTCCCTCGTGCGCACTTCCCATGAACGGCTCGGTCCCGATCGACGGCGAGTCGTAGCCGTACCAGGCGATCGTCATCGACGACGTGCCGGGGTCGCCGTAGGCGTTGGCGTAATCGTTGAGGTCGCGGGCGCTCTCGCCCCATGCGCTGAGATCGTCGAGACCGGAGAACATCCCACCGACGAGGGTGTTCACGTTCGTCACTCCGTCGAACGGGTCCGAGGCGACGCCGTACGCATCCCGCGCGACGCCGTACGCGACCGCCGCCGTCGCCTGCGGCTGCTCGAACGGCCGAAAGAACAGCAGCTCGCCGCCGTGCCGATCGATTTCCCGTCCCAGCTGTTCTAGCTGCGCGTCGAGCGGCTCGCCGTAGGGGCCGGCGGCGACCGTCTGCGTGTAGACATCGCGATTGGCCGCGAAGCGGACGTCGTACGGGATGCCGTCGAGATTGCCGACGAAGCTCGGGCGCTCGGCGACGAGGGCCGCCCGCTCGGCCTCGGTGAGCGACGCCCACGCTGCCGCAACCTGCTCGGGTGTATCCGCCTGCGCGAGGGCGTCGATGGCACGCCGAGCGGCGGGGGTGACCGCCGACCCGTCGACGTGCGCGAGGGCCGCGACGGCCTCGTCGTAGCCGGCATCCCACCGGCTGTACGCCGCCTCCCATTGCTCCCACAGCGCGGCGAGGGCGTCGCTCGATTCGGCCAGCTCCCGGTCGTACTCGTCGCGCAGGTCTTCGTAGACCGCCGCCAGCGATCGTTCTTCGGGCTGCACCTGAGAGAGGATCTCGTCGATCCGGTCGCGGTCGGCCCGCGTCGCGGTCGTGCGAAGGTCGGCGGTTTGGATGTCGTCGACCAGGGCATTCGCCGCCCGCGCGTGCGTCGTCGCCGTGTCGTGGTACGCGCGGACCACGTCGGCGACGGCTTCGGCTGCGGCGATCGCACGGCGGATGCCGGCCTCCAGCTCCCCCGCGTCTCCCTTGACCGCGCGGATCGACTCGCCACGGCCTTCCAGCCCGGCGTGGATGTTGGCGAGCACCTCGGAGAGCTGAGTGCCGTACTCGGCCATCTGGCCGAGCCTGTCGTGCACGCGCCCGAGGTCGCCGTCGTCGTATTCGATGCGAACCAGCGACAGTCCTCGGGTCGGCGAGATCAGGGTCACGGCGAGCGATCCCATCCCGCGCGGTCCCAGCCTGCGCCGAGGGCGACATCGAGATCGTCGAACGCCTGCACGATGTCGACGAGGCGCTGCTGAACCTCGAGAGCCGACACGGCGTGTGTGCGCGCGTCCATACGGATCGCGCCGATCGCGTTTTCGAGCATGACGCGCAGCGACGTGCGTCCGCAGGGGTTGCCGACGCCGGTCTCGGCGACCCATGCCGACACCGCACTGCCGTGGTAGCTCATCGTCGCGGTGCTGACCGTCAGCGCTGCGCCCTGGAGTGCGGCGCGGTCGATGTCGACGTCGCTCATCGTCCGGTTCCTCTCCCCCGCGCTCGCGCGTGGACCGCGGTCTTCTCGAGGCTAACGCCCCTGCTGAAGGCAGGGAGGGTCTGAGAGTGAGGATGTGGAAAACTCCCGATCGGGCCGCGCAGCGCGCGGCACGCGACTCAGGGCTCGACCTTCCACTGCGCCGCGCCCGACAGCAACGGCGCGCGGGGGCCGTTTCGCACCGTGACGCCCGTCACGTCCTTATCGACGACGGTGACACGCGGGTTCGCGGCGAGCGGCTTCGCGATCGCGGAGCGCACGAGCGTCGCCTCGATCTGCGCACGCAGCTCCCGCGCCTGATAGACATCGACCGTGCGATCGAGCTCGGCAAGGAGCGCGTCGCGGTCGATGGCCTCCTGGCCGGCGGCGAGCGGGCCGACGACCTGCGCCGTCACCGCCGACGTGGTGCCGATCCCCCACAGCGCCTTCAGTCCGGCGACCGAGTCGGGGACCTCGACCCGGGTGATGACGGCATCCCACGCCCCGCCCGCCAGCGCGCCGTTCAGGTCGTCGCTCCCGCAGTCGGTGGCCGACCAGCCCTCTTCGCCGACGGCGTCTCGAAGGGCGCTGAAGGCTCCGGCGGCGAAGGCGCTGGTGCGGTCGTAGAGCACGCACACGGCCGTCCCCGCGGCGACCCCCGCCGCCTCGCGCTCGAGGGCTCCGTCGTCGGCGGCCGCGCCGAGGGTCGACGCGAAGCCGGAATCCTCGCTGACGATGTCGAAGGCGCGCGACCCGGGCGCGGCGGTCAGCGCGGTGGTCTTCGTGTAGGCCGAGGACCACTCCCCGGCGCCCCGATCGATGAGGTCGGATGCCGGAATGCTCCGCAGGAACGCCGAGCGCGCCGGCGCACCGCCGAACACGCCGGCGGGACGCAGCAGCACGGTCCACACGGTGCCGTCGTGGGTGGTCTGCACGCCCGTGTCGCGACGCTCGAGCTCGCGCACCGGAGCGCGATTCTCGACCACGGGTGCGACGGTCGCGATGTCGAGGCGTTCGCCGATCTCGCCGAGGGGCGCGTCGCCCGGGGGGACGAGTTCGACACGGGCGACCTGCGGCGAGGGCGCGCCGCGGTAGGCGCCGTTCGGCACGAGGGTCACGCTCTGCCCGTCGGCCGCGCGCGCGACGGCCGCGACGCGGTACGGACCGCTCGAGACGAACGTCTCGGGCGACGCCTCGCCCTCGCTCAGCGCGAAATCCTCGTCGAGGGCGAAGCCATCGCGCCACGCCTCGGCGATCTCGCCGAGGGCGCGCTCGTCGCGCTCCTGGATGGCGCCGATCACGGCCTGCTTCGCCTCCATCGGGTCGTCGATCCCGAAGGCGATGCGTCCGACGACGTGCGCGGGGACGTCCGCACGCACCGCGCTCTGCCATGAGATCGTCGGCGCCGGGAAGGCCACCTCGATCGCGCGGGCGAACTCGTCGAGCTTCGGGGTGGGTGTGGCCAGAGGGGGCTCGGTGCCGGGGGGCGCGGGCTCGCCGCTCGCGGAGTCGTCCAAGAGCCCGGCCGCGGCGGCCCAGCCGAGCATCAGGTCGGCGCCGTCGAGCGGGATGCCGTCCGACCAGGCCGGTTCGGCGAGGTCGTACCGCACGGTGAACGCACCGCCGTCGATCATCGAGACCTTGCCGAACGCCGGGTCGGCGACGAACTCTCCGTCGACGATGTCGCCGAAGCCGTCACGCGTCACGGCGGCGATGTCGAGGTTTCCGGGCGTGGGGGCGGCGACGGGGTTGAGGGAGGTGAGCTCCGCCGCCCACCCGACGACGACCTCTGTTCCGGCGTCGACGGTGTCGGGCAGTGCCGGGGCGCAGGCGCCGAGCGTCGCCGCGATCGCGAGAGCGACGGATGCCGCGGCAAGGCGGCCCGGTGCCCTCATCGTCAGCTGTAGTCGGCCGCGTCGTCGGCCTCTGCCGCCATCGCCCGGTAGGGCTCGCTCTCTTCGCTGTCGAGCCACGCCCGGGCGTACTCGACGAGGACGGCGGGAGACTCCTCGGCCTCCTGCGCCGTCGCGAACGGTCCGATGCAGTCCTCCGAGGGACGCTCGTCGTCGCGTACGACGGTCTGCGACGTGAGGTTGTACCAATAGGTCTGCGAGGGTGCCATTGCCTTCACTCCGTTCGTCTCCCCGATCCTAGGTCACCAGCGGGGTACATCTCCGACACGCACAGCGGGCCGCGGGCGGTCGTGAGACCACCGCGCGGCCCGCTGTGGAGAGCCGGTCGAGCCGGTTCAGCCGCCGGCGAGCTCCGCGTCGGTGTCGCGGATGCGGTCCGCCATACGGTCGAGGGCCTGCGCCATGTCGTTGACGGCCTCGGCCGCGTCGTCCAGCGACGTGGTGAGCTCCGAGTACGCCGTGGAGTAGGCCTCCGAAGCGTTCTCGGTCTTGAAGCCGTCCTGCACGAGGTCATCGATGATGCCCTGCAGCTCCTTCAGCGTGTCGGTGACGGTCTGACGACCGTCGCGCAGCCGCTGTGCCGCGCTCTCCATCTCGCTGTACGTTGCACCGAAATCGTGTGCCATGAACCCGCCTCCCAGCGTGTCGTCTGCGGCGGGCCGAACAACCCACCGTCACCGAGGCTAACCAATTCCGGGCCACTTCGACACCAGCTATCCACAGGTTCGCTCATCCACAGATCGGGGGCGCGATCCACTCAGTCGAGATCCACCTCCCGCAGCGCGTCACCGGGTGACACGCGGTCGTCGTCTCCTCGCTCCACCTCGCGCCGTTTCCCCGGCGGCGTGACCGGGTTGGTCAGCATCGGCCCCGTCGACTACGGCACGGGAACGTCGGCCGCAGCCGTCGCGGCCCGCGCTGCGGCGCGCGTCGACGCCCCGGCGGAAGACGCGGACGCCGCTGCTCCGACGGGCGCATCGTCGGTGACGAGGGGCACCTGCATCGTGACCATCCGGCCGCCCTGCACGAAGATGCCGCGGCCGACGGGGAAATCGGAGCGCTTGACGCGGCCGAAGGGCGTCTTGAACACCGCCTCGCCGTCGTAGGTGTCGGGCTTGAGCACGATGCCCTGCCTACCCGCCTTCCACTCGCCCAGCACGCCGATGCTGCCGCTGGCCCGCGAGATCTCGGCCTCGCCGACGAGGATGTGCTCGCTGTCGTTCATCGCCTGCAGGAGTGAGCGCATGGGGCGGTCGGCGGGGCCGTCGGAGAGGTGCGTCATGTCTTCGACGACGATCATGATGCGCCCGCCGTACTGTTCACTCACGACGAGCTCGGCGAGCTCGGTCGCAAGCTCCTTCTCGTCGTCGGGTTTGGTGGCGCTACGCACCCACGGGCGGAAGTCCTTGAGCTCCGAGCGCCGACTGCCGAAGTGGTACAGCCGCACGTCGGGATCGAACCGCTCGACGGACGAGACGAGCGCCTTGAGGGCATTGGTGCGGCCGGATGCCGCGGGACCCGAGATCACGAACGACCCGACGGGTTCGAATCCGTGCGGCGCGAGAGTGTCGTCGGAGACGCCGAAGACGGGCATCCCCTCGACGCTCGCGGGCATCTCCCGGGCGGTGACCGTCGTCGGCAGCGCACCGATCTCGGGGAGGTCCCGCACGCCTTCGCGCCGCAGGCGATCGGCAAGGTCGCCGAGCGCCTTGGTCTGGTCGACGACGTTCGACGTGCCGCCGAGCACCGCGATCTGTGCCTCGTGCCCGTCGACGACGGCGCGGCCCGGGGCCGACTGCTCGTCGAGCACGTCACGCGGCACGCCGAGCAGCATGTACTGCGACGGGTCACCCATGCGGAGCACGACCTTGCGCGAGATGTTGGCGGCGACCGCGCTCGGCACGGCGTTGCCGCGGTCGGCGGTGAGGACGGTGTGGATGCCGAGGGTGCGACCCTCGCCGAGGATCCGCATGAACGTGCGGTAGAACGGCCCGCGGCCGGGCGCGACCTCCCAGTCCTTCTTGAACTCGGGGTAGTTGTCGATCAGGACGATGATGCGCGGCAGATGAGGGTCGGCGATCTCGCGGTATTCCTGGATCGACGCGGCGCTCGCAGCCGAGAACGCCGCCGCGCGACGGTCCATCTCCGCGTCGAGGGTGCGCAGCAGCCGCTGGATGCGTTCGACGTCGCCGCCGTCGACGACCGACCCGACGTGCGGGAGTACGGAGAGCGCGCCGAGGGCGCCCGTCGCGAAGTCGAGGCAGTAGACGTTCACACGGCCGAGGTCGGGACGCATGCCCGCGGCCGTGCCGATGGTCTTGAGCATCGTCGACTTGCCCGAGCCCGAGGTGCCGTAGATGACGAGCGAGCCGTCGCGGTCGGGGACGAACACCGCCGCTTCCTGCTGCTGCGACTCGGGCACGTCGATGAGCGCCATCGGGATGCGCGTGTCGCCCTCGTTGGGCAGGTCGGCGAGGTCGATGAGAGGCGACAGCTCGTCGAGCCACGGGCGCCGCGGGCGCGGCAGACGCGCCTGGTCGCTCGCGCGCACGAGCGTCGAGACGATCCGCTTCTGGTCGTTCGGGCCGAGGTCCTCGGCGTGCGCGTCGGAGTCGGCGGGACGGTCCGACTCCCATTCGGCGGCGGCGCCGAAGCGCAGCTCGGCGATGCGCACCTCGGCGACGGGCTCGTCGTCCTGCGTGGTCCAGCCGCCCGAGTAGGCCGACTGGAAGGGCACGAGGCGGCCAGGCCCGGTCTTGGCGATCGCGCGGCCCGGCACGTTCGGCGGGAAGCTCGCCGCGATCTCGTCGTCGACGACGTCGCGCGAGTCGGACTCGTCGGCCATGCGCAGGGCGATGCGCAGGTTCGTGTTGGCGCGCAGGTTGTCCTTGATGACGCCCGCCGGGCGCTGGGTCGCCATGATGAGGTGGATGCCGAGGGAGCGCCCGCGCTGGGCGATGTCGACGACGCCGTCGACGAACTCGGGCATCTCCGACGCGAGAGCCGCGAACTCGTCGATCACGAGGACGAGCGAGGGCGGGCATTCGGGGTCCTGACGCTTCTCGAGCTCGAGGAGGTCCTTGGCCTTCTTGCGGTTGAGCAGGTGCTCTCGGTGCTGCAGCTCGGCGCGCAGGCTCGTGAGCGCACGCCGCACGAGGTGCGGGCTCAGGTCGGTGACGAGGCCGACGCAGTGCGGCAGGTCGACGCAGTCGGCGAAGGCCGAGCCGCCCTTGTAGTCGACGAAGAGGAACGTGACGCGGTCGGGGCTGTGCGCCGCGGCCATGCCGAGCACCCACGTCTGCAGGAACTCCGACTTGCCCGCACCGGTCGTGCCGCCGACGAGGGCGTGCGGCCCGTGGGTGCGCAGGTCGAGCGCCATCGCGTCGCTCGCGCCCTGGCCGATGATGGCGCGGAGGGTTCCGGCCTTCTTCAGCCGCGGGCGGGGCGCCTGCGACCGGTCGACGATCGTGTTGTTCTGTCGCCACCGTTCGATGACGACGCCGGGGTCCTCGGCGATCGCCGGGTCGACGAGCTGGAGGAATCCGACCGAGGCGGGGATGTCGGAGGCGTCGTGGACGACGGTGCTCGCGTCGACGACCGGCGAGAGGCGGCGCGCGAACATCTGCATGTAGGCATTCGAGACGCCTTCCACGTGGACGTGCTCGAACAGCTCACCGCTGCGGACGAGACCGACGCGCGCGTCGGCGAGGTCGGCGTCGAGCGCGATGTAGCTCCGGCAGACGGCCGGCAGCGACTCGACGGTGGGCGAGACGAAGACGGCGTGCACGCCGTGGTCGGCGCCGCGCTCGAGGACGTCGGTGAGGCGTCCGCGGTCGACGGGTGCGTCGCCCGTCACGAAGACGACCACCGAAACGGGCGGGGTCTTCCCCCGGTCATCCGACGCGCGCGCGACGTCCGTG
Organism: Microbacterium sp. bgisy203; assembly: GCF_057706945.1. NCBI lineage: Bacteria > Bacillati > Actinomycetota > Actinomycetes > Micrococcales > Microbacteriaceae > Microbacterium > Microbacterium sp. bgisy203. The sequence goes on along the minus strand of NZ_JBYIPF010000002.1, from coordinate 215,629 downwards.
CCGTACAGCAGCGGGTTCCAGTCGTCCTTGAACGGCCCGCGAGGTTCGCCCCCGCCGCCGCCTCGGGCGACGTACTCCTCGAGAGCGTTCAGCAGTGCGGCGCTCGTGGGCGCCGAGTCGGCGAGGGCGAGACCGCGGAACGGGCTCCGTTCGCTGGAGGTGTGCGGCATCCATTTCAGCCAGTCGAGCTCCGACGTCCACGACGCGTCGGTGAACGCGACCGCCACGACGTCGTTCGGCGCATGGAGGCCGAACAGCTGCACCGCGACGCCGCGCATCGCGTCCGCGGCGACGGCGCGCGGGCCCGAGATGCCGATCGACCCGGCGGCCGACAGTGTGTCGAACACCGGAACGTCGTCGACGAACGCGTACCGTTCGCGCAGGCGGTCGACGCGTTCGATGTACTCCGGCAGACCGTCGGGGCTCTCGGCGTCGGCGATCGTGTTGCGTGCGGGTAGACGGCACGTGCCGAGCCGGAGGCCGAGGAAGTTCCAATGCTCGGGACGGCGCGTCCACAGCATCGGGCCGAGGCGCATCGCCTCGTCGAACACCTCCGCGACGGCCGGCGCTTCGGCGCCGCGCGCCTGCTCCTCTTCGGGTTTGCCGCGGTAGAGGTCTTCTTCGAGCTGCTCGAACTGCCTCTCGAAGAGGAGGAACTCGTGGTTCGTGCTCTTCTTGCTCTGCAGCGACTGGTTGACGAGGTTGAAGGCGGCCATGAGCGGCGTCATGACGATCAGCAGGAGTGAGCGGGGGTTGCCGTTGAGCGCGAACAGCGCCGCCCCCATGAGGATCGGAGCGATGAGGATCGGCCAGGGGAACACCTTGCCGACCTTCTCGGTGGGAAGGCGCGGAGCCTTGAACGCCGTACCCGGGTAGCGCACCTCGACGCGCGGGCTGCGGTTGAACATCAGTCCGCCGCCGCGCTCGATGACCGGGTCTTCCGTGGCCGTGCCGTCCCACGACCGCGTCAGGAAGACGACCAGGGTCGTGCCGCCGATGACGAACGGCGCGCCCTCCTCGATGCGCACGCGCTGCATCTGCACGCCGTCGACGAGCACGCCGTTGGCGGAGTTGAGGTCGACGACCTCGACGTACGCCCCGATCTCGAGGCGCGCGTGCCGCTTGGAGACCATCGGATCGGTGAGGACGATGTCGTTGCCGGCATCCCGCCCCACCGACATGTGGCCGACGGTGAGCGGGAACTCGGCGCCGGCCAGCGGGCCCGCCGTCGCGCGCAGCACACCGACGACCTCGCGCGGATCGGCGTCGAGGTAGCGGGCCCCGTCATCGACGACCGATACCGCGAAACCCGATCCGATCGGGGCCTCACCGATCGCGATGTCGGGATGGAGCGTCACCATGCGCGCGCCCGTCGGCGGCGCGACCGCGAGGGTGAGCGGGATGCCTTCCGCCGACACGATCGTCCGCGTGGGGTCCGACTCGGCGATACGGCGCGCGACATCGCCCGCGGTCGCCGTCGAATCGGTCGTCACGACGATGTCGACGGGGTCGCCTTCGTGTCGGTGCAGGGTGAGTTTCAGTCGCACGGCAGTCCTCCGGCATCCATTCTGCGCATCGTCTCCGACATCGCGCGCACCGCGCTCACGCCGGCACCACGTCCATCCAGCGGTCTCCGAGGAGGATTCGGTCGCCCGGGGCGGCGATGACGGGCGTGTCGGCGGGGAGCGGGTACTCGGCCCCTGCCCGGACGAGCACGCTGCCGTTCGTGGAGTGCCGGTCGACGACCTCGATCCCGCCCGAGGCCGGGCGCACCGAGAAGTGCGTCTTCGACAGCGAACGGGTCGTGTCGGGCACCGCGACGGCGCGTGTGCCCGGAACCCGCGCGGCATCGGGATCGCGCCCCAGCAGCAGCGCCTCGACGACGGCGAGCGTCTCTCCCGAGTCGAGACGCAGCGCGAAGACGGGTGCCTCGGCGGAGGCGGCGGGTGCGGGAGGCCCCTCCGGCGCGGGCACCGCCGGGACGGACGCGGGGACAGGCGCGGATGGTGCAGCGACCGGCGCGGGAGCAGGCGCCATCGGCTCGGGCTGCCCGCCCGCGGGAGTGGCGAGCGAGGCGCGGTCGGGCCCGGGAGCCGCGGGCGCCGGACCTGCAGGCGCCGAGGGCGCCGTGCGCGGCTCCTGGGGGCGCGCCACACCGAGGACACCCGCGCTGATGCGGGTCCCGGGGCGGTACTGGAGGGAGCCGTCGGCATCCGCTGCCGTCGCGAGCGACGGGAGCGACGACCGCTCCGGCACGGGCTCGGCCTTCACGGTCTTGCGCGCGATGCGCATGCGCTTCTCGTCGTAGGGGTTCAGACCCGAGCGGATGTCGACGAGCCAGGTGCGCGCCGCGTGATCGTGCCAGCCGCGGCCCCGCCGCTCGAGATCGAACGTCGACGACGAGAGCACGAGAGCCGGCCCCGCGACCGGCAGGATGCCGGAGGCCCCGACGATCACGAACCGCCAGAGCACCCACCAGACGCCCGGCCGCTCGAGCGAGCGCGCGTTAATCGTTCGGATGCCGGTCAACGCCTTCCCGATCGTGAGGCCCTTCCTGCCGTGGAGGATCCACTGGGCGATCGCGTACACGAGCAGGAGCGCGACCGAGATCGCCGACAGCACGACCGCGAGCACGAACCGGGGGTGGTTCACGAGTCCGTAGAGGGAGATCGACCCGTCGGCGAGCTTGGCCAGCAGCGGCCCCGCGCCCACCCACAGCGGCACCTGCAGGACGGCCCAGATCGCGAGGTCGCAGACGAAGGCGAGAGAGCGGCGTCCGAACGGGGCGCGCACGAGGCCCAGCCCCGCCGCGTAGGCAGGATCGGGCCTGCCCTGCGCGTCGACGCCTTCGAGCGCGTCGGTCTTCTCATCGACTTCCCAGATCATGCGACTTCCCAGATCATGCCGCGACCATCGCCCCGATCACGCCTGGGCGCCGCGGGGCGCTGCGCCGGGCACGAAGTAGCGCAGCGGCGAGAGCCCGGTGCGGACGATCGCGTCGCCGCCCGCGTCGAGGAACTGATCGAACGTCGCGACGCTCAGGGTGCCGGCGGGGTCGGCGACGATGACGTTGTCGACGACGGGCAGGAGCGTCGCGGTGCCCTTCGGCCACGCCGCGATCGTCACCGTCACCCCGGCGTCCGTCATCTGGATCTTCGGGTCGGCGACGTGCAGGTCGGGGCGCTGCAGCGCGGGCGCCTGCGCCTCGTAGGCACGCACGTTGTAAAGGCGAAGTACGCGCTCGAACCGCGGGGCGAGCTCCGGGAGGGCCTCGCGCCAGGCGAACGGCGCCCATCCTTCGGGGGTGAGCACCAGCGGGTGCGCGCTGATGAGCGGCCCCCCGCCCTCGTAGAGGGCCTCGGCCCGGTCGAGGACGTGCGCGACGGCATCCTCGTCGTCGGCGCCGATCACGAACACGGCATCCCGCGCGAGCGCGAACAGCACCGGCGGCCCGGCGAGGTCGACCTCGCTCAGCCGGGACGGGTAAATGAGCACGGAGGCCGCGACGGTCTCGTCGTCGATCGCGAGCGCGCCGCCCGCCACAGCCGGAAGGGCACCCGCCCGGCGGATCGCGTCGGCGGCGACCTCGCGGAACGGTCGCGACCACGCCTTCGCGTCGCCTTCCGTGACCGCACGCCCCGTCGCGGAGTCGTCGAGCCCGACGAACAGGTCGCCGCCGGCGTACTCGACGCGCGGGTGCGCGTCACCGGGAGCGGTGAGGGCGAGCACCCCCAACCCGGTCGCGCCGTACACGTGCGGCGTGAGGGTCTCGGCGAGGTCCTCAGGCGTCTGCGTCATCGTCACTGTCTCCCGTGAAGTTCCGGCCGGCGCAGGCAGGGCCGGTGAGTCAGGAGCAAGGCTACGGGATGACGACGGGACCGGCGAGCGCGACCACGTCGGACCACGACCACGCGAGGTCGAGTCGCGGAACCTTTTTCGCAGGCGTCGGACGCCGCATCGATACCCACCCCGTCGGCACGACCTGTATCGCTGCCCGTTCGGAAGGTAGTTCACCCACATCGCGGTACCTCACGACAACCAACGCGCGACCGCAAATCTCCCACCACAACGCCGAACGAGCGTCAGTGGCTGCGAGTTCGCGACTATATGGGCGGTCCTGAACCAGGTCGAGACCGATCGGCTGTCCGTGTCCGTAGGAACACTCGGCCCCCACGCCCTGCGCGAGATCACTCGCCCGATCCACACCTGGTCGCGAACCAGTAGCGGCACCCCATCGATCAGACGTCCGCTCACCTCGGGGTACCGTGTCCTCCTTCGCGGAACTTGCGCTCGATCGCCTCGACGATCGCCGCCCCTGTCGTCACGAGTGTGTCACCGTCGAACGAGACAACGGCCCCCGTGCGCAGCGAGGTGGGTTGCAGAGCGCTCGGCAGGCCCTATCACAGCTCGACCGATTGTGCTGTCCCGGGCCACATCCCTGGGTTATAGTCGCCGTCGAGATTGCCCCCGACGCCTGTGGCAGTCGACGGCACATCGATCACCGCCTCACGGATGCCGGTGGGAAGGTACCCACCAGGGATCCAGTGATCGTTCGCGCCCGCTTCATTGCCCGTCGGAATACGCAGCCCGTCGAGCTCGCCACTGAAGGTCGCGATGATGCGCGCACCGCGGCGCAGCTCATCCTCATCGATATCCGGCCATTCGAACCCGAGCTTCTCCATCACCCAGATCAGCTCATTCGGCAGCATCATCCCCACGCGAGCAACCTCCCCCGGCGACCCTAGACGACCATCAGCCTCTGCGTCGCGACGATCCACAGGTCACCGCGGAGTTCGCGAATCACCGCCCCCTGCGCGAATCACCGCTCGATGCGCGCGAACCGGGCGGTGACTCGCGGATCCGGTGGTGATTCGCGAGCAGGACGCCACGCCGGGGCGCGGAGCGGCGCGCGAAGCGCGATCAGTGGAAGAAGTGGCGCTCGCCGGTGAAGAACATCGTGACGCCCGCGGCGTTCGCGGCGTCGATGACCTCCTGGTCACGCACCGATCCTCCCGGCTGGATAATGGTGCGGATGCCGGCGTCGATCAGCACCTGGGGGCCGTCGGCGAACGGGAAGAACGCGTCCGACGCGGCGACCGACCCGGCGGCACGATCACCGGCGCGCTCGACCGCGAGGCGGCAGGAGTCGACCCGGTTGACCTGGCCCATGCCGATGCCGACCGTCGCGGAGTCGGTCGCGAGGACGATCGCGTTCGACTTGACGGCGCGGCAGGCCTTCCACGCGAAGGCGAGGTTGCCCTTCTCGGAGGCATCCGGCATCTCGCCCGTGACGAGCTGCCAGCCGTCGACGAGCGACTCGACCTCTGCGGGGAAGCGGTCGGCATCCTGCAGCAGGAGGCCTCCCGAGACGAGGCGCACGTCGAGCTGCTCCTGCTGCCAGTCCTCGGGCAGCTGCAGGATGCGCAGGTTCTTCTTCAGCCGGAAGACCTCCAGAGCCTCGGGCTCGAAGCCCGGCGCGACGATGACCTCGGTGAAGATGTCGCGGAGGTTCTCGGCCATCTTGAGGGTGACCGTGCGGTTCGCGGCGATCACGCCGCCGAAGGCGGAGACCGGGTCGCACTCGTGGGCGCGCAGGTGGGCCGACGCGATCGGGTCGAGGGCGGTGGGGGCAGCGACGGCGATGCCGCACGGGTTCGCGTGCTTGATGATCGCGACGGCGGGCTTGACCATGTCGAACGCGGCACGGAGGGCCGCGTCGGCGTCGACGTAGTTGTTGTAGCTCATCTCCTTGCCCTGCAGCTGCGTCGCCTGCGCGATGCCGTGGCCACCCACGCGCGTGTAGATCGCGGCGCGCTGGTGCGAGTTCTCGCCGTAGCGGAGCGTCGCGAGGCGCTCGGCCTTGATCGTGAGATGAAGCGGCAGGTCGTCCGGGTCGGCCAGGCTCTCTTCGGCGAACCACGTCGCGACGGCACGGTCGTACGCGGCGGTGTGCGCGAAGGCGCGCGCGGCGAGGTCGCGGCGGTGCGCGAGCGTCGTGCCACCCTCGCCCAGCGCCTCGATGATCGCGGGGTAGGACTCGGGCGAGACGGCGATCGCGACGTTCGCGAAGTTCTTCGCCGACGCGCGCACCATCGCGGGGCCGCCGATGTCGATCTGCTCGACGACAGCGTCGCCCGACGCGCCGGAGGACACCGTCTCGACGAAGGGGTAGAGGTTCACGACGACGAGCTCGAAGGGCAGGATGCCGAGCTCCGCCAGCTGCGTCTCGTGGTCTTCGAGGCGCAGGTCGGCGAGCAGGCCCGCGTGCACGCTCGGGTGCAGGGTCTTCACGCGCCCGCCGAGCGATTCGGGGAAGCCGGTGATCTCGGCGACGTCCTTCACCTCGAGACCCGCGTCGCGCAGCAGCGCCGCCGACCCGCCGGTCGACACGAGCTCGACGCCCGCACCGGCGAGCGCCTGCGCGAGCGGCAGCAGGTCGGTCTTGTCGCTCACCGAGATGAGCGCGCGCCGGATCGGCACGAGGTCGCGGTGACGGTAGAGGGCGGGATCGATGGACGGACCGGCCATGCGGGAACTCCTGGTGTCGGGTCTGGTGTCGGGCTGGTGTCGGGAAAGGGCAGGTTTAGGGGGTGGCGGCGACGGCGTCGAGGTCGATCTCGCCGGTCGCGATGCCGCGGACGACGTCGATCAGAAGCCGCCGCTCGACCGGCTTGATGCGCTCGTGGAGCGTCGCCTCGGTGTCGCCGGGGAGGACCGCCACGCGCTCCTGCGCGAGGATCGGGCCCGAGTCGACGCCGCCGTCGACGACGATGACGCTCGCGCCCGTCTCAGCGACGCCGGCAGCGAGCGCGTCGCGGACGCCGTGCGCGCCCGGGAATTCGGGAAGGTACGCCGGATGGGTGTTGATGAGGGCGGGGGCCCAGGCATCCACCACACCCTGCGGGAGCAACCGCATGAGACCGCTCAGGACGACGAGGTCCGGCGTCCACACGTCGATCTGGCGGCGCAGTTCGTCGCCCCACTGCTCACGCGTTTCGAACTCGCGGAAAGGGACGAGCACGGTGGGGATGCCGAAGTCCTCCGCGTGCACGAACCCGTCGGCCTCGCGATCGGCCCCGACGACGACGACGCGCGCCGGGAAGTCGGGCGAGGCAGCGGCCTCGAGCAGCGCACGCAGGTTCGAGCCCGTGCCCGAGATGAGGACGGCGACCGTGAGCACGCGCCCAGTCTACCGAGGCGTCTCGTCGCCCGAGGGCGCGGGTGCGGCGCCCTCGTCGGGGCGATCGGCGTCGGGTTTCGCGGCGGCGTCGGGGGCGGGTTCGTGGGCCTCGCCGGGCTCGCGGGCGGCGGCGCCGACATCGAGGGGCTGCGTCTCCTCGGCATCCGCTGCGCTTTCCCCCGCGTCGAGGTCCGCGAGACGGAACGTTTCCCCCGAGACGACACGCGACACGTCGCGTGTCGGCAGGAAAGTGCCGTCTCGCGGGTCGGCGTACGCGTCGGGGTGCGCGGCTGCGTACGGGTGGGAGCGGTGCACGGGGCTGAAAAGGGCGATCGCGGCGCCGACGGCGAGTTCCACGCCGACGGCGAGCGCCACGGCGCCGGGCGCCGGGCCGACCTCGGCGAGTCGCCCGGGACCGATCGACCCCGACGCGAGAGCCGCGAGAAGCGCCGCTCCCGCACCGCCACCGATGACGATGATCCCGAGCACGGCCAGTCGCGGCGCCGGGGTCCCGGCATCCGCCCCCTGCCGAACACGCGCCGTCGCGCCCGCGATGAAGCCGACCGCGACGATCAGGAGCACCGACAGGAGCATCCACGACGACACCGTCTCGGGGATGATGCCGAGCAGCGGGATGCCGGGGAGCACACCGATGTCGGTGCCCACCGGCGAGACCGTGGTCCCCGTCCCGAGGGCGAATCCGGGGCCGGCGGCGAAGGCCCCGCCCCAGACGACGAGCGTCGGAAGATAGGCGAGCTGACCGAGCTCGACCATCGTGGCGCCCAGCGCGTCGACATGCGCCGACTCGAACAGGGCGACGACCTGGCCGCCGCGGGCGAGCGTCGCGATGGCGACGAGGAGAGCTCCGACGCCGACGAATCCCGCCACCGCGACGCCGAGGCCGCGGGCGGCCGCCTCGGGGACGGACGCCCAGTCCGTGTCACGCGTGAGGCGCAGGCGCAGCGCATCGACCGGACCGTCGTCGCCGTGGCGCCACGCCCCGACGACCGCTCCCCCGAGTGCGGGGAGCGCGAACACCGCCGTCGGCAGCAGCAGCGCCTGCCAGCCGTAGACCGCCGCGACGGGGTTCGCCGACGAGCGCCACAGGAGCCAGGCGATGACCGCCGTGACGAGGGTGCCCGACGCGACCCCCAGGATCCATGCCCCGGCCCGCGCCGCACGCGCCCCCGATCGCGCCGCGAAGATCGCGACTCCGCCCGCGAAGGCGAGGGGTGCGAGGGAGAGCCAGAACTGACCGGCATCCGTGGGGATGCCTGTCGCCGTCAGATACTCGGGCGGCAGCGTGATCTGGAGCGGCACGAGGTTTCCGAGCTGCCAGATGCGCACCGACGTCGGCCAGAGCGTCCCCCAGTCCGCACCGCCGAGGCCGACCACCCAGAAGACGGTGAGGGGGGCGAGCACCGCGGCCACGCCGACGGCCGCCGCGATCAGGGCGTCGAAAGCGGCGAGGAGGGCGACGAGAAGGCGATTCATGCGGCTTCGACCCTACCCAGCGCCGACGCTCGGGGCGTGCGGGCGCGCGGCACGAGACGGAGCGGCCTCGCCATCGACTACCGTCTTCCTGGAGGATTTCATGTCAGCACCCCGCCGCACGGCAACCCGCCCCAGCGATTCGTCTCCCTCGGGAGCACTCGACCGCTTCTTCGAGTTCTTCGAGATCAGCAAGCGCGGGTCGACCGTCGGCGCCGAAGTGCGCGGCGGCCTCGTCACGTTCGTGACGATGGCCTACATCGTCGTCCTCAACCCGATCATCCTGTCGGGCAAGGAGGACGTCGCCGGCAACGCGTTGTCGTTCGGCGCCGTCGGCGCGGTCACCGCCCTCACCGCCGGTGTCATGACGATCCTGTTCGGCCTCATCACGCGCCTGCCGTTCGGGTTCGCCGCGGGCCTCGGCATCAACGCGTTCCTCGCCTTCAGCGTCATCGGCGAGGTCACCTGGCCCGAGGCGATGGCCCTCGTCGTCATCAACGGCGTCATCATCGTGCTCCTGGCCGCGACGGGCCTGCGGAAGATGATCTTCGACGCCGTGCCGGTGCAGCTGAAGCTCGCGATCACCGTCGGCATCGGCCTGTTCATCGCGTTCATCGGATTCGTGAACTCGGGCTTCGTGACGACGACGGGCGAGAACTCGCCGCCGGTCGGGCTGGGCATCGGCGGTTCGGTCGCGACCGTCCCGACGCTGCTCTTCCTCGTGACGCTGTTCGTCACCGGCATCCTCGTCGCCCGGAAGGTCAAGGGCGGCATGCTCATCGGCCTCGTCACGGGGACGGTGCTCGCCGTCATCGCCGAGGCGATCTGGCACCTGGGTTCGGCGGTCGACAACCCCGGAGGCTGGGGTCTCACGATCCCCGCGCTCACCGGGTCGCCCGTGAGCATCCCGGACCTCAGTCTCCTCGGAGCCGTCGACTTCTCGTTCGACCTCGAGCGCGTGGGCCTCGTCACTCTCGTGATGCTCGTCTTCACCCTCGTCTTCTCGAACTTCTTCGACGCGATGGGCACGATGACCGGGCTTGCCAAGGAGGCGGGACTCGCGGACGAGAAGGGCGACTTCCCGCGCATCAAGTCGGCGCTCGTCGTCGAGGGCGTGGGCGCGATCGCGGGCGGCCTCTCCTCGTCCTCGTCGAACACGGTGTTCATCGAGTCGGGGACCGGCATCGGCGAGGGTGCGCGCACGGGTCTTGCGAATGTCGTCACCGGACTCGTGTTCCTGCTGGCGATGTTCTTCACGCCGCTGACCTCGATCGTTCCCACCGAGGTCGCCGCGGCGGCGCTCGTGATCGTGGGAGCGATGATGATGGCGCAGATCAACAACATCGATCTGAAGGACTTCCGCGTGCTGCTGCCGGTGTTCCTCACCGTCACCGTCATGCCGATGACGTACTCGATCGCCAACGGTATCGGCGCGGGTTTCATCAGCTGGGTACTGCTGAACGCCTTCTCCGGCCGCGCCAAGTCGATCAGTCCCCTGCTGTGGATCGTCGCGGGCGGCTTCGTGATCTACTTCGCCCGCGGCCCGATCGAGGCGGCGCTGGGCGCCTGACGCCGCCCTCTCCGCCGCTCGCTCGCTCGCTCGCGAATCACCGCCCGATTCGCGAATCACCACCCGATTCGCGCGTATTCGACGGTGATTCGCGCAAGGGACGGTGATTGGCGAGCGGGGGCGGGGCGTCAGCGCGGGGCAGAGAGGGCGCAGCGCGCGGGCGCGAAAGAGGGGGCGGATGCCTCGGCATCCGCCCCCTCGACTCTCGCTCGGCGTGTCAGAGCCGGCGCGACGGCGTCAGAGCGCCGCGATGATCTCGCGCATGAGGGCCGCGGTCTCGGACGGCGTCTTGCCGACCTTGACGCCGGCGGCCTCGAGGGCCTCCTTCTTGGCCTGCGCGGTGCCCGCCGAGCCCGAGACGATGGCGCCGGCGTGGCCCATCGTCTTGCCTTCGGGGGCGGTGAAGCCGGCGACGTAGCCGACGACCGGCTTCGTCACGTTCGCCTTGATGTAGTCGGCCGCGCGCTCTTCGGCGTCGCCGCCGATTTCGCCGATCATGACGATCGCCTTCGTCTCGGGGTCGGCCTCGAACGCTTCGAGCGCGTCGATGTGGGTCGTGCCGATGATGGGGTCGCCGCCGATGCCGATGGCGGTCGAGAAGCCGAGGTCGCGCAGCTCGAACATCATCTGGTAGGTCAGCGTGCCCGACTTCGAGACGAGGCCGATCGGCCCCTTGCCCGTGATGTTCGCCGGCGTGATGCCCACGAGCGCCTCGCCGGGCGTGATGATTCCGGGGCAGTTCGGCCCGATGATGCGGGTCTTGTTGCCCTTCGAGGTCGCGTACGCCCAGGCCTCGGCGGTGTCGCCGACGGGCACGCCCTCGGTGATCACGACGAGGAGGGGGATCTCGGTGTCGATGGCCTCGACCATCGCGTCCTTCGTGAACGCGGGCGGAACGAACGCGATCGACACGTCCGCGCCGGTCGCCTCGATGGCCTCGGCCACCGAGCCGAAGACGGGCAGCTCGATCGGGTTGCCGTCGGCATCCACGTGCGACACGGTCGTGCCGGCCTTGCGCGCGTTGACGCCGCCGACGACGTTCGTGCCCGCCTTCAGCATGAGGGCGGTGTGCTTCGTGCCCTCGCCGCCGGTGATGCCCTGGACGATGACCTTGGAGTCCTTGTTGAGGTAGATAGACATTCTTCTCAGTCCTGTTCTCGTCGAGGGGTCAGGCCGCGGCCAGCTCGGCGGCCTTGTCGGCGCCCTCGTCCATGCCTGCGGCGAGGGTCACGAGCGGGTGGTTCGCGGCCGCGAGGATCGCGCGACCCTCTTCGACCTGGTTGCCGTCGAGGCGCACGACGAGCGGCTTGGTCGCCGTGTCGCCGAGGATCTCGAGCGCCTTGACGATGCCCTCCGCGACGGCGACGCACGAGGTGATGCCGCCGAAGACGTTCACGAAGACCGACTTGACCTGCTCGTCGCCGAGGATCACGTCGAGACCCGCCGCCATGACGGTCGCCGAGGCACCGCCGCCGATGTCGAGGAAGTTGGCGGGCTTGACGCCGCCGTGGTGCTCACCCGCGTAGGCGACGACGTCGAGCGTCGACATCACCAGGCCCGCACCGTTGCCGATGATGCCCACCTGGCCGTCCAGCTTGACGTAGTTGAGACCGGATGCCTTGGCCTTCGCCTCGAGCGGGTCGGCCGCATCCTTGTCCTCGAGCAGCTCGTGCTCGGGGTGGCGCACCTCGGTGGCGTTGTCGTCGAGGGTCACCTTGCCGTCGAGGGCGATGATGTTGCCCGAGGCATCCTGGATCAGGGGGTTCACCTCGACGAGGGTCGCGCCCTCGCCGGTGTAGACGTCGTAGAGCTTCACGAAGACGTCGGCCACCTTCGGGGCGAGTTCGTCGTCGAAGCCGCCGGCCTTGGCGATCTCGAGCGCCTTCTCGGCGTCGATGCCCGTCAGGGGGTTCACCTCGATCTTCGCGAGGGCTTCGGGGCGCTCGACCGCGAGCTCCTCGATCTCCATGCCGCCCTCGACGGAGCAGAGGGAGAGGTAGGAGCGGTTCGCGCGGTCCAGCAGCACCGAGAAGTAGAACTCCTTCTCGATCTGCGCGCCCGCCGCGACCATGACCCGCTTCACGACGTGACCCTTGATGTCGAGCCCGAGGATCGCCTTCGCGGCCTCGTAGGCATCGTCGGGGGTCTTCGCGACCTTCACGCCGCCGGCCTTGCCGCGGCCTCCCGTCTTGACCTGAGCCTTCACGACGACGACACCGCCGAGCTTCTCGGCCGCCGCCTTCGCCTCCTCAGGGGTGTCGGCGATGATGCCGGGGAGAACCGGCACCTCGTACTTCTCGAACAGGTCACGTGCCTGGTATTCGTAGAGATCCACGCGCAATCCTCCGCTGGGCGTCTGTGGTGTCGGTGTGCCGAAGAGCATCCCGAGGTCATCTCGTCGCCGAGAGGATGTCGAGGGATCGGCCAATCCCCCAGCCTAATACGCTCGTCCGGGTGCCCCGACCGTGCGCGTTGAGCGGGTGCGCGGCGCACGTGGTGGCTAGGCTTGGCCCGTTATGACCGATGCCGCTCCCGCCTCCGCCCGCAACACCGTCGTCGCCGCCGCGCTCGACCTCTTCGTCGCGCAGGGCTTCGAGGCGACCTCCGTGGAGCAGATCGCCCAGGCCGCAGGGGTCTCGCGCTCGACGTTCTTCCGGCAGTTCGGGGGAAAGGACGACGTCGTCTTCAGCGACCACGACGTGCTGCTCGCGCAACTACGGGAGTTCCTCGCCGAGGCGCGGCGCGATCCGCAGGAGAACCCGTGGGCGGCGGCATCCGCGGCATCCGTCGAGGTGTTCCGCCACTTCGCGGCCGACCCCGAGCTCGCCCGGCGGCGCTACGCCGTCGTCCGGCAGGTGCCGGCGCTGCGTGAGCGCGAGATCGTCACGGTCTTCCAGTACGAGCGACTCTTCGACGATTACCTGCGCGAGGCGCTTCCGGGTCTCGACCCGATCGACGCGGTCGCCTTCTCGGCGGCCGTCACCGCGGTCCACAACCACGTCCTGCGGCGGCTGCTGCGCGGCGCGGATGTGCCTGAGCACGTGCTGACGGATGCCTACGACCGCCTCATGCACCGCTTCGGCGTGCACCCCGACGCGGAGGACGCGCGCCCCGACGACGTCGTCATCGCGACGTTCCCGCGCCGCATGCCGATCGCCGAGATGGCCCGGCGGCTACGCGACGAGCTGTAGCGCGCAGGTCGCTCGCGGGTCCGCGCGGGGACTCGGGCGCGGTTCCGCGGGGACTCGGGCGCGGCCCGGGCTCAGAGCGCGTCGAACGCCGCGCGCACGTAGCGGATCGAGCGCTCGCCCGGGAGGACCGCCGCCTCCATCCGGTTCATGACGTAGGCGACCGTGACACCCCGATCGGCGTCGGCGGCGACGATCGAGCCGCCCCATCCGGCCCAGTAGGCGACGCGTCCCTCGGGCAGATAGGGGCTGGATGGCGCATCGCGCAGCCCCCACCCGAGGCCCCACCGCAGCGGTGCGCCCAGGACGAGGTCGGGCCCGGCAACGCTGTCCTCGAAGACGAGGTCGACCGTCTCCGGGCGGAGGATTCGCACGTCACCCACCTCGCCACGACCGGCGATCACGGCGTTGCTCAGCGCGACGGACCGCGCGTTGCCCTGCCCGCCCGCGCCGCCGATCCCCGCCGCGCGCCACTCCCGCGTGAGCGCGTCGGTCGCACGGACGACCGGACTCGTGAACGAGCGGAACGCGATCGTGTCACGCTCGATCGCGGCGCCGCCCCGCCCCGGCGGCACGACGTCGCTCACGCGGTGATCCTCGGTCGCAGGGAGCCCGAGCCAGAAGTCCGCGCCGAGCGGGCGCGCGATCTCCGCGGCGAAGACCTCGCCGAGCGACTGGCCGGTGACCGCCCGGACGATTCCGTGGACGAGGTGGCCGTAGTCGATGACCTGGTAGCCGCAGCGCGTTCCCGGCGGCCACCACGGCGCCTGCGCGGCGAGGCGGTCGGCCGCGGCATCCACATCGAGGATGTCGGCGGTCGTGACGGGCTGCTCCCAGCCCGAGACCCCCGTGCGGTGCTGCAGCACGTCGCGCACCCGCATGCTCTCCTTGCCCGCGGCGCCGAACGCCGGCCAGTAGCGCGCGACCGGCGCGTCGAGGTCCACCTCGCCGCGGTCGACGAGGACGAGGAGGGCGAGGGAGGATGCCGTCTTCGAGATCGACCAGACGTTCGTGAGGGTGTCGGCCTGCCACGGGCGGGTGCGGGCGGCGTCGGCCCAGCCTCCCCAGAGGTCGGCGACGATGCGCCCGTCCTCGATCACGCAGAGAGACGCGCCCAGGTCGTCCCCGGTCGCGAGGGAGGCCGCGAGGAGGTCGCGGAGCGGCGCGAAGCGCTCGTCCGCGGTGCCGTGGGCGGCCGCGTCCACGTCGGGCGTCGGGTGGTCCGAGGCGGCCGTGACGTCGCTGTCCGGGGTCATGGCGCGAGCCTACCCGTGCGCCCCGGCCGGTCGGTCAACGGGTCCAGGCGGCGCGACAGCACGGCCGCGCGCACATACCGCTCGGTCGGTAGGCTGGCCCCGGCATCCCGACGGCGTGATCTCGCCGGGCTGGTGTCGTCGTCTCGCGAAAGGACCCCTCATGACCCGTGTCGCCCTCGTCACCGGCGCCGCCCGCGGCATCGGCGCCGCCATCGCGCGTCGCCTCGCCTCCGACGGCAATGCCGTCGCCGTCCTCGACCTCGACGCCGCGGCGTGCGCCGACACCGTCGACGCGATCACCGCCGCGGGCGGGCAGGCCATCGCCGTCGGCGCGGACGTCTCCGACTCTGCGTCGGTCGAGGCCGCCGTGGCCGAGGTCGTCGAGCGACTCGGTGCGCCCACGATCCTCGTGAACAACGCCGGCATCCTGCGCGACAACCTCCTCTTCAAGATGACCGACGACGACTGGGACGCGGTCCTGGGCGTGCACCTGCGCGGCGCATTCCTCATGAGCCGCGCGGTGCAGAAGCACATGGTGGATGCCGGATTCGGCCGCATCGTGAACCTCTCCTCGACCTCGGCGCTCGGCAACCGCGGGCAGGCGAACTACGCCGCCGCGAAGGCCGGCATGCAGGGCTTCACCAAGACGCTCGCGATCGAGCTGGGGCGCTACGGCATCACCGCGAATGCCATCGCGCCGGGGTTCATCGCGACCGACATGACGCGCGCGACGGCGGAGCGGATCGGGATGACCTTCGACGAGTTCCTGGTCGCGGCGGCCAAGGAGATCCCCGTCGGGCGGGCGGGCACCCCCGAGGACATCGCGGCCGCGGCATCCTTCTTCTGCGCCGAGGAGTCGGGGTTCACCTCGGGCCAGGTGCTCTACGTCGCCGGGGGTCCGAAGGCCTGACGCGGTTCGTCGGCGCAGATCGCGCTCATCGGAGAGATTGTCGGCGCAGATCGCGCTCATCCGGGCGGGTGGAAGCGATTCGCGCCGACAATCCAGAAGCGACCCTCCCACAACAAACCGACCGTCCGGTATGCTGGCGAGCGAGGCGTCGTGGACGGCGCCGGAGAGGGTCACCGATGACCGCCGACACCACACCTGCACCGGCATCCGCCACGCCGAACTCCGCGAGCCCAGCATCCGCCACCGCTCGCTCCGCGCCGACGGCCGAGGTCCCCGGCCTCGACGTCGCAGGCCTCGAAGCTTGGCTCGTCGACGCACACCCCGACCTCGTCGTCCCCGGTCAGCACCTCACCGCGACGGTCATCGCGGGCGGGCGCAGCAACCTGACGTACGGCATCGACGGGGCGGCGCGGCCGCTCATCGTCCGCCGCCCGCCGCTCGGCCACGTGCTCTCGAGCGCCCACGACATGCGCCGCGAGCACCGGGTCATCTCGGCGCTCGCAGGCAGCGCGGTACCTGTGCCGGTCGCGGTCGACGTCGTCGACGACACCGAGGCGAAGCAGGTCACCGGCACCGTCTTCTTCGTCATGGAGCGCGCCCCGGGCCGCGTCCTCGCCCGCCCGACGCACAACGCGGGCTTCACCCCCGACGCTCTCCGCGCGCTCAGCCTCGAGCTCGCCGGCGACCTGGCCGCACTGCACTCGGTCGATCCCGAGACCGTCGGCCTCGCCGACTTCGGCAAGCCCGACGGGTTCCTCACCCGCCAGCTCGCGACGTGGCGGCGGCAGCTGGATGCCTCGCGCTCGCGCGAGACTCCCGAGCTCGACCGCCTGCAGGCCGCGCTCGAGGCGGATGTCCCCGAGACGACCCGGACGGGCATCGTCCACGGCGACTTCCGCCTCGACAACGCTCTCGTCACCGGTGAGGGCGACGAGGCGCACGTCTCGGCGATCCTCGACTGGGAGATGGCGACCCTCGGCGACCCGCTCGTGGACGTCGGCATGTTCGCGATGTACTGGGAGATCGGGCACCTCCCCGGCGCGCTCGCGACCGCCGTGCCGAGCGCGGTCGACGCCGCGGCCGGGTACCCCACCCTCAACGAGATGATCGCCGCGTACGCGGAGCGCGCCGGCATCCCCGTGCCCGAGCTGCACTGGTACCGCGCGTTCGCCGCGTACAAGCTCGCGGTGATCCTCGAGGGCATCCACTACCGCTACCAGCAGGGCGGCACGGTCGGCGAGGGCTTCGACCAGATGGGCGGGCTTGTCGCACCGCTCGCGCGGGCGGGCCTCACGGCGCTGGATGCCGAGGCATCCGCAGCCCCTTCCGACACGGACTCCGACACCCCCACCGAGAGCGAGGCCCGCTGATGGACTTCTCCTTCGATACTGAGACCGAGGCGCTCATCACCCGTGCTCGCCGCTTCGTCGACGAGCGCGTGCTCCCCGCCGAGCCGATCCTCGAAGAGCAGCTCGCCGCGACGCCGAACGAGTGGACCGTGCGCCCGATCGTCCGCGAACTGCAGGATCGCGCGCGCGCCGAGGGCCTCTGGAACCTGTTCCTCCCGGCCGGGCACGGTGAGAACGGGGGCGCGGGTCTCACGAACCTGCAGTACGCGCCGATCGCCGAGATCACCGGCTGGTCGACGCGCCTGGCTCCCCCCGCGTTCAACTGCGCCGCGCCCGACACGGGCAACATGGAGGTCCTGAACGACTTCGGCACCCCCGAGCAGAAGGAGCAGTGGCTGACGCCCCTACTGAACGCCGAGATCCGCTCCGCGTTCTGCATGACCGAGCCCGACGTCGCCTCGTCCGACGCGACCAACATCGACACCCGCATCGTGCGCGACGGCGACCACTACGTCATCAACGGACGCAAGTGGTGGTCGACCGGCGCGATGAACCCGGATGCCGCGATCTTCATCGTCATGGGCAAGACCGATCCGGATGCCGACCGCCACCGTCAGCAGTCGATGATCCTCGTTCCCCGTGACACCCCCGGCGTCGAGGTCGTGCGTCCCCTGACGGTGTTCGGCTACGACGACCGCGACCACGGCGGGCACGCCGAGGTCGTCTTCCGCGACGTGCGCGTGCCGGCCTCGAACCTCATCGCCGGCGAGGGCGACGGGTTCGCGATCGCGCAGGCGCGCCTGGGCCCCGGCCGTATCCACCACTGCATGCGGGCGATCGGCACGGGCGAGCGCGCTCTCCAGCTGATGAGTGAGCGGGCGCGCGAGCGTCACGCGTTCGGGCGGGCGCTGGCCGACCAGGGCGTCGTCCGCGAGTGGATCGCCGAGTCGCGCATCACGCTCGAGGCGCTGCGCCTGCTCGTCCTGAAGACCGCGTGGCTCATGGACACCGTCGGCAACAAGAAGGCGATGACCGAGATCCAGGCGATCAAGATCGCCGTTCCGCGGGGCGTGCAGCAGATCGTCGACCGCGCCATCCAGCTGTACGGCGGCGCGGGCGTCTCGGGCGACACCCCGCTCGCCGAGATGTACGCCGGCATCCGTTCGCTCCGGCTTGCCGACGGCCCCGACGAGGTGCACCTGTCGAGCCTCGGCCGTGCGCAGCTGCGCGCGCGCTGACGCGGCGCCGGCTCTTCGGCTCGCTGCGCTCGCTCAACGACCGGGGGTTGCGCGCGCATAGCCGTACTCCGAGCGCGCGCACAGCCAGGCGTCGAAACGGCGTTACTTGTGCGGGATGCCGGTGATCATGCCGCCGTCGACGACGAACTCGGCGCCGGTCGTGAAGGCCGAGGCATCCGACGCGAGGAAGACGATCGTCCCGGCGACATCGCCGGGCTCGCCGGGTCGGCCGAGCGGGATGTCGAGGCGCGCGGGGTCGATGCGGGCCGACATGTCCGAGCGAATGAACCCCGGATGCACCGAGTTGACGCGGATGCCGGAGGGCCCGAGCTCCACCGCCATCGACTGCGAGAGCCCGCGCACGCCGAACTTCGACGCCGTGTAGCCGTGTAGGCCGGGGCTGCCGCGCATGCCCTCGACCGACGAGATGTTGATGATCGATCCGCCCGTGCCGGTGGCGGCGAACTGCGCCTTCATCTGCGGCACGACCGCGCGACACCCGAAGAAGACGCCCGTGAGGTTGACGGCGATGACGGCATCCCACTTCGCGGTCGTGAGGTGCTCGACGGGGGCAGCGTTGACGATCCCGGCGTTGTTGACGAGGACGTCGACCGCCCCGAACGCGGCGACCGTGTCGGCGATGACGGTCGCCCACTGGTCTTCGTCGCGGACGTCGAGGTGGTGGTACCGCGCTGTCGCATCGGCATCGCCCGCACCGTCGCGGGCCGCACTGTCGAGCTCGGCGGCGAGCGCCGCACCCTCGTCGTCGAGGATGTCGGCAATCATCACCCGCGCGCCCGCGGCGTGCAGCGCGCGGGCGTAGGCGGCACCGAGGCCGCGGCCGCCGCCGGTGACGATGCAGACGCGTCCGCCGAGGTCGATCGTCGCGCTCACGCGGCGACCTCGATGACGACGCGTCCGACCGTCTGGCCGCCGGCGAGGTCGGTGAGGGCCGCGGGCGCCTCGCCGAACGGGACGACGTGGTCGACGACGGGCGAGATCGCGCCGTCGTCGGCGAGGCGGGTGATCTCGCGGTGCGCCTCGGCGACGAGGTGCGGTGCGACCTGCGTATAGAGGCCCCAGTGCAGACCGAGCAGCGAGTAGTTCTTGACCAGCACGTGCCCCGCGGGCAGCTGGGGGATCGTGCCGCTCGCGAAACCGACGATGACGATGCGTCCCTCGAAGGCGATGCACTTGGTGGATGCCGCGAAGGCGTCGCCCCCCACGGGATCGAACACGACGTCGGCGCCGTGCCCGCCGGTCGCGGCCTTGACGCCCTGCGCGATGTCGTCGACGCCCCGGATGAGCACGACCTCGGCTCCCGCGGCGCGGGCGACCTCGGCTTTCGCCTCGGAGCCGACGACGCCGATCACGCGAGCTCCGGCGGCGACGCCGAGCTGCACGGCGGCGGCGCCGACACCGCCCGCCGCGGCGTGGACGAGCAGCCACTCCCCCGGCTGCAGCGCCGCCCGGCGGTGCAGGCCGAACCACGCGGTCTGGTACGCGACGAAGAGGCCGGCGGCCGCGGCATCCGGAAGCGTTGCGGGCGCGGGATGGACGTCGGATGCCGGCACGGCCGCGTACTCGGCGAGCACCCCGATCTTCGAGGCGAGCACCCGGTCGCCGATGCGGAAGGACCCGGCATCCGCGCCCTCTCCGAGCGCGACGACGTCGCCCACGCACTCGATGCCGGGGATGAAGGGCAACTCGGGCTTCACCTGGTACTCGCCGCGCGCGAGGAGGACGTCGGGGAAGTTGGCCGCGACGGCGCGCACCCGCACGAGCACCTCCCCGGAGGCGGGCGCGGGGACCGGGACGTCGTCGAGCGAGAGCGCATCAGCGGGTTCGCCGAGCGTCGTCACCCGCCAGGCGCGCATCGTCTCGGGAACGGTGGATTCGTGCTCGGGCATCGTCGCCTCCTGGACGGGTGGTGGGGTGGTGCGGGTGGGGTGGTGCGGGTCGGTCAGGCGCCCGCGTCCGCGGGATGCAGGCTCGTGAGGTACAGGTCGGTCAGCTGGGCGGCGACGAGGTCGCGGCTCTCGGGCCCGGTCGGCGAGTACCACTGCGACAGGTAGTGGACGTCGCTGAAGAAGTGCGCCACGAGCAGCGCCACCGGGATGTCGGTGCGGTAGCGGCCCTCAACCTGCCCACGCTCGAGGAGCGCGGCGAACGCGTCGTGGTAGGCGCGGCGGCGGCGCGTGACCTCGTCACGCCGGTCAGCGGAGAGCAGGTGCGCGCTGCGGAAGAACACGGCCGCCTCACGGAGGTGGTCGATCGACGTCTCGATCACGTCGACGCACACGGCGCGGAGGATCTCGTCGACACCCGCGCCGGATGCCTCGCCGCGCGCGACGATCTCGTCGAGGTGCTGCTTCTGCAGTGTCAGGAGCTCGTCGTAGATGCCGAAGAGCAGGTCGTCCTTCGACGCGAAGTAGTGGTACATCGCGCCCTTGGTGACGCCGGCCGCCTCGACGATCTGCTGCACGCTCGTCGTGACGTAGCCCTGGGTCGCGAACAGCTCGACGGCCGCGCGGGTGATGTCGTCGGCGACGTGGGAATCCTTCACCGGGCGCCTCTCTTCTCGGTCCGTGCTCTGCCGCTCGACGCGGGCGTCACATGAGGGGCTTGATGCCCGCGCCGCCGTCGATCGACAGGGTCTGGCCGGTGATCCACGCGGCATCCTCTGACAGGAGGAAGGCGACGGGCCCGGCGATGTCCTGCGGCGTGCCGAGGCGGTTCAGCGGGTAGGCGGCGGCGGTCTCGGTCTCGTGCCCCTCGTAGAGCGCGCGGGCGAACTGGGTCTTCACGACGGCGGGGGCGACGGCGTTGACGCGGATCGCGGGGGCGAGCTCGTACGCGAGCTGCGCCGTGAGGTTGATGAGGGCGCCCTTGGATGCCCCGTACATCCCGATCCCGGGGCTCGCTCCGAGGCCCGCGACGGAGGCGACGTTCACGACCGAGCGGCTGAGCCCGGCCGCGAGCGCGTCGCGCGTCCACTCGAGCGTCGCGAGCACGTTGACCTCGAGGATCTTGCGCGCGGCACCCAGGTCGACGCCCGCGAGCGGACCGTAGGCGGGGTTGATGCCGGCGTTGTTGACGAGGTGGTCGAGGCGTCCGTAGGTCTCGGCGACGTGGGCGTATACGGCGGCGCGGTGGTGCGGGTCGTCGGCGGCGCCGGCGACGCCGCTGGCGGCGGGGGTGCCGTCGGCGAGGGTGCCGAGCTCGGCGACGGCGGCATCCAGCGCCTCGCTCTTGCGGCCGGTGAGCACGACGCGTCCGCCCTCGGCGACGAGGCGCTGCGCGATTCCAAAGCCGATCCCGCGGCTTGCGCCCGTGATGATGGTCACGGTGTCGGTGAAGCGTGCCGTGGCATCCGTCATTTCTGCTCCTCCTCGAGCGTCTCGGTCATCTCATACCGTCCAGTCGGTATGACGCTAGCACAGCGCGCCTCCGCCCCGCACGCGCCCCTCTCCGTCCCGCCCGCCCGGCTCGCGAATCACCGCCCGATGCGCGAATCACCGCCGCTTTCGCGCGAATCGGGTGGTGATTCGTGAAAGCGGCGGTGATTCGCGAGCCAGGGGCGGGCGCCGGCGCGGGAGTGCGAGCGTCAGACGGTTTCGCCCGAGGCCACCGTCTCGGCGAGGGCGTGCACGCGCGGCAGGTGGTGCGCGCCGTAGAAGTCCGCGGTGCGCAGGCGTGCAACATCCTCGTCGGTCGCCGCGTCGTGCTTCGCGACGGCGACGACGGCGAGGCCGTGCATCCACCCGCCCGAGAGCGTTCCGAGGAGCATGAGGTACGGCACGCTCACGGCATGCGCGTCGCGGAGCGACCCGGCGAACCCGAGCAGGTCGGCGGTCGCGCGACGCGCTGCGGCGACGGCGCGCTCGAGCCGGTCGGCGGTGCGCTCGGCCGTTCGCACCGCGACGTCGGATGCCGCATCGCCCGCGACGGCGCGGAGGTCCGCGACCGTGGCGTCGATCCGCGCGAACAGCGCTTCGGCGGTCGCGCCCTGGTTGCGGATGACCTTCCGTCCGATGAGGTCGTTCGACTGGATCGCCGTCGTGCCTTCGTAGATCGTCATGATGCGGGCGTCGCGGTAGTGCTGCGCGGCGCCGGTCTCCTCGATGAAGCCCATGCCACCGTGCACCTGGATCGCCTCGCTGGTGAGCTCGATCGCATCCTCCGTGGCCCAGCCCTTGAGGATCGGCACGAAGAACTCGGCGAGTGCGAGCGTCGCGGCATCCTCCGTTCCTTCGGCCTGGTCGAAGAGGTCGCCGACATACACGCCGAGGGCGCGCATCGCGTAGATCTCGCTCGCCATCGACAGCAGCAGACGCCGGACGTCGGGGTGCTCGGCGATTGGCGCCGAGGCATCCCGATCGAGCACGCGGCCCTGCATGCGATCTGCGGCATATGCCCGCGCCTGCTGGTACGCGCGATCGGCGATGCCGGTCGCCTGGAAGCCCATGCCCATGCGCGCGGAGTTCATCATGACGAACATGCCCGCCAGCCCGCCGCCGACCTCGCCGACGAGGTAGCCGGTCGCGTCCTCATACGCGAGGACGCAGGTGGGCGAGCCGTGGATGCCGAGCTTGTGCTCGATCGCGACGGTCTCGACGCCGTTGCGGTCGCCGAGCGAGCCGTCGGCGTTCACGAGGTACTTCGGCACGACGAACAGCGAGAGGCCCTTCGCGCCCTCGGGGGCGTCGGGCGTGCGCGCCAGCACGAGGTGGACGATGTTCTCGGCCACATCGTGGTCGCCCCACGTGATGAAGATCTTCTGGCCCTTGATCGACCACGAGCCGTCACCCGCTCCTTCGCCACGGGGGGTGGCGATCGTGCGGATCGCGCCGAGGTCGGTGCCGGCCTGCGGCTCGGTGAGGTTCATGGTGCCGGTCCACTCGCCCGAGACGAGCTTCGTGAGGTAGATCTCGCGGATCTCTTCGGACGCGGCGGCATCCAGCGCGTGGATCTGCCCCGCGCTCAGCAGCCAGCAGAGGGCGAACGCCGCATTCGAGGCGTTCCAGATCTCGCCGAGCCCCGCGCGCACGGAGCCCGGCAGGCCGTCGCCGCCGGCCGATTCGGGCGCCTCGGCGCTGACCCAGCCCGCCTCGATGAACGCCTGATACGCCTCAGCGAACCCGTCGGGCAGGTGCACCTGGCCGTCGACGAACTGCGCGCCCACGGTGTCGCCGACCGTCTCGAGCGGCGCGAGGACGGATGCCGCGAACTCGCCGGCGCCCTCGATCACGTCGGTCGCGTCGTCGGCGGTCAGTGCGCCGCCGGTCGCGCGCGCGACGATGTCGAGGCCGAAAGCCTCGTGGTACAGGAAGGCGTAGTCCGCGACGGGTGGGACGTACTCGGAGGCGGCGGCCATGACGGACTCCTCGGTGGGGCGCGATGCGCGCGATGGGATGAAACTCCGGTCCAGTGTAGATGAAACTGAGTCTCAGAGGGCTGGGAGGATCCGGCGACACCGGGGCCGAGGCATCCTGTGCGCGGACCGCACCCCTCGCGTCCGCGGCGGTGGCACGCGAGGATGGCGGCGTGTATGACATCCCCGCTCCCATGCTCGCCAAGGCCGTGCCCGCCATCCCCGACCCCGCCAAGACGCCCGGCGGACTGTCGTTCGAGCCCAAATGGGACGGGTTCCGCGCGATCGTCGCGTGGGACGGCACGGGCGCCGACGGCGTGGAGATCGGCTCGCGCGGCGCGAAGCCGCTCACCCGCTACTTCCCCGAACTCGTGGATGCCTTCCGCGCGCTCCTCGCCGAGCCGTGCCTCATCGACGGCGAGATCGTCGTGGCGCTGCCGGCCGCCGATGCGAGCGAGACGGCCGATGCGGGCGGCGGCGATGCGTCACTGCGTCTCTCGTGGGAGGCGCTGTCGCAGCGGATCCACCCCGCGGCATCCCGCGTCGCCCTGCTCAGCGCCGAGACGCCCGCCCGCTTCGTCGCCTTCGACCTGCTCGCGCGTGGCGACCGCGACCTGCAGGGCGAACCGTTCGCCGCGCGGCGCGCGGAGCTCGAGGATCTGCTCCGCGGCATCCCCGACCCGATCCACCTCACACGGACGACCACCGACCCCGCCCTCGCGACGCAGTGGCTCGCGCAGTTCGAGGGCGCCGGACTCGACGGCGTCGTCGCGAAGCCGCTCGCGCTCCCGTACACCCCCGGCAGGCGCACGATGATGAAGATCAAGCACGCGCGCACCGCCGACGTCGTCACGCTCGGATACCGCGTGCACAAGAGCGGGGCCGGCGTCGGGTCACTCCTCGTCGGCCTGTACGACGACGACGGCGCGCTGCACCAGGCCGGCGGCGTCTCGGCGTTCACCGACGCGCGCCGGCGCGAGCTCGTCGACGAGCTGGCGCCCCTCGTCGAGACCGATGCCGACGGCGCGGCCGTGCGCGGCGACGGCGAGCGCTCGCGGTTCACCGCGGCCGACAAGGACACGTCGTTCGTCCGCCTCCGCCCCGAACGGGTGCTCGAGGTGCGCTACGACCAGCTCGAGGGGCGGAGATTCCGCCACACGGTGCAGTTCGAGCGGTGGCGCCCCGACCGCGACCCGCGCTCGTGCACCTACGACCAGCTCGAGCAGGTCGCCGCCTACGACCTGGCCGACGTCCTCGACTGACGTCCCGGCGCTGCGGCGTTCGGTTCGCAGGACGATCGACGCGGGATGGGGCGTCGAATCGTTGCGGTCGGGCGTTGGGCGCCGGATCTCCTGCGAGACGAACGCGAGACGAACGCATCCAGCCGCGTCTCCCCACCCGCACACGCGGATCGAGCCCGCATCGGCGCCGGACTCCGGCGGCCGGCCATGCGGGCCCGATCTGCGAAAGGGGGCCCGATCTCCGAGGGAGCCGGGCCGACTCCTTCATGGCTCCGAAACTACCGGCGCGATGCGCGGCGACACCCCGGCGCGCGCCGTGAATAAAGACCCGGCCCGTCGGGGGTGCGGGCGCCCGCGGCCGATGCCAGGATCGGAGCATGTCTCCGTCCGCCGAGCCGCCCCCACCCGAGGACGATGCCGCCCGCGGCGTCCCCGGCGACCAGGCATCCGGAGCAGACCTCGACGGCGACCTCTCGCTCACCCAGGAACTGCGCCTCGAGCCGGTGCAGTTCATCGCGCGCACCGACGCGGTCATGCGCCTCGGCGCACTCATGCTCGGCGCGGGTGCGTCGTCGGCGCGGGTGCGCGACAGCATGGAGCGCGCCGCGCACGCCGTCGGCATCGAGACGCTGCACACCCGCGTCGGCATGAACGACCTCGTCGCCACGATGAGCCGCGGGCAGATGTTCCGCACGCGCGTCGCCGAGATCCGCCGGCCCGGGGTCGATGCGGAACGCCTTACGGCACTCAAGCGCCTGACCGGCGAGCTGCAGCCCGGCACCTCTCCCGCCACGCTGCAGCAGCGATTGGATGCCGTCGAGTCACGCCCTCGCCGTTACCCCGAGGTCGTCCGGGTCTTGGGCGCGGGCCTCGCCTGCGCGGCGTTCGCCCTCTTGAACAACGGCGGGTGGCAGGAGTTCATTGCGGTGCTCATCGCCGCCGCGATCGGGCAGTTCGTGCGGATGCGCATCGCGCGCCTTCGCACCAACGAGTTCCTGACCGTGTTCGTCTCCGCCGTCACCGCGCTGCTCGTCTACCTCGGTGTCGCGGCGCTGCTCGCCCTTCTCGGCGTACCGGGCGGACAGCACGACGCCGCGCTCACGGGCGCCGTTCTCTACCTCGTCCCCGGCTTCCCCCTCGTCACGGGCGCCCTCGACCTCGCCCGCCTCGACCTCAACGCCGGCATCTCCCGTGTCGTCTACGCAACGCTCGTGCTGCTCGCGACAGGAACGGCGGTGTGGGGCATCGGCTCGATCTTCCAGGCGACGGTGACCCAGACCGCCGATCCGCTCTTCGCGGAGCCGGTGCTGTCGGTCGTGCGCCTGCTCGCCGGCTTCGTCGGCGTGCTCGGGTTCGCCGTGCTCTTCGACACCCCGCCCGCGATCGCCTTCACCACCGCGGCGCTCGGGTCGGTGGCGAACGTCGCGCGGCTGGCATTCATCGACGGCGGGATGACGGCGCCACTCGCGGCGGCGATCGCGGCGCTCGCGGTGGGCTTCGGCGCGTTCCTGTTCGGCGACCGCCTCCGCGCGGCGCGCGTCACCCTCACGGTGCCCGCGGTCCTCATCATGGTGCCGGGCGCGGCGGCGTACCGGGCGATCACGGGTGTCATCGCCGGCGACACGCTCGCCGCGATCCAGAACGGATTCACCGCCGTCTTCGTCGTCGTCGCCCTCGCGATCGGGCTGACCGTCGCCCGCATCCTCACCGAACGCGAGTGGTCGCGCCCGTGACCGCGACGCGACCCGAACCCCGACCCTGATCATCGGCCGCCTGTCAAGGCTTCGCGTCGACGGCGCGCGTCCCTTACCGTCGTGGCATGGGACTGTTCCGATCCTCCGAACCCGCCACCGTCCGCGTGTCCGACTCCGGCACCCCCGTGCGCGTGAGCGCGAGCACCGCGGGCAAGCCCTGGACCCTCTGGGCCGACGCCCTAGGCACCTTCGCCATCCGCGCCATGCAGATCCTCATCGCGGTGGCGCTCATCGCCGCCGTGCTCTGGGGCATCAGCCAGCTGACGGTCGTCGTCATCCCCTTGCTGCTCGCCATGATCCTGGCATCCGCCTTCGCGCCGGTCATGCGCTGGCTGCGCCGCAAGGGGGTGCCGGCCCTCGCCGCGACGATCCTGACGCTCCTCGCGATCGTGCTGCTGCTCACGGGCATCGGCTGGCTCATCGTCAATGCGGTCCGCAACCAGTGGGACGACCTGTACTCGCAGGCGCAGGCGGGGTTCCAGGATCTGACGGAGTGGTTCTCGACGCTTCCCATCAGCTTCGACCAGGCGCAGATCGACGAGTGGATGGGCTCGATCACCGACTTCCTCACGAGCGCGCAGTTCGGCTCGGGGGCGATCGCGGGAGTCAGCGCGGTCGCGACGTTCATCACGAGCTTCATCCTCATGGTCGTGATCCTCTTCTTCTTCCTGAAGGATGCCCCGCAGATGTGGGCCTTCCTCCTGCGCCCCTTCGAGGGCAAGAGCTACGACCGCGCGATGCGGGTCGGCGACAAGACCGTGACCACGCTCGGCTCGTATGTGCGCGGCACGGCGGCGGTCGCGGCGGTCGACGCCATCGGCATCCTCATCGGTCTGCTCATCCTGCAGGTGCCGCTCGCGATCCCACTGGCGGTGCTGACGTTCCTGCTGGCGTTCATCCCGTTCGTGGGCGCGACGCTCGCCGGCATCCTCGCGGCGCTCGTCGCCCTCGTCGCGAACGGCTGGGTCAACGCCCTGCTCGTCGTCGGTGTCGTCGTGCTCGTGAACCAGCTCGAGGGGAACTTCCTGCAGCCGGTGCTCATGGGCCGGTCGATGAAGCTGCACCCGTTCGTCGTACTGATCGTCCTGACCGCGGGAACCTTCCTCGGCGGGATCGTCGGCGCGGTGCTCGCGGTGCCGCTGACGGCGGTCGCGTGGGGCATCGTGCAGGTGTGGGACGGCCCGAACACGCCGGCGCGGTGGGCGCGGCCAAAGCATCCCGAGGATGAACAGGCGATGATCGAGGGCCGAGAACCCGAGTCGCTCACCCGCCAGAGCTGACGCCGCGCGGGACCCCCGTCACTCGGTCTTCTTCGCCCGGCTCGGCTGCACGCGCGGGGGCTCTCCCGGCATCTTGGGGAACTCGGGCGGGAACGGCAATTCGCCGAGCCCCGCGTCGAGGTCGCGCTGCCACCACTCGAGCAGCATGTCGATGCGGCCCGGCGCGTCGGCGAACTGCTCCCACGGGTCGCCGGTGTCGGCGAGACGAGCCGGTACGGTGCGGACGGTGAAGGATGCCGGATCCACCCCCGTCGCGAGCTCGTCCCACGTGATCGGGGTCGCGACCGTCGCCTGGGGCAGCGCGCGCGGACTGTAGGCGCCGGCCATCGTGCGGTCGCGGTTGGCCTGGTTGAAGTCGACGAAGACGCGCTCGCCGCGCTCCTCCTTCCACCAGGCGGTCGTCACCTTGTCGGGCATCCGCCGTTCCAGCTCGCGCCCCGCCGCGATCACCGCGTGGCGGACGTCGAGGAACTCGTGCGTCGGCTCGATCGGGCAGAACACGTGGATGCCGCGGTTCCCGCTCGTCTTGATCCACGCCTCGAGCCCCGCCTCGCGCAGCACCTCGCGGAGGGCGGGGGCGACGGATGCCGCATCGGAGAAGTCCGTGCCCGGCTGCGGGTCGAGGTCGATGCGCAGCTCGACCGGGTTGTCGGTGTTCGTCGCGAGCGATGCCCACGGGTGGAAGACGACGGTGTTCATCTGCACGGCCCACACGATCGCGGCGGCCTCATCGAGGACGACCTGCGGGTGGCGGCGCCCACTGTTGTACGTGCACATGACCTCGTGGACGTAGTCGGGCGCGCCGCGCGGCGGGTTCTTCGAGAAGAAGCTCTCGCCGTCGACGGTGTCGGGGTAGCGCTCGAGCGACACCGGACGGTGGCCGTTCGCGCGCAGGAACGGGTCGGAGACGGCGATGACGTACTCGGCGAGCTCGCGCTTCGTGATGCCCACCTCGGGCCAGATGACCCGATTCGGGCTCGACAGCGACACCTCGCGGTCGCCCTCCGGGCCGGGTACGGTCACCGTGATGCGCTCGGATGCCATGGTCCGACCCTAGGCGCGCCGCGCCTCCCGCGACACCCCGGGTCCTCACCCCGGGCGCCTCATCCCGGTCGCCTCTCGAGCGGCGCCGCCGCGGGTCGAAACTCCGCAACCGCTCCTTGCCGCCGCTCGCCGTCTCAGTCCGCGAGGGCGATGAGCGGAGCGAGCGCCTCACGGTCGAGTTCGGCCCAGGGCCCCGCGGCGTCGAGGACGATCCCGGTCACCGTGGGCTCGGCGGCGAGGGTCTTGGCGAGCTGCTGCGGCGTGAGCGGCAACGGCCGGTCGCCGCGTCCCATTGCGATGACCTCGAGCGGATGCGAGTACACCTCGATGCGCCGCCCGCCCTCGCCGCGTGCTTCCGCCAGCCCGATCTGTCCCGACTCGGGGTCGAGGTTGCCGGCGACCCACACGGTCTCGCGGGTGAGCACGTCGACGATCGCGCGCTCCGCGGCATCCGTCCGCTCACCGGCGAGGAGGGTCTTCAGCGCGAACGGAGGCGGAGCGCCCTCTTCGAGGGACTTCCGGATCAGCTCGATCGGCAGCACGAGGCGTGCGCCGGGGTTCGTGTGGTCGAGGTAGATGCCGTCGTATCCCGAATCGACCGCGGTGCGCAGGAGGTTGTATGCCAACTGGCCCACGGCCGACGCGGCCTCCGAGCCTTCTTCGAGCGCGCTCGCCTGGAGCGGCCCGCCGCCGCTGAACGCGAGAAGGAACCGCTTGTCGCCGAACGTCGTGATCGCAAGGTTCAGGCCCTTGCCCTCGGCGAGGAGCGCCTGCGCGTCACCCTGGGCGCGCACGTACAGCTGTCCGACGAGCGCCTGCCGCATGACGTTCATGACCTCAGCGGCCTGCGGGGTCTCGGAGAGAGCGGCGAGCGCACGCTGCACGAGGACGTTGTCGACGACCCCCGGGATCGTCTGGGTCGCTGCCGGCGCCGTGGCCTCGGGACGCGGCGGGCGCGGCGGCGCCGGCTTCTCCGGGGCCTTGCCGAACGTGCTCACCGAGATGCCCACGTGGGGCACGGGCTCGGCGTCGGGCGCCGCCGTACCCACATCGTCGGCGGACGTGTCCGGCGCTGTCAGCTCCGCGTCGGGTTCGGACGGGGAGTCGTCGCTCTTGCCGCGACGCGAGAACAATGCCATGCCTCGAGGGTATCCCGGGCCGGTGGCGGGCGCGGCGTCGCCGGGAGCCACG
Organism: Microbacterium sp. bgisy203; assembly: GCF_057706945.1. Classification (NCBI taxonomy): domain Bacteria; kingdom Bacillati; phylum Actinomycetota; class Actinomycetes; order Micrococcales; family Microbacteriaceae; genus Microbacterium; species Microbacterium sp. bgisy203. Next base: position 185,563 of record NZ_JBYIPF010000002.1, on the reverse strand, counting down.
CACACCCCACCAGCGCTACAGCTTCGCGATCGGCGCGATCTTGATGAGAAGCTTCTTGGGGCCAGCGGAGTCGAACCGCACGTGCGCGATGCGCTTCGCCCCCTCGCCCGTGACCATGTCGACGCGGCCCTCGCCGAAGTCGTCGTGCCGGATGCGATCGCCCGGAGCGAGCTCGAGGTCGCCGTTGTCGCGCACCTTCGCGGGGATGCGGTTCGCGAACTTCGTCACGTCGCCCGCCGGGTTCTCGCGCCTGGGGAGCGGCACGAGGTCGTCGCCGTAGCGCGACCCGCCGCCGAAGCCGCCGGAGCCCGATCCGCCCCGGCGCGCGTTGAGCGCGCGCGACTGGGTGCCGCCGCGCGAGTTCACATCCCCCGGCGACTGACGCCAGTCGATGAGCTCGTGCGGGATCTCCTGCAGGAACCGACTCGGCATCGCCGCCGAGACCTCACCGAACTGGGCGCGCGTCATCGCGAGCGACAGGTGCAGCCTCTTGCGGGCACGGGTGAGCGCGACGTAGAAGAGGCGCCGTTCCTCCTGCGGGCCGCCTGGCTCGCCTGCCGAGATCCTGTGCGGGATCAGGTCTTCTTCGACGCCCGTGACGAAGACGGCGTCGTACTCGAGCCCCTTCGCCGTGTGCATCGTCATGAGCGAGACCGACCCCGTGGCGTCGTCGAGGTCATCGGCATCCGACACGAGGGCGACCTCCGTCAGGAAGTCGAGGATCGTCCCCTCGGGGTTGTTGCGGGCGAACTCGCGGGTGACCGCGACGAGCTCGTCGAGGTTCTCGACGCGCGCTTCGTCCTGAGGGTCGCGTGAGCGGCGGAGCGCATCGAGGTAGCCCGACTTGTTCAGCAGGACGTTCAGCCCCTCGGTCACCGACGACGACGGCGCGACCTCGCCCGAGACCGGGAGCATGATCTCGGATGCCTCGGCGAGCACCGCGTCGAGCTGTGCGATGGCCCGCTGGATCTTCGGCCCGACGCCCAGCGCCGAGGGGTTGGCGAGCGCGTCGCGGAACGTGATGCCCTCTTCGGTCGCGTAGCGCGCGATCGCCGTCTCGGTGACGTCGCCGATGCCGCGGCGCGGCTTGTTGAGGATGCGGCGGACGCTCAGCTCGTCGGCCGGGTTCGCGACCGCGATGAGGTACGCGAGGGCATCCTTGATCTCGGCCCGCTCGTAGAACTTCGTGCCGCCCATGATCTTGTAAGGCACGGCCGAGCGGATGAAGATCTCCTCCAGCGCGCGGGACTGCGAGTTGGTGCGGTAGAACACCGCCATCTCGCCGTACGGCATGCCGCCGCGGTGCAGCCGCTCGATCTCATCGGCGACGAACTGGGCCTCATCGTGCTGCGAGTACCCGGTGAAGCCGACGATCGCATCTCCCGCGCCGACGTCGGTCCAGAGCTTCTTGTCCTTGCGGTCGAAGTTGTTGCTGATGACGGCGTTCGCCGCGGTGAGGATGTTCTGCGTCGAGCGGTAGTTCTGCTCGAGCAGGACGACCTTCGCCCCCGGGTAGTCGCGCTCGAACTCGGTGATGTTGCGGATGTCGGCGCCGCGGAACGCGTAGATCGACTGGTCGGAGTCGCCGACGACCGTGAGGGATGCCCCGGGCTCGCCCGCCGCATCGGAGGGCGCGTCGAAGATCATCATGCCGCCCTCGTGCGCGGTTCCGGAAGCGTCGGAACCGGGGGGACGCGTGAGCTCGTGGATGAGCGCGTACTGGGCATGGTTCGTGTCCTGGTACTCGTCGACGAGGATGTGCCGGAAGCGGCGCCGGTAGACGTCGGCGACGTGCGGGAACGCGCGGAAGAGGTAGACGGTCTGCCCGATGAGATCGTCGAAGTCGAAGGCGTTCGCCCGCTGCAGCGCGCGCTGGTAGTCGGCGAAGATCTCCGCGAAGACGCGCTCGGCGGGGTCGCTCAGGTTCGCCGTCCGCGCGAACGATTCGGCATCCGCCAGCTCGTTCTTGAGCTTGGAGATGCGGCCCTGAACGGCGGCAGGGGTGAGGCCGAACGCATCGGCTTCGTGTTCCTTGACGAGGCGCTTGATCAGGGCGCGCGAGTCGCCCGAGTCGTAGATCGTGAAGTTCTTGGTGAAGCCGAACTGGTCGGCCTCGCGGCGGAGGATGCGCACGCAGGCGGAGTGGAACGTCGAGATCCACATGCCCTGGGCGACGTCGCCGATGAGCTGGTGGACCCGCTCGCGCATCTCGCCGGCGGCCTTGTTGGTGAACGTGATCGCGAGGATCTGGCTCGGCCACGCCTCGCGCGAGCGCAGGAGCGACGCGATGCGGCGCGTCAGCACGCTCGTCTTGCCGGAGCCGGCGCCCGCGACGATGAGGAGGGCGGGGCCACGGTAGGTGACGGCCTCGCGCTGGGGCTCGTTGAGCCCGGCGAGGAGGTCGTCGTCGGCGCGCGCGGACCCGGCCGATCCGGGGGTCGCGCGCACGGCGGAGGCGGCGCCGGGGCCGCCGACGATCACAGGTTTGATGGGGTCAGGCATGTCCCCTCAAGTCTAGGTCGGGGCCCCGACACCGGCCTTCCGCCCGCCCGAGCCCTACAGCAGCCGCCGCTCGCTGGCCCAGGCCGTCAGCTCGTGCCGCGACGAGAGCTGCAGCTTGCGCAGCACCGCCGACACGTGCGTCTCGACGGTCTTGATCGAGATGTACAGCTCCGCGGCGACCTCTTTGTAGGAGTAGCCGCGCGCGATGAGGCGCATGACCTCCTGCTCGCGCGCCGACAGCCGGTCCAGTTCGTCCGGGGCGGCCGCCGTCTCGCCCGCGACGGCGCCGAAGGCGTCGAGCACGAAGCCGGCCAGGCGTGGCGAGAACACGGCATCCCCGCCGGCGACGGCGTGCACCGCGTCGCTCACCTCGATCCCCGACGACCCCTTCGTGATGTACCCGCGGGCGCCGGCGCGGATGACGCGGACGACGTCCTCGGCGGCATCGGACACGCTCAGCGCGAGAAACCGCGTCGGCACGCTGGCCGACCCGCGGATGACCTCCTCGCCGCCGGTCGCATCGGCGCCCGACCCGCCCGGCAGGTGCACGTCGAGGAGCACCACCTCGGGCCGCTCCCGCGCGATCACGGGGATCGCGGAGGGGACATCGGATGCCTCGCCCGCGACGGCGATCGAGTCGTCGAGGTCGCTGCGCAGTCCCGACCGGAAGATCGAGTGATCGTCGACGATCACGACGCGGATCGGCTCAGCCACGGTCCGCACCCCCCTCGCGGCGCTCGAAATGCAGATGAACTTCAGTGCCGGCATCCGTCGAGCGGACCGACGCCGTGCCGCCGACGCGCCGCATGCGTCCGATGATCGACTGCCGGATGCCGAGGCGATCGTCGGGGACGGCATCCATCTCGAAGCCCGCACCCCGGTCTCGGATGTAGACGTCGACACCCGCCCCGCCCTCGATGTAGACGGAGACCTCTCCTCCCGCGTGGCGGGCGGCGTTGAGCATCGCCTCGCGCGCGGCGGCGGCGACTTCACCGCTGGCGCGCTCGGTCGACGCCCCCGCCGACACGACGTCGATGCGCACGGGGTAGTCGAGTTCGAGCGCGCCCGCGTAGTCGCGGAGGTCGGTCGGCAGATCGCTGTCGGCGGGCTGGTCACCGTCGTAGAGCCAGGCTCGCAGCTCGCGCTCCTGCGCGCGGGCGAGGCGCGCGGCCTCGCTCGACGCGCCGGCGCGGTTCTGGATGAGGGCGAGGGTCTGCAGCACCGAGTCGTGAAGGTGCGCGGCCATTTCGGCGCGCTGCTCCTCGCGGATCCGCGCGACGCGCTCACCCGACAGCTCCCGCCAGCGCTGCACGAACGCGGGCGAAAGCACGAGCAGGATCGCGAAGAAGGGCACGAGCGCGCTCACGAGGACATCGAGGGTCGTCCCGCCCTCGCCGACAGCGACGAGGAGCACGATGACGAGCAGGGCGATGGCGACAACGCGCGTGACGAACGCGTGGCGCGGCCCGCGGGCGGGGTCGGTGCGGTCGATGAACCCGGCCCAGAGTCCCGCGGCGGTCGCGGCGCCGACGGTGAGCGCGAAGCCTCCGACGACGCGCAGCCGCGCGAGCGGCGCCCACCCCCACGCGCGGTACTCGGCCAGTCCGAACATGACGACGACGAGCGCGACCGTCGCGACGGTCAGGAGGATCCAGGCGACCGGGACGCTCCGTGTGGGCGCGCTCGGGCCCGACTCGGCGGGCGGTTCCCAGGGGATGAACGCCCAGCACCAGAGATAGAGGAGGATGCCGGCACCGCCGAGCACCGACAGGACGACGAACAGCCACCGCACCGCCCACACCGGAGCATCGAGGTGCCGCGCGAGCCCTTCCGAGACGCCCGACACGGCGCACTCACGGGGGCGCAGGAGTGGGAGGCGCTCGGCCACGGCGCGCGCGGGGCGCGCCGGACGCGGAGGTCGGGCCGGGCGCGCGGGCCGCGGCGACGCGACCGGGGCCGCGGGCGCGGCCGGGTCGGCGGGCGACACGACCGGGGCCGCGGGCGCAGCCGGAGACGCAGTCGCCGGGGTCGTCGTGGACATGCGGCCATCCCATCACACCGGCGCACGCGAGGGGATGCCAGAACGCGAAGATCAGGGTCGGATCAGGGGTTCACCCCATGGCGACCGCCGCCGTCGCGCGGCGAGGATCGATGCATGACGACCCCCGTGCTCGATCCCGGCCCGCCGCCGACACCTTCGGCATCCCCCGCGGACTCCTCCGGCGCGCCGCCCGCCGGCCCGCGTCCCTCACGAGGGGATCGCTTCTTCTCGTGGACGTCCGGACTCGGCATCGTGCGCGGCGACGGGTGGATCGGCGGGGTCGCGGCAGGCGTTGCCGCACGCCTGCGGATCGACCCGCTGATCGTCCGCGGCATCTTCGTGGTCGTGCAGCTCTTCGGATTCCCGATGCTGCTCGTCTATGCGATCGCGTGGGCGGTGCTCCCCGACCTCGACGGGCGGATCCCGCTGCGCGACGCGATCCGCGGGCAGTGGACGCCGGCGATGGGCGGGATCATCGCGTGCGCCGTGCTCGGCCTCGTGCCGGCGCCCGTCGGCGCCGCGATCGTCCTGCCCGCCGCGTACGTGTCGGACCCCACCATCATCGCGCTGTCCATCGTGTTCACGGTGGCACTGCTCGTCGCCGGCCTTCTCGTCTTCGTCATCGCCAGCGCCGCGCGCTCCCCGCGCCCGCGGTCCACCCCCCAGACCCCGGCGGCCGATCCGGATGAGCGCACGGCTTCTGCCGCGCCTCTCGATCCGGACAGGGCCCCGGACGCGTCCGCCGCGGCATCCGGTTCGGGTCCGGATGCCCCGCGTGCGGACGAGGAGGGGGATGCCGCCGGCTTCGCGGCCTCCCCCTCCTCCCTCGACCCCCCATCCACCGAATCCGGCGCCCCATCCACCGAACCCACCACCCCCGCCGAACCCGTCACCCCCGCCGCACCCGTCGACGAGTACGCCGCCTGGCGCGAGCAGCACGCCGCGTGGAAGATGCAGGACGACGCCTGGCGCCGCCAGCAGCAGGATGCCGCGCGCCTCGCCCGCGAGCAGGCGCGGCGCGAGCGCCAGGAGCGGGGCGCCGCCTTCACGGCGGATGCCGACGAGCGTCGCCGCGTCCGCCGAGCGACCAAGCCGCGGACCCCGTTCGCGTACGTCGCCGCCGTCGTCGGGGTCGCGATCGTGCTGGGTGCGATCGTCGGACTCGCCGGGGCGTCGGAGCTCTCGGTCGCACGAGGGCTGTTCGTCGCGGCTCTCGTCACCGCCCTCGGCATGGTGATCGCGGGCGCCGTGCGGTGGCGCAGCGGATTCCTCGCGTTCACGACCGTGCTCTTTCTTCTCGGCGGCGCGGCGGGGGTCGCGGTGCCGGCGGCTCGAGAGTTGCACCTCACCTCGTACGGCGTCTCGAACGCCCCGGGTGCGCAACGGTGGCCGGCATCCGCGCCCTTCGTCCAGCCGTGGGGTGACGTGACCGTGTCCCTGCGGAACAACGGCGAACCCGACCGCCCGATCCACATCGAGAAGCGTGGGGGCTTCACCTACGTCTGGTTCGAGCCGGGCGTCACGCTGCACCTCGACCTCACGGTGCCCGCCGGCGGTTTTCAGGTGGACCGCGACTCCGACACGCAGTACGAACCGGTCGACCTCGTCGAAGCGTTCAGCGCGACGGCCACGACGCTGCCCGATGGGCGCGTGCGCTATGAGGGCACCTACGCATCCGATCCGGCACCGTCCACCCGTCTGAGCGACGAGGGCATCCGGCTCGCCGATCCGAAGGACATGATCGTCACCGAACAGACGCTCGCGATCGATCAGGAGTCCGGCTACGTCCAGATCATCGTGCCCCGACTGACCGACACAGGCGCCGAGACCCCCGAGGAGTCCGAATGAGCGACGACCAGACGACCGAGATTCTCGAGAGCTTCGACGACGTGACCGACGGGCGCGTTGAGGATGCCGAGGCGTCAGACACCGCGGCATCCGGCGCGACCACGCCCTCCGACGGCCGTCCCGCGCTCCGCGCCCGCACGCGCTGGGCGGGGATCGTCTGGGGGCTGGTGCTCGCGGCGATGGCGATCGGCGGGGTGTGGCTCGCCTCGGGCGAAGCGCGGATCGACGATCTCGTCGCGTGGATCGCGGCTCTGTCGCCGGCGACGGCGATCGGCCTCGGCGTCCTCACCCTCGGCGCGCTGATCCTCGTCACGGGACTCGTCGGGCTGCTGCGCCGCGCGCAGCGCGCCGTCGCCGGCCGGAAGTAGCGCACCGGTCGTCGGATCGGTGGAGCTGGTGTCATCTCCCGCGCCTCAGGAGACAACACCAGCCCCACGGATCCGACAACTGGTACCGCACCTCGACGAAACCGACCCCGAGTTCGACGGCGAAACCGACCCGGCACCGCAGGTCCCCGGCATCCGTTCAGCCCCGACCCGCCAGAATGGGGCCATGCGCACGCTGCTCAACATCATCTGGGTGATCTTCGCCGGGTTCTGGCTGTTCCTGGGTTACGTGCTCGCAGGGGTGCTGCTGTGCATCCCGATCATCACGATCCCGTGGGCGATCGCGTCGTTCCGGACGGCGGGCTACGTCATCTGGCCCTTCGGGCGGACGATCGTCTCGAAGCCCACGGCGGGCGTAGGGTCGTTCCTCGGCAACGTGATCTGGGTGATCTTCGCCGGCTGGTGGCTCGCGCTCGGACACCTCCTGAGCGGCATCGCGCTGTGTGTCACGATCATCGGCATCCCGATGGCGATCGCCGACTTCAAGATGATCCCGATCTCCCTCATGCCCCTCGGCAAGGACATCGTCTCGACCCGCGACAGCGCCTTCGACCGCACGCTCTGACCTCCGCGCACCGCGAAAGGCCCGCACCTCCGGAGAGGTGTGGGCCTTTCGTGCTGTGTGCGGGCTGTACCGGGGGTCAGCTCACTTGTCGATCGACGTGCAGGCCGCGTCGGCGTCGGCGCTCGTGCAGAGGACGAGCGAGGTCGCGTCGACGAGGTTCTCGGGCACCTGGAAGCTCCACGCGAAGGTGTAGAGCTTGTCGGCCGTCATCGGCACGTCGACGGCGCGGGGCGAGACGGCGGTGCCGGTGAACGACTCGTCGGCGGTGGAGCGCAGCACCGGCGCGACGTCGACGTCGGTCTGGTCGGCGGCGGCCGTCCACTGGGCGACGTTCACGGTGACCCACTGGTTGCCGGCGTCGGGGTCGCCGAGGGTGCCGACGGCGCCCTCGTCGGGGGCGACCGAGCTCCACAGCTGCAGGTCGGTGCCGTCGACACCGGTGCGCTCGCCGGCGACGGCGGGCGATGCGTAGGACGACTCGGCGACCGAAGCGGTCGGCGACGGCTCGGCCGTGCCGGCACCGTCGGACGCGGGCTGCGTGGCGCAGCCGGCGAGGGCGAGCACCGCGATGGCGGTGAGGGACAGGACTGCTGTGCTTCGTGAGCGCATGACAAACACCTCTTCAGAACTAGGGATGCTTCCACCGTATCCCGCCGACCTGAACGCCCGATCTGCGCTCGGCCGTCTCATATCGCCCGCCCGATCCCCGTCATGTTTCGACACCGAGTGCAAGAATCGGTCACCGGGGTCGATATCGGGCAGATGCTCGCCTAGGTTCGAAGGACACACATCGCGGCGATCCGGGCGGTCCCGGGCACCGGCTCATAACCGGTTGCGTTGCGGGTTCGACTCCCGCCGTCGCGTCCACACAGCGGCGGCCCTTCCCTTGCGATCGATCCCTCGGCGCGCTCACCGAGCGAACCGCCCTCGTCAGAAGCCGTAGCTGGTCAGTGGTTCGGGCCCGCCCGACGCGAGCCCGTCGAGCACGAACCGCTCGTAGTCGGGGATGCCGCTGGGCAGACCATCGAGGGCGAACCAGGCGATCTCTGCACACTTGGCCGGCTCCATGATGGCGGGATCGCCCGTCCACGCGGTCGCCGTGAAGAACCAGTCGACGCGCTGCTCGTTCGGATCGGGCGAACCATCGGTGCGCTGCATGACGGTCGCGACCCGAAGGCTCGACGCGACGAGGTCGATCCCGAGTTCCTCCTTCGCCTCGCGACGCGCCGCCGCGACGGCGGTCTCGCCCCACTCGATGTGACCGGCGGCCCCCGCGACCCACATGCCGTCCATATAGCCCGTGTTCTGCCGCCGCTGCAGAAGCACGCGATCACCCCGCAGCAGGTAGACGTAGGAGGCGGGGACGACGGAGACGCGAGGACTCGGCACGCGTCCACGCTAGGCGAGACGCAGCAATCGTCTCGCCGACGGGCGGGACCTACCCCATACCCCACCGCCCGCACCAGCGCATTCTCAGGAACCCGTAACAAACCCCCGCTAGGCTCGCCAAGTTCCACGGGGAGTATTCCGGCACGGGCAGCTCGTCATTACGTGCGCGACATCGCGCACCGGGCGCCCGGTCCTCGATCGACGAAGGTCGCAGAGGATGGAAGAGACCTGGACGCTGACACACCGCACGTGCGCCACCGCACCTGCACCATCGATCACTGTCAACGCCTAGCCCGGGAGCTTCAGCTGTGAACATCACGCCCCTCGTGTGGATCATCACGATCATCGTCACGATCCTGTTCTTCGTGTACGAATTCTTCGCGCACGTCCGCAAGCCCCACGAGCCGACGATCGGCGAATCGGCCCGCTGGTCGGCGTTTTACATCGGGCTCGCCCTGCTGTTCGGCGTCGGCATCGGCATGGTGTCGGGCTGGACGTACGGCGGCGAGTACTTCGCCGGCTACCTCACCGAGAAGGCGCTGTCGATCGACAACCTGTTCGTCTTCCTCATCATCATGACGAGCTTCGCGGTGCCGAAGATCTACCAGCAAAAGGTGCTGATGATCGGCATCATCATCGCGCTCGTCCTGCGTGGAATCTTCATCGCCGCCGGCGCAGCCCTCATCTCCAACTTCTCGGGGGTGTTCTACATCTTCGGCGCCCTGCTGCTGTTCCTCGCCTATCGCCAGGCGTTCGCGCACGGCGACTCGAATCCCGTCGACGGGAAATTCATGCGGCTCGTGCGGCGCGTGCTGCCGGTGAGCGACGAGTACGACGGCGACCGCCTCACCGTCGTCAAGAACGGCCGCCGCTACGTGACGCCGATGCTCCTCGTCATCATCGCGATCGGGTTCGTCGACCTCGTCTTCGCGGTGGACTCGATCCCGGCGATCTACGGCCTCACCAACGAGCCGTACATCGTCTTCACCGCGAACGCGTTCGCGCTCATGGGCCTCCGTCAGCTCTACTTCCTCATCGGCGGCCTCCTCGAGCGCCTCGTCTACCTGGCGCAGGGCCTCGCTGTCATCCTCGCCTTCATCGGCGTGAAGCTCGTCCTCCACGCGATGCACGTCAACGAGCTCCCCTTCATCAACGGCGGCGAGCCGATGCTCTGGGCGCCCGAGATCCCGATCTGGTTCTCGCTCCTGTTCATCGGGGTGACGATCGCCGTCGCCACCGTCGCGAGCCTCGTGAAGACGCGCGGCGACCGCGCGAAGGTGGGCCCGGCGGATGCCGAGACCGCCGCCGCCGTGGAGGAATCGCCCCGGGGGTGAGCCGCCGCACTTCGGAGATCCTCAGTCCTTCCCCACCTTTTCCGCCCGTAGACTTGTCCTTCACCCGATTCCGACCCACGAGAGATACCCCGTGAGCCGCCGTTCTTCCTCCCCTGACCAGGAGGGTCGATCTTCCAACCCCCTCTACCGCCGCGAACACGGCAACCGAGGGGGTGATATCGAATGCTCGAAGCGACGCTGACGCTGCTCGTCGGCATCCTCGTGACGCTCGCGATCATCGCGGCCTGCGGCTTCTTCGTCGCGCAGGAGTTCGCGTACATCTCGGTCGACCGCTCCCGCCTGGCCGCACTCGCCGAGAAGGGCGACGCGCAGGCGAAGCGCGTCCTCGCGATCACACAGCGCACGTCGTTCCTGCTGTCGGGCGCGCAGCTCGGGATCACCGTGACCGGCCTTCTCATCGGATACGTCGCCGAGCCCCTCATCGGCGCCTCGATCGGCACGCTGCTCGGCGGCGTCGGCATCGCGCCGGGCGTGTCGATCCTCATCGGCACGATCGGGGCGCTTCTGCTGGCCACCGTGGTCACGATGATCTTCGGCGAGCTGTACCCGAAGAACCTCGCCCTCGCCAACCCGGAGCCGCTCGCACGGGCCCTGGCGGTGCCGACGCGCATCTACCTCATGCTCTTCGGCTGGCTGATCTCGGTCTTCGACGTCGCCGCGAACGCTCTGCTGCGGCTCCTGCGCATCGAACCGCTCGAAGACGTCGACGAGAGCGCCACGGCGCAGGATCTCGAGGCGATCGTCGAGGAGTCCCGCGCGAGCGGAGATCTCCCGGGCGAACTCTCGATGGTCATCGACCGCATCCTGGACTTCCCGCAGCGCGACGTCGAGCACGCGATGGTCCCGCGCTCGCGCATCGACTCGATCACCCCCGACACCACGATCGCCGAGGTCCGCGCGATGATGGCGACCGGTCACACCCGTTATCCCGTGATCGGCGACGAGGACGAGCCGGTCGGCGTCGTCGAGCTCATCGACCTCCTCCGCGGCGCGCATGCCGACGAGGCATCCGTCACGACCGTCATGCGGGATGCCGTCGTCATCCCCACCACGATGCTCCTGCCGGTCGCCCTCGAACGCATGCGCCAGACCCGCAACGAGCTCGCCTGCGTCGTCGACGAGTACGGGAACTTCGACGGCATCCTGACGGTCGAGGACATGACCGAGGAGGTCATCGGCGAACTCTCCGACGAACACGACCTCGACGTCGTCGAGACGGTGGCCCTCGGCGCCGATCGCTGGCGCGTGCCCGGAGACCTGCACCTCGATGAGGTCGAACGCCTCGTCGGGCACGACCTCGCCGACGACGATCGTGAAGACTCCGAGACGATCGCGGGGCTCGTCATCAGCACGTACGGCGACCTCGCACCCGCCGGCAGCGAGGTGCGCATCGACCTGCCCGCGAAGCCGTCGGAGACGGTGCAGGGCATCCACATCGACCGTTGGCTCGTGGTCACGGTGACCGCCGTCGAGCGTCACGTGCCGGCGCAGCTCGAGGTGCGACTGCGCGAGCACGACACGGATGCCGACGAGCCGGGCGACCCCGACACCGCGAGCGCCGATTCCGACGCCGCGCTCGGCGGACGAGAGGAGACGGCGCGATGAGCTGGTGGGCCGTCACCCTCGCCACCGTGGGCCTGATCGTCGCGAGTGCGTTCTTCGTGATCGTGGAGTTCTCTCTCCTCGCCGCGCGCCGCCACCGCCTGGAGGCGGAGGCCGATCGCAGCGCCTCGGCCCGATCCGCGCTGCGCGGCGTCAACGAGCTGACCGTGATGCTCGCCTTCGCCCAGCTCGGGATCACGGCGTGCACGTTCCTCCTCGGCGCGATCACGAAGCCCGCGATCGACTACGCGCTCTCCCCCGTCCTCGAGCAGTGGGGGCTCCCCTACGTGCTCGCCGACATCCTCGCGTTCGCGTTCGCGCTGATCGTCGTGACCTTCCTCCACCTCGTCATCGGGGAGATGGCCCCGAAGTCGTGGGCGATCGCCCACCCCGAGACGGCTGCGAAGGCGACGAGCATCACGGCACGGGCGCTCACGTGGCCGCTGCGCCCGTTCCTGCTGTGGATCAACCGCATCGCCAACCGCCTCGTCAAGGCGTCGGGCGTCGAGCCCGTCGACAAGGCCGCGGCCGGCGGCCAGGACATCGACACGATCCGCCAGCTCGTCGCGCACTCGCGGGCTGCCGGGACGCTCGAGGAGCAGTACTCCGCACCCATCGCCCAGGCGATCTCGCTCGGAACCCGCACGGTCGGCGACATCGTGCAGACGGATCGCACGCCGACGTCGGTGCCCGAGGGCGCGTCCGTCGGCGAGGTGCAGGCGGTCGCGGCATCCTCGGGCCACCTGCGGATCCTGCTCGGCAGCGGCGCCGACTGCGCCGTCGTGCACGTGCGCGACACGCTCACGCTCGACGCCGACGCGCCCGCCCGCGCGGCGGCGCGCGTGCCGGTGCGCGTCACGCTCGACCTGCCGGCGTACGAGGCGCTCGCCCGCATCCGGCGCGCCCGGGTGCAGCTGGCCGTCGTCGTCGACGGCGACCGCCTCGTCGGGGTCGTCACGATCGACGACCTGTTGCGCGAAGTGCTCCCTCGCGAGGCGGCCACCGCGGCCACCGCGTCCTGACGCGACCCTGGCCGCCGGGACCTGTGCCAGGCTCCCGCCGCGGCCGTCGCAGATTCGGAGATGCGCGCCGGATTCGGATGCCTGCCGCCCGGGCCTCCGAATCCGTGACGCATCTCCGATTCCGCGCACGCGGGTTAGCCTGAGTGCATGGACGGACTGCGGCGCGGCGGACGGGTGGCGCTCGTGTACCTCGTCGCGGCCGGCGCCGGGTGGGTCGTGGCGTCGTTCCTGGGCGACATCCTGCCCGGGTGGCTCGTGTGGCCGGTGACGTTCGTCGTCGTCATGGGCGTGGCGCTGATCGCGCTTCGCCGTCGCAGCTCCTCGCACACCCGTCCCCCGCAGGATGCCGATCTCGCGGCATCCGACGAGTACTCCGACCTGCAGCTCGGACGCCGCCCCGCCACGCCGCCGCCGCACGAGACGGGCACCACCTCTCAGCTCGGTGACCCGAACCCGGGCGACCCGCTCACCCTTCCGCCGCGCGACGACCGCCGGGAGCCGTGACACTCGCCAACGTCCGTCGATCGGCCGTTTCTGGGTTTGCCCGGCCCCGGCGCGCTTTGGGAGACTGGACGCCATGACCACCCCCGCCATCCAGACCTTCGAGCCCGACGGGCGCGCCATCGGCTACATCGACGAAGGCGAGGGCCCGGCGCTGGTGCTCATCCCCGAGACCGGCGAGGACATCGGATCGCTCGGCACGCTCGCCTCGATCCTCGTCGAAGAGGACTTCCGCGTCGTGCGCCTCGCCCCGCTCGATGCCGCGGCCGACGCCGGCGACCTCGCCCGCACGGTCGTGGACGTGATGGATGCCGTGGGCCTCGACCACGCCTGGATCGGCGGCCACGGCTTCGGCGCCACGGTCGCCCGGGCCCTTCCCGGCGCGAACCACGACCGTGTCGACGGCGTGCTGCTGCTGGCGCCCGAGCCGGCCGACATCGCGCTCGCAGACGACATCCCGGTGCTCATCATCCACGGCACCGACGACGACGACGCGGCCATCGCCGAGAGCGCACGCCTCCTGGCATCCGCCCCGACGATCGCGAGCGTCCGCACCGTCGACGGCGCCGGTCACCTCTTCCCCGCGACCCACCCGGGTGAGACGTCGTGGTTCATCGAGGACTACCTCGACTGGGACTGACTCCCCGCGCTTTCGCAGGATCTCGGCCTACCCTGGCGGCAACCGAGCCCGTCGAGGAGGAGCCATGAGCGCCCACGCCGTCCGTACGCCGTTCGCCTTCGTGATCGCCGGCGCGGCGCTCGCCCTGACGCTCTCGGCCTGCTCCTCGGGAGAGACGAACGGCGGCGCCGCGGCCCCCACGGGGTCGTCGTCGCGCCCGCCCTTCCAGACGACGACACCCGGCCCGGTCGGGCCCACGGGCGCCGCCGTCGAGGTCCCCGCGGCAAGGTGGGATGCCCTCGTCGCCGACCTCGAGTCCCGCGGGGTGACCGATGCCCCGCAGCTGGTCTCGGCCGAGGCGGTCACCTTCGCCGACGGATCCCTCGGCTGCGCGAGCCCCGGCCAGTCGTACACGCAGGCGCAGGTCGACGGCATGCGCGTCATCGTGACCGCGGGCGACAAGACCTACGACTACCGTTTCGGCTCCGGCGACGCGCTCGTCCTCTGCGAGCGCTGACCGCCTCGCCGAACTTCACCACGTTTCGACGCGCTCCGCTCGGTCGACGATCGGCGGGGGAACGGCGAAGGGGCGGGACGCTCGCGCGCACCCGCCCCTCCGTCGTCGGTCTTACTTCAGCTTGACCAGCAACGCCTCACCGGCACCCGACGGGTTGTCGTAGACGACGACCATCGAGCCGAGGGGCTTCTGCGCCGCGACCTGCGCCGCGTTGACGGGCACCTCGACCGACGCGCTGCCGCGCTTGGGGACCTCGACGTACTGGCCGTTGCCGATCGCCGGGGCGGTCGGGTCGTAGGTGGCCCAGCCGTCGACGGCATCCGATCCGCCGCTCGACCCGAAGGTCTGCACCGTGTAGTTGAACGATCCGGCGATGCCGAGGTCGCTCGCGTACACGGGCAGCAGGATCGTGCTCGAGTCGGTCGGCGCCTGCGCGAGGAATCCGCTCGCGTAGAGCGCACCCGTCTTGACGTTCGAGAGGAACACCTCGGAGGTGCCGTCGACGCTGCCCGAGCGCACGCCGCCGGAGTCGGCCGACAGGACGACCCAATCGGCTTCGCCGTCACCGTCGGTGTCGAGGATGATGTCGTACTCGTTGGCCGCTGCGTTCGACCAGCGCTTGTGCGTGTTGACCGCGAACACCATGAGGGTGTCGCCGCCGGCCGGGAACGACTGCACGCCCGCGGCGCGCACGTCGTAGCCCGTGTCGGGGAGCTCCTTCGTGGCGTCCTTGTCGTCCGAAAGGCCCCACGTGTAGACGTCCGCGGCGGCGGGCAGCGCACCGAACACGTTCCACAACGAGATCTTCTTCGTCGCGTCGGCGACCTGCTGCTTCTTCGTGAACAGCGTCGACGTCGAGGTCGACACGGTGCTGTTCGAGCGGGGCACCAGCAGGTACGGCACGCGCAGCGTCGAGTCCGGCGAGGTCAGGACGATGTCGCCCGAGATCTCGTGGAACGCGAACTGGTCGTCGCCGAGCGAGCTCGGCACATCCTTCGCCGCTGCGGTGACGGTCAGCAGCAGCTTGGCCGTACCGCCCGGGCGCACCGTGATCGACTTCGACGAGAGGCCGACGCGTGCGGGCAGCGACTCGGCGGTCGCGGCGGTCGAGACCTTGTAGGTCACCGCGCTCGTGCCGTCGTTGCGGAGCGTGACCGTCTTGATCCCGCCGAACCCGAGCGGCGACTCCTGGAAGCCGAAGCTCAGCGCCGACTCGCGCGCCCAGCCGCTCTCGATGCGGAACGCGTCCCCGGTCGCCGTGACCGTCGTCGCGACCGCCTGCGCGGTGTCGACGAGGCCGACGCCCCCGCGGACGAGGTTCTGCCCGGCGACGTTCTCCGGGTCTGCCGTGGAGACGATGGATGCCGACACCTGCGCCGCGTTCCAGGCGGGGTGCGCCTGGACCGAGAGCGCCGCGACACCCGCGACGTGCGGGGCGGCCATCGAGGTGCCCGAGAGGATCGCGGCACCCGCGCCCGTACCGACCGCGGCCGACGAGATGGACACGCCGGGGGCGGCCACGTCGGGGCTGATCGCGCTGTCACCCGAACGGGGACCCTTCGAGGTGAACGACGCGTAGCCGCGGAACGACGGGTTGACGATGGTGCCGCCCGCGATCGTGGCGGTCGCACCGGTCGTGAACGCCGGACCCGACGACGAACGCACCCCGAGGAACGGGATCGTGCCGACGAACTGCTCGCCGGTGTCGGGGTTCTCGGTGATCTGGCCCTCGTACGGGGGCAGGTCGTCGGTGGAGTTCACCATGAGCACTGCCGCAGCGCCCGCCTTCTCACCGAAGACGGCCTTCGCCACGCGGGCGCACGTGCCGCGCGAGACGACGGCGAGCTGGTTGCCGCCCGGGACGATGCCCGCGGCCGTGAACGCCTCGGTCGAGCAGCCCAGCGCGTTCGCGCCGGTGAGGCGGACGACCGAGAGCTCGCCGACCGACGAGAGGTCGGCGCCGTTGGCGTTGATCGCCTCGACGGCGGTGCCGCCGACGGTGACGGTCGCACCCGGGAACGACTCGGTGCTGTCGACGGCCGAGACCGAGATCACGCCGTCGCCGCTTCCCGGCGAGCCGGTGATGTAGGGGTTGCCGCCGGAGTTGCCGGCCGACGCGACGACGACGACGCCCGCGCCCACCGCGTTGGCGGAGGCGACGGCGCTCGGGTCGTCACCGCGGCCGAACGACGAGCCGAGCGACATGTTGATGACGTCCATGCCGTTCTCCACGGCCCAGTCGATCGCGGGGACGGTCTGGTCGGTCGAGCCGCCGCAGCCGAACACGCGCAGCGCGTACAGGTCGACCTGCGGCGCGACGCCGGGGCCGATGCGGAACTGCGTGTCGGGCGTCGAGGCGTCGTACGGACCGGGGTAGGTGGTGCCGTCGGGCAGCACGCCGGAACCACCGGTCGTGCCCGCGACGTGCGAGCCGTGGCCCTGGCAGTCGAGGGGGTTGCTGTCGGGCTTCGGGATGGGCTGGTAGGTGGCGCTCGACGAGTCGGCGTTGTAGTCGTCGCCGACGAAGTCCCACCCGCCCTTCACGCGCGGCGAGTCGGGTCCGAACAGCGCCGGATCGGCCGGCTGGTCGGACGAAGCCGCGGCGGCTTCGAACGCCTCGGTCGTGCCCGGGCCGCCGAAGGTGGCGTGGGTGTAGTCGATGCCCGTGTCGATGATCGCGACCTTGACGTTCTGGCCGGCGTAGCCGGTGTTCTGCCAGACCTGGGGGACCCCGAGGAAGGGCACCGAGACCGCGTTGTCGATGGAATATGTGCGGGTCGGGTGGATCGCGACGACGCCGGGGAGGCTCGCGACGGCGTCGAGCTGGTCGGCGGGAACGGATGCCTGGACACCGTTGTAGGCCGACTGCATCTGCGTCTGCACCTCGCCGCCCTTGCTCTCGAGCTCGGAGACGACGGGCTCCTGGGCCTTCTCGAGCTCCGACTTGATCTCGTCGCGCTGGGCGGCGCTCAGGTCGCCGTCGGTCTGGGCCTCGACGACGGCGACGGGGTCGCCCTCGAGCTCGACGATGACCGTGACGCGTCCGTCGGCGCCGATCGCGGCCGGAGTGAAGCCCGAATCGATCGCGCCGTCACTGGGCGCGGGCGCGAAACGCGACGACGGATCGTCTTCCGGCGTGGCCGCGATCGCGGCCGTTGCGGGCAGGGTGAGCGCGACCGCGCCGACCACCGCCAGGATTCGTCGATGCAACAGGGAACCACCTTTCGTGCAGGGGGGCACGCCGACGCCCGGGTCAGGCACGGCTGAAAGGAGGCTATGCATTCGTGCTGGATCCGGGAAGAGCGGACGCCCTTGCATGAGAGGATCCTCACGCGCATCGCGCGGATGCCGGAAAATCTCCGGCATCCGCCTGCGCTCATCCTGCTGCCGTCAGGCGATGCGCGTGCCGGGCGGGAGCGTCCGCGCCGGTGTGCGCGTGCGCGCCCACGCCCACCAGAGGAGGAGACCGGCGATCGCGATCTGCACGGCGAGCCCGACGAACCAGCTCGGCACGGTCTGCGCGATGACCTCTTCGGGGGTCGGTCCGGGTTCGTAGCCGCCGTACCCGGCGGGGTCGCAGTCGTCGTACGTCATCTCGAGCGGGGGCGTGATCTGCGCGCTGCGCACCCCCGCTTTGATCCACCCGAACAGATCGTCGGGGTTTCCGCGGTCGTCGAAGGTGGTCGGCGAGGCGTCGGCGAGGATGACGAACGGGTTGGTCGAGAGCATCCACCAGACGCGATCGAACCGCGGCACGCGATAGGTGGTCGTCTCCCAGTCCTCGCAGACCATGTTCTCCGCGTCGCCCCAGCACTCGTCGGACCCGTCACGGCACGTCATCGTGCCGTCGGAGTTGTAGGCGACGGACCGCGACTTCGACACCCCCTCGCTCGTGATCGACGCACCGACGAGACCGAACGCGATGGAGCTGCCGAACGTGAGTGCCGCGACGACGAGGTAGGTGACCGCGACCGAGAAGAGCGGGCGGGCGAGGATGCCGGACAGTGCGACGCCGATCGCCGAGACGACCGCGATCTCCGCCACGAGGATCGCGAGCGAGACGACCACCACGAGGGGGTTCACCCCTCCCGTGAGCGTGGCGACGACGAGGAAGGGCGTCGCCACGACGACGAACGCGAGTCCCGTGATCCAGGCGGCGAGGAACTTGCCCCAGAGGATCTCGCCGGTGGTGGCGAGGCTCACCTGCAGCGCCGCGAGCGTCGACGCATCGCGGTCGCCGTTGATGCTGTTGCCGCTGAGCGTCGGCGAGACGAGCAGCACGAGAAGCAGCGTGAAGCAGACGACGATCGAGTAGACCCCCGGCCCGCCCGGACCCCACCCGCCGAAGACGATGAAGGCGAGCGCCGTGACCCCGACGAGCAGGAACGCGAACACGCCGAGCAGCACGTACCACGACACCGTGCGCACGCGCTGGAGGAGTTCGAGACGGGTGATCGCCCAGAGGCGGGAGAGGTTCACGAGCGACCCCCTTCGAGATCGAGGAAGGTGTGTTCGAGCATGCCCGTCGTCGCGGCGTACTCCGCAATCGGAAGCCCGGCCCCCACCAGCGCCGCGAGGGCCGCGGCGGCGTCGGCGTCGGAACCGAAGGACACGAGCAGATCGCGGCGGTCGATCGGGATGAGCGCGGCGTCGAGCCCCAGCACCTGAGCCACGGGGACGACGGCGCTGCGCGGGTCGCGGTCGGCGAGGCGGATGCGCCAGGTGCGGCGCCGCGTCGCCGCCGCGGCGACCCGGTCTGCGCCCACCGTGGCCCCGTCGACGAGGAAGACGGCCTCGTCCACCACCTCGTCGAGTTCGGAGAGGATGTGGCTCGAGAGGAGGATCGTCCGGCCCTCGGCGGCGAGGCGGCGCAACAGCATGCGCAGTTCTACCCGCGCTTGCGGGTCGAGCCCCGACGCCGGCTCGTCGAGGAGCAGGACGCGCGGGTCGTGGACGAGGGCGCGGGCGAGGCCCAAGCGCTGCTTCTGGCCGCGCGAGAAGACCTTCGCCGGGGTGTCGGCGAGGGCACGGAGCCCCAGCTCGTCGATGAGGCGCTCGGCGCCGCGGGCGGCGGCGTCGGCATCGAGGTCGTAAAGCCGCCCGGTCATGACGAGGGTCTCGCGGGCGGTGAGCGAGGGCCAGGCGCCGAGGGAATCCGGCATCCATCCGATGATGCGGCGGACCCCGGCGGCGTTCTCGAGCGGGTCGATGCCGCCGATGCGGATCGTTCCGGCATCCGGGGCGAGGAGGGAAGCGAGCATGAGCAGCAGCGTCGTCTTGCCCGAGCCGTTCGGGCCGACGAGGCCGGTGACGGCGCCGGCGCGGGCGGTGAGGGTGACGTCGCGGACGGCGTGCACGGCACCGAAGGAGCGGCGCACACCCGAGGCGACGATGCCGGGGGAATCCATGGTGCTCACCCTATGCGGCGGGGGTCGCGGTTCTTCGGAGATCGGGCGTTCTTCGGAGATTCCGGCGCCGAAACGTCCGCAGAACGCGCGATCTCCGGAGAACGCGCGAGGGCGCGCGGCGCGCAGCGCGCGTCAGCGGAAGAACTCGAGCCCGAGGTCGGGGTGGTCGACGAAGACCCCGTCGACCCCGGCATCCGCGATCACCTGCCACTCCCCCTCGTAGGCGCCGAATGCCGCCTTGTCGCGCCCACGCCGGAACTGTCCGATGAGGAAGTTGTTCTCGGGGCGGCACGTCCAGGTGAAGACACGTAGGCCCCGCGCGTGCGCGTCGGCGACGATGCGCGACGGCCCCGCGGTGCGTCCGAGGCGGTCGGGGTCGAGGATCATCCGCTTGTCGACGCTGATCCCGTCGACCCGCCCGGCGAGGGCGTCGAGTCCGGCGGGCGCAGCCTGCTCGCGATACGTGGGGGCGGTGTGACCGCGCGCGGCGACGAGGTCGTAGGGCTTCCCGGCCGCCTCGAGCAGGTAGATGTATGTGCCCCGGATGCCGTGGGCGCGCACATCGGCGAGGACGGTCGACTCGAACGCCTCGATGAACAGCGGCAGCGACCCGTCGGCCCAGCCGGCGCTCCGGAGGGTCGCGGCGATCACCGCCGCGACGTCGTAGCCGAGGAGCGAGAAGTAGGTCGCGTGCTTGATCTCGAGGACGACGCCGATCTCCCGGCCCTGATCGAGGGATGCCTGGCGCACGATGTCGAGGACGTCCACGAGCCGGAGCGGCGGCTGCTCGCCGTCGAAGCTCGCGCTCGCCGGGCGGAGCTTCGGCAGGCGCTCGCGGCAGCGCAGGGTCTGGAGCTCCGCCCACGTGAAGTCCTCGGTGAACCAGCCGGTGAGCTCCGCGCCGTCGATCGTCTTGGTCGTTCGACGCTCGGCGAACTCCGGGTGGCCTTCGACGTCGGTCGTCGACCCGATCTCGTTCTCGTGGCGCACGACGAGGACGCCGTCGGACGTGAACACGACGTCGGGCTCGACGGCATCCACGCCGAGCGCCAGCGCGAGGTCGTACGAGGAGCGGGTGTGCTCGGGGCGGTATCCCGGCGCGCCGCGGTGACCGATCACGAGCGGACGACGACGCGGCATGCGTCCAGGGTAGCGAGGTCGGCCGCCGCGACCGCAAAGTTGAGTCGGGTCGCATCACCTTTTCACAGCGGACGCACAGCGCTCACCCTGCCGCAGACTTCGCCCGTCCGATACGCTGGAAATCCGCAGGATCCCGCCCGCGGCACCCCTCGCATTGGAGAGAGACCACAATGGCCTCGAACAGCAACCCCGCTTTCAGCAACCCCGCGTTCCAAGAACAGCGGCCCGGGCTGACCCCGCCGGCTGCGCAGACCCAGTTCGGCGTCGCTTCGGGCCAGACCGTCGACGCCGCCATGCAGGCGCAGCTCGAGGGCGCCTACGCCGCCCCGACCGCCGGCTCGGTCGACACCGGCCGCATGACCGTCGAAGACACCGTCCTGAAGACGCTCGCCCTCTTCGGCATCCTCGTCGTCACCGCCGTCGTCGGCTGGATCTGGACCATGTCGACCGTGACGGCCGACTACCCCGTCCCGACGATGGCCCCGTGGATCATCGGCGCGCTCGGCGGTTTCGTCCTCGCCATGATCGTGACCTTCACAGCCCGCAAGAAGATCCGCCCCGGCCTGATCTTCGCCTACGCGGCCTTCGAGGGCCTCTTCGTCGGCGGCATCTCGGCGTTCTTCGACTTCATCTGGCCCGGCATCGTCGTCCAGGCGACCCTCGCGACCCTCTCGGTCGTCGGCGTCACCCTCGCGCTGTTCGCGAGCGGCAAGCTGCGCGCCACGAAGCGCATGACCAAAATCTGGATGATCGCGATGGTCGGCTATCTCGTCTTCTCGCTGGTCAACGTCATCATGATGTGGATGGGCGCCTTCCCCGCCGGCAGCGCCGGCCCGTTCGGCATGTACTCGGTGAAGGTCGCGGGCATCCCGCTCGGCGTCATCATCGGCATCTTCGTGGTGCTGCTCGCGGCGTACTCGCTCGTGATGGACTTCGACTCCATCCAGCAGGGTGCCCGCAACGGCGCCCCGCGCGTCTACGGCTGGCTCGGCGCCTTCGGCCTCATGGTCACGGTCGTCTGGCTCTACGTCGAGATGCTCCGCCTCATCGCCATTTTGCGCGGAGACAACTGACGCCTCGCGCGTCTCGCAGGAAGGCCCGTCCGGCTCACGCCGGGCGGGCCTTCGCGTTGCGCGGGCGCGGGTTGGGGGTACGGTCGGATCACCATGAGACGCGGTTCCAACCTGCCTGCCGTCGGCACATACAACCAGACCCTGGTCCTCGACCTGATTCGCCGATCTCCGGACGGCCTCAGCCGCAGCGAGCTCGCCGAGCGCACCGGACTGTCGGCGCAGACCCTCAGCAACGTCGCACGTAAGCTCGTCTCCGAGGGCCTGATCTACGAGGGCGCGCCGATCATCGCCGGCAAGGGCAAGCCCCGCATCCCGCTGCTGCTGCGCCCTCAGGCGCGATACGCCGTCGGCGTCCACCTCGACCCCGCCGTCGACACGATCGTGCTCCTCGACCTCAGCGGGACGGTCGTCGCCCACCGGGAGCATCCCCCGCAGACGGGCCTCGACGCCGCGACACTGGTCGCGGGCCTCGCGGAGCGCATCAACGCGCTGCTCGATGCCGCCCTGGTCCGCCGCGACCTCATCCTCGGGGTCGGCGTCGCCGTCCCCGGCCCGATCGACGCGCGGCGCGGCGCGATCCTCGAACCGCCGCTTCTTCCCGCCTGGCACGGTGTCGCGCTGCGCGACGACGTCGCCGCGGCGACGGGCCTCGCCGTCGTGGTGGAGAAGGACGTCGTCGCGGCGATGGTCGGCGAGCTGTGGACGGATGCCGAACAGCAGCTCAACGAGGCCCTGTACTTCTACTACGGCGCGGGCGTCGGAGCGGGACTCGCGGTCGACGGCACCCCGGTGCACGGGCGCACCGGGAACGCGGGCGACATCGCGCACCTCGTGGTCGAAGCGGACGGCCCCCGGTGCGCCTGCGGACAACACGGATGCCTCGGCGTGGCCGTCGCACCCGAGCGTCTCGTCGCCGAGAGCGAGGGGATCGCGGTCGCCGATCTGCCGGCCCCCTCCGAGCTGCGCCTTCGACTGGGTCTGCTCGCCGAGCGCGCACGTCGCGGCGATACGGCGGCGGCGGCGTTGTTCGAGCGCACCGCCGCATCCATCGCGCGCGCGATCGTCCTGGTCAACAATCTGCTCGATGCCGACGCGGTGGTCATCGGCGGCCCGATGTGGGCGCGCATCGCGCCCGCTGTCGCGGCGCCGCTCGAGCGAGCGCTGAGGGAGAACTCCGCGTCGACGACGACGCGCCCGATCGCATTGTTCGAGAGCGCGCTCGGCACCGACGTCACCTCTCTCGGGGCCGCGTGCCTGATCCTCGACAGCGCGTTCACGGCCCGTCCCACCGACCTCATGATCGACCCGCGCTGAGCGGCGCCGATCGTTGTCACGTTGTGACCCGCCAACATCTTGACCTTTTAATCCATTTGCTTTAGAAAAAGAGTCGGTGCGGCGCACCGCGCACAGTCACAGCAAAGGAGCTAGGCATGAAGAGATCGATGACGACACTCGGGGTGGTGGGCATCTCCGCTCTGGCGATCGGATTGACCGGAGAAGAAGGAGTTCGAGGCGGCGAACTCGGGCACCACCATCGAGCTGGTCCCGATCGAGGCGGAGCAGGACCAGTACTTCACGAAGCTCGCGCTGATGAACGGGTCGCCCGACACCGCACCGGACGTGATCTACGAAGACATCTTCCAGATCCGCTCGGACGCCGCGGCAGGCTACCTGCAGCCGATCGACGACTACGTCGCGAAGTGGGACGGCTGGGACCTGTACGACGACGGCGCCAAACAGGCCGGCCTCGGCGACGACGGCAAGACGTACGGCGTCTCCCTGGGCACCGACACACGCGGGCTGTACTACAACAAGGATCTGTTCACCGCCGCCGGGCTTCCCGCCGACTGGGCGCCGAAGAGCTGGGACGACGTCCTCGAGGCGGCGCGCACGATCAAGCAGAGCAACCCCGACGTCATCCCGCTCAACGTCTACGCGTCGAAGGCGCTCGGGGAGGCGACGTCGATGCAGGGCTTCGAGATGCTCCTCTACGGCACCGGCGATGAGTTGATGGACACCTCGAGCAACAAGTGGGTGACCGGATCGACGGGATTCCTCGACGCACTGTCGTTCTATCAGACGCTCGCCGACGAGGGCCTCGGCCCCGACCCGGCCGACGCGCTCGATGCCGCCTGGGGCTCGAAGGTCAGCAACGAACTGCTGCCGCAGGGCAAGATCGCGATCGCTCTCGACGGCTCGTGGCTGCCCAGCAACTGGATCTCGGGCGACAACGCGTGGCCCGAGTGGGAGGACACGATGGGTCTCGCCGCCATGCCCACGCAGGACGGCAGCGGTGACGGATTCACGTCGATGTCGGGCGGCTGGACGCTGGCGCTCGGCGCGAACGCGTCCGACCCGCAGACGGCGTTCGACTTCATCGCGCAGGCACTGACGCCCGAGAACGCCCTCATGTACCACCAGGAGGCCGGCCAGATCGCGGTCCGCTCCGACGTCGCCTCGAACCAGGAGTACCTCGACTTCAACCCGTCGTTCGAGTTCTTCTCCTCGCTCGTGCAGTACACGCATTTCCGTCCCGCGACGCCGGACTACTCGCAGATCTCGTCGAACATCCCCGTGGCCACCGAGTCGGTCTTCACCGGCCAGGCTTCGCCGAAGGATGCCCAGGCGCAGTACGACCAGGCGCTCGTCGGCATCGTCGGCGAGGAGAACACGCAGGCGGGCTGATCCACCCATGACCGCCGTCGCCCCGCGCGGCACGGTCACGCGTGGCCGGGAGCACTCCTCCCGGCCACGCCGTGGCAGCCGCACCCTCTCTCGCGTCCTCCCGCTCCTTCCCGCGATCGTGCTCCTGCTCGCCTTCATGGCGGGCCCGATCATCTACGCGCTCTACGGCTCGCTCACCGACCGGGCCCTCACCGGACCCCGCGCCGCGAACCCCCAGTTCATCGGCCTCGACAACTACGCGGCGCTGTTGTCCTCACCGGACTTCTGGATGTCGCTGTGGCTGACGGTCGTGTTCGTCCTAGCATCCGCCGTGATCGGCCAGAACCTCCTCGGAATGCTGCTGGCCGTTCTCCTGCGCTCCGCGGTGAAGCCGCTCCGCTCCCTCGTCGGCGGCCTCGTCGTTCTCGCCTGGGTGCTCCCCGAGATCGTCGCCGCATTCGCGCTGTACGCGTTCTTCTCGAAGGACGGCACACTCAACGTCATGCTGGGGTGGATCGGCCTGGAAGGGACGGCGTGGCTGTACTACCTGCCCATGCTGTCGGTCATCCTCGCCAACATCTGGCGCGGCACCGCCTTCTCGATGATGGTCTACAACGCCGCGCTGGCCGAGGTTCCCCCTGACCTCACCGAAGCCGCGGAGATCGACGGAGCGAACGCGTGGCAGCGCTTCATCCGAGTCACGCTCCCGTTCATCCGGCGCTCGATCTCGACGAACCTGCTGCTGACGACCCTGCAGACCCTCGGCGTGTTCACCCTGATCTGGGTGATGACCGGCGGAGGCCCCGGCATCCAATCCTCCACACTCCCCGTGCTCGCCTACCAAGAGGCCTTCAAGTTCGCACAGGTCGGATACGGCACCGCGATCGCCGTCGTGACGCTGCTCATCGGCGCGGTGTTCTCCATCGCGTACATCAAGCTCTTGAAGCCGGAGGTGGACTGAGATGACCGCCACCCAGACCGAAGCCGTCACGACGCGTCGCGCCGCGTCGCCGAAGCCGATCAGCGTCGCCTCGCCGCGCAAGCGGACGCAGGCCCTTCTCTCGTCGCTCATCCTCGCGGCGATCGGTCTGACCTTCCTCGTGCCGCTCCTGTGGATCGTGTTCGCCTCCTTCGATCCGAATGCGACGACGTCGATGAAGCTGCCCGAGACGTGGACGGTCGACAACTACACGAAGGTCATGACGTGGGAGCTGACCTGGCAGCCTCTGCTGAACTCGATCCTGATCTCGTTCGGGACCGCGGCGATCACCGTCATCGTGGGCGTCCTCGCCGCTTACCCGCTCTCGCGCTACCGACTGCGGTTCCAGAAGTCGTTCATGTACGCGATCCTCTTCGGGACGGGCCTGCCCATCACTGCGATGATGGTGCCGGTCTACGCCCTGTTCGTGTCCATGGAACTCCTCGACTCGGTGTGGGGGGTCGTCCTCTTCATGGCGGCGACGTCGCTGCCGATGGCCATCTGGATGCTGAAGAACTTCATGGACTCGGTACCGGTTTCCCTCGAAGAGGCAGCCTGGGTCGACGGCGCGTCCTCGATGCAGGCGCTGACGAGAGTGGTCCTGCCCCTCATGCGCCCGGGCATCGGCGTCGTGTTCATCTTCGTGTTCACCACCGCATGGGGGAACTTCTTCGTCCCCTTCGTCCTCTTGTTCACCTCGTCGAAGTTCCCGGCCGCCGTGTCGATCTTCAACTTCTTCGGACAGTGCGGGGCCATCGCCTACGGACAGCTCGCCGCGTAATCCGTGCTCTATGCGACCCCCATGATCGTCCTCTACGTCGTCGTCCAGCGCCTGTCCGGCGGTGCGTTCGCACTCGCCGGATCGGTCAAGGGCTGACTCTCCCCCGAAAGGCTCCACCATGCACGACCGCTCCTCTCTCGCCGCGCTTCGCATCGACCGTTTCGTGCGCGAGCGGCTCACTCCCGCCGTCTATCGCGCCGCTGTCCCCCTCGATCTCGAGTTCTGGGAGGCCCCCGACGAGCCGGTTCCGTTCGCGGAGGCCGCCGCGGGCGTCTACGCGCCGATCTCGGCCGGGGACGCGTGGGGCCGGCCGTGGGGCACGACATGGTTCCGCGTGCGGGGCGCCGTCCCCGAGGAGTGGCGCCGCGAGGGTGCCCTCCCTCCGACGACGCGGGCGGAGATGGTCGTCGATCTCGGCTTCACGAGCGGGCAGCCCGGGTTCCAGTGCGAGGGAATGGTGTGGGATGCCGAGGGGCACCCCGTACGCGGCGTCGCACCGCTGAACACCGCGGTCAGCGAGGCGGTCGCCGCCGAAGGCACCGTCGACGTCTACCTCGAGGCGGCGTCGAACCCCGACGTCGGGAGCTTGTTCAGCTTCGCGCCGACGTCGCTCGGCGACAAGGCGACCGCGGGGCCCGGGCCGATCTACCGCCTGCGCCACGTCGACCTCCGCCTGCGCGACCTCGAGGTCGCCGCCCTCCTCGCCGACGTGCGCGCGCTGCGAGGACTCGCCGACCAGATCGACCCGCAGTCGCCCCGTCGCGCCGAGATCCTCGTCGGCCTCGAGCGGATGATCGACGCCGTCGATCCCGACGACGTGGCCGGCACGGCCGCGCGCGGCCGCGAGATCCTCGCTCCCCTCCTCGCCCGGCCCGCCGTCGGAAGCGCACACACCCTCCACGCGGTCGGTCACGCCCACATCGACTCGGCCTGGCTGTGGCCGGTGCGCGAGACGGTACGGAAGGTCGCTCGCACCTTCTCGAACGTCCTCTCGCTCATGGACGAAGATCCCGACGTCGTCTTCGCGGCATCCTCCGCCCAGCAGTACGCCTGGATCAAAGAGGTCTACCCCGACCTGTTCGCGCGGATCGCCGAGCGCGTCGCCGAGGGCCGCTTCGTGCCGGTCGGGAGCATGTGGGTCGAATCCGACACCAACATGCCCGGGGGTGAGGCGCTCGCCCGACAGTTCGTGGCGGGCAAGAGCTTCTTCCTCTGCGAGTTCGGCATCGACACCCCGGAGGTGTGGCTTCCCGACTCGTTCGGCTACACGGGGGCGCTGCCGCAGATCGCGGCCGCTGCGGGAGCGCGGTGGTTCCTCACGCAGAAGACCTCGTGGAACGAAACCAATCGCATGCCGCACCACACCTTCCAGTGGGAGGGCATCGACGGCACCCGCCTGTTCACGCACTTCCCCCCGGTCGACACCTACAACTCCGTCGTCTCGGCGAAGGAGCTCGCCCACGCCGAGCACAACTTCGCCGACAAGGGTCGCGCCAACGTCTCGCTCCTCCCCTACGGCTACGGCGACGGAGGTGGCGGCCCGACGCGGGAAATGGCGCAGGCGATCACGCGCACCCATTCTCTCGAGGGTTCGCCGAAGGTCGTGCACAGCACCCCGCGCGCATTCTTCGAGACAGCCGAGGCCGAGTACCCGCACCCCGAGGTCTGGACCGGAGAGCTGTACCTGGAGTTCCATCGCGGCACCTACACGAGCCAACTGGCCACCAAGCAGGGCAACCGGCGCAGCGAGCACCTTCTGCGCGAAGCGGAGCTGTGGGCGACCACCGCCACGGTGCGCACGGGTGCGACCTATCCTGCCGAGCGCTTGCGGCGCGCGTGGGAGACCGTACTGCTCCAGCAGTTCCACGACATCCTGCCCGGCTCGTCGATCGCCTGGGTCTATCACGATGCGGAGCGCAATTACGCGGCCGTCGCGCGCGAGCTCGAGGACATCATCGCGACGAGCCTCGCCGGCCTCGCCGGCGAGGGGACGACGACCATCACGGTCAACGCCGCCCCCCACGCGCGCGGCGGCGTGCCGGCCCTCGGCGGCGGGTCAGCGAAGACGGATGCACCGGCGCTCGCCGCGCCGGTGCAGGACGGCGACGGGTGGACGCTCGACAACGGCATCCTGCGCGTGCATGTCGACGGTCGCGGGCTGGTGACCTCCGCCGTCGAGGTGGCCACGGGACGCGAGGCCGTCGCGCCCGGGAGTGTTGCGGGTCTCCTGCAGCTGCACCGCGACACGCCCACGCAGTGGGATGCCTGGGACATCGACGTGCACTACCGCGAGAACGTCGCCGATCTGGTCGACGCCTCATCGGTGCGCGTCGAGGACGACACCATCGTCGTCGAGCGGACGTTCGGGTCGTCGCACCTCACCGAACGCATCTCCCTCGGCGCCGACGCGCGCGTCGTCGCGTTCGATCTCGACATCGACTGGCACGAGACGCAGAAGCTCCTCAAGTTCGCCTTCCCGATCGACGTGCACACCGACACCGCGACCTCCGAGATCCAGTTCGGTCACATCGAGCGCCCCACCCATACCAACACCTCGTGGGATGCCGCCCGCTTCGAGACGGTCGCGCACCGCTGGGTGCGGGTCGCCGAGCCGGGCTTCGGCGTCGCGGTGGTCAACGATTCGACCTATGGCCACGACATCACCCGCGCCGCGCGCGCGGACGGCCGGGGCACGGTGAGCACCGTGCGACTCTCACTCATCCGGTCGGCACTCTTCCCCGATCCCACGCAGGACGAGGGCCGTCACCGCCTGCGCGTCGGGTTCGTCGTCGGCGCGGACGTCGGGACGGCGGTCGCTGAGGGATACCGGATCAACCTTCCCGAACGGACCGTCGTCGGCGGCGCGGAGGAGCTCGCCCCCCTGCTGCGCGTCGACAGCGAGGGCATCGTGGTCGAGGCGGTCAAACTCGCCGAGGACGGCAGCGGCGACGTCGTGGTGCGGCTCTACGAAGCCCTCGGCGCGCGCACCGCGGGCCGACTCACGCTCGACTTCGAGGCCAGCGGCGTCGTCGAGACCGATCTGCTCGAACGGGAGACGGAGCGCCGCGCGGTCAGCGGCGTAGACGACGCTCTCTCGTACCTCGATCTGGCGCTGCGCCCGTTCGAGATCGTGACGCTGCGCATCGCGCGCTGAGTCACGGGGGGTAGTCACAGGGGGAAACGACGGATGCTGGGGCGCGCGGCCCCGGCATCCGGTCAGATCACTCCCACTCGATGGTCCCCGGGGGCTTGGAGGTGACATCGAGCACGACCCGGTTCACGTCGCGGACCTCGTTGGTGATGCGGTTCGAGATCTTCGAGAGCACGTCGTAGGGCAGGCGCGTCCAGTCGGCGGTCATCGCATCTTCGCTGGAGACGGGACGCAGGACGATCGGATGCCCGTAGGTGCGGCCGTCGCCCTGCACGCCCACCGAGCGCACGTCGGCGAGGAGCACGACGGGGCACTGCCAGATCTCGCCGTCGAGGCCGGCCTTGGTCAGCTCCTCGCGGGCGATGGCGTCGGCATCCTGCAGAATCGCGAGGCGGTCAGCGGTGACCTCACCCACGATCCGGATGCCGAGGCCGGGGCCCGGAAAGGGTTGACGGGAGACGATCTCTTCAGGTAGCCCGAGCTCGCGACCGATCGCGCGGACCTCGTCCTTGAAGAGGGTGCGGAGCGGCTCGACGAGCTCGAACTGGAGGTCTTCGGGAAGCCCGCCGACATTGTGGTGGCTCTTGATGTTCGCGGTGCCGGTGCCGCCGCCCGACTCGACGACATCGGGGTAGAGCGTCCCCTGCACGAGGAAGCGGATCGGCTCGCCCTCGGCGGCGGCCTCGGCGACGAGGTCCGCCTGCACCTTCTCGAACGCGCGGATGAACTCGCGGCCGATGATCTTGCGCTTCTGCTCGGGGTCGCTGACGCCCGCGAGCGCGTTCAGGAACGTCTCGCGTGCGTCGACCGTGATGAGTCGGACGCCCGTCGAGGCGACGTAGTCGTTCTCGACCTGCTCGCGCTCGCCCTTGCGGAGGAGCCCGTGGTCGACGAACACCGCGACGAGCTGGTCGCCGACGGCCTCGTGCACGAGCGCCGTCGAGACGGCGGAGTCGACGCCGCCCGACAGGGCCGAGAGCACGCGCCCCGAACCGACCTGCTCGCGGATGCGCGCGACCTGCTCGGCGATGACGTTGCCGCTGTTCCAGTCGGCGGGAAGGCCCGCCGCCTTGTGCAGGAAGTTCTCGATGACGGCCTGGCCGTAGTCGGAGTGCTTCACCTCGGGGTGCCACTGCACGCCGTAGAAGCACCTCTCGGCGCTGCCGAAGGCGGCGACGGGGGTCGCGGCGGTCGAGGCGAGGACCTCGAAGCCCTCGGGTGGGGCCGAGACCTGGTCGCCGTGGCTCATCCAGACGTTCTGGTCCTGCGGCTGCCCGGCGAGGAGCACGCCCCCGGAGCCTGCGACGACGGCATCCGTCGCGCCGTACTCGCGCAGGCCCGTGTTCGCGACCGTGCCGCCGAGCTGCTGGGCCATGACCTGGAACCCGTAGCAGATGCCGAGCGTCGGCACTCCGAGCTGCAGGATGCCGGGGTCGAGGCTCGGCGCGCCGTCCTCGTAGACCGAGGACGGTCCGCCGGAGAGGATCAGCGCGACGGGGTTCTTCGCGGCGACCTCGTCGGCGGTCGCGGTGTGCGGGACGATCTCGCTGTAGACGCCGGCCTCGCGCACGCGCCGCGCGATCAGTTGCGCATACTGTGCGCCGAAGTCGACGACGAGGACGGGACGCTGATCGGTCTCGGTCTGGGTGGTCAACGGCTGCCTTCCGTGGCGGGGGTGGCGGGGTGGGCGGGAGTTGTGGATGCGGATGCCGCCGCGGACGCCTCGTCGGCCTCGCGCTTCGCGAGGTACGCCTTCACGTCGCGGGCGACGCGGGCCTCCATGAAGAACGACAGGAGCGGGACGATGCCGCCGAGGGCGAGCATGATGAAGCGGCCGAAGCCCCAGCGCATGAGGCTCCACACGCGGAAGCACGCGAAGAGGTAGACGACGTAGAACCAGCCGTGCGCGATGAGGATGCCGAGGGACAGGTTCACCCCGTCGCCGGTCGACTCGTGCCCGGTCGCGGTTTCGACGACGGGGGCGAACCACAGGAATCCGCCGGAGCCGCCGAGGAACAGCTCGTAGCCGAAGGCGTACTTGATGATCATCTCGGCGCACAGGAGCAGGAGCATGACGCCCGTGATGACCGAGGCGATCTGGTAGAAGCGCAGCGCGCCGCGGATCGCCGGGAAGGTGGCGAGCTTGGGCTGGGGCATGGCCTCCAGTCTAGTCGCCGGGCGAGGTCAGGCCGCCGGACCCCGCTCCTCGAGCTCCTCGAGCTCCTTCTCCCAGGCATCCCTCGCCAGGCGGTACCACATGTAGAAGGCGAAGCCGGCGAAGATCGCCCACTCGACGGCGTAGAAGACGTTGAGCCAGTTGACGTTCGAGCCCTCTTCGGGCGCCGGCGAATCGATCGGCACGAGGCCGTCCCGCAGCGTGTCGCCGCCGTCCGCCACCAGGTAGGGCCGATACACGTTGAGCCCGTCGGTGTCGTGCCACCAGCTCAAGAGGGCAGCCGGTGACATGCGGGTCATCTCGGTCGCCGGCGCGCCCTTCGGAGGCAGCGCCGGGCCCTCGTCGGAGATGAGCCGGCCGGTGAGCTCGACGGCGGCAAGATCATCGCTTCCGGGGTCGCTGTTGAGGGAGGATGCCGCGGCTTCCGCGACGGCGCGGGTCGGCGTCCACCCGATCGCGACGGCGAGCGAGGTCGGGTCGGGGATCTGCCCCTCCTCGCCGGCGGGCGTGGCCGGGTCCACCCGCAGCTGGCCCGTGACCCAGTAACCCTCGTCGCCGCCGTTGAAGCGCGAGGAGACCACGAGGAAGTCACCGGCGACGAACGTGCCGGCGACGTCGACCTTCTGCCCGACGAGCGGCTCGGGCAGGTACGTCCCCGGGGCGACGACGTCGGCGATGGGGCGCACGTCCTCGGTGATGCCGGGGGGCGGCGGATTCGTGTCGATCGCGCGGCCCAGCTGCCACTGGCCGAGCCAGGCGAAGACGCCGGCGACGACGAGGGCGAACAAGAGCATCCCGATCCACCAGGGCCGGAGCATCACTTCGCGCAGCGTCGGCGGGAACACCTCCGGCGGCTCGGGCGCGGACGTGCGGGCGCCGGGCTCGGGCGTGCGAGGGGATGCCTGGGGGTCTGACGTCATCACTTCGTGGAGTACGGCGCGACGACGACCTCGACGCGCTGGAACTCCTTGAGGTCCGAGTATCCGGTCGTGGCCATCGACTTCTTCAGCGCGCCGATGAGGTTGGTGGTGCCGTCGGCGACAGGGGCCGGCCCGTACAGGACCTGCTCCATCGTGCCGACCTGTTCCACGGCGACGCGCTTGCCCCGCGGTAGTTTCGCGTGGTGCGACTCCGGACCCCAGTGGTAGCTGTGGCCGGGCGCGTCGGTCGAGCGCGCGAGCGCGACGCCGAGCATGACGGCATCCGCACCCATGGCGAGCGCCTTGACGATGTCGCCGGACGTGCCCACGCCGCCGTCGGCGATGACGTGGACGTAGCGGCCGCCCGATTCGTCGAGGTAGTCGCGGCGCGCGCCGGCGACGTCGGCGACGGCGGTCGCCATCGGCGCGTGGACACCGAGCACCGCGCGGGTCGTGGAGGCCGCTCCCCCGCCGAAGCCGACGAGGACGCCCGCCGCGCCCGTGCGCATGAGGTGGAGCGCCGCCGTGTAGGTCGAGGCGCCGCCGACGATGACGGGGACGTCGAGGTCGTAGATGAACTTCTTGAGGTTGAGCGGCTCGGCATCCGACGACACATGCTCGGCCGAGACCGTCGTGCCGCGGATGACGAAGAGGTCGACGCCGGCCGCGACGACCGTCTCGTAGAGCTCCTGCGTGCGCTGCGGGGTGAGGGCCCCGGCGACCGTGACGCCCCCCGCGCGGATCTCGGCGAGGCGGTCGCGGACGAGCTCGGGCTTGATCGGCTCGGCGTAGAGCTCCTGCATGCGGCGGGTGGCTTCGGCCGCGGGCATCGCGGCGATCTCGGCGAGGAGGGGCTCGGGGTCGTCGTAGCGCGTCCAGACGCCCTCGAGGTCGAGGACCCCGAGGCCGCCGAGCTGCCCGAGCATGATCGCCGTGCGCGGCGACATGACCGAGTCCATGGGGGCGCCGAGCACCGGGATGTCGAAGCCGTAGGCGTCGATCGACCAGGCCGTCGATACATCTTCGGGGTTGCGGGTGCGCCGCGAGGGCACGACCGCGATGTCGTCGAACGCATACGCGCGGCGGGCGCGCTTGGCGCGGCCGAGCTCGATCTCCATGCTCACGCCCTCCAGCCTACCCGCGCTGCGGTGCGGGCTTCGGGCGCGGGCTTCGGCGCACGTACTCCGCAGATCGTCATGTACTCCGCACCCGCAACCGGTCCCGCCTGCGGAGTACGCGTCATACTGCGGAGTTCGTGTGCAGCCCGGCGGCGAGCGCCCGGCGGATCGTGCGCTCCACGGCATCCCGGTGGTAGACCACCTGTGCGTACGAGAACCGCAGAACGGTGTAGCCCCGAAGTCGCAGCTCGGCATCGTGCGCGATGTCCTTCGATCTCTGAGCCGAGCTCGAGTGGTGCGCCCACCCGTCGATCTGGATGACGAGCCAACGCCCGACGAGCACATCGACGGGTTTTCCGGCGAGCACGACCTGCTGCCGCACCTGCACGCCGAGGCGTCGGAGCGGCGCGCAGACGAGCACTTCGAGCCCCGAGTCGGCGAGGCCGTTCACCCGCCCGGCGAGGTCACGCGCGGCCCGAGACGCCCAGCGCACCCCTCGCAGCGCCTCGGGCGAGAGTTTCTCCACGCGGGATGCCGATTCCCACAGCGCCAGCGCGGCATCCGGGCTCTGGCAGAGGGCGATGTGCGCGAGCGCATCTTCCACGCCGGCGACGAGCGAGCGGCCGAGCGGGACGAGCGGCTGCGTCCAGTGCGCGACGCCGGGCCACGTGTCTCGGGGGCGCGGACCGGTGCTCCCCGGCACGAAGTGCAGGTGCGGCTCGTCACCGATTCCCTCTGGCATCCACCACCCGCGGCGACGGGCGAGGCTCGTGCACGTCAGGCGCCCGCCGAGCCGCGCGGCCTCGCGCACCGCGTCATCGGCCGCGCGCGAGACGAACCACGAGCGTCGCAGCACGTCGACCTCGCCCGCGCGGACGAGTGCGCGGAGCTGGCGGTCGGTGTACCCCTCGGCGTGCAACTGGTCGCGGTGCAGCGCGACGCCCAGAATCCGGTCGGCGAGCGAAGGTGGCATGCCAGGCATCCTCGCCCCTCTGCACGCGCTGGATGCCGTCGATCGGGCGACATGTGGATGGATCGCGCAGATCAGCCGCTGGGGAGGAGCGGATGAACTCCGCAGATCGTCGCGTACTCCGCATCCGCAACCGGTTCCGCCTGCGGAGCACGTGACTTTCTGCGGACCACGTGGGCAGGATGCCGCAACCCACGCGCCGCGCGGCGGCCTGCGTCTTGTAGCGCGGCGGCCTACTTCTTGTAGTTGGGCGCCTCGACGACGATCTGGACGTCGTGGGGGTGCGACTCCTTGAGGCCCGCCGCCGTGATGCGGACGAACTTGCCGCGCGCCTTGAGCTCGTCGATCGTGCGTGCGCCGACGTAGAACATCGACTGACGCAGGCCCCCGACGAGCTGGTAGGCGACGGCCGAGACGGGGCCGCGGTACGCGACCTGGCCCTCGATGCCTTCGGGAATCAGCTTGTCGTCGGAGGGGATGTCGGCCTGGAAGTAGCGGTCCTTCGAGTACGACGTCTTCTTGCCGCGCGTCTGCATGGCACCGAGCGACCCCATGCCGCGGTAGAGCTTAAACTGCTTGCCGCCCTGGAAGACGATCTCGCCCGGCGACTCGTCGGTGCCGGCGAGGAGCGAGCCGAGCATGACCGTGTCGGCGCCCGCGACGAGGGCCTTCGCGATGTCGCCCGAGTACTGCAGGCCGCCGTCGGCGATGACCGGGATGCCGGCCTCGCGCGCGGCCTGGTACGCCTCCCAGATCGCCGTGATCTGCGGCACACCCACGCCCGCGACGATGCGCGTCGTGCAGATGGAGCCCGGGCCGACGCCGACCTTGACGGCATCCACGCCCGCATCGACGAGCGCCTGCGCGCCCTCGCGGGTGGCGACGTTGCCGCCGATGACGTCGATGTGGGCGAACGACTCGTCGGCCTTGAGGCGCCGCACCATGTCGATGACGCCCTGCGACTGCCCGTTGGCCGTGTCGACGACGATGACGTCGACGCCCGCGTCGCGGAGGGCCTCGGCGCGCTCCCACGCGTCGCCGAAGAAGCCGATCGCAGCTCCCACGCGCAGGCGCCCGTGCTCGTCCTTGGTGGCGAGGGGGTACTTCTCGCTCTTGTCGAAGTCCTTGATGGTGATGAGGCCCGCAAGCTTGCCGTCGTCGTCGATGAGCGGCAGCTTCTCGACGCGGTGGCGGGCGAACAGCGAAATGACCTCGCCGGCGGCGATGCCGACCTTGCCGGTCACGAGCCCCTCGGAGGTCATGACGTCGCGGACCTTGGTTGTCTGGCGCTCGAAGCCCGAGACGAAGCGCATGTCGCGGTTGGTGATGATGCCGAGCAGGCGCCCCTCGTCGTCGACGACGGGCAGCCCCGAGATGCGGTATTGGGCGCAGAGCGCGTTGACATCTTCGATCGTCGCGTCGGGGGTCGTGGTGATCGGGTCGGTGATCATGCCCGACTCGCTGCGCTTGACCTGGTCGACCATGGCGGCCTGGTCTGCGATGGAGAGGTTCCGGTGCAGGATGCCGAGACCGCCCTCGCGCGCCATGGCGATCGCCATGCGCGCTTCGCTGACGGTGTCCATCGCGGCAGACAGGAGCGGCGTCGCGACGGTGATGCGGCGCGTGACCCGGGAAGAGGTGTCGGCCTCCGACGGGATGACGTCGGTGTGGCCCGGCAGCAGCAGCACGTCGTCATAGGTCAGTCCGACGAATCCGAACGGGTCGTTGTGCTCCACGTGCTCTCCCTGCCTACCGTGATCCGGGCACCGCGGCCCGGCTGTGCCGCGACGAAACCGGCATCGAGAACCGGTACTCAATTCTAAGTCGCGCGCGCGAGAGAACATTCCCTCACGCGTGCGCACGCGTGTCAGGATGCCGAAGCCGCCGTTCCGACCCGCCGGAAACATCCGACCGGAAGGCGGAAACACGCCCGACACATTACGCTCGTACCGTCGTTGATCAATGCCGATGCGACCCGCATCCCCGACCGCATCACCCGACCGGTGCGCCGGACTGGAGGATCTCTTGAGACCCACGACCGTCACTGCGCGGACTCCACTGAGGTGGATCGTGCTGGCCCTGGCGGCGTTCCTCGCCGCCGCCACGCTGCTGCTGAGCAGTCCGGGGGCCGCGTCCGCCGCAGAACCCGCCGCCCCGGAGGCCCCCGCCGTTCCCGCGGCCGCACCCGACACCCCCGGCGGCGACCAGGAGCCCACCGACTACTACTTCGGCGGCGTGATCACCTTCGACGACAAGCCGGTCGCCGATGTGACCGTCTCCGTCGAGGGCGGCGGCTTCGATGCCGAGACCGTCACCGACACCGAAGGCAAGTGGCGCCTTTACGTGCCCGACAAGGACACGTACACGCTGACGATCGACGAGGACACCCTCCCCGACGGCGTCATCGTCGACCCGGCGCAGCTGCCCGAGGGCCTGCAGCCCGTGCAGGGCACGACCGGGTCGTTCGAGGTGGAGTTCGGTCTCACCAAGACGAAGATCGTGAACCTCTTCCTCGGCGAAGGCGAACGCGTGACGCAGTCGTTCGCCGACCAGCTCGCGGTGCGCCTCGTCAACGGCCTGAACTTCGGACTCCTGCTCGCCCTCGCGGCGATGGGCGCGGCGCTCATCTACGGCACGACCGGCCTGTCGAACTTCGCGCACGGCGAGATGGTGACGTGGGGGGCGCTCGTCACCCTCGTCGCGACGTCGGCGTGGATGCTCCCGCTGTGGGCGGCGATCATCATCGCGATCGGCGCGGGCGGTGTGCTCGGACTCGTGATGGATGCCGCGCTGTGGCGCCCTCTGCGAAGGCGGGGGTTGGGGGTCGTCCAGCTAATGATCGTCAGCATCGGACTCTCGCTCGCGTTGCGCTACACCTACCAGTTCTTCATCGGCGGCAAGACCTACCAGTTGCCCGGCGCGAGCCCCGCCCCGATCCAGATCGGCCCGATCCAGCTCTCGTACATCGACCTGATCAGCATGGGCGTGAGCATCGTCATCATCCTCGCGGTCGCGTTCTTCCTCCTGCGCACCCGGATCGGCAAGGCGACGCGGGCGATCTCCGACAACCCGCAGCTCGCGTCGGCGTCGGGCATCAACGTCGACCGCGTCATCCGGATCGTCTGGGTCCTCGCCGGCGTGCTGGCGGCGGTCTCCGGCATCCTGTGGGCGTACTTCCGCCCGGGCGTCCGGTGGGACATGGGCACCCAGATGCTGCTGCTGATCTTCGCGGCGATCACGCTCGGCGGCCTCGGCACGGCGTTCGGGGCGCTGCTCGGCTCGCTCATCGTCGGCATCGTCGTCGAGACCTCCACGCTGTGGATCCCCTCGGACCTCAAGTACGCGGGAGCGCTCGTCGTGCTGATCCTGATCCTCCTGATCAGACCTCAAGGTCTGCTCGGTCGTAAAGAAAGGCTCGGGTGACCGCCATGGATTGGGGCGCCATCCTCTCGAACACGCTCAGCTACCTGCTGAGCCCGGTCACCATCGCCTATGCGCTGGCGGCCACCGGCCTCGCCGTGCACTTCGGCTACGCGGGCCTGCTCAACTTCGGCATGGCGGGCTTCATGGCCCTCGGTGCCTACGGCTACGCGATCTCGATCCTCACGTTCGGCCTCCCGTGGTGGCTGGCGATGATGGTCGGCCTCGTGCTGGCGGCGATCTTCGCCTTCATCCTCGGCATTCCGACCCTGCGTCTGCGGGCCGACTACCTCGCGATCGTGACGATCGCGGCGGCCGAGATCGTGCGACTGCTGTTCACCACGCAGGTCTTCGACAGATGGACGAACTCGGCCGACGGCCTCGGCAACTACAACGGCGACTTCCAGTCGGCGAACCCGTTCCCCGTGCTCCCGCGCGGCGAGCGGTACGGCTGGGGCCCGTGGCAGTTCACGGCGCAGCAGCTGTGGGTCGTCGTGTTCGGCCTGATCCTGCTCGCGGTGTCGATCTTCGTCGTGTGGGCGCTCATGCGGAGCCCCTGGGGCCGCGTGCTGAAGGGCATCCGTGAAGACGAGGATGCCGTGCGCTCGCTCGGCAAGAACGTCTTCGCCTACAAGATGCAGGCGCTCATCCTCGGTGGTGTCATCGGCGCCCTCGGCGGCATCGTCTACGTGCTGCCCTCGGCGGTGATCCCCTCGAGCTACACGACGGCGCTGACGTTCTTCCTCTGGACGATCCTGCTCCTCGGCGGCGCCTCGACCATCCTCGGGCCGACCCTCGGCTCGGTGATCTTCTGGATGGTGATGGCCCTTCTCGGCAACCTCCTCCCGGAGATGGCGAGGGCGGGATGGCTGCCGATGACCGACATCCAGGCCGGAACCCTGCGCTACATCCTCGTGGGCGTGTCGCTCATGCTCCTCGTGATCTACCGCCCGCAGGGCATTCTCGGCGACAAGAGGGAGATGACCTTTGTCAAGTGAGCAGAGCGCGGCGGCCGCTGAGCCCGCCCCCGTCACCGGCTCGGTGAAGCGCCCCAAGGCGACGGGACTCGCGAAGGGTCCCGCCGCCCCGGGTGTCGCCAAGACCGACCCGATCATGGTCATCGACGGCGTCACGCGGCGCTTCGGCGGCCTCACCGCCGTCGACGTCGAGCACCTCGAGATCCCGCGGAACGCCATCACGGCGCTCATCGGCCCGAACGGCGCCGGCAAGACGACGCTGTTCAACCTGCTCTGCGGGTTCGACAAGCCGAACTCCGGGTCGTGGTCGTACGACGGCAAGAACCTCGCCGGCATCCCCGCCTTCAAAGTGGCGCGGATGGGTCAGGTGCGCACGTTCCAGCTGACGAAGGCGCTGTCGCTTCTGACCGTGCTCGAGAACATGAAGCTGGGCGCCCCGAAGCAGAAGGGCGAGAAGTTCTGGCCCGCGTTCTTCCCGACGATCTGGCGCGGCCAGGAGAAGGAGAACGAGGAGAAGGCGCACGGCCTGCTGAAGAGGTTCAAGCTCGACAGCAAGGCATCCGACTTCGCCGCCTCGCTCTCGGGCGGGCAGCGGAAGCTCCTCGAGATGGCCCGCGCGCTCATGAGCGACCCCAACCTCGTCATGCTCGACGAGCCGATGGCCGGCGTCAACCCGGCCCTCACGCAGTCGCTGCTCGACCACATCCTCGACCTCAAGGACCTCGGCGTGACGGTCCTGTTCGTCGAGCACGACATGCACATGGTGCGCCACATCGCCGACTGGGTCGTCGTCATGGCCGAGGGCAAGGTCGTCGCCGAAGGGCCGCCCGACACCGTCATGGAGGACCAGGCGGTCATCGACGCCTACCTCGGCACCCACCAGGACGTCGACCTCGGCGTCGTGACCGGCCGCGTTCCGGGCGAGCTCGACGAGTCGGCGCAGGAGCTGCTCGAGGACATCCGCGAGGAAGAGGCCGCCGGCGTCGCCGAGGCCGAGGAGGAGAACAAATGAGCGTCGCGCAGAGCGCAGGGATGCCGGCGGAGACCGCGACCTCCGACGACATCGTCGTCGAGGTCAGGGACCTCACGGCGGGGTACCTGCCCGGCATCAACATCATCAACGGTGCGAACCTCGTCGCCCGCAAGGGCGAGCTGATCGGGATCATCGGTCCGAACGGCGCGGGCAAGTCGACGCTGCTCAAGTCGATCTTCGGCCTCGTCAAGGTGCGCGGGGGCGACATCACGCTGGGCGGCGAGTCGATCGTGGGCCTCAAGGCCGACAAGCTCGTGCACCGCGGCGTCGCGTTCGTCCCGCAGACCAACAACGTGTTCCCGTCGCTGTCGATCGAGGAGAACCTGCAGATGGGGCTCTACCAGAACCCCAAGATCTACGCCGAGCGGCTGGAGTTCGTCACCGGGATCTTCGCGGAGCTCGGCAAGCGCCTCAAGCAGCGCGCGGGGTCGCTCTCGGGCGGCGAGCGCCAGATGGTCGCGATGAGCCGCGCGCTCATGATGGACCCGTCGGTGCTGCTTCTCGACGAGCCCTCCGCCGGCCTGTCCCCCGTCCGCCAGGACGACGCGTTCATCCGCGTCTCCGACATCAACAAGGCGGGCGTGACGACCATCATGGTCGAGCAGAACGCGCGCCGCTGCCTGCAGATCTGCGACCGCGGCTACGTCCTCGACCAGGGCCGCGACGCCTACGAGGGCACCGGCCGCGAGCTGCTCAACGACCCGCAGGTCATCGGCCTGTACCTGGGCACCCTGGGCGCCGAGGACATCGGCATCCAGGACATGGGCAAGGAAGAGCTCGACCCCGACACGACGACGTCCTGACGGGAAGACAGAAGGGGGGATGCCGAGGCATCCCCCCTTCTGCGTGTCCGGTTCTGCGTGTCCGGTTCTGCGTGTGCGGCGCGAGCGGAAAGCGCGCGCGGGACGATTCTGCGTGTCGGGCGTGCGCGGCAGGCGCGAGCGGGCAAAGGGGAAGGGCCCCGGATCTCTCCGGGGCCCTTCGTGCACAAGACGCGCGTCAGCGGGTCTCGATGCGGGTGTGCGTGTTGTCGGCACCGTACTGGAAGATACCGATCGACGCCTCGGTCGGGTCGCCGTTCTCGTCGAACGTGATCGGGCCGGAGTAGCCGTCGTAGTCGGCCACGCCGCCGCCGAGGATGATGTCGGCGCACTCGGCGTACGAGGTGCACTTCTCACCCTCGCCCGAGCCGCCGGAGACTTCCTGCAGCTTGCTGGCGATCTCGGGGCCTTCGGTCGAGCCGGCGGTGAGCGACGCCAGCGCGAGCAGGATGACCGCGTCGTACGACTCGGCCGAGTACGAGTAGTCCTCGAGCTCGGTGTTGCCGTCCGCGGTCCACGCCGCGTTGAGGCGGTCCTTGAAGTCGTCCTCGAGCACCGGTCCGGGCGTCGTGCCCTTCGCGCCCTCGAGCGAGACGGACACGTCGGTGCCCCACTGCTTGAGGTTTCCGTCGACGAGGTAGAAGTTCTCCGCCGACTGACCCGCGTTCACCAGCAGCGGCGCGATGGTGGCGAACTGGTCGAAGGTGATCAGGACGACGGCGTCGGGCTGGGCCGCCGCGATCGTGGCGACCTGGGCGTCGAACGAGCTGTCGCCGTCGTTGTAGGACGCCTCGGCGACGACCTTTCCGCCGGAGCTCTCGAAGACCTCCTTGACCACGCCGAACAGGCCCGTGCCGTAGGCGTCGTTCTGGTAGATGATGCCGATGTTCTTGTGGCCGTCCTCGGCGATCAGGTTGCCGAGCACCTCACCCTGGAGCAGGTCACTCGGGGCCGTGCGCCAGTAGAGGCCGTCGTCGTCCCAGTCGGTGAAGTCGGGCGACGTGTTGGCCGGTGAGAACGTGATGATGCCCGCCGCGACGTTGGAGTCGAGGAAGAGCTTGGTGACGCCGGAGGCGGCGGCACCGATCATCGCGGAGACGCCCGCGTTCTGCAGCTTCGGAACCGTCGTCTCGAAGGCCTTGTTGTCGGCGTCGCCCGAGTCGCCGGGCGTGAAGTCGATCGTGAGTCCACCCTTGGCGGCCTCGTTGACCTCGTTGACGGCGAGCAGGACGCCGGCCTCTTCGGGCGGGCCGAGGAAGGCCAGGCTGCCGGTCTGGGGCAGCACGCTGCCGATCTTGAGGGTCAGGTCCTCTGCGGGAGCGCTGCTCTCGGAGGGTTCGGCCGAACCTCCGCCGCCGGCGCAGCCGGCGAGGAGGAGGGCGCTGGCGGCGGTGACGGCGATCGCGCCGACGAGCTTGCCAGCACCTGAACGCGTGAAGACGCTCATGTTGCTCCTTGCTGTGAGTGAACACGGGGGGACTACGGGCGCCTCCCCAGTGGGTCAAACCTAGCCCGAGGGTGATCTCGCCAATGTTGCGATGCGTTAACGGTGTGAAACAGGACGATCACGGTGCGATAACGAGCGCGACGGTGAGGGGTGCGCGCCGGCGCGGAGGTCAGACGATCTGGGCGGGCTGGCGCGTCCCCCGGCCACGGCGCGAGTGCCGGAGCGAGTCGATCGTCAGGATCACGAGCGCGACCCACACGAGGCCGAAGCCGATCCACCGCTCG
This sequence comes from Microbacterium sp. bgisy203, assembly GCF_057706945.1. Taxonomy (NCBI): domain Bacteria; kingdom Bacillati; phylum Actinomycetota; class Actinomycetes; order Micrococcales; family Microbacteriaceae; genus Microbacterium; species Microbacterium sp. bgisy203. The sequence goes on along the minus strand of NZ_JBYIPF010000002.1, from coordinate 142,854 downwards.
AGCGGCATCGGCTCGCCGAGCAGCCACCACCCGGTGAGGAACTGCATGATCGGGGCGACGAACTGCAGCATCCCGATCACCGTCAGCGGAGCGCGCCGGGCGCCCGCGGCGAACAGCAGCAGCGGGATCGCGGTGACCGCGCCGGCGAGGGTGAGGAGCACGGCGTGTCCGGCGCCGGCGTTCCCGAAGGTGATTCCAGACGTCTCTGCGACGACCACGAGCTGGCCGATCGCGATGGGCGCGAGCCAGAGGGATTCGAGGGTGAGTCCGCTGATGGCATCCACCCGCGGGCCGATCTGCTTCTTCACGAGCCCGTATGTGCCGAAGGATGCCGCGAGGGTGAGGGCGATCCAGGGGAACGCGCCGTACGCGACGATGATGACGATGATGGCGACCGCCGCGATCGCCATGGCGACCCACTGCGCGCGGCGCAGGCGCTCACCGAGGACGAGCACTCCGAGCAGCACCGTCACGATCGGGTTGATGAAGTACCCGAGGCTCCCCTCGATGACGTGGCCGGTGAGGATGCCGATGAGGAACACCTGCCAGTTCACGTAGATCAGCAGGCCGGCGATGATCGTCCAGAACACGAGCCGCTTGTCGCGGAGGATCGCGACGAGCTTTCGCCAGGTGCGCGTGACGGTGAGCAGGAGCGCGCAGAAGATCAGCGAGAACAGGATGCGCCAGGCGACGACCTCCCAGGGGCCGGTCGGGGCCAGCAGGATGAAGTAGAGAGGCATGAAGCCCCAGAGGAAGTACGCGGCGAACGCGTACACGCCGCCCAGCGTCTCTTCGCGGGCCGACTCCTCGGGTGTCATGGGTCCAACCCTAGGACGCTCCTGACACCGTCCGGCGCGTCGAGTCCGCGGCATCCTGCCGACGTGCGCGCAGTTCCTGCCACCTCCCCTTTCTCGCACCTCCTCCCCGCCGAACGGGGGAAGGGTGAAGGATGCCGGGGAATGCAGAAAGCCCCCGGAACGAGCCGGGGGCCTTCTGAGACGGGACGTCAGCGGACGACGACCGCCAGGACGTCGCGAGCCGAGAGCACGAGGTACTCGTCGGCGCCGAACTTGACCTCGGTGCCGCCGTACTTCGAGTAGAGGACGCGGTCGCCGACGGCGACGTCGAGCGGCACGCGGTTGCCGTTGTCGTCGACGCGGCCGGGGCCGACGGCGATGACTTCACCCTCCTGCGGCTTCTCCTTGGCGGTGTCGGGGATGACGAGACCGCTGGCGGTCTTCTGCTCGGCCTCGACCTGCTTGATGACGATGCGGTCCTCGAGCGGCTTGATGGAAACCGACACGGTTCACCTCTTTCTGGTGCGGCGTACTGCCGTGGTCACGGAAAAGACTGATTAGCACCCGCAGGGGCGGAGTGCTAATGGCAAGTCTAGAGCGCGGCTGGCACTCGTGCAACGCGAGTGCCAGCCATGCGGAGTGGCGACGCGTCGCGACGTGACACGATCCGGGTGCGCGGCGTCCGCTGCCCGCTCGCGACGTACGACAGGCGAAGCTCCCTCGCGGCGCGGAGCGCACCCGCGCCTAGGCTGGGCGGATGGACCTCGCCGAGCTCACCGCCCTGCTCACCCCCGAGGGACTGCGCCTGGTCGATGAGCTCGGCCCGCTCGACTCGACGGACGATGTCGCGGCGGCGGTGTCGCGGCTGCGCGCGGCAGGCCTCGCACCCGATCTCGTGTCCGCAGCGGTCGGGCAGGCGCGGCTCCGCACCCGCGCCCGCGCGAAGTTCGGACCCTTCGCCGACCGGATGCTGTTCACCCGGGCCGGGCTCGAGCAGGCGACGCGGCTCGAGATCGGCGCCCGCCACGCGGGCCGGTTCCGCGACGCCGGGGTGACGCGCGTCGCCGACCTGGGCTCGGGAATCGGCGGCGACTCCCTCGCCTTCGCGGGGATCGGTCTCGACGTGCTCGCGGTCGACGCCGACGAGATCACCGCGGCGATCGCCGCGTACAACCTCGCCCCGTTCGGCGCAACCGTGCGCCACACGCGCGCCGAAGAGGTCGACCTCGACGGCATCGACGCGGTCTGGCTCGATCCCGCGCGCCGCACGGCCGGCCACACCGAGACCACCCGCGTCGGCGCGGATGCCTGGACGCCGAGCCTCGACTGGGTGTTCGGACTGGCTGAGCGGATGCCGGCGGGCATCAAGCTCGGGCCGGCCTTCGACCGCAGCCTGCTTCCCGCGGGCTCCGACTCCCATCCCGTCGAGGCGCAGTGGATCTCGGTGGACGGTTCGACGATCGAACTCGTCGTCTGGACGGGCCCGCTCGCACGCCCCGGCGTCCGGCGCAGCGCGCTCGTCGTGCGCGGCGTGTCGGCGGCCGAGCTCACGGCATCCGGCGACGCCGACGACGCTGCGGTCCGCGACCTCGGCGCGTACGTGCACGAGCCCGAAGGTGCCGTCATCCGCGCGCGCCTCATCGGCGAGGTCGCCCGCGGGCTCAACGCCGGCATGCTCGACCCGAAGATCGCGTACCTCACGTCCGACGCCGCGGCGACGGGCGAGTTCGCGCCCTTCGTGCAGAGCTTCCGGGTGCGCGAGAGCCTGCCGAACGACGTCAAAGCGCTCGGGCGCGCGTTGCGCGAGCGCGGGATCGGGACGCTCGAGATCAAGAAGCGCGGCGTCGACGTCGACCCCGCCACCCTGCGCACGCGGCTGAAGCTGCGCGGCGACGCCTCGGCGACCCTCATCATCACGCGGGTCGGTGCCGCGCGGCTGACGCTCCTCACCGATCGGGTCTGACTCGGCCGCGGGGCGCAGGCGCGGCGGGGCGCGGCGCGGCCGCGGCTGGGGCCCGGGCGCGCGCACGGGGCGTCGAGCCCCGGCCGCTTGCCGTCGCCCGCATCGCACAACTCAGGCAGAACGGCACACCGGCGAGCGTCCGGGGCTCAGATCGACCGATCTGCCTGAGTTATGTCACGGCCGCACCCGCAGAGGGCGGATCCCGCGCCGGCGCGCGTCAGCCGAAGAGCGGGCCCTGCGTCGAGGCCCACCTCAGCCATCCGGCGCTGTAGATCACCGACAGAAGGCTCAGGCACAGGGCCCAGATTGCGACGGGGCGCGACTCCCACGGCCGCCGCAGCGCGGCGACCGCGAGCCCGGCGCCCACGAGCCCGATGAGGAACCCCCACCCGACGAGGAACGACACGATCAGGCCCAGGATGCCGAAGGTCAGCGCCCACCCGGCGCTGTGGGGCAGCACCTCGGGAACGGGCGCCCACCGGACGTCGGGCTCGGGTTCGAGGTGGCTCGTCGCGGTGATCGGCACCGGCTCGGTGAGCTCGCGCTGGAATCCGCCGCGGTGCTCGCCGGGGAGGGTGGAGGACGCCGCGTTCACGACATCCGGCGACGGCGCGTCCGTCGACGGGGTGTCGGAGGGCGTGGCACCCGCCTCCGATGCCGGCTCTCCGGATGCCGGCGCGCGGCCGGTCGGGTCGGTCACGGCATCCGTCCGGCGAGACGTGCGTCGGCGAGCGCGGGCCCCGCTGCGTCGTCGTCCGCTTCGGCGACCTGGATCTCGGTCACGGGGAGCGTCGAGTCGGCGCCGAACTCGAGTGTCGACGGGCGATGCCCGCTCGCGATGAGTTGCGCGGCGAGCGCGGCGATCATGGCGCCGTTGTCGGTGCAGAGGCTGAGCGGCGGGATCCGCACCGCGACGCCCGCGGCCGCGGCGCGCTCGAGGGCGACCTCGCGCAGGCGCCGGTTCGCGATGACGCCGCCGCCGAGGAGCAGCCGCGGGATGCCGTAGCGGTCGCAGGCATCCAGCGCCTTCGTGACGAGCACGTCGACGACGGCCTCGCGGAACGACGCCGCGACATCGGCGGTGTCGACCGGCGCGCCGGTCTCCGCGGCTTGCTCGACCCAGCGCGCGACGGCGGTCTTGAGCCCCGAGAACGAGAAGTCGTACCGGTGCTCGGCCATGTCGGAGGCGCGGGAGAGGCCACGCGGGAAGCGGATCGCGTTCGGGTCGCCGGTCGCCGCGGCGCGGTCGATCTCGGGGCCGCCGGGGTAGGGGAGCCCGAGGATGCGGGCGATCTTGTCGAAGGCCTCGCCGGCGGCGTCGTCGAGGGTCTCGCCGAGCAGTTCGACGTCGGAGACGAGGTCGCGCACGAGCAGCAGCGACGTGTGCCCACCGCTCACGAGCAGTGCGATCGTCGGGTACTCGACCTCGTCGCCGGTGAGGATGTCGGCGGCGATGTGGCCGACGAGGTGGTTGACGGCGTAGAGCGGCTTGCCGAGGCTGACGGCGAGCGCCTTCGCGGCGCCGACGCCGACCATGAGGGCTCCGGCGAGGCCCGGTCCGCTCGTCACGGCGACGGCGTCGAGGTCGTCGAGGGTGATGCCGGCCTCGGCGACGGCGGCCCCGATCGCGGGCTGCAGCGCCTCGAGGTGCGCGCGGGCGGCGACCTCGGGGACGACGCCGCCGTAGCGCGCGTGCTCGTCCATCGAGCTTGCGATCGTGTTCGACAGGAGCGTCCGGCCGCGGACGATCCCGATGCCGGTCTCGTCGCAGCTCGTCTCGATCCCGAGGACGAGGGGTTCGGCGTCCATCATGACGGGCCTCTCTCGACGCACACGTCACAACTGACGAACACGTCACAAAAGCAGGGCGAAACGGCCGTTACACGTCCCACGGGCGACCCCATGCGCGGTCCGCCCTGCTTTTCGCGCATGATCGCCCTGCCCGTTCCGCTCATGTGCACGCCCCCGCATCGGCCGGGTCGACGGCGCGCGCGGCGGACCACGCGCGCACGTCGAGCTGCATGACGATCGCATCGACACCGTCGGAGGGGTAGTAGTTGGCGCGGCGGCCGATCTCGCGGAATCCCTCCGACGCGTACAGCCGCTGCGCGACCGTGTTGTCGTCGCGGACGTCGAGGAAGACGTTCCGGACCCCCCGCACGGATGCCAGTTCGATCAGCGCCTCGAGGATCGCGCGTCCCGTGCCGCGGCCGCGCGCGGATGCCGCCAGCGCGATGGTCTGGATGTCGCCGTCGTTCGCTCCTGCCGGGGCGCGCAGGCCGGCGTAGCCTTCGATGCGCCCGGCACGCTCGGCGACGAGGTAGTGGTTGTGCGGCGAGGCGAGCTCGGCGGCCATCACGGCGTCGCTCCAGGCATCCGACGCGAACGACGCCCGCTCGATCGCCATGATGGCGTCGAGGTCGGCGGCGGTGGCGGAGCGGAGCGTGCTCATGCGCTCACCCGCTTGCCGGCGCCCGGGAGCGTCACGTCGGGCGCGCGGAGGTAGAGCGGCTCGGACCCGGACAGGACACGGCCGGCGGCGACGGCGCGGCCGGCGAGGGTGGCGAGCATCGCGGCGGAGATCGCGTGGGTGTCGCGGCGCGCCGCGCCCAGCCCTTCGAGGACGTCGTCGATCGTGTCACGCGGCGTCAGAGCGGGGCCGGCCACACGCACCGGGATGCCGTCGTCGTCGATGCCGTCGTAGACCGAGTAGGCGAACTCGCGGCGGCGCGCATCGGTCACGATCGCGAAGCGAGGCACGTCGGCGAACGGGTCGGCGAGCGCCTCCCCGAGGAAGACGGCGAGCGCCGCCGCGTCGTGGCTCGGCACCGCGACGACGGGAAGCCCGCGCCCGAGGGCGAAGGCGCGCGCCGCGGCGATGCCGACCCGCAGTCCGGTGAACGGTCCGGGACCCATGCCGGAAGCGACATGTGTCAACCTCACGGGCTCGGGGGCGCCCGTCTGCCCGATCGCGCCGTGCGCGGCATCCGCCAGCACGTTCTGCAGGAGCGTACCGATGACCTCGGCGTGGGCGAGAGGGTTGTCGCTGGATGCCTCGGCCCGCACGACCCCGTCGCTCTCGACGACGGCGACGGCCGTGCCGAGCGAGGTGTCGATGCCGAGGATCACACCCTCCAGGGTACCGGGCCGTTCCGGGTGCGGGCTGGGCGGGCGCCGGCCGGGCACGCGGTCATACACGCGCCCTCGGCCGACGCCCTGCCCCGCGCGTCAGAAGGTCGCGGTGTCGGGGTCGGAGCCCACGCGCTGGCCGCGGTCGAGCGCGTCGATCGCGGCGACCTCGTCGGCGGTGAGGTCGAAGCCGAAGACGTCGAAGTTCTGCGCGATGCGCTCGGGCGTCGACGACTTCGGGAAGAGGATCGTGCCGTGGTCGAGGTGCCAGCGGATCACGACCTGCGCGGGCGTGACGCCGTGCGCCGCCGCGGCGTCTGAGACCGCCGGCTCGCCGAAGAGGTCGTACTTTCCCTGACCGAGCGGACCCCACGCCTCGGTGCGGATGCCGTGGTCATCGAGATACGTGCGGAGCTCCGTTTGCGCGAACGCGGGGTGGAGCTCGACCTGGTCGACCGCGGGGACCGTCTCGGTCTCGGCGAGAAGCCGCTCGAGGTGCGGGCGGTGGAAGTTGGAGACGCCGATGGAGGTCGCGAGGCCCTCGTCGCGGAAGGTCTCGAGCTGCCGCCAGGTCTCGACGTAGAGGTCGAGGTCGGGGCGCGGCCAGTGGATGAGGTACAGGTCGACGCGGTCGAGGCCGAGCTTCTCGAGGCTCGTCTCGATGGCGGCGCGCGCACGCGCGGATCCCTGCTCGCTGTTCCAGAGCTTCGTCGTGATGAAGAGCTCGTCGCGCGGGATGCCGCTCGACGCGATCGCGCGGCCCACGCCCTCCTCGTTGCCGTAGACCGCGGCGGTGTCGATGTGCCGGTAGCCGGTCTCGAGGGCGAGCGAGACGAGACGCTCGGTCTCCTCGGGGTCGACCTTGAAGACGCCGTAGCCGAGCTGCGGGATGGTGTGGCCGTCGTTGAGAGTGATCTGCGGAACCGTCATGTCTCCAGCCTGTCACGTCGGCGGATGCCGTGGGCCGGCGCGACCCTCGGAACGTGGGGCGTTTCGGGTCGGCGCCTCAGGGACGGCGGCTCAGGGACGGCGGCTCAGGGACGGCGGCTCAGGGTCGGCGGCTCAGGGTCGGCGCCTCAGGGACGGCGGCTCACCCGCACGAGCCGCGGCGTCTCGGCGTCGAGATCTTCGCCGTGTCCGAACGTGCCGCAGGCGCTGTCGACGCCGCGGCCGTTCCACTCTCTGTCGATCTCGACTTCCCACCAGTGGTCGGCGACGGCGGCGGCGAACGGCGCCGCCCACTCGGCGACGACGATCGAGTGGGCGAAGTCGATGTCGAGGTCGTCGAGCTCGCCGTCGGTGCCGAGGCGGTAGGCATCCACGTGCACGAGGGCCGGCCCGTCGCCGAGCGACGGGTGGGTGCGGGCGATGACGAACGTCGGGCTCTGGATGCGGCCGCGGACGTCGAGCGCCTCGGCGATCCCCCGCGTCAGCGTCGTCTTGCCGGCGCCGAGCGCCCCCGTCAGGACGACCAGGTCGCCCGCCCGCAGCGCCTCGCCGAACTGGCGACCGAGGGCTTCCATCTCGGCGGGCGACGTGATCTCGCGGTCGCCGAGAAAGGCGTCGAGGCCGCTCACCGCCGCGCGCCGTTCGGTTCGCAGGAGAAATCGCACAGCCGACCACGGCGCGCCCTAGAATTCCGCGGGTCGGCGGCCGCAGCCGACCTGAATGTCCTGCGAACCGAACGCACCGCCCGGAGAAGGTCACTCATCCGCGCACCTCCCGCCGCGGCACGCGCGGGCCGATGCGCGTGACGATCTCGTAGTTGATGGTGCCGGCGGCGTCCGCCCACGCCTCCACCGGCGGGTCGCCGATCGTCGGGTCGCCGAAGAGCACCGCCTCGTCGCCGACAGACACCGGGTCATCGCCGACGTCGAGGACGAACTGGTCCATCGCGATGCGCCCCGCGACCGGGTAGGTGCGCGCGCCGATGCGAACGGCGCCGGCGCCCGACGCGTTCCGCGGAACCCCGTCGGCGTAGCCGATCGGGATGAGCGCGAGTGTCGATTCGGCAGCCGTCCGATGCGTGTAGCCGTACGACACGCCCTGCCCCGCCGGCACGCGTCGGACGGCCGCGACGGGCGCGTGCAGGGTCATCGCGGGGCGCAGGCCCATGTCGGCCGACGTGCGGTCCTGGAACGGTGAGAGCCCGTAGATCGAGATGCCCAGGCGCACGCAGCCGAGGCGCGACTCGGGGAGGGAGAGGGCGGCGTGGGATGCCGCGATGTGGCGCACCCGCGGGGCGAGGCCCTGCGCCGCGGCGGCCGCCGTCGCGACGGTGAAGCGCGAGAGCGCGACGCGGTCGTCGTCGGCGCTCGTGTTGGAGAGGTGGCTGAAGAGGCCGACGACCTCGATCTTGCCGATGCGCTCGAGCCGCGCGGCCTCGGCGAACACGATGCCGTAGTCGGCGGGCGCGATGCCGTTGCGTCCGAGCCCCGTATCGACCTTCAGGTGTACGACGACGGGGCGCCCCGGCGCGGCGACGGATGCCGCAGCCTGCAGCTGGTCGAAGCTCGAGATGCCGAGCTCGAGCCGCTGCGCCGCCGCCTCGGCGAACGAGGCGCCGGGCGCGTGCAGCCACGCGAGGATCGGCGCGTCGATGCCGCCGCGGCGCAGGTGGAGGGCTTCGGCGATGTCGGCGACCCCGACGCGGGACGCGCCTCCCGCGAGCGCCGCCGCGGCGGAGCGCACGGCGCCGTGGCCGTAGCCCTCGGCCTTGACGACGGCGATGATCTCGGAGTCGGTGAGTCGGCGAAGTTGCCGCACGTTCGCGGTGATGGCCGAGGTGTCGATGGCGGCTTCGCGGAGGACGCCCTCCGGCATCCGGCTCACGTGGCGGCTCCCGCCGGCCGCTCGCCTGCGGCGGTGGCCCCTTCCGTCGCGGCGCCGCCGGGCCCTTCGCCTGCGCCCGCGGCGCCGCCGGGCCCTTCGCCTGCGGCCGCGGCGCCGCTGCCGGGCCCTTCGCCCGCGGCCGCCGCACCCGCTGGCCCTTCCGCGACGACGTACGCCGTCGCAAGTCCCGCGTCGTGACTGAGCGAGAGGTGTAACGCCCGTATGCCGCGCCCGTCGACGGTTGCCGCGGTCTCGCCGCTCAGCGCGAAGACGGGGCGCCCGCTCGGCTCGGAGGCGACTTCGATGTCGGTCCAGTGGACGCCGTCCGAGCCGCCGAGCGCCTTGATGAGCGCCTCTTTCGCGGCGTAGCGTGCGGCGAGCGAGTGGGGTTTGAAAGTGCGCTCGGCGGGGGCGAACAGCCGCTCGGCGAGGCGCGGGGTGCGCGCGAGCGCGCGCTCGAAACGCGGGATGTCGACGAGGTCGACGCCGATTCCGATGATCACGGCATCCCCCTCTTGATCGAGCTCCTCGTCCGCCTCCGCCAGCCTACCCACCCCACCCCCGTGCCCCCCCCTCCTCGGCCCCACCCATCCTCGACCGCGAGACTGCATCTGCGGGGCGAGACAGCGGCCACTGACCGCAGTGTCGAGGCGGAGATGCACTCTCGCGGCCAGAGCGGGGGGCGGGCGGGCAGGCAGAGAAAGAGAGCGGGAGGGGCGGTGGGTCAGAGTGCGGTGAAGCGCTCGGACCAGGCGGGGGACAGCTCGGTGAAGCGCGCCTGCCAGGCATCCTCTCCCCCGACGGCGCGGCCGGCGAGGTCGTCGGCGAGTCGCTCGAGGTACGTCTGCCAGCCGGCACCGTAGAAGATCGACTGGATGCCGGAGTGTTCGAGCACGAGCCGCGTGCCGCCCTCGGCCGGTTCGAGGCGCACGACGAGTTCGGTCTCGTCCTCGCCGGTCGCGTGCCAGGTCGTCGTGAAAGAGCGCGGCGCGTCGCAGGCCGTCACCGTGCCACGGCCCCATGACGTGCCCGGATCGTCGTCGCTCGCGACCTCCCACGACCCGCCGAGGCGGAGGTCGCCGGAATAGTCGGCCATCCAGCGCGCGAGCCGCGCGCGATCGGTGATCGCCTGCCAGAGGTCGTCCGCGTCGGTGGCGTAGACCTCGTCGTAGACGAGCCGGTAGCGGTCGCCGGACTTCTCGATGGTCGCGTTCATGATGCCTCCTCGGTGGTCGCCGTTTCGCCCGTGCGCGCCGCCCGCCGGCCGCGCGCGATCTCGGTGTGCAGAGCGTCGAGGCGCTGGCCGAGCGGGTCGCGCAACCGCGAGAGCTCCGCCTCGGCGGCGTCGAGCCCCGCCGGGTCGAGCGCGTAGACGCGGCGCGCGCCCTCGGCGCGGGCGGTCGCGAACCCGTTGTCGCGCAGCACGCGCAGATGCTGCGACACCGCGGGCTGCGAGATCCCGAACTCGCTCCGCGCGATGTCGACGAGCGTTCCCGCGGGCTGCTCGCCGACCGCGAGCACCGCGAGGAGCTTGCGCCTCACGGCATCCGCCAGGACCTCGAACTCATGCATAACGAGACTATATAAGCCACGACTTATGTGGTCAAGGCCCGGCCTCGCGCGATCACTCGACCGTGACGGACTTCGCGAGGTTGCGGGGCTGGTCGACGTCGAGGCCCTTCGCCGTCGCGAGGCCCATCGCGAAGATGTGCAGCGGCACGACGGCGAGCAGCGGCTCGAAGAAGGGGCCGGCGAGCGGGATGCGCAGCAGCTCGTCGGCGAACGGCATGACCGCGGCATCCCCCTCTTCGGCGACGGCGATGACGCGGGCGCCGCGCGCGCGGATCTCCTGGATGTTCGAGACGACCTTCTTGTGCAGCTCGGCCGACGCGCGCGGCGAGGGCACGAGCACGAACACCGGTTGCCCCGGCTCGATGAGCGCGATCGGGCCGTGCTTGAGCTCGCCGGCGGCGAAGCCCTCGGCGTGGATGTAGGAGATCTCCTTGAGCTTCAGCGCCCCCTCGAGCGCGATCGGATACCCGACGTGACGTCCGAGGAAGAGCACCGACTGGGTGTCGGCCATCCACCGCGAGAACTGCTCGATGTGGGTCTGCTCCTCATCGAGGATCCGCTGGATCTTCGCCGGCACCGCCTCGAGCTCACGGACGTGGTCGGCCGCCTCCACGGCATCCAGCACCCCGCGGACACGCCCGACGTGCAGCGCCAGCAGGTAGAGCGCCGTGATCTGCGCGACGAACGCCTTCGTCGAGGCGACGGCGACCTCGGGGCCGGCGTGCGTGTAGATGACGGCATCCGATTCGCGGGGGATCGTCGCGCCCTGCGTGTTGCAGATCGACAGCGTCTTCGCGCCCCGCTCGCGCGCGTACTTGACCGCCATGAGCGTGTCCATCGTCTCGCCGGACTGCGAGATCGACACGACGAGCGTGCCGTCATCGAGCACGGGGTCGCGGTAGCGGAACTCGTGCGCGAGCTCGACCGACACCGGCACGCGGGTCCACTGCTCGATCGCGTACGCGCCGGTCTGCCCGGCGTAGGCGGCGGTTCCGCAGGCGATGACGATGATGCGGCGGATGCCGGTGAGCAGGTCGTCGAATCCGTCGAGCTCCGGGATCACGACCTGGCCGTCCTGCACCCGGCCGCGGATCGTGTTGGCGACGGCCTCGGGCTCTTCGGAGACCTCCTTCGCCATGAACGACGACCAGCCGCCCTTCTCGGCCGCCGACGCGTCCCACACGACCTCGAAAGGCTCGACCTCGACCGGGGCGCCGGCGAAGTCGGTGACCGTGACACCGGCGGGGGTGATCGCGACGATCTCGTCCTGCCCGATCGCGAGGGCGCTGCGGGTGTGCTCGACGAAGGCCGCGACGTCGGATCCGAGGAAGTTCTCGCCCTCGCCGAGCCCGATCACGAGGGGCGAGTTGCGGCGCGCGCCCACGACGAGACCCGGCTCGTCCTGGTGCATCGCGAGGAGCGTGAAGGCCCCCTCGAGGCGCGACACGACCGAGCGGAAGGCCGCGACGAGATCGCGGGATGCCTGGTACTCGTGCCCCAGGAGGACGGCGGCGACCTCGGTGTCGGTCTCGGAGCGGAAGGTGTAGCCGAGGGAGAGGAGCTCGGCCTTGAGCTCGGCGAAGTTCTCGATGATGCCGTTGTGGATGACGGCGAGCTTGTCTTCGTCGGCGAGGTGCGGGTGCGCGTTGGCATCCGTCGGTCCGCCGTGCGTCGCCCAGCGGGTGTGGCCGATGCCCGTGGTGCCGTCGGGCATCGGGTGGGCCGACAGATCGTCGCGCAGCACCTGGAGCTTGCCGGCGCGCTTGCGCATGTCGAGGTCGCCCTCGGCGTCGATCACCGCGATGCCGGCGGAGTCGTAGCCCCGGTACTCGAGCCGGGCGAGCCCCGAGAGGAGGATGGCCTGGCTGTCACGCGGGCCCACGTATCCGACGATTCCACACATGTGCTCAAGGGTAATGTCGCGGATTTGCGCGGCATCCTGACAAACCGCGCGCGCACCGGTCAGAGCTTCCGCAGGAGCACCGTCTCCACCGCGTGGTCGGCGGCCTTCTTCAGCACGAGGGTGGCGCGATGCTTGGTCGGCTCGACGTTCTCGCGGAGGTTCGGGAGGTTGATCTCGTTCCAGATTCCCGTCGCCATTGCGATCGCCTCGTCGTCGGAGAGCGACGCGAACACGTTGAAGAACGAGCTCGGGTTGGTGAACGCGCCTTCGCGGAGGGCGAGGAAGCGCGAGACGAACCACTGCTGGATGTCGTTCTCATCGGCATCCACGTATATCGAGAAGTCGAAGAAGTCGCTCACCGCGAGGTCGTTGGGTGTGGGGGGCGGGGAGAGCACGTTGAGGCCCTCGACGATGACGACGTCGGGGCGGCGGACGGTGACGTGCGCGTCGGGGACGATGTCGTAGCGCACGTGCGAGTAGAACGGGGCGCGCACCTCGTCGGCACCGGACTTGACGTCGGTGAGGAAGCGGACGAGCGCGCGACGGTCGTACGACTCGGGGAAGCCCTTGCGCCCCATGAGGCCGCGGCGCTCGAGTTCGGCGTTCGGGTAGAGGAAGCCGTCGGTCGTGACGAGTTCGACGCGGGGCGTGCCCGGCCAGCGGCTCATGAGCTCGCGTAGCAGGCGCGCGACCGTCGACTTGCCGACGGCGACCGATCCCGCGACGCCGACGACGAACGGCGTGGTCGTGTCGGGTTCGCGCAGGAACGCCGAGACCTCGGCGCCGAGCCGCTTCGTGTTCTCGGCGTACGCCGACAGCAGCCGGCTGAGCGGCACGTAGACCTCGCGCACCTCGGTGAGGTCGAGGCGGTCTCCGATGCCGCGCAGCTGCACGACCTCGGTCTCGGTGAGCGGGTTCGGCACACCCGGGGCGAGGGCGGCCCACTCCGCGCGATCGACCTCGCGGTACAGCGAGGCGATGTCGGTTGCCGGCTCGGCCTGTTCATCGGTGGACATCGCGCCGAGTCTATCCGTCTCCCGCCCCGCCCTCTCCCCCGCACCCCTGACTCGCCCCTGGCCCGCCTCTGGCCCGCGAATCACCGTCAGAATCGCGAGTCACCGGTGGATTCGCGTGCATCCGGTGGTGATTCGCGAAAGCGGCGGTGATTCGCGAGCCGGACGGATGAGAGGAGGGAGCAGCAGGGAGAAGCGCGCGCATGGATGCCGAGGCCGCTAGATAGCCTGGCTCCATGCGCCTCGGGGTCCTCGACATCGGTTCCAACACCGTGCACCTGCTCGTCGCCGATGTCCACCCGGGCGGTCGCCCGCTCGCGACGACGAGCCAGCGCACCGTGCTGCGCCTCATGCGCTACCTCGAGCCCGATGGGGCGATCAGCGAGGCCGGCATCCGCGCGCTCGTGGATGCCGTGCGCGAAGCGCGCGAGGTCGCCCAGTCCGAGAACGTCGTCGAGCTCCTCGCGACGGCGACGAGCGCCGTCCGCGAGGCGACGAACGGGCCCGAGGTCATCGCCCGCATCGAGGAAGCCCTCGGCCAGGACCTCCAGGTGCTCGGCGGCGAGACGGAGGCGCGATTCACGTTCCTCGCGGTCCGGCGCTGGTTCGGCTGGTCGGCGGGGCAGATCCTCCTCTTCGACATCGGCGGCGGGTCGCTCGAGATCGCGGCGGGTTCCGACGAGCTGCCCGACGTCGCGGCATCCGTGCCGCTCGGGGCGGGACGCACCACGATCGAGTTCCTGCCGGACGATCCGCCGGGCGAGGATGCCGTAGAGGTGCTCCGCGAGCATGCGCGCGCGACCCTGGCTCCCGTCGTCGCCCTCATGGCCGATCAACCGCGACCGAACCATGTCGTCGGATCGTCGAAGGCGATCCGGTCGCTCGCGAAACTCGCGGGGTACCCCGTGCCCGGGTGGTCGGGAAGCGAGCGGATGCTCCTCCCCCGCGCCGCGCTCGGCTCGTGGATTCCCCGGCTCGCGCGCCTTCCGGCATCCGCCCGTCAGGAACTGCCGGGCATCACGGCGGACCGAACCTTCCAGATCGTCGCGGCCGCCGTCGTCTTGCACACCGCGATGACGGCGCTCGACATCGACGAGCTCGAGGTGAGCCCCTGGGCGCTGCGCGAAGGCGTGCTGCTGCGCTACATCGAGTCGCTGAGCTGGTCCGAACCCGCCTGACCCGCTCGCGCCGCCGCCGCCCGCCCTCAGGCTCGCGAATCACCGCTCGATGCGCGAGTCACCGCCGGATTAGCGCGCAACCACCGGTGATTCGCGAAAGCGGCGGTGATTCGCGAGCGGAAGCCGCGCCGCAGGTCGCGCAACCGCCCCCCGCCGCGCAGCCCCTCCCGCGGTCAGCCGCGCACGACGTCGGCGAGTTCGCCGGCGATGCGCTCGGCGGTCTCGGACGATTCGGCCTCGACCATGACGCGCACCATCTGCTCGGTGCCCGAGGGGCGCAGCAGCACGCGCCCGGTGTCGCCCAGCGCGGCGGAGGCCACCTCCACGGCCGCGACCACGTCGGGGTCGCCGGCGCGCGAGCGTTCCACACCGCGGACGTTGACGAGCACCTGCGGGAAGACGGTCATGACGGATGCCAGTTCGGCGAGCGTCTTGCCGGTGCGGGCCATCTCGGCGACCAGGTGCAGGCCCGTGAGCACACCGTCACCCGTGGTCGCGAACTCGCTCATGATCACGTGGCCGCTCTGCTCGCCGCCGAGCGAGAACCGGCCCTCGTTCATGCGCTCCAGCACGTAGCGGTCGCCGACCGACGTCGTCTCGATCGCGATGCCCTGCGCGGCCATCGCGCGGTGCAGCCCCAGGTTGCTCATCACGGTCGCGACCAGCGTGTCGCTGCGGAGCGCTCCGCGCTCCTTCATCGCGACCGCGAGGATCGCCATGATCTGGTCACCGTCAACGACGGCGCCGTTCGCGTCGACCGCGAGGCAGCGATCGGCGTCGCCGTCGTGCGCGATGCCGACGTCGGCACCGGTGCGCACGACCTCCGCGGCGAGCTTGTCGAGGTGGGTCGAGCCCACGCCGTCGTTGATGTTGATGCCGTCGGGATCGGCCCCGATGACCGTGACCTTGGCGCCCGCATCGCTGAACGTCTGCGGGGAGACGCCCGACGCGGCACCGTGGGCACAGTCGAGCACGACGTGCAGGCCGTCGAGGCGATGCGGGAGGGAGGCGAGCAGGTGGATCGCGTAGCGGTCTTCGGCATCCGAGAACCGGCGGATGCGTCCCACCTCGGCGCCGGTCGGCTGCAGCTTCGGCCAGGCGAGGGCCGCTTCGATGCGCTCCTCGACGACGTCGGGCAGCTTCACCCCGCCGCGCGCGAAGATCTTGATGCCGTTGTCGGGGGCGGGGTTGTGGGATGCCGAGATCATGACGCCGAAGTCGGCGTCGATGTCGGAGATCAGGAACGCCGCAGCGGGCGTGGGAATGACACCGGCATCCATCACGTCGACGCCGGAGGATGCCAGACCTGCCGCGACGGCGGCGGTGAGGAACTCGCCCGAGACACGCGGATCGCGCGCAACGACGGCGGTGAGCCGCTTGCCGGCGGCTTTGCGTGCTTCGGCGATACGCCCCTGGCCCAGGACGACGGCAGTCGCCTGGGCCAGGGAGAGCGCCAGATCGGCGGTGAGGGGGCCGTTTGCGAGGCCCCGCACACCGTCCGTTCCGAACAGCGCCATGAAGCTTTAGCGCTTCGAGTACTGCGGAGCCTTGCGGGCCTTCTTGAGACCGGCCTTCTTGCGCTCGATGACGCGCGCGTCACGCGAGAGGAAGCCGGCCTTCTTGAGCGCCGGGCGGTTGTTCTCGGCGTCGATCTCGTTGAGCGCACGGGCGATGCCGAGGCGCAGCGCGCCGGCCTGGCCCGAGGGGCCACCGCCGGAGATGCGGACGATCACGTCGTACGCGCCGGTGAGCTCGAGGAGGGTGAAGGGGTCGGTGATGAGCTGCTGGTGCAGCTTGTTCGGGAAGTAGTCCTCGAACTCACGACCGTTGACGGTGATGGTGCCGGTGCCGGGGACGAGACGCACGCGGGCGATGGCCTGCTTACGGCGACCGACGGCGGAGCCGGGGACGGACAGCACGGCGCGGGGCGTCGCGGCGGCTTCGACGGGCGCGCTCTCGGTGGTGTAGGACTCGGGAGCCTGGTCGATGGGGTCAGCCATGTTCGTTTCCTTGTGGTCGGCGGCGCTTACTGGGCGACCTGGTCGAAGGTGTAGGGGGTGGGCTGCTGGGCAGCGTGCGGGTGCTCGGCACCGACGTAGACCTTCAGCTTCGACAGCTGCTGGCGACCCAGGCTGTTCTTGGGGAGCATGCCGCGGATCGCCTTCTCGACGGCGCGGACCGGGTTCTTCTCGAGGAGCTCGGCGTAGGAGGTCGCCGTGAGGCCGCCCGGGTAGCCCGAGTGGCGGTAGGCCATCTTCTTCTGGAGCTTCTGGCCCGTGAGGGCCACCTTCTCGGCGTTGATGACGATCACGAAGTCACCGGTGTCGATGTGGTTCGCGAAGGTGGGCTTGTTCTTGCCGCGGAGGATGCGGGCGGCGTGCGAGGCGAGGCGTCCGAGGACGACGTCGGTCGCGTCGATGACGACCCACTCACGGGTCACTTCACCGGCCTTGGGGGTGTAGGTGCGCGTCACAGTAGTGCTGCTTTCTTGAATCGAACGGAGAGGTTCGTGAATCCCACTCCGGGGTGGTTCGCGGTATCGGTGATCGAGTGCCGCCGTCGGCGGTGTATCGATATCACGCGAACACGCCAGTGGAGGGCTCACGTTCGTGGTGCCGGATCAGCAGAGCCGCACACCAAAGAGCAAGCCTACCGCAGTCGGATGCCTCGGCCAAACCGTCCGGCATCCGCGCCACCGTCCGCAGCGTCGCGGCGGAGGAAGAAGACCGAGGGGCCGAATCGGGTTCGGCCCCTCGGCAGGTGCCCGCACGCGGGGGGTCGGCGGGCACCGAGCCGGCGTGTGGGGACACGACCGGGGGTCATCGAGCGCCGGGTGACCAGGGGGGTGATCGGGGACGACGCTCGGACATCACGCTCGGGTAGCGCGATATCTTCACACTATCCCGAATCAGACACCGGCCGCGTCAAGAAACGAGGAGCGACGCGACATCGCCGCGATCTCCGAAGAGGTTTGCGACGCGCCACGCCGCGATTTCCGGCTGACGCCGCCCTGCGGCCGGTTATTGCCACCCTGTGAACAGTGTGTTGCATTCAGCCGGAAAAGGGCATGAGAGCCACTCGTGCGCGGCATCCTGAAAGGGCAGGCCCCGAAGGGAGCAGCCATGACCGACAAACGCATCACCTCCGCGGTCACCACTCGTCGCAATTTCCTTTCCCTCGCCGCCGTGGTCGCACCCGCCAGCATCCTCACGTTCTGTTCCCCCACCCCAACCAGGGGCGCCCCGCCGCCGACCACCGAGCCACGAACCCCAGCCCCAGTCTCGACGGGCACCGCGGCATCGACGACGAGGGCGCGCGTCGCGTCCTACGGGCCCAACGGCACGCACTGGCCCGCACACACGCGCTGGATCGGCGATCGCTCGGTGCGTACCGTTGACGTCGCCTGCGATTGGACCCAGATTCAGCGCGCAATCGCCGCCGTCAACGCGGCGCAAGCCGATTCCGGCGTGCACATCCGGATCAAGCCCGGAACGCTCTCTGGCCGCGGCTCGTCGTCGGGCTCGCCCGCCGTCCTGGAAAAGGTCGGGCCGACGAACGCGACACGCAACATCCTCGTCTCCCCTCGCGACGGCTGGGGAACGGTGACCATCGACGGACCGGCACGCCTGCGCGACGTCACAGGCGTCACCTTCGCGCGCATCGACGGCGACGACATCCTCCTCACCAACTGCTCGCGCACAGCCTGGGCACAATCCAAGATGGCCAAGGGCCTGCGCATGGCCGCGTCCTACGAATCCGAGGTGCGCGAGTGCGGTGCCTATGAGATCGTCATGTCCGACGCCAAAGCCGACATCTCTGATCCCCTCGGCTATGCGGCAGGCCGAGGAAGCACCATCATCGACTGCATCTGGGAGGGGTGCTACTCCGCCCCCGTCTTCCGGCCCGACGGCGCGACCGACCACGTCGACACCCTCCAGATGTACGGCACCGGCTGGTACCGCGGGCTCACCATCCGCGACACCACGTTCTTCGGATCCCTCAACTGCGCCCTCCAGATCGGCGGCGCACGCGACGACGACCCGAACACCGGCACGCCCTTCCTCACCATCGACCACAGCATCATCACCTCGCAGGCCACCGCGATCCGTGCCCGCTACCCCGTTCCCGACGGCGCTCAGACACCGACGATGGACCAGGCGATCAACGGCGTCGGTGAGCCGGGCCAGCTCTTCGCGACCGACTCGTACCTGTTCGGCTCGCTCTACCGCTCAGAATGGGGACAAGTCACGAACACCCGCGTGTCGAGCTCTGGGGCGCTCGAACGGAACACGACCACCGGCGACGGGTGGATCTATGATCCCGCAATGTCGCGTTGGGCGGCGGCGGAGTTCGACCGGCTCACGCCCACACCCACGGATGCGTACCTCGCCGCGATCTGGAAATGACGTGACCACGGAACACCAGACTTCACCTCCCAGCCTCGCGCACCGCGCCTCGCGGGGCATCGCCGTCACTATGGGCGGCATGTGGTCGAAGACCATCATTCAGATGGCGGCGATCATGCTGCTCGGGCGCCTGCTCACCCCCGATGACTTCGGCCTCGTGGCGATGGTCACCGCGATCTCCGGCATCCTCGATCTCGTCCGCGACTTCGGCCTCACCGGGGCGATCATCCAAGCGCGTGAGATCAGCGAACGCGCCTGGCGGAGTCTGTTCTGGCTGGCCTTGGCGCTCGGCATCGCCCTCGGCGGCATCCTCGCCGCCTGCGCCCCGCTCATCGCGGCGATGTACGACGAACCCCGCCTCGTGCTGATCACCCTCGTCATCGCGCCGAGCCTCATCGTCAACGGTCTCACCATGCCCCTCCAGGCCCGCGCGACACGAGAGCTCCGCTTCGGTCTCCTCGCCCGCGTCGATGTCGTATCGATGGTGGTCAGCGTCGTCGTCGCGATCGTCGCGGGCCTGCTCGGTTGGGGATACTGGGCGCTCATCGCGATGGTCGGCACCGGCCTCGTCGTCCGATTCGTCATGCTCTGGGCCGCTGTACACCCCCGGCCGGGGTGGCCCCGCATCGACCGCGAGGTCCTGCCCCTCGTCGGGCGGGGCGGGAGCATCTTCGGCGCCGAACTCCTCAATTACATCGAGCGCAACGCGGACACCGTCATCGTCGGCCAGCAGCTCGGCGCCGCCACCCTGGGTCAGTACTCCCGCGCCTATGCGATGTTCCTCATGCCGCTTCAGCAACTCAACGGACCCATCGGCCGTGTCGCCCTGCCGGTGCTGAGTAAACTGCAAGACGACGCAGATCGGTACCGCCGATACATCCGCGGCGCACTCCTAGTCATCGGATACCTGACTCTCCCCACCTACGCGATCCTCGCGACCGTCGCTCAGCCGCTGTTCGCCCTCCTCCTCGGCAAGGGGTGGGACCAGGCCGCCGTGATCTTCAGCATCCTGTCGATCGCGGGTATCGCCCAGGGAATCGGGAAGGTCCGTGGCTGGCTGTTCATCACCATGGGCCGGTCGCACCAGCAGCTCGTCTACGACCTCGTCGCCCGCCCGCTCGTCGTGGTCGGCTTCTTCATCGGCGTCCAGTGGAACGGCATCTACGGCCTTGCGCTCGTCTACGGCGTGCTCTCGGCACTACTGCTGATCCCCGGTTTCGCGTTCGCCATCCGGGGCACGTTCGTGCGCCCGAGCGACATCATCTACCCGGTGTTGCGACCGTTCGTCTTCGCGCTCCTCGCGTTCGGGGCCGCCTTTGCCGCGACCCGGTTCTGGAGCGGACTGCCCGACATCCTCGAGTTGCTCATCGGCGGCGCCGCCGGCGCGGCCACGATCCTGCCGCTGCTGCTCATCCCCGCCTACCGCCGCGACTTCCAGACGATCTTCGGCTTCGTGCGTCAGATGCGCAAACCACCGACGAAGGGCCCGGAGATCGTCCCCGGGCCCCGCGTCGGCAGCGACGTCGACTGACTCAGTTGGCGACCGTCACGTTCACGATCGTGCTGCGACCGGTGTTACCGGCCGCGTCCGTCGCCCGAGCCTCGATCGGATAGACGCCGTTGGCGAACGAGCGCGAGTTGAGCGTCGCCGTCCACTCGGAGCCCGAGAGCTTCATCGTCGCGAGCTTCGCCGTTCCCGACCACAGCGTCACACCCTTCACTCCGACGTCGTCGGTCGCGACCACCCGCACGACCATGCTTCCCGAGACCTTCTGACCGTCGACGAGGTTCACGAAGGAGACCGACGGCGGCACGGTGTCCGGGGTGGGTAACGGCGTCGGCGTGAGAGTCGGAGTCGGAGTCGGCGTGGGCGTGAGAGTCGGCGTGGGCGTGGGAGTTGGAGTCGTGGGTACCGTCGACACCCCGTAGCCATAGAACCGTCCTGCGACGGGCCGCGTCGGGTCACCAGCAAACGTCTTGCCACGCAACTGCGCCGCCGACTCGGCCTGATCGCGGATGATCGCGATCACCTCCGCCGGCGTCTTGCCCGCGCACGTTCCCACCCGGTAGCACTGCAACACGACTCCGCTCGTCACCGCCGCCGACAGGCTCGTGCCCGAAGCCACCAGACCATAGCGATTGCCCTTCTTCGTCGTGACCGGACAGGTGCCTGGCGCCGCCACCGTGTGGGCGATGTCGGCCGCGGAGACCGCGTAGTTACTGCGCGGGTTGTAGCTGTCGTCCGCAGGCATCCCCGACTCCGAGCATGTCGGCGACCCGCGCCCGCCGGGAGCACCGTCGAAGTCGGCGAAGTTCGTCGCCGACAGCACCTCGTCGTATGTTCCCGGCGCGAAGCCGGCCATGTCGGTGCGCGAGTTGCCCGCGGCCGCGACGACCGTCACGCCCCGCGCGACGATCGCGCAGATCTTTTGGTGCACCACGTCGTTGTTGGAGATGCCGCAGTTGCCGTC
Source organism: Microbacterium sp. bgisy203 (assembly GCF_057706945.1). Taxonomy (NCBI): domain Bacteria; kingdom Bacillati; phylum Actinomycetota; class Actinomycetes; order Micrococcales; family Microbacteriaceae; genus Microbacterium; species Microbacterium sp. bgisy203. The sequence goes on along the minus strand of NZ_JBYIPF010000002.1, from coordinate 121,590 downwards.
ATCGGCCTGCTCGTACTGCATGCTCATGTTCACGACCTTGATGTCGTACCGGGCGTGATTGTCGAGCACCCACTGCAACGCGCACGAGATGTTCGAGACGCTGCCGTTGAGCTTGGCGTCGAACACGCGGATCGAGTAGATCGGCGCCCCGGGCGCGATGCCCACGATCCCGTTGTCGTCGTTGATCGCGGCCATCTGCCCGGCGACCGCCGTGCCGTGGCCGTTCGGATCCTGCCCGTCGCCCGACGCGGTGCAGTTGACCTGACCGGCGACGTTGAGATCATCGTGCAGGCTCACGCCCGAGTCGATGATCGCGACGGCGGGCCCGCCCCATGCCCCCGCTTGCAGCACCGACGAGGGAGGAAGGTCAGCCTCCACCGTGCGCACCGGAGCGATCAGCTGCTGCGGTTGCGTGGCCGCCGACGCGGCACCTGCCCCCAAAAACATCGCGACCACCGCAGTGCACGCGACCATACCGGCGATCTGACGTCGCCGAACCTTCACACCCATAAACGTCCCCTCAGAGATGGTGTACTTCGCCGTCGACCCCCGACGGACACTTCCGCGTTGCGCGCCCCCGCGCACACCGCATGACTACTGCTCGGGTCTCTCCCCGATCACCCGCGCAGGCACACCGCCCGCGATCGCGAACGCCGGTACGTCCTTCGTGACCACCGCCCCCGCGGCGATCACCGCCCCCTCGCCCACGGTCACTCCCGCCAGCACGACAACATTCGCCCCCAGCCATGCCCCGTCACCGATAACGATGTCGCGCTCGACCTTCGGCTGATCCATGATCGGCGTTGCCGACCGGACGATGCCGTAGTTCGACGCCGTCAGCGTCACATGCGGCGCGAACAGGCAGTGGTCGCCGATGATCACTCGACCGGTGGAGTTGCCCGCCCAGATCACGCTGAACTCGCCGATATGCGTGCCCGCGCCGATACTGATGCGATCCGCATTGCGGAACGACACGTTCGGCGCCATCGAGACGTTCGCACCCCGTGTCAGCCGCGGAACCTGTCCCACAAACGAATAGAACGAGAAGTGCGCCAGCCGGATGCCGTGCAGCACGGTCCTCGGATCGAGGATGCTCCGGAGCACACCGACAGCGCCCATCAGGCATCCCTCAGAATCGGCTGCCCCGCGAACGCGTCGACGATCGACGACATCAGCAGGCGCCGATCCAGACCCTCGCCCACCGTCACGCTCACCACGAGGTCTCGGCGATACGAGCACGCAAGCACCGCGACCTCATCCTTCGGGTCACCCGCGGGCCATCCCGTCACTGTTTCGACGGAGGCTGTGCCGACGAAGCGCTGATCGCGCCCCCACGTCACGTACGTCGCGTATCCGACCCAATCCGCCTCGCCCACCACGATCGACCCCCCGGCATCCACCGCCTCCTGCACCTGCACCCTCACGAGCGGCACCATTTCTTCCAGCGAAGCGTCGGCGGGGACCGTGACCTTGACGACGCTGATGTCGTTGCGGGTCGTCGTGTCGCCGGCTCGCCGTCGCGAGATCGGCACGAGCAGCGACACCGTCGTCGGCCCGACGCGCTGCGCCGCCACCCCGTGCAGTGTCGCCGCGACGGTGAGATCGTTCACCGTGCCACCGAGGCGGAACGCGCGTTTTGTCGCGGCGGCGAAGTCGACCACCGCATACTGCGACGAGCGCCCCGTCATCGCACGCGCGACCGCGTCGGATCGACGGATACGGGCGTTCTTCACCGGCCGGATCGCGCGTCCCGCCCACCGCCGGAGCCGCATGCGGAAGGACTTCCGCCAGTACGCCGCCCCCATCTCCGGGAGCGAGGGGTGCAGCGCCCGCCACGACGCGAAGGCGAGCCACAGCACATGGATGCCTCCGCGCGGCGGCACTCCCAGCACGCGGAGCTCCTCGGGCCCGGGAACCAGCGGCTCCCCCAGGGGAGTGGGGCCGGCGAGCACGTCGCCGATCCGCAAGCCGAACAACGCATCGCCGACGACGTGGTGGTACCGGAAGACGATCGCGACACGCCCCGAGTCGAGCTCCACGAACTCCGCGTCCCAGAGCGGTCGCGAACGGTCGAGGGGAGGCGAGGAACGTCCCGTCAGCGCATCGACCAGTTCGGGATCGTCGGCGACGATGCCGTCCGCGAAACGCACATGACGGCTCATGTCGAGATGTGACACCGGCACCCACGCCGGCGTCGTCACCCCCAGCGGCGTCGACACGAGCCGCTGACGGAGCGCGGGCGCGAACCAGCTCGCGCCCTCGAACAGACGACGGATCGCTGTTCGATCCAGCCCGCCGTCCGCACCGCGCAGCGACGCCCCGTCGACGATCATCGTCCCCGCAGCGCACATCGCTGCGAAGACCACGTCGTTGACGAGGTACTTCTCGTCGAGCGAGCTGATCAGCTCCGCCTTCGCCGACGCCGCGAGACCTCCCCTGATGGGATCGTCCACGATCTCGGCGGAAGGCGGGGGCGAGTCGAGCGTGATGGGCTGCGGCGGCCGAGCGTCGACGAAGACCCGCCCTGCGCGGCGCATTCCCGCAGTGGCGAAGAGTCCCGACCAGAAACCCCCCAGCAGAGCGAGGTCGGCGTCGCGACGACGCACGTTGCTCCGGTTGCGCACCGCCCGTACGACGGTCCGCTTCACGATGACGGCCGACATCATCAGACCCACCGTGGGCCGAAGTCGCAGCCACTTGTCGGCCAACGCTCCCAGCCCCAGGCCGTAACCGCGGTGCAGGACCGTGTACGCGTCGTCTTCACGCGTGTGGGCATGGTCGATCGCGAACTCGGCGTCGTAGACGATCGCCCTTCCGTCGTCGAGAATGCGGCAGAAGATGTCAAGGTCCTCCGCCCCGGCCAGGTATCGTCCCGCCCCCATCACCGGATCGAAGCCGCCGAGCCCCTCGACCACATCGCGACGAAACGCCATGACCGCTCCGTGACCGGCGTCGAGCCCCTCGAGGGTTTTCGTGTAGCGCTTGGGCGAACGCACCTGTCGCGCTGCGGTGTCCGACGCCTCGTGGAGCATGGCACCCGTCACCGCGGCGACCCGCTCGTCGTCGAAGTGCGCCAGGGCCGCATCGAGCCAGCCCGGGAGCGCACGACAATCATCGTCGCTGTAGACCACGATCGGCCGGCGAGCCGTCGCGAGCCCGACGTTGCGAGCGATCGAGAGGCCCTTGATGTCGGTGCGCACCGCCCGGACACCCGCCTCGTCGGCGACCTCCAGCGTCTTCGACGTCGTCGATGCAGAATCGACGACCAGAATCTCCAGCCCTTCGGGAGAATGCTCCAAGAACGAGGCGAGCGCATCGCGCAGCATCTCAGGCCTCTCGCGCGTGCAGACGATCAATGTCACGTCCTCACCGCGGATCACGGCCCATCCTCACACCGAGCCGCCGCCGCACCCGAACGGGCGATCGCGAGCCGGTACGCGTGGACGAGTTCGCGCGCGGCGGCCGCCCAGGTGAGCTCGCTCGCGGCATCCAGCACAGCCGCCCGCATTCGAGCACGCAAAGCCGGGTCGCCCGCGAGGAGGTCGAGGTGCGCGGTGAGCGTGGCGACGTCGCCCGCCTCGTGTGACAAACCGGTACGACCCTCGCTGATGACCGCGCCCGCGGCGGTCGACACCAGTGGGATGCACCCGGCGACCTGTGCCTCGTAGGTCACGAGCGCACTACCCTCTTCCACTGAGGGCAGCACCAACGCGTCGGCCTCGGCGAGAACCTGCATCGAGTCGTCGGTGCTTCCGCGCACCTCGACCCCCGGCAGATCGAGAAGCGACCCCAGTGCGTCACGGTAGCGCCCATCCATGCGCCCGTAGACGAGCAGGCGCCCGTGCCTACTGGCCGATGACGCCTGCCAGGCCCGCAGCGCGTGATGAAGTCCCTTGCGCGGCTGGACGCGACCCAGGAAGACGACGGTGAAAGGTCGCTCCGCATCTTCCCGCCGGTGCGGTGCGGCATTTGACCCGTAGCGGTGGCGCAGCAGCCGGGCATCGTCGAACCCCCGCGCACGGAACGTGTCGGCGACGGCTTCGGACGGCACGAGTAGCCCGGTCGCGCTCGCCCACTCGCGCTCTTCCCGGCGCAGCCGACGGCCGTTCGCCGTGTGACTGTCGCTTTCGGGCATCTCCATCCCGAGCGCGGCGTACTCGCGAGCCACAACATCGTACGCGTGGGCCGTATGCGTGTTGGGCACTTCGCGCACGGCGGCCAGCCCGGCACGGTGCGCCGCCGCGAACGTCCGCTCGGCGGCGAGCGGCCACGCGTGGACGACATCGACGGACTCGCGCACGGCGCGACGCGTGAGCCACCGCGCGGTACGCGCGTCGTGCAGAGCGAGCGCACGATCTCGACCGAAGACACGATGAGGAATGCGGCGACCGCGCACGGTGAGCGTCGTCGTCACCGACGCCGCCCCCGGGACGGGGCGCGCCGTGCTCGCCGCGATGACGTGCACGCGGTGCCCGCCGGCGATGAGCTCCGTGATCTGGTTCCACGCCGTCCACCCGATGCCGGGTGCCCCCAAGACGTGCGGGAAGCTGTACGCGATAGTCAGACTCTCACCCCCCTCCCCAGAAGGAATGACGGTCATGGGCTGCTCCCTGTTGACTCTGGTCACCACTGTGCGGGTCGCGCGTGAGACGACACAACCGGATGCCGCGAATGTCGCCGACTCTTTACACGAGCGCAACATTCGAAGGATGCGCCGTTAATACTGCGACGCGACGATGTTCAGACGGTTCTTCATCGGGGGATGGAGCGCCGTTCATCCGCCCGACGGTGTGTGGGCAGAGTCCGCGTGATTCATCGCGGATCGAGCAGCAAGGGGAACTGCACCATGGAAACACCGAAGTACCTTCAGACTCTCTGGGCCTACAAGTGGCTGCTCCTCTTCGGCGCCGTCGTCGCCGCGGCGGCTGCGTTCTTCGCCGGCTTCCAGATCCAAGACGGGCAGGTGGTCTCTCGCACTGCGAAGACCTACTCGGCCGCGACGACGATGCTCGTCACCAGTCCGACCCAGTCGATGTATCAATCGGAGACCCAGGCGGAGACCGTCCCCGAAGGCGGCACACCACCGGTGAACGCCGACCTCGCCCAGTCGGCACTGCTCTACGCCTACATGATCACCGGCGACGAGATCCGCAGCGAGGTCGAGGCGTCCGTCGGGCCTCTCGACGAGGACACCGAGTCGATCACCGCGCTCCGCCGGACCACGCAGCCCGCCGGTGACGAGCGGTTCCCGGGTCGTTACGAGCTCCCGGTGCTCGAGGCCGTCGGCATCGCCGCAACGCCCGAACGCGCGGAGGAGATCTCTCGCGCCGCCGCGACCGCGTTCCAGTCCTACCTCGTCGAGCAACAGGACTCGCAGCAGATCGCGGAGAACCAGCGAACCTCGGTCGAGCCGCTCGCCGAGGGCAAGGCGGTCGAAGGCGACGGCTCGAACCCCGCCATCCCGGTCGTCGTGACCTTTTTCGGCGTCTTCCTCGCCTTCGTCGTCCTGGCATTCGTCGTCGCGGGGATCCGTTCGGGCGCCCGCAAGCGACGGGCTGCCGACGACACCGCCGGTGCGGCAGGCGAAACCGACACCACCGGCACGTCGATCGACGCCGTCGAGGACGTACCGACGGACGACGCCGCGACCGACGAAGAGCCCGGTGGCGAGCGCACCCGGTCGACGCGGCGCGAGCGCGGAGAACTCGTCACCGCCGGTACCCACGACGAGAACTGAAGCCCCGGTCGAGCCGACCAGGCCACGGACATGACCATCGACGCCACCGTCCCGCGTCGGGACGAGCGCGCGACGACGAAGAACGGCGGACAACCCGCGCCGCCACGACGCGGCTGGATCATCGCCGCCGCTCTCCTCCTCGCCGCCCTCGTCCTCGTCGCGGTCATCTTCCTGCCTCCGCTCATTCCGGGTGCACTGCTCCTGGGGCTCTCGGCGGTGTTCCTCAGCCGCCGCATCCTCTTCACCTGGCCCGCTCTCCTCTTCCTGCTCGCGGTCAGCATCATGTTCATCCCGGCGCGGCGCTACGCGTTGCCGATCAACATCGGCTTCGCGCTCGAGCCCTACCGCGTCATGATCTTCATCGCGATCATCTGCCTGGCCGGCGCTTTCCTCGTCAACCCGCGGCGCCGTTGGAGGCCGGTGGCCTTCGGGTGGCCCCTCGGCATCTTCGTCGCGACGCTGGTCGTTTCGTTCATCGCGAACGGGACACGACTGGTCGAGGCGGGTCTCGCCACCACGTCGCTTTCCGCCTTCGTCCAGCTCGGCACGCTCGTGAGCGTGTGGTTCACGGTGCGCCAACTGCTCACCTCCGAGCGCACGACGATCACCTTCCTCACGCTCCTGTCGTGGTGCGCGATGATCGTCGCGTTCTTCGCCGTCATCGAGCGCGTGACACGGGTGAACGTGTTCTGGCGTCTGTCGGAGTTCCTGCCGCTCATGATGCTGCGCGACGGGGGCGAGGCGACGCGGGCCGGCGTCAACCGTGCCTACGGTTCGGCGCAGCATCCCATCGCCCTCGCGGTGCTGCTGTGCATGTTCATCCCGATCCTGATCTACCTCGCCAAATACGCGCTCTACCCGCGCAACCCGATGAATCGGCGCATCGTCTACACCGTCGGCACGATCCTCGTCTTCGGCGGAATCGTGGCAGCCATCTCACGCACCGCCGTCGTCGTTCTCGGCGTGATGTTCCTGCTCGGGCTCATCTTCGTCCCGCGCGTCGCTCTCACCTCTCTCGTTGCGGCGGTGCCCCTGCTCGTCCTCGCAGGCGCGGTCGTGCCGGCGCAGCTCGACTCGATGCTCTTGTCGTTCCTGAACGTCGACGAGCTCGTGGCCTCGCAGTACACCTCGGCAGGCATGCGCGGCGCTGGCCGACTCGCCGACCTCGAACCCGCCATGGCGGAAGTCGCCCAGAATCCGTTCTTCGGCCTGGGGTTCGGCAGTCGCATCGTCACCGGCGACGATGCGAACTCGTTCATCCTCGACAACCAAGTGCTCGGCGTCCTGATGGAGGCCGGCGCACTGGGAGTCGCCGGGTTCGCGGTGTTCATGCTGGCGCCGGTCGTCATGCTGCTCTTCTTCGCCCTCCGCCGCGCGGCCGAGCGGCGCCACGCGATGCTCGCGGTCGCGGTCGCCGTCGCGATCGCCGGCTATTCGGCCTCGCTGTTCTTCTTCGACGCGTTCGGCTTCTTCCAGTCGTTCCTCATGCACATGATGCTGCTCGCGGTCGGCGGGTGGGTGCTCACGGAGACGCCCCGGCGTACGGCCAGCACGCGCACGGTTGAAGCTACGGCGACCGTGGCGCCGACGACAGCGGGAGCGTCATGACCCTCCGCGGATCGGTCGTCATCCCCGCACACGATGAGGGGGCCGTCATCGACCGCCTTCTCGACGTGCTCTCCGGCGACGTCCGCAGCGCACTTCTCGAGGTCGTCGTCGTGGCGAACGGATGCCGTGACGACACCGCTTCGCGGGCGCGTCAGCACAACGGGGTCACGGTCGTGGAGATCGAGACCGCATCGAAGATCGCCGCTCTCGAAGCCGGGGACGCGACCGCCGTCGCGTTTCCCCGCGTCTACCTCGACGCCGATGTGTCGATCGACGTCGACACTCTGCTCGCGCTGTGCGATGCGCTGCTCGGCGACGGCGTCGATGTCGCCTCACCGCGACTGATCGTCGACACGAGCCGGGCATCGTGGGCTGTGCGCCAGCACTATCGGGTGTGGGAGCTCACCGACTACCGGCTGCGGGGACACATCGGGTCGGGTGTCTACGCGCTCTCGCAGGACGGTCGCGCCCGCTTCGGGCACTGGCCGGATGTCATCGCCGATGACCGCTTCGTGCAGCAGCTCTTCTCTCCCGATGAACGCCTGACCCTCGAAGACCACGCCTTCACCGTCCGCAGCGCGAGAAGCATCCGCGCTCACCTGCGCCGTTCCGTCCGCATCGCGCGCGGCAACCGCGAGCTTGCCGCCGAGCTTCACACCGCACCACCCGCGCGCGCTGCGGGTCGCGGGTCACTGCTGCTTCGTGTGGGCGCTCGTCCCTGGCTTTGGCCGGCCTTCCTCGTCTACTGCGTGACCTGGACGGCGCCGAACATCATCGCCGCCCGCACGATGGCACGCGGGGACCGCCAGGCGTGGAACCGCGACGAGACGTCACGGGTAACGGCATGACCCTCCGCACGTCGCCGCGAGTCACGATCGCCACCGCGATCGTGCTCGCCGCAGCGCTCGGCGGGTGCACGTCCGCACCGGCGCCGCGCTCCTCCGTCGACCTGTCGGGCATGCCGAGCGCCGGCGCCGACGACATCGACGTGATCGGCGTGCTCGGCGACTCCGTCTCGCTCGGGGTAAACGCCTGCGGCGAGGTGGGCCGCTGCGGCGCGGCGTCTTGGGCGTCGGGCGACGACCCGTCGGTCGCCTCCGTCGCGCTGCGCGTCGCCTCCGTGACCGGCGACGCTCCGAAGGTCAACAACCGTGCCAAAGACGGCGGGACGGTCGCAGACGCGCTCGACGTCCGCGTCGATGAAGTCATCGGGTCCCAGCCCGACCTCGTGCTCGTGCTCCTCGGCGGCAACGACGTGTGCAAGGGTGATCTCGACTCGATGACGCCGGTCGACACATTCCGTGCGGAGTACAGCGAGCTGGTGGCCCGGGTGCACGACGGCGCACCCGATGCACGGATCCTCGCGCTCTCCATCCCCGACCTGCATCGGCTGTGGGAGATCGGCCACGAAGATCCGAAGGCGCGCGACGTGTGGAACTCGAGCCCCTCGTGCCGCAACCTCCTCGGCGATGCCAACGACATGAGCCCCGCCGCCGAGGAGCGTCGCGCGGCCGTGACGATGCGCAATCAGGAGCTCAACAGCGTCATCGCCGACGTGTGCACTTCGGAGCTCTCGTGCACGACCGACGGCGGGGCGCTCTACACGTACCCGTTCGAACGCGACGAGATCTCGTCCGTGGACTACTTCCACCCGTCCGCGCTCGGTCAGAAGGCGATCGCTCAGATGGCCTGGACCGCACTCGAGGAGGCAGCACCATGACCACTCTGCTCGTGGCGATCTCCGGAGGCCACCTCACGCAATTGAAGATGCTCTCCGGGCGCATCGTCGACGACGACGTCGTCTGGTTGACCAACGACACGGCGCAGAGCCGATCGCTTCTCGACGGAGAACGGGTCTACCACGTGCCCACGCGACCACCGCGGGACTATGCCGGCGTGCTTCGTGACACCCACGTCGCCTCTAGGATCCTCCGCGATCACGACATCCATGCCGTCATCAGCACCGGTGCCCAGATCGCCCTGTCCGCGCTGCTGCCGGCATCCCCCCGGCGCATCCCGTTCACCTACATCGAGAGCGCGACGCGCGTGACGGGCATCTCCACGACCGGCAAGATCATGGAGCGCGTGCCGTGGGTGCGGCGGTTCGTGCAGTACCCGCACGCCGTGAACGACCGCTGGGCGTATGCACTGTCGGTCTTCGACGGATTCCGCGCCGAAGACGCACCCGCCGCCGACAGTGAGATCTGTCGCGTCGTCGTGACCGTCGGCGGGAACGGCGACTTCGGGTTCCGCCGTCTGGTCGACGCCGCCGCGGCCGCCATTCCCTCAGACGCCGACGTGCTGTGGCAGATCGGCTCGACCGACCCGACCGGCCTCCTGTTCGAGACCGTGAAGTCGGTGCCGTCCGCAGACCTGGCCGACGCGCTCGTGGCCGCCGACGTCGTCATCGGCCACGCCGGCACCGGAACAGCACTCGCTGCGCTGCAGGCCGGGAAGATCCCCATCCTCTCTCCTCGATCCGTTGAGCACGGCGAACACGTCGATGCGCATCAGCGGGACCTCGCCGACTTCCTCGCCGAACGCGGCCTCGCGATCGTCTGCGACCCCGAGGAACTTTCGCGCGAGACGCTCGAACTCGCCCGCCGGCACCGCGCCGTGCGCAGCACCGACCTCGCCGCCGTCACTCTCTGAAGGAGCGCGCACCGACCATGTCGACCGATGTCAGCATCGTGATGGTGAACTACAACACGCGCGACCAGACCGTCGACGCCGTGAAGTCGGTCCTGCGCGAGCGGGGCGACGTGTCAGCGCAGATCATCGTCGTCGACAACGGCAGCGAAGACGGGTCGGTCGAAGGTCTCGAGGATCTGCGCAGCACACTCCCCGACCCCTCTGTCATCGACATCGTCGACGCGGGCGAGAATCTCGGGTTCGCCCGAGCGGTCAACGTCGGCGTGGAGCGGGCGCGAGGCGACTATGTGCTGCTGCTCAATCCCGACACGACCATGCTCGAGGGGAGCCTTCCCGCCCTCGTGCGCTTCGCACGCGCCAACCCGCAGTATGGGGTCTTCGGAGGCCGCACCGTGCGGCCCGACGGCGGCGTCGAGCCGTCATCGTGCTGGGGCGCGCCGAGCCTGTGGTCGCTGACCGCGTTCGCCCTGCTGCTGTCGACACTGTTCCGGCAATCGCGCCTCTTCGACCCGGAGTCCCTCGGGACCTGGCCACGCGACACGATCCGCGAAGTGCCGATCATCACGGGATGCCTTCTTCTCATGGCCCTGAACGATTTCCGGGCCATCGGCGGAATGGACGAAGACTTCTTCCTCTACGGAGAGGATGCCGAACTCAGCATGCGCGCGCGCGCCCATGGCATGACCTGCATCGTGTACCCGCCGGCGACGATCGTCCACACCGTCGGCGGATCGTCCACGAGCACGACCAAGGGGGCGATGGTCATGGCGGGCAAGGTGACCTACCTCAACAAGACCTGGTCGCCGCGCCGCGCCGCCGTCGGGCGAGCACTTCTGCACACCGGTGTCGCCGCACGCGCGGCGTTGGAGATGGCTACGCTGCGGGGGCACCGACCCTGGGGCGCGGTCTGGCGAGGTCGCCGCGACTGGGCACCGGGCTACCCCGCCGCCCGCGCCGCGATCTTCGGCGACTCGTCGCGGGCGGACGACGTGAGCGTCGCGCCGGCCTGAGCAGCGGCCGCCCGGCCCGCTTCAGCCGGTCCGAGGATCCATCGACTCACGTCCTCGAGGAAACGTGCCGTATCGAAGCTGAGCGCCCGACGACGCGCGTCGCCCGCATCGAGCGACCCCGCACGATCCACCGCCGACGCCACAGCGACAGGGTCGTCGATGTCGACGTGGAAGCCCGTCACGCCGTCGAGCACCGACTCGGCCGCGCCGCCGATCCGGTTGACGATCACGGGGCATCCTGCCGCCATCGCCTCGACCGGGATGATCCCGAAGTCCTCCACGGGAGGGAACACGAACACCAGCGCCCGTTGGAAGAGTGCTCGCATCATCGCATCCGAGACGAACCCGAGCATGTGCACCGGGACCGTCGACTCCGCGGCGAGGGCCTGGAGCCTGGCCGCTTCGGGGCCGGTGCCCGCCAGCACGACCGGTACACCGATGCGTCGTCCCATTCCGATCACCGCGTCGTGCCTCTTGTAGGGCACGAGACGAGAGGCCGCCATGAGGAAGCCGCGCTCGGGCAACGACTCCAGAATGTCCTGCTCCTGCTCCGTGAGCCTGTCGCGCCACTCGCCGCCCTCGACGATCCCCGCGGCATCCACGGGAGGGTAGATCACCCGCGCGTCCCGCTCCCAGGCGCGGATGATCCGCCGGCGGACGAACTCGCTGTTCGCCGCGAGATCGCCCGCGTCGCGCGCCGCTGCGCGGTCGACCGCGCGCAGCACCGAACGCGGGGCCGACATCAGCGCCCCCGCTCCGCGACCGTCCAACGACGGCTCCCACAGGTAGCGGGCCGGCGTGTGCACATACGAGAACTTGGGCGTGGAGCCGTCCACGGCGCCGAATCGGCAGTGGTGGGCGAAGACATACGTGCTCGTGAGCACCCAGTCCGGCTCGAAATCCACCCGCGCCCGCTTCCAGGTCGACGACATGAGCGGCAACGCGAGCGCTTTGTGACGACGCAGCGTCGTCCTCGCCATCCACGACTCCGCCACCGTGTCGGGGGCGAACCTTTCATCGTCGTCGCACCACAGCGCGAACAACCGAGAGTCGGGCAACGCGATGCGCAGGGCGTCGAGGACCTGCTCAGCCCCACCCGACCGTTCGATCCACTCCTGCACGATCAGACCTGTCATGTCCGCCCCCATCCGTGTGCTGCACGTACGCACCCCCGGCGCGCGTTCCTCAATACGCTCCGTCGCCCTTCACGACGGCCCGCACTGTCTTGGCGAGGATCACGATGTCGCCCGAGAGGGACCAGTTCTCGACGTAGTAGAGGTCGATCTTGACGCTCTCCTCCCACGTCAGATTCGAGCGGCCGCTCACCTGCCAGAGCCCCGTGACCCCGGGCCGTGTGAGCAAGCGCCGACTGACGTGGGACTCGTACTGCTCCACCTCGCTCGGCAGCGGAGGTCGCGGACCGACGAGGCTCATGTCACCGCGGACGACATTCCACAACTGCGGCAGCTCGTCGAGCGAGTACTTGCGGAGGAACCGCCCTGCACGCGTGATCCTCGGGTCATCGGCCATCTTGAACAGCACGCCGTTGCCCTGATCGGCGTCGCGGAGCGCCGCCAGGCGCGCCTCGGCATCCACCACCATCGACCGGAACTTCAGCATCTCGAATCGCGAACCGTTCGCGCCGACCCGCCCCTGACGGAAGATCACCGGCCCGCCGTCACTCGCGCGGATCGCGACCGCGATCGCGATGAGGAGCGGCGACAGGATCACCAGGGCGAGTGTGCCGAGCGCAACATCGAACGCGCGCTTGGCGATGTGCGCCGTGCCCGAGTACCGCGGCAGATCGACATGCACCATTGGCAGCCCGTTGATCGGTCGCATATGAATGCGGGGGCCGGCGACGTCCGTGAGACGCGACATCAGGATCAGCTCCACATTGGAGTTCTCGAACTCCCAGCCCAGACGCCGGATCGCCTCGTTGCCACCCGGCAGGCTGCCCGCCACCATCACCGCGCGCGCTCGACTGCGCTTGGAGACCTCCGCTACCTTGGCGAGCTCGATGAACGCGAGGTCGTAGCCATCGACGGGGGCCGATCCGCGATCGGGGCTCGACAGAGGAAGCGAGGGCATGCTCACCGCGATCGCGCGGTACCCCACCCGATAGTTCCGCCGCAGGTCGCGAACGACCCGAAGGACGTCCTCTTCCGAGCCCACAATGACCGTCCCCGTCATGCACCGACCACGACGACGCAGCGAATGGAGGCAGGTGCGCCAGACGCCGCGTGAGACCACGAGCATCACGAGACCCACCGGCAGCGCCACTGCGAGATAGCCGCGCGCGATGTCGACCTGCAGCAGGAACGCGACGATCGCAAGAACACCGAAAGTACCGAACGTCGCCTGCAGCACCCGTTGATACTCGACCATGCCAGTGCCGATGTTGCGATGCACGCGGGTGCGGAACGCCGACAGCGCGACCATCCAGATAAGGACAACACCGCCGCCGAGGAGAAGGTACGCGAGGTCGGTGCGCGACCCTCCCGGTTCGCCGAATCTCAAGAATTGGGCCAGCGCGACGGCCAGCACGACGGTGGCCAGGTCCGTCGCCACGAGACCGATGACGAGGCGCCGCCGCCAGCCGAGGCGACGCGGCTGTCTCGCGATCTCGGCACCCGCCGAGATGATCGGAGTGAGCGTCGCCGCCGGCAGGGCAAGCGAACGAACAGGTGCTGCAATAGTCGATTCCGCGGCCATCGGCCCCCCCAGGCCTTCTCAGCGTCCCCCCGGACGCCTCCGACACTCTCGCGTAGAGCCAGCTGCTCGCTCCACGATCACTAACAGATCGCGTGGTGCTTGGGGTCCAAGCATGCCCGCTCCGGCGAGCTCGCTCCACCCCTTCAAGACGTTCGTTACACAAGTTTCGGCGCCGCGTGACACTCCGTTAACACTGCGGCCGAACAGCCACTCGGACGCGCGGGAAGGGCAGTGTCTCGGACGCCGCAGACGCCGACTACGCCGCGCGCCGAGCGATGGCGAAGATCGTCTCGTGCCGCGCGGCCCAGGAGTTCTGATCGACGAATCTCATCCGCTCGTCCTCAGTCGCTCGACCGCGCTCGAGTGCTTCGTCGATGACATCGACGAAGTCGGCCACCGAGTCGACGAGATAGACACGATCGTCGATCCCGCGCACCGGAGGCAGATCGATCGATAGCACCGGGCACCCCGCCGCCAGGTACTCGTACAGCTTCAGGGGGCTCATAGCCTCCGTCAGCGGCGTCCGCCGATGCGCGACCAGGCAGAGCTCCGCGTTGCGGAGCGTCGCGACCAGCTCGGCGCGCCCGACGCTCAGGTGCACGTGCACGTTCGCGAGCGCCGCGGCATCCGCCACATACGAGCGATCCGGCAGGGGGCCGAGCAAGACGATCTGCAACTGCGGCCGCGCTCGCGCCAGGGCCACGATTCCGGGAACATCCAGTCGCGAATCGAGCGTGCCGACGTAGACCGCGCGCGGACCGGGGATGTCCGCAAACCACCGCGGCGCCTCGGGCCGTGCGCCTGACCATTCTGCAGGCTCGACACCGTTCGGCACGACCTCGTGCGGTCCCGTCGGAGCGATGCGATCGATGATCTGCTGCGACACGGCGGTGACCGCACGACCCGAGACTGCGATGCGCGCATACGCCACACGGAACGCATCCCAATACTCTTCGCGTCCAGGCGAGCTCAGCCAGTCATCGCGCGCGAAATAGGTCGCGCTTCGCGCCCAGTCGAGCGCGGCGTACCCCGCCACGAGAGGATTCGTCGTGAGCACCAGCGGGTCACGCAGCCCACGCCGCGCCACCGCGCGGGCGAGGGCGCCGTCGTACGCGGCGTAGTCGCACTCGACGGCCGCGACCTCCGGACGGTCGACACGGCGCAGTCGCATCGGCGACAGGAGCCAGCGGTCCGTCAGCGACGGAAAGCGGGCGTCGCGATCGAGAAGCGGGCCGGCCATCACGCGCGGCGCCCATCGAAAGGGGTTGGCGATGAGCAACCGCCGCACCTGAGGGCTCGCTATGAGACTGGCGGCGATGCGATCCGGAGGACGCATCATCCCGCGACGTACGGCATCGGTGTATGTCTCGAACGAGAACGTGAAGACAACGTCGTCGGCGTCGCCCGGCGTCGGGGGCGCGACCGTGCGATCGCCCGCACGCGAGTCCGCCGCGCTCACGAGACCGGCAGCTCTCGCACGACCCTGGCTGGAGCGCCCACGGCGACCGAGCGCGGGGGAACGTCACCGGCGACGACCGAGTTCGCCCCGATGACCGACTGCTCTCCGATCGTCACACCCGGGAGAATGACCGCGTTCTGCCCGATCCAGCTGCCCCGTCCGATGCGCACCGCGCGCGGCGCCGTCATCCCCTGATCGCGGATCGGGACGTCGGTGCGCGAGAAGGAATGAGAGTGATCGGAGATGTACACCCCGGACGCGATTCCCACCGCTTCCTCGATCACGACGCTGTGGACGGCGGAGATCGAGGTTCCGCGCATCCGCACTCGATCGTGGATCACGAGTACCGGTCCGGGCGATTCACGAGAGGGAACCATGAGCCAACTGCCCGCGGCGATCAGCACGTTCTCGCCCACCGCGATCTTCTCCGCGCCGGCGATGCGGGTGGGTAGCAGGATGCGCGAGCCCCCTCCGAAGCTGTGGAAGGCCGAAGCGGCGAGCCTGCTAAAGACAGAGTCTCGCGCTCGCTGCAAACCGATGAAGACATCCAGTACGTGCACGAGCCCCCGATTCCCGACACCCCCGGCAACCCGTATCCCCGCTGCCTCTCGGGCAGGCTATTACGCCGATCCGGCCAACTCACGCGAGTGCGGCAGAGTTTACGCCCGCGTAACAGGTTGGACGTCTGCATCCGCCACCCTGATTCCACGGAAGGCGAAGGGGACGCACTTCCGCTTGGGTGGCTGCGCCGCCCGGGAATTCGGTGCCGCGAAGGGGGACGGCAGTGAGCACAGACAAGGGGCCGGCGATCATCGCCCGGCTACGCGGGGCTGCAGCATCGGCAGCGGGGCGGGGCGTGACGTTCCACACGTCGCCCGATGATGCCGAGCAACTCTCGTACTCAGACCTCGACGCCGACGCTCGCGCACGAGCCGCGGCGTGGCGCGCGGAGGGCCTTCGCCCCGGCGACATCGCCGTGCTCGCCTTCGAACCCGGGTTGCCTTTCATCCGCGCCCTCGTCGCATGCCTCTACGCCGGTGTCACGGCGGCCCCCACACCGATCACCGCGACCCGCAGTCCCGAGGCGGCGCTCACTCGTCTCGATGCGATCATCCACGACAGCGGGGCGTCGGCGGTCCTCGCCAACGCCGGCGCGCTCCGCGCGCTCGGCGTCGAGGACGACGGCGGCCCCCTGGGCATCCCCTTGATCATCGTCGACGGGCCCGCCGACGGTGACCCCGACGCGTGGGAGCCGCCGGAGAGGGCCGAGAGCGACCTCGCGATCCTCCAGTACACGTCAGGGTCGACGGGATCACCCAAGGGCGTGATGATCTCGTACGGTAACCTGCTCGCCAACCAACTCGCGATGCACGACGTCTCGCAGATGTCGGCCACGAGCGTCTGCGTGGGCTGGTTGCCGCACTACCACGACATGGGACTCATCGGCCTGATCCTGCAGCCGCTCTACCACGGCGCGCAATTGATCCTGACATCGCCCTCGCAGTTCCTGCGGCGCCCTCTGCTGTGGTTGACGCTGTTGAGCCGCAACCGCGCGACGCATACGGTCGGCCCGGATTTCGCGTTCGCTCTGTGTACCCGGCTCGCGACGGATGAACAGATCACCGACCTCGATCTCTCCGCGCTCGAAACGGTGATCACGGGCGCCGAGCCCGTACGGATCACGACGCTCGACCAGTTCACCGAACGCTTCTCCGCGGCAGGTTTCAGAGGCGAAGCGTTTGTGCCCGCTTTCGGCATGGCCGAGACCACGCTCCTCGTGAGCGCTCACCGATCCGCCACGCCGCCGACTGCGGTCACCGTCTCCGCCGTCGGCCTCGAACTCGGCGAGGTGCGCCCTCCCACCGAGGAGGAGAGGCCGGTCGATCTCGTCCTCTGCGGCGCGCCGGCACGAGACACCGAGATCGTGATGGTCGATCCCGATCGGCGCGTGCCGGTCGGCATCGGTGCGGTCGGCGAGATCTGGGTGCGCGGCGCCAGCGTCGCGCAGGGCTACTGGAACCGCCCGGACGCGACGCTCGAAGAGTTTGGAGCGACGATGATGGGCGACGACCGCCCGTTCTTCCGCACGGGCGATCTCGGCACGATGATCGACGGTGAGGTTGTGATCACCGGTCGACTCAAGGATCTGATCATCATCCGTGGTCGCAACATCTACCCGCAGGACCTCGAGCAACTCGCCGCGTCGGCGTTCCCACGAGGAGCCGTCGCCGCGGCGTTCGAACTGCCCGACACCGCGCAAGAGGCGGCGATCGTCGTGGAAGCGGATCTCGGCGACACCGACGACGCTGCCGAGATCGTCGCGCTGATCCGACGCCGCGTGCGCGACGAGTTCGGGCTGCCTGGCGCGGGCGTCGTGCTCATTCGGAAGGGCTCGCTCCCACGAACGACGAGCGGCAAGGTCCAGCGCTCGCTCACGCGGTCGTTGCTGACCGCGAACCGCATGCCCGTCCTGCATGCCGATGGCATCGAGGTGCCGAGAACGGTCGACGCATGAGTGGCACGGCGACGCGCGACGCCGCGCCCGCACTGCGCCGCGACACCGCGCCACTGTCTGCGGCGCGCGCCTTCGACGCGTTCCTCGGTCGGCGAGACCTCGCCGGTGGTGTGGTGGATGCCGTCCGCGCGATCGACCTCGACGAGGCATCCGCCTTCCCGACCGAAGAGATCGCCGCGATCGACGCATGGGGGCTGCAGCGATGGTACGTCCCGGAGAAGCACGGGGGCCGGCTCGTCGACACCCTCGACCCCGTCCTCATGATCCGCCACCTCGCCGGGCGGGACGTCACCGCGGCCGTCGCCCACGGCAAGACCTTCCTCGGCTCGGTGTGCTCGTGGGTGGCGGGCGGAGAGATCGCCGAGACCACTGCGGACATCGCGCTGCGCGGAGAGCCCATCTCGTGGGGTCTGACCGAGAAGGGACGCGGGTCCGACCTGTCGCAGTCGTCGACGACCGCCCGCGTCGAGGCGCGTGAGATCCTCCTCGACGGCACGAAGTGGCCTATCAACAACGCGACGCGGGGTCGCGCCGTGACCGTGCTGGCCCGCACGAGCGATGCCGGCGGCCCGCGGTCGCTGTCTCTCGTCTTCCTCGACAAGGCCGAGGTCGATCCCGGGACGCTCTCCTACGAGCCGAAGGTCGCCACACACGGCATTCGCGGAGCCGACATCAGCGGCATCCGCTTCTCGGCGACGAGGACCGCACCCGAACGGCTCGTGGGACAGGAAGGCCACGGGCTCGAGCTCGTCCTGAAGAGCCTGCAGCTCACGCGGCCGCTCACGACCGCGCTGTCCCTCGGCGCTGCCGACCAGGGGCTGTCGATCGCGCTGTCGTTCGCCCGATCGCGCCGCCTCTACGGCAGCCTCCTCATCGGCCTTCCCGCCGCGCGGCGCACGCTCGCCGAGGCGGCTGCCGACACCCTCATCGCGGAGTGCGTGATGCTCGTCGGTGCCCGCACCATCCACAGCGCTCCCGACGAGATGGCGATCGTCAGTGCCCTCGTGAAGTTTCTCGCCCCCGACACGGTCGACGCGATGTTCCGGAACCTGACATCCTTCCTCGGGGCACGCTCGCAGCTCGTGGGGTTCGCCGGAGCAGGCGCGTTCCAGAAGGCGGCGCGCGACAACCGGGTCGTGGGCATCTTCGACGGCAATTCGATCGTCAACCTCAACGTGCTCATCAACGAGCTCCCGGGGCAGCTGCGGCCGGCGGACCCCCCGGACCTCGCGGCGCTCCTCGCTCCGCTCGCGCTCTCCTGGCGGACGAGCGGACTGCCGGCCCAGTCGCTTCGGCTGGTGACCCGGCGCGGATCCTCACTCCTCCGGGCGGTGCCGGAGCTCGTCGCGGCGGTGACGGGCCGGGGCGGAGCGGAGGTGGCGGCGGCGGCGCAGACGATCGCTGACGCCTACCGATCAATGGTGGAGGATGCCGCGGCACTCCCCCGCCAGGGGCAACCTCACCCGCGGGCGTTCCGGGTCGCCGAGCGACTCGCTGTCGTCTTCGGCGGGGCGTGCGCGATGGCGGTCTATCTCGCCCGACGCGACGTCGTCGCGGATCACTTCGCCGACGGCGCATGGCTCTCCGGCGTGCTCCAGCGGATCGCCCAGCGCCTCGGCGCGCAGCCGCTCTCGCGCGGCGCCACCGATACCCTTCTCGACGCCGCCGTCGCCGCGCACGAGACGGGTGTCGTCTCCCTCCTGCGGGGGTGGTCGGCGTGACCCCCGGGGCGACCACACCCGACCTCGAGCTCCTCCTCGGAGACCCACACGTTCCGGGGCCCTTCGATTACGCGTCGATCCTCGAAGACGACGACGCGCGACGCCTCAACGCGTTCGCCGAGACCGTGCTCACCGACTGGGGCGCGGGCGCGGAGTTCACCCCCGCGCGATGGGGCGGACGCTGGATCGCCACGGACGATCTCGTCACGCGCCTACGACCCGTCTTCCGACGCGATCCGTCCGTCGGGCTGGGATACGGTCTCACCACCTTGATGGCCGCCGTCACCGTGTGGGTCGCGGGCAGCGACGATCAGAAGGCGGCGACGGCGGCGCGGCTGTTGCGCGGCGAGCGCATCGCCGTGGGGTTCCATGAGATATCGCACGGTAACGACTTGCTGCACAATGAGTGCCGCGCCATCCCCGCTCCCGGCGGCTGGACCGTGTCGGGCACCAAATCCGTGATCAACAACGTCGACCGCGCGCAGTCGGTGGTCATCATGGCTCGCACGCGCATCGACGGGCCCGCGGCCCGTCAGTTCTCGCTCCTGATGTGGAACAAGACGCCGGCATCGCTTCCGCACGCGGACACAGCCGCCCGCGTGCGTACGGCGGGGATGCGGGGGTGCATGATCGGGGCGGCGCAGTTCGACGCGCTCCCCATCCCGAGCACGCACGTGATCGGCGCCGAGGGGACGGCGCTCGAAACGACGCTGAAGGCGTTCCAAGTCACCCGCGCTGTGATTCCGGCGCTCGCCGTCGGGTCCGTCGAGGCGGCGCTGGACGAATCGATCCGGTACGCACGCGAGCGTACGCTCTACGGTGGCCGCGTGCTCGACATCCCGCATGCACGATCGCTGTTCGCCGATGCGCTGGCCGACACGCTCGCGGCCGACGCGCTGAGCCGAGCGGTGGTGCGTGGGCTCCACCTCACTCCGCGGGAGAGCTTCTTCCTCACCGCCGCGTCGAAGTACCTCACGCCGCAGCTTCTCAACGATGCGATGCAGAACCTCTCGGTCCTGGCCGGCTCGACGTTCTACGCGCGCGTGGATCCGTTCGGCATCGTCGAGAAGATCCTGCGCGACATCGCGGTCGTGCCCATCGGACATGCGGGGAGCATGGCCTGCCTGTCGACGATGGTGTCGCATCTCGCGGCGTGGTCGCGACGGTCGTCGTCGACGGCGCAGACGCGTCGAGATCTGTTCGACACCGAGGCACTCGGACCGCTCGATTTCGCCGCGCTGGGTCTCGGTGCCGGGTCATCCGACCCGCTCGGCGCGGCGCTGACCGATCCCGACATCCTCGCTCTTCTCTCCATCGAGGCACCTGCTCTCGTGCCTCTCGTGGAGGCTGCCGCCCGACATCTCGACGCGCAGCGCGCTCTGACGTCGGTGCTTCCTCCCGACGCATTCACCGTCGACGCGGCGCCCGAAGTCTTCGACATCGCCGTCGCGATCACCCAATGCCTCGCCGCCGGCGCCGTCGTAGGAACGTGGGCGGCGTGCCGGTCGACAGGAGGGCCGCTCGCCGATCCTGTGATCGTGGAGGGATGCCTCCGGCGCCTACTCTCCCGACGGGAGAACGCTCCCGACCCGCTGCCCGATGCCATCATCGACAGACTGGTCGCGCACGGAGAGCGTTGCGTCGCCGCGTCATCGTCGATGGGCGTCGATCCGGTACGGCTGGCTCAGGATGCCGCGGCGCCGTCCCCCCGGCCTCACACCGACCGAACCGAGACACAGGAGGACCCGAAATGACCACGATCGCCACAGAGGACATCGAGAGGTGGCTGGCTTCGCGCGTCGTCGCCTACGGGAAGGTCGCGGCGGACACCTTCACCGTGGACACCCCGCTCAGCGAGCTCGGCCTTGACTCCGTCTACGCGTTGACGCTCTGCGGCGACATCGAAGACGAGTACGGGCTCGAGGTCGATCCGACCATCGTGTGGGACTATCCGACGATTCGTGAGCTCGCCGGTGGCATCGCCGACCTCGCGGCGAAGTGACGGGCCTCACGGTGCCCGGACACATCATCGTGCGCCAGAGCTCGCTTTCCGGGCGGCGCGCGTGGTCGGTCCAGGACGCGGACGAATTGCTCGGTGACGACATTACGGCCTGCCGCGACATGTCGGCCGCGCGGCGGGAGCAGTACCTGAAGAGTCGCTCCCTGATCCGCGACATCGTCGTCAACGAGCTCGGCGACGCGTGGCACGGGTTCCAGCACAAGGGCCAGACCGGGCCACCGCGGCTGCGGGACTCGTCGCGGAGCGTCTCCATCACGCACTGCGGAGCGCACGTCGCGGTCGCGGTCGCGTCGGGTGTCGAGGTCGGGATCGACATCGAACGGACGGATGCCGTCTTCGACAGTCCCTCGCTGCAGCGCCGCATGTGCACACCGGGAGAGCTCGCCCGTGCGGCGTCGATGCGTCCGTTGGAGCGCAGGCGGTGGCTGACGCGACTGTGGACAGTGAAGGAGGCCTACGTGAAGTCGCGCGGACGGGGCCTCTCGCTCGATCTGCGTGCGGTGGATTCCGCAGATCTTCCCGCCCACCGCCGATCGGCTTGGGTCAGCACCGAATCGGTGTGCGCGGACGTCGCGCTCACGGTCGTCTGGGCAGAAGGAGGAAGCCGGCCATGAAGCTCTCGGTCATCGGTTGCGGGTATCTGGGTGCTGTGCACGCGGCGGCGATGGCCTCGATCGGGCATGAGGTCGTCGGCATCGACGTCGACGCGCGCAAGATCGACGCGCTCTCGCGGGGCGAGGCCCCTTTCTACGAGCCGGGCCTGCCCGAGATCCTCGCCGAAGGTCTCGCGTCTGGTCGGCTGACGTTCACGACGGACATGTCCCAGGCATCCGGAGCGAAGGTGCATTTCGTCGGTGTCGGCACGCCGCAGCAGAAGGACGGGTACGCCGCCGACCTCACCTATGTCAACGCCGCGGTCGGCGGGCTCCTGCCGTACTTGTCTCCCGGCGACGTTGTCGCGGGGAAGTCCACCGTGCCCGTGGGGACCGCCGCCGAGCTTTCGCCCCGAGTCGCGGCGACCGGCGCGACCCTCGTGTGGAACCCGGAGTTCCTGCGCGAAGGGTTCGCCGTGAAGGACACGGTCGACCCCGACCGGCTCGTCGTCGGGGTGGGGCCAGGCGATGACACCTCCGCCGACATCCTCCGCGAGGTGTACGCGCCGGCGGTGGCGAAGGGCACCCCGTACCTCGTCACCGACCTCGCCACCGCCGAGCTCGTCAAGGTCGCCGCGAACGCGTTCCTGGCCACCAAGATCAGCTTCATCAACGCGATGGCCGAGATCGCCGAAGTCACCGGCGCCGACGTCACCCAACTCGCCGACGCGATCGGACACGACGTCCGCATCGGACGCCGATTCCTCGGCGCCGGCATCGGCTTCGGCGGCGGGTGCCTCCCCAAAGACATCCGCGCTTTCTCGGCCCGCGCCGAGGAACTCGGTCGCGGCGAATCGGTCGCGTTCCTCCGCGAAGTCGACGAGATCAACCTCCGCCGCCGCGACCGCGCCGTCCAACTCGTCATCGAAGGCCTCGGCGGATCGGTGTTCGAGAAGAAGATCGCCGTCCTCGGAGCCGCGTTCAAACCGCACAGCGACGACATCCGCGACTCCCCCGCGCTCGATGTCGCCGTACGCCTGCACGGCCTCGGCGCGAACGTCGTCGTCACCGACCCCGAAGCCATCGACAACGCCCGGCGCCTCCACCCGCAACTCACCTACGAGGCATCTCGAGACGAAGCTATCCGTGACGCGGATGCCGTCGTCCTCGTCACCGAGTGGGACGAATACCGCCGCGAGCTCAGCCCAGACCACGCCTCGGCCCTCACCCCCGGGCGCGTCATCGTCGACGGGCGCAACGGCCTCGACGCGGCCGCCTGGCGCAACGGCGGGTGGGACTACTACGGGATGGGGCGCCCGTGACCAGTCATAGCCGGCGCGGGCGTCGACGCCGCACAAGATCGATGCGAGATCGGCTGAGTTCCGACATCCGCGCCACATCGCCGCTCGCCGGCCTCCCATGATCGGGCTCGACGAGACCGCCCGGAGTCTCGTCATCGCACGCGCACGCGCGCGCGAGACGCGCGCCGCGCTTCGGGGAGTTCCATGCCGGCCATCACGCCCATCGGCTGCCGCATCGTCCTGAAGGGATCCGCGTGGGCGGCACCCGTCATCCTCTTCGCCTAGGGCACGCCGGCCATGACGACCAGCCCTGTCCCAGCTAAGGCGACCGCCTGGGTCGACGCCGTGCGCATCACCGCGTCGCTGACCGCACCCTACGCCCGGCGCCGGGGTTCATCATCTCCTGACGCGCGCTAAGCAGGTAGCGCTGCTCGGCTCCAAACTCCTGATCGATAGTGTTCCCCTGTGACGTCCGTTACCACAGGCAGAAACCTCATCGGCTACACCGACATCGCCCTCGACCCCGCACGGCCGGGCAGCGAATCCGAGATCGGCGACCTCGATCGACTCGGCATAAGCCACTACTACGACGGCTTGGCCACCTTCGTCCGCGACTGCCACACGCCGATGACGATCGCGGTGCAGGGAGACTGGGGCAGCGGCAAGACCACCGCGCTGAACTTCATCCAGCATCGCCTCGAACACCCCGACGAGACTGCGGGTGGTTCCGCCGAGGACGCTGGGTCTGTGAGCACATCAACGCCGCCGCTGCGCACCGAAGTCATCACCTTCGACACCTGGCTCTACTCACAGTTCGACCTCGGTGACGAGCTGATCTTCTCCCTCGCGCGAGAAATCATCGTTCCTCTGGCCGGCGACTCCGAGCAGGGCAAGGCACTGCTCAAGTCATTCGTCGCGTTCGGAGCACATGCTGTTGCCAAGGGAGCACTCTTCCTTGGCACGATCACCGGATGGTCAGCGGCGGCCGACGCCGCCGTGGGGGCGACGAAAGCGGGAGTGTCCGCCTATCGCGAAGCCCAGGCAAATCGTCCTTCCGACGTCGTCGGGCACCTGAAGAAGATGCGAGAGCAATTCGCCGCCACCGTCGATGAGTTCTGCAAGAGCAAGAGAATCGACCGTGTGGTGATCGTCATTGACAACCTCGACCGCGTGCAACCGCGTCGCGCGATCGACATTCTCGAGAGCCTCAAGCTATTCTTCGAGGTACCGAACTGCGTGTTCATCCTGGCGATCGACCTCGACGTCGTCGTGCGCGGTACGACCGAAAAATACGGTGAGATGCCGGCCCGCAAGGCGCGCCAGTTCTTCGACAAGATCATCCAAGTCCCCTTCGCCATGCCGGTCGCGTCGTATGACGTGCACCAGATGCTCTCCGCCCACTTCAAGCTCCACCTCGACAAGACCGATTCCCTGGT
Source organism: Microbacterium sp. bgisy203 (assembly GCF_057706945.1). Lineage (NCBI taxonomy): Bacteria > Bacillati > Actinomycetota > Actinomycetes > Micrococcales > Microbacteriaceae > Microbacterium > Microbacterium sp. bgisy203. Next base: position 96,823 of record NZ_JBYIPF010000002.1, on the reverse strand, counting down.
CTCGCTTGTCCGGGCAGCCGTTGGGACTAACCCGCGTGCCATCAAGCGGATGTCGAACTCCTTCGAGTTGCTCTGCTTGGTGGCACGCACCGAGCTCTCGCTCGAGCTCCAACGGGCGATGGTTGCGATGATATGCATCCAAACGGCATTCCCCGCGGTGCACGAACTCATCGCGACCAGCGTCTATGCGCCGGCCACGCGACGTGGCGAAGGCGACCCGATCAAGAATCTCCTCAGCCAGGCTGACACGACCGTCCACGGCGAACTCGAACGACTCGTCGAGCAGAACGAGATCGAAGCGGCTGAGATGGCGGTGGTCACTCGCCTGCTCGCGTCGCTCTCAGACTTCTTCGGAGGCACGGACGAACCCGACCTCGAATTGCTCAATGAGGCAGTCCGCCTCACGCAAGCGACCGCCGTCGACGCCCATGGTTCAGCAGGAGGGTCATCGGTGAACGCTTTGCGCGTCTGCGATCTCGATGAGATGTACGCCATGGTCGAGACCGCCGCCGGAAAGACGGTTGGGGAGATCGTTCGACGCACCGTGGCCACGGTGCAAGCGACTCTCGCGGAGCAAGGCAAGCCGCTGGCCTGGCTGATTCAACCTGCGTTGCGCTACATCGTCCTTTATGCCGCAGACGACGCCGTGGCCGTTGCCAGCCTCGGCCCGGCAGCGCGCCCGCGGATCGCCAGCCTCAGCTACCACCCGAAACACGTCCGCGCCAACTACGGTCGGCGCGACCCGCAACGCATCTCCACCGACGCGCAACCCGCCCCCGCCGGCAGATGGAACGACCACTACAACTTGCTCAGCGAGAGTGCCCGCGAATCATCGGGGAAGGTGAGAGTGCGCTACAAGCCCACCGGATACCCGATCGTGGTGGAGATCTCTTCGGCGGCCGGCGTCGATGAGATGGTCAAATCGCTTCTTCTCGCCTATGACCTCTCGCAGACGAAGTGACCCGGACTGCCTCTTTTGTTCCCGCATATCGACGTGGACAGTCATCTAGTGTAGCAGTTCTGTTCTATTCACGAAGAATGGACAACGACTCACTCGCCGGCATCGCCGAGGCCCTCGCGGCACGTGCGAATGTCGGCGGTGAGCATGCGCCCGAACCGCTCACGCCCGGCGAGCTCGTCGCCGTGCATCACACGTTCGGCGCTCTGAAGCGCCACGTCGAGGCTGCGTTCACCCCTGTTGCCGCCGAGATCGCCCGCCAATCGCACGCCGAACTCGGCAAAGACTCGCTCGCGAAGAAGGCTTCCGCACACCCGCCGTGTTCATCCAGGCGGCCACCGGTCGAGCGGGGCGAGGCGATCAGGATTGTGCAGGTCGCGAGGGTTCAACCGAGCACAGAAGCTCGCCCTCGCCGAACGCGACGGTGGGAGCGCCCGCTGTAGAGCCCCGTCGCGTTCACGACGACGGGTGGAGCGTCCGCATCGGCGGCACCGGAGTCGACGCGCCGGCGTGGTTCATCCCACCACATGGATCGACAGAGAACGCTCCCCACGGCCCGGTGCGCGACGCCGACACACACTCCCCGCGTGAGGTAGCGATCCCCTGCCCACTCCCAGGCGCCCATGCGAGACTCCCTCCATGGCGCGCGCGGCATCCACTTCCGCCCGCGCGCGCTCCCACACCCGCGCAGGCACCCGCACCCGCACCCGTCACCGCCCGAGCCAGCGACAGCGCCGACGCCGCATCGTCGCCGCCGCGCTCGCGATCGCGGTCATGCCGATCCTCGCCGTCACACTCATCGCCGTCAACGCCTACATAGCAACGACCACCGCCCCGCCCGCGATCGAGAAGTGGGACGACCAGCAGCGCGCCAACGCCGCCCTCATCATCGCCGCGGGCCGCGACCTCGGGCTGTCCCCGCGGGACCAGGCCATCGCCGTCATGACCGCGATGGGCGAGTCGTCGCTGCGCAATATCGACTACGGCGACTGGGAGACGAGCGGCGTCACCAATCCCGACGGCTCCCGCACGACATCCATCGGACTCTTCCAGCAGCAGGATGCCTGGGGCACCCGCGACCAGCGGCTCGACCCCTACGCCGCGGCGACCCTTTTCTATCGCGCGATGACGGCCCGGGTTCCCGACCGCGACCAACGGGCGCCGACCACCGTTGCCCACCTGACTCAGATCAATCGCAACCCCGACCATTACGCCCGCTACTGGGAAGACGCGGTCGTGATGCTCGAGTCGCTGACCGGCGAGGACGTCGGCTCGTCCGGCTGAGGCGGGAGACGGCTGCATCACATGGCGCCTGCGTCTGGCGTGGCGGGTGTGAAACCTGGTAATCAGGACACACCCACAATTCCTTCCCCCCGGAGGATCACAACATGTCCACCCGCTTCAGGCGGCGCTTCGGCGTCGCCGGGACGGCGATCACCGCGTGCGTCCTGCTGCTGTCCGGCATCAGTTCGTCCGCGGCAGCCGCCGCCCCCGCAGGCTCCTCCTGCACGTCGCTGACCCTCGCTCAGGCGCAGGCGCGCATTCTCACCGACGTCAACGCCGCCCGCACGGCGGCCGGCGTAGCGCCCCTGACCGAGAATCCTCCCCTGTCCGCGGTTGCAACGAAGTGGTCGCAGAAGCAGGCGAAAGCGGCATCCATGTCGCACAACCCGAACTATTCGACGGAGATCCCGCCCGGCTGGTCGCGCGCCGCGGAGAACGTCGCGACGGGACAGACGGTCGCGAACGTGACCACCGCGTGGATGAACAGCTCCGGTCACCGCGCCAACATCCTGAACGCCGCCTACACGCACATCGGCATCGGCATCGGCTGCAGCGCGGCCGGTCGCCCCTATTACACACAGAACTTCGGCGCGTACACCCGCACGCCGGGCACCGCCGCGGCACCCCAAGGCGTGAAGGCCGCCGCCGGGCAGGAATCCGCCACCGTCAGCTGGAGCACGCTCACCTACACCGGCACGCAGACGCTGACCGGCTTCACCGTCACGGCGAACCCGGGCGGCATCACAGCGACAGCCTCGGGAAGCGCACGATCGATCCAGGTCGCCGGGCTGACCCCGGGTACGGCGTACACATTCACCGTGACCTCGACCAACGCCTTCGGCGTCTCGCCGGCATCCACCGCGTCGGCATCGGTGACGCCGACCGCGCTACCCGTTGCAACACCGACGGGGGCGCCGAAGCCCGCACCCACGCCGACCACTCCCGCCAACCCTGCCGACGCGTTCGCGGTGAAGGCACACGTGCAGAGCATCGGATGGATGGACGGGTACGGCACCACCGGTCGCGGTCTTCGCCTCGAAGCCCTCACCCTCACACAGCGGACGGATCTGGTCATATGCGCACGCGCCCATGTCCAGACCGTCGGATGGATGAGCATCTCCTGCACCTCCGGCACCGGCACATCGATCACCCTCGGCACCACCGGTCGCGCCCTCCGCATGGAGGCCCTCGAGCTGTGGAGCCCGGGCGCCGCCATCTGGGCCGAAGCCCACGTGCAGAGCGTCGGCTGGCAGGGAGTACGCCGCTCGAGCGCTCCCGGCGAGCACATCACGATCGGCACCACCGGTCGCGCCCTGCGAATGGAGGCCGTGCGCCTCTGGCCGTAACTCGATCGGCGCCACCGCAACACCACCGCAACTAGAGTCGTTCGCGTGACGCGCACCCGCCGCACCACCCGCCCCGCTCGAAGGCGACGCGCCGCCTGGCTCTTCGCCACCGCGGCGGTGGTCGTCGTCGCGGTGGCGGCGACGGTGGGCGTCGGCGCGGCGACGGGGTGGTTCGGCGCGCTCGGACCGACACCACCCGGCCCGGGCACCCGGTTCGTGGTCGCCGCCGAATCGGCGGCGGCGCAGGCGGCGGCACAGGCATCCGGCACCGACACGACCGCGGACGCGGGCGAGGCGAAGGATGCCGCGGACTTCCTCGCCGCCCAGCCCACCGCGTACTGGCTGACGCCCGAACGCGACCCGATCGGCGCCGTCGCGGCGCGCGTCACGGCCCTCGCCGGAGAGGCGCGCACCCAGGACGCGACCCTCGCCCTCGTCGTCTACGGGCTGCCCGAACGCGACTGTGGAAACCACTCCGCCGGCGGACTCTCGCCCACCGACTATCCCACCTGGATCGACGAGATCGCCGGCGCGCTCGTCCAGGCATCCGAGGTGCGCGCGGTCGTGATCCTCGAGCCCGACAGCCTCTCGCTCGCCACCGAGTGCGGCAATCTCGACGACCGGGTCGCCCAGCTGCGCGCCGCCGTCGCCGCGCTACAGCGCGAGAACACCTGGATCTACCTCGACGGCGGACACTCGAACTGGCACCCCGCCGCCGAACAGGCGCGCCTGCTCACGGCGGTCGGCCTGGGCGGGGTCCGCGGGTTCAGCCTCAACGTCTCGAACTTCAACGCGACGGATGCCGAGGTCTCCTACGCCCATGCCGTTGCCCGCAACCTCGATGCGCCCGCGCACGCCTTCATCGACACGTCGCGGAACGGCGCCGGATCGAACGGCGAGTGGTGCAACCCACCCGGACGGCTGGTGGGGCAGGCATCCGGCACCATCGGCGATGACGTCGTCGACACGAACCTCTGGATCAAACCTCCCGGCGAGAGCGACGGCCCCTGCAACGGGGGACCCGCCGCCGGAGAGTGGTGGCCCGCCGCCGCCATCGAGCTGACGCATCAGGCGCGTCGGTAGCATGGCGCATACGGGCGGACGGGAGACGACGTGACGGAGAGCGGCAACGCCAAGACGGCGGTTGTCATCGAGGACGACCCCGAAGTGCGGCACATGCTCGCCGACGTGCTCGAAGCGGCGGGGTTCTCGACGATCTCGGTCGGCAACGGCATCGACGGGGTCCGCGCCGTCGAGACCTACCAGCCCCTCATCACGACGCTCGACCTGAACCTCCCGGGCATCGACGGGTTCGAGGCGGCGCGGCGCATCCGGGCGCGCAGCGACACGTACATCATCATGCTCACCGGCCAGATCGACGAGGCCGACGTCGTCATGGGCCTCTCGGCCGGCGCCGACGACTTCGTCACGAAGCCGTTCCGCCCGCGCGAGCTGCGCGCCCGCATCGAGGCGATGCTGCGGCGGCCCCGCGGGGTCAGTGGTGGCGGCGCGGGTGGCGGCGCGGGCGGCGCGTACGGGACGGGCACCGGGGCGATCCCGCAGCAGGACAAGGTCGGGCCGTCGTTCCCGACGCGGTCCGTCTCCCCCGAGTCCGTAACGGTGAACGCCATCGCCGCTGCGGCGGCGCAGGCGCTAGAGGCCGGAGGCCCCGACGAGCTCGTGGTCATCTCGGGGCCGGTGCGGCCGGCATCCGACCCCGAGACCTGGCTCACGCACCGCGACCTCGAGCTCGAACCCGACTCGCGCATCGCGCGGATCGGTGATCGCGAGCTCGACCTGACCCGCACCGAGTTCGATCTGCTCGCGGCGCTGCTCGAGTCCAAGCGCCGCGTGCGCAGCAAGGCCGACCTCGCGCTCGTGCTGCGCGGCGAGTCGTACGTCACGACGTACTTCGTGGGGGATGCCGACAGGCGCGCGATCGAGGCGCACATGACCAACCTCCGCCGCAAGCTCGGCGACGACCCCTCGAACCCCCGCTACATCGAGACCGTGCGCGGCGTCGGCTACCGCCTCACCTCCGAGCTCTGACGCGCCCCGCCCCGCACCCACCCCTGGCTCCCGCCCCGCCCCTGGCTCGCGAATCACCGCTCCTTTCGCGAATCACCTCCGGATTCGCGCGAATCGAGCGGTGACTGGCGCATTGGGCGGTGATTCGCGAGCGAGAGGGGCGGAGCCGAGGCGCATCCCATCGATTCCTCCACAATCGGCGCGACGTGCGAACTGTGCACAGATCGCCCGATCCGCGCCCCACGCCTGCGGCGCAACGCGCACCCTGTCCCCATGACACCCGACGAAGGTTACGCGGCGCTCCGCGACCGCGCCCAGCTCGCGACGCTCGGCGTTCGCGCCCGCGCGCTCGATCGCCTCATCGCCGACGGCTCAGCTGTCCGCGTCGCCACCGGCCGTTACGTCACGTCCGAATTCTGGAGCCGGCTCTTCGCCGAGGACCGGCACCTTCTCGCGGTGCTCGCCGCGACCGAACGGTCCCGCACCGACGCCGCCGCCGTCCTCACGTCCGCCGCAGTTCTCCACCAGTTGCCCCTGTGGCGCCACACTCCCACGCATGTCCATCTGGCAGCGCCCACGTTCAACGGTCAGCTCCGCGATTCGCCCGACGTCGCCCATCACCGATGGCGGGTGAAGGATGCCGACACCGTGCGCATCTCCGGCATCCTCTGCACCTCGCTCGCGCGGACGGTGGCCGACCTGCTGCGTTATCTCGACCCGGTCGCCGGCCTCGCCGCCGCCGACGCAGCACTGCGCTCCGTCGCGTGGAACCCCCGGACGCGCACCTACAACGCGTCCCTCGCCGAAGAGTTTCGGCTGATCATCGCGAGCAAGATCCGGCCCGGATCGCGGGGCGCCAAGACCGCGCGCTGGGTGCTCGATCTCGCCGACGGCCGCTCCGAGAGCCCGGGCGAGAGTGCGAGCCGCATGCTCCTGATCCAGTTGGGATTCGCGCCGCCACAGCTGCAAGTGCCCGTGGCCGGACCGGACGGACGCCCGTACTTCGTCGACTTCGGACTCGATGAGGTGGATGCCTGGGGCGAATACGACGGGACCTCGAAGTACCTCGACCCGCAGATCCGCGGCGGCGCGCTCACCCTCGAGGAGGCGATTCTCAACGAGAAGACGCGCGAGGACTGGATCCGCGGGACGACGCACCGAAAGTTCGGGCGGTGGGGGACCGAGCACCTGACGCTTCCGCTCCTCGAGCGGCGCCTGCGAACCTTCCAGATCCTCCCGCGCCGCTGAACCCCCAGCTGGCTCGCGAATCACCGTCCCTTTCTCGAATCACCGCCGGATGCGCGCGAATCGAGCGGTGACTCGCGCATCGGGCGGTGATTCGCGAGCCGGCCCTGAGCCCGCGCCGCAGCCGACCCACCCCGAAGAATCCGGCCGCCCCCGGGGCATACGCCACGCCGGGAGCGGCCGGGACTGACGCTTCCCCCCGAAAGCGTCAGACCTTGTATCCGTGCTGGCGACGGATGAGCTTGAGGAACATCGACAGGGTCTGGATGACGGTGATCACCCCGACGATCGGCCAGCCAACCCACAGGATCGTCGACTGCACCATCACCGGCAGCATCCACCAGACGACCGTCACCGCGGCCGCGACCGCGACCACGACGGCCAGCGGCACCCAGTGCCCGAGCCCGCCGCCGCTCTCGGCCTTGGCCTGCAGCGCCCAGTTGTCGACCTTCTTGCGCGAGAGGAACCGCGTCCACGACCGCAGGAAGTGGCTGATGCGCACCCACATGTACAACTCGGCGGGAACCACGAGCGCCGCGAACGCGATGTCACGCCCGTCGCGCTCCTTCATCGTCATCGCGATGCGGATGTTGAGGAGCACCGCGACCACCGGCGGAAGGAGCCACCACGCCGAGAAGACGAACGCGCCGATCGACAGCGACCCGGCGAGGAGCGTCAGGAACGCGACGCGCACGAAGAAGTTCGTCAGCATCGAGAAGTTCTCGAGCCACCGCAGACGCAGGTTCGGGTGGAAGGGCTGCCCCTTCGTGTCGCCGCGCTGGCCCGGCCACATCAGCTCGATGGCCCCATAGGTCCACTTCACCTGCTGCGCGTCGAGGCCGCGGAGCGTCGTCATGCCGCCGACGTAGGCGCGGGCGAGCGGGTTGATCTTCGTCAGGTAGCCGGCGCTCTTGATCTGCAGCGACAGCAGCGAATCCTCGACCTCGCTGTCTTTCACCCACGGCGTCGACTGACGGTTCTCGCGCATGACGTCGCGCAGCGCCTTCGTCGCGAAGATCGACAGCTGCCCGCCGAGGACGGCCATGTTCCGCCCGCGCAGCAGGTTCTGCATGTTGAACGCCGCGAACTGCGAGCGCTGCCCGGCGATCAGGAACTTCGCGATGCCGCCCCTGATCGGCCTGTCGTCGATCGTGTACACGGCCGAGATCCCGCCTATGCGGGTGTCCGAGACCGCCTCCGACTCCAAGTACTCGACCGCGCGCGGGTCAGCGACCGTGTCACCGTCGACGCCGAGGAGATACTCATAGCCCTCGACGAGGGCGTACCCGTAGTTGAGCGCGCCGACCTTCTTGTCGGGGTTGTTCCCGATGTCGTGGACGAAGACCTCGGTGAACTGAGGCCCGAGTTCGGTCTCGAGTTCGTGAGGGCCGGCGTAGCGCGAGGCGATCTTGACCGTGGCATCCGTCGTGTTGTTGACGACGACGTGGATGACGTCGGGCACGCGCGTCTGGCCCAGAAGACCCTCGATGACGCCGGCGATCGACTCCTCCTCGTTGTACGCGGGAATGACGCAGCCGATCGTCGAGCGATGCGTCGACGTGTCGTCGAGCACCGACGCGAAGTCGTCGGGGAAGTGATGGTCGGATGCCAGCACGATGTCGCTACCGGGGAGGGTCATGTCCTCCACCCTCCCCGGGCCGCCGCAACGAACCCCCTCCGAACGTCGGAGAGGAGCGCAAGGTTTCCGCAAGATCTCCCCCGGATAGGCTCTACACCATGGCCCCCGACGACACCGTGCCCGTGCGCCAGGTGTCCTTCCGGGCCGACGCGCGCACGCGCTCGATCTGGCTGTGGCAACTCTCCCTCGCCGTCGTCGTCGTCGTCGTGGCGGTCGCCGTGCTCCTGCTCGCACCCGCCGTGCTCGCGTCGGCACCGACCGCGGGCGGCATCGTGATGATCCTCGCGCTCACCATGATGACGCTCGTCCTCCCATGGCACCGCGCGGGGCGCAGCGCGGTCGCGACGCTGCCGCTCGCCGACATCCTCGCCATCGGCCTGCTCGCCTGGGGTAGCGAACTGAGATTCGGGTTCCTCTGGGTGTTCCCCCTCGCCTGGCTGGCGAGCCACTTCCGCGTGCCGTGGGTCGTGGCCGGCCTCAGCCTCGTCGCAACCGTCGTCGTGCTGGATGCCTTGACGCACACCGCCGACGAGACCAGCACTCTGCGCTTCCTGGTCGTCCTCCTCTCGCTGACGTTCATCTCGATCACGATCTACAACAGCGCCCGACGCACGCGCGCGTTCAATCGCCTGCTGCGCCGACAGGCCGATCGGCTCGAAGCGACGCTCGAGCGCGTGCGCGCGCAGGAGCGGCGGGTCAACCAGATGCTCAACGGCCTCGACTCGGCGGTCGCCCGCGTCGATCGCGAGGGGCGCCTGCTCGGCATCAACGAGGCGTATCTCGCGCTCTACGGCATCGATCCGCGCGACACGTCCCGCCCGCCCACCTCGGTGGAGTACGACGAGCGCGGCGGCACGGCACTCCGCGAGGCCGACCGCCCCGCGGCACGCGCGGCACGCGGCGAACTGTTCTCCGACGAGCGACTGTGGCTGTTCGACGCCGAGGGCCGGTGGCACATCGTGTCGGCATCCACTCGCGAGCTCGTCCACGGCCCGGCCGAATCGGAGACGACTCTTCTCGTCATCCGCGACATCACCGAGGCCGTCGAGGCGGAGAACGCCCGCCGCACTCTCGCCACGACGGTCACGCACGAGCTCGCCAACCCGCTCACGGCGATCGTCGGATACACCGATCTTCTCCTCGAAGACGACCTCCCCCCGCGCAGCCGCGAGCGTCTCGAGCTCATCGAGGCGGCGGGCACGCGCATGGAGCGGCTCATCTCGGAGGTCCTGCGCGCGGGCGGCCGCGAGGCCGGCCTCGACCCGCGCCGCCGCCTCGACGCGCGGGCTCTCATGGCGGCGACGGTCGAATCGTTCCTGCCCGCGGCGGCAGCGGGCGATGTGTCCCTCGAACTCCGCGAAGGGCCCGAGGCGCCGATCGACGCGGACGCCTTCCGCTTGCGGCAGGTGTTCGACAACCTCGTCAGCAACGCCGTCAAGTACACGCCCCGGTCCGGATCGGTGGAGGTGACCGTCGCGGCGGTGGGTGGGGATGCCGTGATCCGCGTGACCGACACCGGCATCGGCATCGGCGCACATGATCTGCCCCACGTCTTCGACGACTACTTCCGCGCCGAGACGGCGCGCGACGCGGGGTTGCCGGGCACCGGGCTCGGCATGGGCATCTCGCGCACGATCGTCGAAGAGCACGGAGGCACCCTGGAGCTCACGAGTCACCCGGGCGCGGGGACGACGGCGACGATCCGCATCCCCCTCGACGAAGGAGAAGGCCCGGCATGATCGACATCCAGCTCGCCCAGGTCATCGTCGCCGCCGTCGCGATGGTCTGCATGATCGGACTCGGGTTCCTCTACCGTCCGAGCAGGGCGACGGCACTCTGGTCGCTGACGTTCGTCGTCGTGATGCTCGCCTGCGGCGGGACGCTCGTGGCGACGGCGTCGGGCTTCCCGCGCCTGATCCTCGTCGCGACCGGCGTGCTTCTGGCCGCCCCGGTCCTCATCTGGTCGGGCTTGCGGGCACTGCGCGGCGCGACCTCGCTGTCGTGGCTCGCGCTGATCGTCGCTTTCGCGTCTTCCGGAGCGCTCGTGGCGCTGAACGGCACCGAGGCCTACATCTGGGGATTCCGACTGGGGTTCGGTCTGACCGCGGTGTTCGCCGGACTGACGATCGTCGAGCTGCTGCGCCGCCCCGAACGAGCGGGCAGCACGTCGATGCCGCTCGCGGCCTTCTCTCTCCTCGTCGTCATCGCGGGTGTCGTGAGCGTCGCCGCGGGGCTGGTCGCCCCCGGCGACCCCGAAGAGTCGTTGCTGTTCCTGCGCACGATCAACTCGGTGGGAATGCTCGCGTACGTCGTGTGCGCGCTCGTAACGCTCCTCTTCCTCGCCCGCGACGACAGCACGTCGCCGCGCCGCTCCGCGTTCCAGGAGGTCGCCGCCGACCGCCTCCGCCGCGCGGAGCGCGCCGGAGAGCGCTCCTGGGCGCTCGTGCACATCCAGCTCGACGACGCATCGGACGTGCGGGCCGCGACGGGCGACGCCGGCTTCACCGCGATCGTCGGACGCCTGGGCGACGATATCGCCGAGACCTTCCCGACCGAAGCCGACATCGGACGGCTCGGGCAGGCATCCTTCGCGGTGCTCCTCGCCCTTCCCTCGACCGTCATCCGCGAACGCGTGCGCACCCTCCTGCGGACGGTCGCCCAGCCCCACGACGCAGTGCGGGCCGTCACCTCGGCATCCATCGGTTGGGCCGGTGTCGCCGAGTGCGGGTACGACCTCGACGCGCTGCTGGACGCAGCGCGCTCGGCGGCCGAGCGTGCTGCCGCGGCGGGCGGCGACCGGTGGGAGCGCGCCGTGGCGTGAGCCGGGTATCGCGCCCGCGGCGTCAGCGCGCGATCGCGACGGTGAGGCTGTCGGTCGCCGTTTGCTTGGCGTACTCGGTCGAGGTCGGCGTGGTCTGCACGAGGAAGTCGTAGGTGAATTCCAGCGTCACGAACGTCGCGTCCGCAGGCACCGCGCCGACCGTGAACTGCTGCGAATAGCTGTAGGGGTCGAGCACGAGGTAGCCGGGGGCGGTCGTCGCCTGGTCGACCTGCGGGGCGAGCGGGTCGAACGAGCCCGCAGAGTTCGCCGGAACGGCGGTCATCGTCGCCTTCTGCAGGTAGACCTTCTGCCCGTCGGCCGGGGTCACGCTCGTGACGAGCGAGAGCTTGACGGGTTTCAGAGCCGTTGCCGTCCACTTCTCCATCGACAGCTCCGACCAATAGTCGACGGTCGCCGTGACCGCTCCGGCGGTGAGCGTGCGCTGCGTCGACCCCGACGACAAATCGTTGGGGACCGGCGTCGGGATCGCGGTCGATGTCGACGACGGGCTCGGCTCGTCCGTCGCTCCTCCCGACCACGGCGCGGGGTCGCACGCGCTGAGTGCCAGGGCGATCGCCACCGCGCCGAGGCCGATGAGTGTCCATCGCGTGCGCATCCCGCCCACCTCCGTGTCACTGTCGGCCACATGGGCGCAGTCCCACATCCTATCCACGGCCCGCCCGGGAAAGACCAGTGGCGTCATCCTCGCCCGGCGGCGGCACAGCTGGTCTTGAGTGGGCGTTGAGCCACGCGGACCGGCCCGCACGGGCGTGGCACAATGAGCTTCGCATGCATGAAAAGGAGCCCAGATGAGCGAGAACGCCGGCCCCACCGCCGTCGTCATCGACGACGACCCGGACGTCCGCGATCTGCTCGTGCAGGTGTTCTCCAGCGCCGGATTCACGGCCGTCGCGGTGGACAACGGTCTCGACGGGGTGAACGCCGTCGTCACTCACCGTCCCACGATCACGACACTCGATGTCAATATGCCCGGCATCGACGGTTTCGAAACGGCACGGCGCATTCGCGAACACAGCGACACCTATATTCTGCTCATCACTGCGCTCACCGAGGAGGCTGACGCGATCCTCGGTTTCAGCGTCGGCGCGGACGACGTCGTCACCAAGCCCTTCCGCCCCCGCGAACTGCGGGCGAGAGTCGTGGCGGCGCTTCGTCGTCGGTCCGAGGCGCATCCGCCACCCTCGTCGGAAGCGGCGAGCGCGACGTCTGCGCCTCTCGTCGGCGCCTCTGGCCTGCTCGTGAACCGATCCACCCACAGCGTCACCATCGAGCAGCGCCCCGTCGTGCTCACACGCACCGAGTTCGAGCTGCTCGCGATCCTCGTCGAGGTGGCTCCTGAGGTCCGGAGCAAGGCAGATCTCGTGGCGGCCCTGCGGCCACCGGGCCGGGCAGGCCGCGTGTCAGAAGCGGACGAGCGAGCGATCGAGACCCACATGACGAACCTCCGGAGAAAGCTCGGCGACAGCGCTACCGAGCCCCGCTACATCGAGACGTTGCGCGCGGTTGGGTACCGTGCCATCCTTCCCGTGGATTCCTCGCGCGGCTGACCTCTTCACGACGACACACCCGGCTGGACTCCATGCCGTCTGCCGCGCACCCCTCAGACCCGCGGCTCAGACCCGCGACGCCGCCTTCGGCGCGGCGGTGATCAGGATCGGCAGGTGATCGCTCTTACCCTGCGGGAGCGTCGTGATCGTGTCGATGTCGAAGCCGACGCTCGTCGCGAAGTCGTAGTGCCCGCGGAAGAACTTGTACCGCGTGTAGGTGCGCGCGTCGCTGAGGCTCAGATCGTAGCCCGCCTCACGCACCTTCTGGCCAAGATTCTCCTTGAAGACCGGATAGTTGTAGTCCCCCACCATCAAGATCGGCAGGTCGTCGCCGAGACTCGCGAGCTCGCCGAGGGCCGCCGAGATCTGCTTGCGCCGCAAGGAGTTGAGCGCGGTGAGCGGCGCCGCGTGGAAACTCGCGACGATGAACTCGCGCCCGTGATCGATATCGCGCAGGCGCACCGCGAGCATCCGCTCCTCGGCGGGCTTGAGCACCCGGTCGTGGAGCGACTTCTTGAGCGCCAGCGAGCGCACCTCGAGCGCCGTGAAGGTATTGCGGCGCAGGTACACCGCGAGGCCGAGCCGGTTCCGCGCCGTCGCGTCGACGAGCTGCAGCCCCGCGATGTCGCCGGGGAGCTCCCCCGAGACCGCCTCCTGCAGACACAGGATGTCGGCGCCCGTCGACTCGACGAGCTCCTCGAGCTCGCCGAACGCCTTGTGCTTGTTGAGGTTGTACGAGATGACCTTCATCGTGTCGCCAGCATAGGGCGCCGGGCCGCGAATCCGCTCCGTCTTGACACCACGTTTGCGATGGATTCGCCGGGCGTCGAGAAGGTGTTCAGTCGGTGTCGAGCGACCGACGCGCGCGGGTCTGGTCGGCGCGCGCCGCAAGCAGGTCGTCGGCCGGGTAGCCGACCTCGGTGAGCGTCAGCCCGCGCGCCGCGAGCACCTTGCTCTCGCTCGTGCGGACGCCCCCGTCGCGGATGCGCGTGACGTCCGCGACCGTCATCTTCCCCTCACCGACGGCCGCGCACGCGCCCACGAGAGCGCGCACCATGCTGTGGCAGAAGGCGTCGGCTTTCACGTTCGCCAGAAGGATGCCGTCGGCGCCCCGCGACCATCCGAATTCGAGCAGCGTGCGGATCGTCGTCGCCTCCTCGCGCGCCTTGCAGTACGCCGCGAAGTCGTGCAGGCCGATGAGCGAACGAGCTGCGGCATCCATCGCGGCGACGTCGAGGCGCGCCTTCACGGTCGTCGTCCGCGCACGCTCGAGCGGGTCGTACGGGGTCTCGAGATCCGCGATGCGATAGGAGTAGCGCCGCCACACGGCGGAGAAGCGCGCATCGAACCCGGGCGCGGCTTCGGCGGTGCGGTGCACGGCGACGTCGGGGTAGGGCCCGAGCACCCCGGTGATGCGGGCGGCGAGCGCTTCGGGCGCGGGGTTCCGTCCCTTCGCGAGACGCGCGTGCTGCGCGTCGGTGAGGTCGAGGTGGGCGACCTGCCCCGCGGCGTGTACTCCGGCATCCGTCCGCCCCGCGACGACGAGTTGCGGGTCGCCGCCGAGCACACGCGCGATCGCCGCCTCGAGCGTCCCCTGCACCGTCCGGAGGCCCGGCTGCCGCGCCCACCCCCGGAACGCGGTGCCGTCGTAGGCGAGGTCGAGACGCAGGCGCACGCCCTCAGCCTATCCGCGCGCCGGCGCGCGTTCCGACTCCACATCCGGCGACACTTCCGTAGACTGGATGGTTCCCGCACACCCTCCCGCTCGCCCGGTCTCTTCGTCATGCCCTCCTCTCTCACGCCCCGCTTCGCCGGCTTCGACGGCCTGCGCGCCGTCGCGGTGCTCCTCGTCGTCGTCTACCACCTCTTCCCCGCCTGGCTCCTGCACAGCGGCTTCGTCGGCGTCGACGTCTTCTTCGTGATCTCGGGCTTCCTCATCACCTCGCTCCTGCTGCGCGAGCGCGCGGCGACGGGGCGCATCGGTCTGCGCGGGTTCTGGACACGGCGCACACGCCGCCTCCTCCCCGCTCTCGCGCTGGTCGTGACCGTCAGTGCCACGGCGGCGTGGCTCATCGGCGGCGACGTCCTCGTCGGAGTCGGCCGCCAAGTCTTCGGCGCGGCGACGTTCTCCTACAACTGGGTGTCGATCGCCGGCGGCGCGTCGTACTTCAGCGCGGCGGAACCCGAGCTCTTCCGGAACCTCTGGTCCCTCGCCGTCGAAGAGCAGTTCTACGTGCTGTGGCCCCTCCTGCTGCCCGCGCTTCTCCTCGTGCGACGCCCTGTCGCCCGCGTCGCGATCGCACTCGCCCTTGCCGGCGGGTCGGCGCTCTGGGGGGCGTCGCTCGTGGCGGGCGCGGGGCTGACCCGCGCCTACTACGGCACCGACGCGCACGCGTTCGGACTGCTCATCGGCGTCGCGCTCGCCTTCGCGCTCGCGGCGTGGCAGGAGCGGGCGGCGCGGCAGGCGCGCGCGGAGCGGCAGATGTCGGATGCCGGAGCGCGAGCGACGCCGCGCGCACGCACCGCCCTCGTCGCCGGACTCGGCATCGTCGCCCTTCTCGCGCTCATCGCCGTCGCATCGTGGCAGGGAGGAGCGGCGCTCTACCCGACGGTCCCGCTCGCGGCATCCGCCCTCACAGCGGTCGTCATCGCCTGCGCGCTCGGCTCGCCGCTCGGGCGCGCCCTCGACGTCGCTCCGCTCCGCTGGGTCGGTGAGCGCTCGTATGGCATCTACCTCTGGCATTGGCCCGTTGTGGTGCTCCTTTCGAGCGCCGTGACCGGCGCGTTCATCGACACTGCGATCCCGGTCCGCGTCGCCGTCGCGGCGCTCCTTGTGACGCTCGTGGCGTCCGCGCTGTCGTACCGGTTCATCGAGCAGCCCGTGCGCCGACTCGGCTTCGGCGGCGCGCTGCGGGCCCTTCGCGGCCGGCTCGCCTCGACGCCCACGCGACGGTTCGGTGCGGTCGCGGCCGTCGCGGCCGGTGCGCTCGTCGTCGGCGGCACCACCGCCGCCGTCGCGGCAGCGCCGGAGGTCACCTCCAGCGAGGCATCCGTGCAGGCGGGGGTCGACGCGCTCCGCGAGGCGTCCGCCGCCCCTACTCCTGTTCCACCGGATGCCGCCGCACCGGATCCCGCGCCTACCGCCGTGCCGACTCCCACGCCGACCGTCGGCCCCGACGGCGAACCGCTGCCCCCGGCCCCCGCGAGCGTCACCGGCGACCGGGTGACCGCGATCGGCGACTCGGTCATGCTCGCGTCCGCCGGCGGGCTGCTCGACCGGCTTCCCGGCATCCAGATCGATGCAGCCGTGTCACGCTCGATGTGGGCGGGCGACGACATCGTCGCCGACCTCGCCGCCGGCGGCGCGCTGCGCGACTACGTGGTCGTGGGGCTCGGCACGAACGGACCGGTCGACCCGGGAGCGCTGCAGCAGATCCGCGACGCGATCGGCCCCGACCGCACGCTCGTGCTCGTGAACGCCTTCGCCCCGCGCGACTGGATCGCGGGTGTGAACACCGAGCTCGCGGGCTTCGCTGCCTCACACCCCCGCACGGTCGTCGCGGACTGGTCGAGCGCGATCGCCCCTCACGCCGACCTGCTCGCGGGCGACCAGATCCACCCCGGCGAGGCCGGCGGAGAGGTCTACGCCGCGACCATCGCGGACGCGGTCGATGCCGTCGAGAGCCAGCGCTCCGAGGCGGCGCACGAGGTCGCACTCATCCGCTGGCTGACGGGACGCGGGCTGACCCCCGCCGGGTGACGGGTCGCACGTGCGTCACACCCGCTCGACGAGAGCAACCTCCTGCGATGTTGCGTGGAAGCCGAGGCCTTCGTACAGGGTGTTGGCGCCGGTCGGGCTCGCCGTGTCGACATCGAGCACGGCGCGCTCGAGCCCCGCGTCGCGGATCGCGCGCAGCGTCCCCGCGATCACGAGCGGCGCGATGCCCCGGCGGCGGTGCGCCCGCACGACGCCGATGAGGTCGATGTAGGAGTTGCTGGCCCCGAGCGCCGCCCAGTCGTCCTCGTTGACGGATGCCAGGCAGAACCCGACGATCTGCCCGTCGGCATCCACCGCGAGGCGGGACAAGTCGGGGCGGAAGAACGGACCGCCGACGAACTTCTGCCAGGTCTCGGGCTGCGAGGGGAGGCTCCCCCAGTGGTCCCGGAACGCGTCGTTGCGTGCGAGGCGCGCGTCGTCGTCGCGGTCGTGTGTGAACGGCACGACGCTCACACCGGCGGGCGCCTCGAATTCAGGAGCGGAGAGTTCGGGTACCGGAAGCGTCATGTCGCGCTCCATCGTGGTGAACCAGCGCTCGGGCCGGAACCCTGCGCGCGCCGCGATCGCCTGCTGATCGGCGTTCGACTCCTCGGCGTAGACCTTGAGGTCGGCCGTCCACGCCTGGACGGGGGGATCGAGCGACTCCGCCGGCGCGAGCGTCGGAACGACCGCGGCGAGGTGTTCCAGAGCGCGAGCGCGCTGCCACGCGAGCAGCACGGTTCCGATGCCGCGGCGCCGGTGGTCCGGGTGCACCGTCCCACCGAGGTTGACGGTGAGCTGCCCGGCGCGGGAAGGGTGCAGGAACGCGGAGGCGAACCCGACGATGCGGCCGTCGGCATCCACCGCCACGAGCGAGTCGCGGGAGTGGTCGATGAACGGCAGGTCGAAGGTGTCGGCGATGTCCTCGCGCGGGGTGATCCAGGTGGGGTGGTCGACCGCGTCCGCCGCGGCCGCGACCGCGTGGATGCCGTCGATGTCAGCCTCGGTCGGCGCCCGCCACACGGTGATGTCGGGAGGCGCGGGCGGACTCGTGGGGGTCGCGCTCCGGAGTGCGTCGATCCGCTCGATCAGGGTGTGCTCACTCACCCAGCCACACTATCGCGAGGGCGCGCCAGCGGTCCGGGCACGAAACGAGGCCCGCCCCCTGTGCAGGGTGCGGGCCTCGTGACAGCGTCGTGGGCGCTTACTTCTCGGCGGGAGCCTCCACGGCCTCCTCGGCGGCAGCCTCAGCGGCCTCGCCCTCGGCCTGCGACTCGGCGCCGGCGTCCGCGGCGGCCTCTTCGACCTCGATCTCGGCGGGGGTCTCCTCGACGGCGACCTCCTCCGCAGGCTCCGCGGCGACGGGCGCCGCGGCGGCCGACTTCTTCGCCGACTTCGGCTTCGGGTTCACGGGCTCGAGGACCAGCTCGATGCGGGCCATGGGCGCGTTGTCACCCTTGCGGTTGCCGATCTTCGTGATGCGGGTGTAGCCGCCCTCACGGTCGGCCAGCTGCGGCGCGATCTCGGCGAACAGGACGTGCACGACTTCCTTGTCACCGATGACCGACAGCACCCGGCGACGGGCGTGGAGGTCTCCGCGCTTGGCGAAGGTGATGAGGCGCTCGGCGAGGGGACGCAGGCGCTTGGCCTTCGTCTCGGTCGTCGTGATGGCGCCGTGCGTGTAGAGGGCCGCGGCGAGGTTCGCAAGCAGCAGGCGCTCGTGGGCGGGACCGCCTCCGAGGCGGGGACCCTTGGTGGGCTTGGGCATGTCAGTTACTCCAGGTGGAAAGTGTCAGCGATCGATCGGGCGTCGATCAGATGGTGTCGTCGTCGTAGCCGCCGTAGAAGTGCGCGCCGTCGAACCCGGGGACCGAGTCCTTCAGCGACAGGCCGAGCGAGACGAGCTTGTCGCGCACCTCGTCGACCGACTTCTGACCGAAGTTGCGGATGTTCATGAGCTGCGTCTCCGAGAGGGCGACGAGCTCGGACACCGTGTTGATGCCCTCGCGCTTCAGGCAGTTGTACGAACGCACCGACAGATCGAGGTCCTCGATCGGCATCGACAGCTCGTTGGTGAGCACCTCGGCGACCGGCGCGGGGCCGATCTCGATGCCCTCGGCCTCGACGTTCAGCTCGCGCGCGAGACCGAACAGCTCGGTGAGGGTGCGGCCGGCCGACGCGACGGCGTCGCGGGGCGAGATCGAGGGCTTGGCCTCGACGTCCAGCACGAGCTTGTCGAAGTCGGTGCGCTCACCGGCACGGGTGGCGTCGACGCGGTACGAGACCTTCAGGACGGGCGAGTAGATCGAGTCGATCGGGATCTGTCCGGCCTCGGCGTACTCGTTGCGGTTCTGCGTCGCCGAGACGTAGCCGCGGCCGCGCTCGATCGTGAGCTCGAGCTCGAACTTGGCCGAGTCGTTGAGCGTCGCGATGACGAGCTCAGGGTTGTGCACCTCGACACCGGCGGGAGCGGAGATGTCGGCGGCGGTGACCTCACCGGCGCCCGTCTTGCGCAGGTACGCCGTGATGGGCTCGTCGCGCTCCGACGAGACCACGAGCTGCTTGATGTTGAGGATGATCTCGGTGACATCCTCCTTCACACCGGGGATGGTGCTGAACTCGTGCAGCACGCCGTCGATGCGGATGCTGGTCACGGCCGCACCGGGGATCGACGAGAGCAGGCTGCGACGCAGCGCGTTGCCGATGGTGTAACCGAAGCCGGGCTCGAGCGGCTCGATCACGAACCGGCTGCGGAACTCGCCGATCTTCTCCTCGGTCAGAGTGGGACGCTGTGCGATGAGCACTATGTGTTCCTTTCCGTCACGTGCCCGCTATATGACACGTGCGATTGCATGAGGTCTTGAGTTGTAAAAGTCGAGGGATGCCGGGGCGCGCGTTCCGGGAGATCTCTCCGCACTCGGTGATCGAGTGCCGGCTCGCGGAGCCGGTTCGTGGAGATCAGCGGGAGCGACGCCCCGGCCCCGAAAGGGTCAGACGCGGCGACGCTTGGGCGGACGGCAACCGTTGTGGGCCTGCGGCGTCACGTCGTTGATCGAACCGACCTCGAGGCCGGCGGCCTGCAGCGAGCGGATCGCGGTCTCGCGGCCGGAGCCCGGACCCTTGACGAACACGTCGACCTTCTTGACGCCGTGCTCGGCGGCCTGGCGGGCAGCCGACTCGGCGGCCATCCCGGCCGCGTACGGGGTCGACTTGCGCGAGCCCTTGAAGCCCACGCCGCCCGACGATGCCCAGCTGATGACGGCGCCCGAGGGGTCGGTGATCGAGACGATCGTGTTGTTGAACGTCGACTTGATGTGGGCGTGGCCCAGCGCGATGTTCTTCTTCTCCTTGCGGCGCGGCTTGCGCGCGGCGGTCTTGGCCTGTGCCATTGCGGTGTTCTCCTAAACCCTGGGCGGCGCTTAGCGCGCCTTCTTCTTGCCGGCGACGGTGCGCTTGGGGCCCTTGCGGGTACGCGCGTTGGTCTTCGTACGCTGACCGCGCACGGGAAGGCCGCGGCGGTGACGCAGACCCTCGTAGGAGCCGATCTCGACCTTGCGGCGGATATCGGCGGCGACCTCGCGGCGCAGGTCACCCTCCACCTTGTAGTTGCCTTCGATGTAGTCGCGGAGCGCGACCAGCTGGTCGTCGGTGAGGTCCTTGACGCGGATCGACTCGTCGATCTCGGTGGCCTGAAGGATCTCGACCGAGCGGGTACGGCCGATGCCGTAGATGTACGTGAGGGCGATCACCACGCGCTTGTCGCGCGGGATGTCAACGCCGGCAAGACGTGCCATGCGGTTTCTCCTGGGAGTAGGTGGAGGTGTGGAGCAGGATCGGTGCCCGGGCCTCCACCCGGGGTGTCCCCCACGTCCGTGGGTTCTGATCTGCCTGATGTGTATTGAGTTGTAGGTGCTGTCCGGGACGCCGCGCGCTCGCGGCATCCATTCAGCCCTGGCGCTGCTTGTGACGCGGGTTCGACTTGCAGATGACCATGACGCGACCGTGACGACGGATGACCTTGCAGTGGTCGCAGATGGGCTTGACGGAGGGGTTGACCTTCATGACTTTCCTGATTCGCTGTCTTCGAGTCGCCGGATGCCGAAGCATTCCGGCGCTCGTTACTTCTCGACCGGTCTAGCGGTAGCGGTAGACGATGCGGCCGCGCGTGAGGTCGTAGGGCGAAAGCTCCACGACGACGCGGTCCTCGGGGATGATGCGGATGTAGTTCTGCCGCATCTTTCCGGAGATCGTTGCGAGAACCTTGTGTCCGTTGGTGAGCTCGACGCGGAACATCGCGTTGGGCAGCGCCTCGGACACGACGCCCTCGATTTCGATGACACCGTCTTTCTTAGCCATAGCCTCGCTGACGCTTGTGCAGACCGGCCGGTCTGCGGTGGGTGATGGGTTTCGGTGCGAGCTTGCTGTCTCCGTTGCGATATGCTTCGCGGCGACACGCCAAGGAAGGCGCAAGGCACCAAAGATTCAGTGTACGTGATATGTCCCTCACCGGCAAACCGACGTGTGCGGTCGGTTTGCCGGTGAGGACGGCTACGCGCCGGTCTTGCGTCGCCGCGACGCGACGATCAACGACACCGCGCCGACGAGCACGAGCCCGCCGCCCAGGGCGATCGCCCACCACGGCACCGACCCGCCCGTCGCGGGCAGCTCCGAGCGCAGGGTGTTGGTGACCGTCACCGCGATCGTCGTTCCCGCCGCGGTCACGGTGAAGGATGCCGGAGAGATCTGCGGCGTGCCCCATGCGCCCCCGGTCGGTGCCGACGGAGTCGCCTCGGACACCACGCAGGTGCTGCCGACCGGCACGGTCATCGGAACCGAGGTCACGCCCGTCGCGACCTTCCAGCGGCGTCTGCGCGGAATCCGCCGTGATGGTCACCGGCGCACTCACCTCCGGCTCACCCCGGTCGGGGCATCCGTGGTCTGACCATCCCCACGCACCAGTGTAGGTGAGTCCAGCCGTGAAGCGCGGGGTCGACAGGGGTCGCTGACCCGTTCGCTCAGTCGAAGAGCGTCTTGAACTGCCCCACGGCGGGGATCGTGTTGTTCGCGATGACCTCGCCGTTCACCGCGAGCGTCGGCGTGCCGATGCCCTGCGAACCCGGCTGGATCGGGGTCTTCTCCGTCATCGCCCCCACGAACTTGGAGTAGGTGCCGTCGCCGACGCACGAATCGATGCCGGTCACTCCCACGCCCTTCGCGATGTCGAGGATCTGCGCATCGGTGAGTCCCGGGGAGTTCTCTTCGGGCTGATTCGTGAACATCGCCTGCATGAAGGGCACGGCCGCGTCGGGGTCGGTCTCGACGACGCAGTACATCGCGTTGGCCGAGCGGGTCGAGTAGTTCGTGCCCTGCGAGTAGCGGTCGAGGATCGCGATCGGGTGGATGTTGAGGGTGATCGTGCCGTCGTTCACGAGGTCCTGGATCTCTTCGCCGTAGGTCGTCTCGAACTGGTTGCAGATCGGGCACATGAAGTCGAGATAGAGGTCGAGGGTCTGGTCGCCGTCGCCGACGACGACAGCGCCCGTCTCCTGGTTGATGCCCGAGCCGCTCGGCGGGGTGCCGGGGTCCTTCGCGGCGCTGTTCATCCACACCACGAGCGCGATCACGAGGGCGATGATGACCACGATGGCCACACTCACCCAGATCGCGAACCAGTTGGTCTTACTCGCCGTCGCCTGCGCCATGATCCGTGCCTCTCTTGCCGCGGCATCCGCCGCACCCTCTCTATCTTGGCGCACTCCCCCCGATGCATTCTCCGTGAGCCGGTCGCGGCGGCGCCCCGCCCCCACTCGTGAGACGGCACCGTCTCGTCGACGCGGCACGTGCCGCGCGCCGCGTCACCATGAAAGTGCCGTCTCACGGGCCGGGTGCAGGCCGGGTGGGGTCACGCGTCGGCTCCTCCACAGGGCGCGAGTATCGGGAACCGTCCACAGATCGAGGGTTCGCGCTCCACGAGCGGGCGCGCGACGCCCACACTTCGACCATGCCGCTGCTCCTCTCCGACCGCGCCGTCCTCGACGCACCCGTCCCACTCATCACGTCGTCCGACGCCGCCCTCGCGGGCATCCGTCCCGCGGAAGACCGCACCCTCCACCGCGTGCGCCGGGGCGTCTACGCATCGCGCCATCGGTGGAGCACTCTCGCTCCCTGGGAGCGATACGCCACGCGCGTCCACGCGCTCCTGCGAACGAGACCCGACGCGGTGCTCTGCCTCGAGTCGGCCGCCGTCGTCCACGGCATCCCACTATTCGGCGAAACGCGTGACCTCCACGTCTACGATATGTCCGCGACGAAGACGACGCGGTTCGGCGACGTCGTCGTGCACGCCAGTGTCGACGAGCGCACGGTGACCACGATCCACGGCACGCTCGCGACGACCGCACTCGACACGGCGATCGATCTCGCGCGCCTACTGCCGCCCGCGCAAGGCCTGACAGTGGCGGATGCCGTCATCTCGCCCGCTCAGGGAGGCGCGCTGCGCCTCGACGACCTCGCCGAACGCGCGAGCGAGTTGCAGTCGAGGCGTGGCCGCACCCGCGCGCGCTGGGTGCTGGCGCG
Organism: Microbacterium sp. bgisy203; assembly: GCF_057706945.1. Classification (NCBI taxonomy): domain Bacteria; kingdom Bacillati; phylum Actinomycetota; class Actinomycetes; order Micrococcales; family Microbacteriaceae; genus Microbacterium; species Microbacterium sp. bgisy203. The sequence continues at coordinate 73,601 of NZ_JBYIPF010000002.1, read as the reverse complement.
CGCGAACGGACTCGCCGAATCGCCGGCCGAGAGCGTGAGCCGCGCGGTCATTGAGTGGTGCGGATACGAGGAACCCGTCCAGCAACCCGAGTTCCGCTACGAGGGGCACCTCGATCGCACGGACTTCGGGTTCCGCTCCAACCGCGCGCTGTGCGAGGCGGATGGTTGGGGCAAGTACGAGCTCGATGACCCTGTCCGCGCCGCCCAGCACCTGCAGAACGAGAAGCGACGCGAGGACCGGCTCCGCAGGAACGGTCACCCGTTCGGTCGTTGGGAACCCGCCGACGCCTTCCGCGTCGATCCACTCTGCCGCGCGCTCGGCGGAGCCGGACTCCGCCCCGTCTTCGCGCCGAACCACGCCCTGCTCGCGACCCTCCGCTCCCACCCGCGCGCGCTGTCGCGCGTCGCGGTCACCGCGTGAGACGGGATCACCCTGTTGAGACGGCGCGTAAGACGTGGCGTATCAGCAGAAACGTGCCGTCTCACGGGGCCGCGGCGGGCGGGGGCACACCCGGGGCCCAGCCACGAGGCTCTACGCGAGGGGCGCGGGTACCACGCCGAAGGGGGCGAGGTCCGCGGCGCCGCCGTCGAGCGCCGTCAGCACCCAGATGCCGTCCTCGTGCACCGCGACGCTGTGTTCCCAGTGCGCGCCGTCCGAGCCGTCGACGGTCGTGACGGTCCAGTCGTCGTCCTCGACGAGCGTGTCCTCCGACCCCGACGTCACCATCGGCTCGATCGCGAGGCAGAGCCCGGGCCGCACCTCGGCACCGAGGTCGGCGACGCGGTAGTTGAACACCGTCGGAGCCTCGTGCATCTTGCGTCCGATGCCGTGCCCGACGTAGTCGCGCAGGATGCCGTACTCTACCCCGTCGGCCGCGCCCGCGCGCTCGATGTAGCCCTGCACAGCGTCGCCGATCTCGCCCACGCGCGACGCCGAGGCCAGCGCCGCGATGCCGGCCCAGAGCGAGCCGCGCGTCACCTCCGACAGCCGCGTGCGCGCCGCGACGAGGTCAGGGCGCTCGGCATCCGGCACCACGATCGTGATCGCCGAGTCGCCGTTCCAGCCCTGGTACTGCGCGCCGCAGTCGATCGAGACGATGTCGCCCGGTTCGAGCGGACGCGCGGAGGGGATGCCGTGCACCACCTCGTCGTTCACCGAGATGCACGTCGTGTGACGGTAGCCGCGCACGAGCTGGAAGTTCGACTCCGCGCCGCGCCCCGTGATGAGGGCGGATGCCGCGGCATCCAGCTCGGCGGTCGTGACACCCGGCGCGACGAGGGCGCGGACCGCCGCGAGCGCGTCGGCCGTGATGCGTCCGGGCTCGAGCATGCCGCGCAGCTGCGCAGGTGTCTTGTAGAGCGAACGACGGAACACGGCGGAGCGTCTCAGGTGGCCGGAACGATCCCGCGCGCGGTGAGGGCGACGATGATGCGCTCGAAGACCTCGTCGAGCGTGCCGACGCCGTCGATCGCATCGACGATGCCGCGCTCGCGGTACACGTCGAGGACCGGCGCGGTCTCGGACTCGTAGATCGCCAGGCGCTTCGCGATCGACTCGTCGTTGTCGTCGGCGCGCCCCTGCTCGCTCGCGCGCTTGGCGATGCGGGTGATGGACTCTTCGCGCGGCACCGAGAGCTCGACGACCGCCGTGAGCGGCTCGTCGCGCTCGTCGAGGAAGGCGTCGAGGTCGCCGACCTGACCGATGTTGCGCGGGTATCCGTCGAGCAGGAACCCAGCGGCCGCGTCGTCCTGGGCGAGCCGGTCGCGCACGATCTCGCCGGTCAGCGCGTCGGGCACGAGGTCTCCGGCGTCGATGATCGCCTTGACCTGCAGCCCGAGGGGCGTGCCCTCCTTGACGTTCGCGCGGAAGACGTCGCCGGTGGAAACGGCGGGGATGCCGTAGGCCTTCGCGATCCGCTCGCCCTGGGTGCCCTTGCCCGAGCCCTGCGGGCCGATGATGAGGAGACGCGGAGTGGTCATCGCAGGAGCCCTTCGTAGTGACGCTGCTGGAGTTGCGCGTCGATCTGCTTCACGGTCTCGAGACCCACACCGACGATGATGAGGATCGACGCACCGCCGAACGGGAAGTTCTGATTCGCCCCGACCGTCGCGAGCGCCACGAGGGGCAGGAGCGCGATGAGACCGAGGTAGATCGCGCCCGGCAGGGTGATGCGGGTGAGCACGTAGTCGAGGTACTCCGCCGTGGGACGGCCTGCACGGATGCCGGGGATGAACCCGCCGTACTTCTTCATGTTGTCGGCGACCTCGACCGGGTTGAAGGTGATCGCGACGTAGAAGTAGGTGAACCCGACGATGAGGAGGAAGTACAGGAGCATGTACAGCGGGTGGTCGCCCTTGGTCAGGTAGTTGTTGATCCACGTGACCCAGCCGGGGATGTTGCCGTCGGCATCCGGCGTCTGGTTGAACTGCGCGATGAGCGCCGGGATGTACAGCAGCGACGAGGCGAAGATGACGGGCACGACGCCGGCCATGTTGACCTTGATCGGGATGTACGTGTTGGTGCCGCCGAGCGTGCGCCGCCCGACCATGCGCTTGGCGTACTGCACGGGGATGCGTCGCTGCGACTGCTCGACGAAGACGACGAGGGCGACGACGACGATGCCGACCGCGATGACGAGGAGGAAGACCTCGAAGCTGCGGGCCTGCGCGATCGCCCACATCGCGGCCGGGAAGGTCGCGGCGATGGAGGTGAAGATGAGGATGGACATGCCGTTGCCGATGCCGCGCTCGGTGACGAGCTCGGCGAACCACATGATGAGGCCGGTGCCGGCAGTCAGCGTGATGACGGTGAGCAGCTGCGCCCACCAGGCGTCGTTGGTCAGCAGGTTGTTGCAGGAGGCGATGCCCGTGTTGCCGAAGAGCTGGCCCGAGCGGGCGACCGTCACGAGGGTAGTCGACTGCAGGAGCGCCAGCGCGATCGTGAGGTAGCGGGTGTACTGCGTGAGCTTCGCCTGTCCGGCCTGGCCCTCCTTGTACAGGGCCTCGAAGTGCGGGATGACGACGCGCAACAGCTGCACGATGATCGTCGCAGTGATGTAGGGCATGACGCCCAGCGCGAAGATCGACAGCTGCAGGAGCGCGCCGCCGGAGAACAGGTTGACGAGCGAGAGGAGGCCCTCGCTGCCCGATCCGGTCTGACGCAGGCAGTCCTGCACGTTCGGGTAGCTCACGAACGGCGCGGGCACGTGCGCGCCGAAGCGGTAGATCGCGATGATGGCCAGGGTGAAGCCGATCTTCCGCCGAAGATCCGGTGTGCGGAAGACCCGCGCGATGGCGCTGAACAAGGGGATTTCCTCCAGTGGGCTGACAGGTGCGGCGGCCGGAGCAGACACACCGTCTACCAGAGTACGGCAACAGGGGCCGACACCGGTTCTCGAGCTCGTCGAGACGCCGGGTCGACCCCTGTCGCGGACTGCTTACTTGATCGAGCCGCCGGCGGCGACGATCTTCTGCTCGGCCGAACCCGAGACCTTGTCGACGTCGACGGTCAGCTTGACCGAGATGTCGCCGGTGCCGAGCACCTTGACCTTCTCGTTCTTGCGGACCGCACCCTTGGCGACGAGGTCGCTGACGGTGACGTCGCCACCGGTCGGGTAGAGCTCTGCGAGCTTGTCGAGGTTGACCACCTGGTACTCGACGCGGAACGGGTTCTTGAACCCGCGCAGCTTCGGCGTACGCATGTGGAGGGGCATCTGCCCACCCTCGAAGCCGACCTTGACCTGGTAGCGGGCCTTGGTTCCCTTGGTACCACGGCCAGCCGTCTTACCCTTCGAGCCCTCACCGCGACCGACACGGGTCTTCGCGGTGTTGGCGCCGGGGACGGGACGCAGGTGGTGGACCTTCAGCACGCCGGGGCGCGCGGCCTCGGCATCCTTCTTCGCGGGAGCCTTCTTCGCGGCAGGCTTCTTCGCAGGAGCCTTCTCGGCCTTCTCAGCCTTGTCGGCGGATGCCGAAGCCGAAGCCTTGGCAGCCGTCTCGGATTTCTTGGCAGCCGGCTTCTTGGCGGGCGCCTTCTTCTCGACGACCTCTTCGGTCGCCTTCTCAGCCTTCTCGGCCATCAGTCGATCTCCTCAACCTTCACGAGGTGGGCGACGGTCTTGACGTAACCGCGCGTCTGCGCGTCGTCGGGACGGACGACGGAATCGCCGATCCGCTTCAGACCCAGCGAACGCAGCGTGTCACGCTGGTTCTGCTTCTCGCTCACCTTGGACTTGACCTGGGTCACCTTGAGGCGCGCAGCCATCAGGCACCTCCCTTTGCAGCGGCGACGGCCTCGGCCTCGGCGCGGATCAGACGGGCGGGCGCCACCTGGTCGAAGTCGAGACCACGACGAGCGGCCACCGCACGGGGCTCTTCGAGCTGCTTGAGCGCCTCGACCGTCGCGTGCACGATGTTGATCGTGTTCGACGAGCCGAGCGACTTGGAGAGCACGTCGTGGATGCCGGCGCACTCGAGCACGGCGCGCACGGGACCACCGGCGATAACACCGGTACCGGCGGCGGCGGGGCGCAGGAGCACCACACCGGCCGCGGCCTCACCCTGGACGGGGTGGGGGATGGTGGACCCGGCACGCGGCACGCGGAAGAAGTTGCGCTTGGCCTCTTCGACACCCTTCGAGATGGCGAGGGGGACCTCACGCGCCTTGCCGTAGCCGACGCCGACGAGACCGTTGCCGTCGCCCACGACGACGAGCGCCGTGAAGCTGAAGCGGCGGCCGCCCTTGACGACCTTCGACACGCGGTTGATCGTGACGACGCGCTCCAGGAACTGGCTCTTGTCCGCGTCACGGGCACCCCGGTCGCCGCGGGTCTGGCTGCGCTCGCGGCCGCCGCGACGCGGCTCACGCTCGCGCTGCTCGGCAGGCGCCGTCTGCTCAGTGGCCTCTGCGGTCACTTCGTTCTCCACATTCTGAGTAGTTGCGTCGCTCACAGGTTCAGACCTCCCTCGCGAGCGCCTTCGGCGATCGCAGCGACTCGGCCCGCGTAGCGGTTGCCACCGCGGTCGAACACGACGTCGGAGACGCCGGCGGCCTTCGCACGCTCAGCGACGAGCTCGCCGACCTTGCGGGCCTTGGCGGTCTTGTCACCGTCGAAGGTGCGCAGGTCGTTCTCGAGCGTCGAGGCGGAGGCCACGGTGTGACCCTTCGCGTCGTCGACCAGCTGGACGAAGACGTGGCGGGCGGAGCGCGTGACGACCAGGCGCGGACGCGCCTCGGTGCCGACGATCTTCTTGCGAAGGCGGGCGTGACGGCGCGAACGCGCGTCGGACTTCGACTTCACAGCCATGATTACTTACCAGCCTTTCCGGCCTTGCGGCGAACGACCTCGCCCGCGTAGCGCACACCCTTGCCCTTGTACGGCTCGGGCTTGCGGATCTTGCGGATGTTGGCCGCAGCCTCACCGACGGCCTGCTTCGAGATGCCGGCGACGGTGACCTTGTTGTTGCCCTCGACGGTCAGCGTGATGCCGGCCGGGGGCTCGACGAGCACCGGGTGCGAGAAGCCGAGCGCGAACTCGACGGCCGCACCCTTCTGCACGACGCGGTAGCCGGTGCCGACGACCTCGAGGCCCTTGGTGTAGCCCTCGGTGACGCCGATGATGTTGTTGTTGATGAGCGTGCGGGTCAGGCCGTGAAGCGACCGCGACTCGCGCTCGTCGTCGGGACGGGAGACGAGCACCTGGCCCTCTTCGACCTTCACCTCGATGGGCTTGGCCACGGTGAGCGCAAGCTCGCCCTTGGGGCCCTTCACGGCGACGTCCTGGCCGTCGACCGACACGGTGACGCCCGAGGGGATGGTGATGGGGAGACGTCCGATACGCGACATGTCAGATCACCACACGTAGGCGAGGACTTCCCCACCCACGCCCTTCTGCTCGGCCTGACGGTCGGTGAGAAGACCGGAGGAGGTGGACAGGATCGCGACGCCGAGGCCACCGAGGACGGTGGGGATCTCGGTCGAGCGCGCGTAGACACGCAGACCCGGCTTCGAGACGCGCTTGATGCCGGCGATCGACCGCTCGCGGTTCGGGCCGTACTTCAGCGTCAGGGTGAGCGTCTGGCCGACGCGGGCGTCCGAGACCTCCCAGGAGGAGATGTAGCCCTCCTGCTTGAGGATCTCGGCGATGTTGGTCTTGAGCTTCGAGCTCGGCAGCGACACGGTGTCGTGGTGCGCCGAATTCGCGTTGCGCAGACGGGTCAGCATGTCTGCGACCGGGTCTGTCATCGTCATTTCTTGTTTCCTTTGTTCAGCGGTTTCGGATGCCGTTACACGACAGCCGACCTTCTTGATGGGGTCTTACTTGGTCTCGTCCACCTGGAACGGGAACCCGATCTGGCGCAGGAGCGAACGGCCCTCGGCATCCGTCTTCGCCGTGGTGACGATCGTGATGTCGAAGCCGCGCACGCGGTCGATCTTGTCCTGGTTGATCTCGTGGAACACGGACTGCTCCTGGAGACCGAACGTGTAGTTGCCGTGGCCGTCGAACTGCTTGGGCGAGAGGCCGCGGAAGTCACGGATGCGGGGAAGGGCGAGCGTCACGAGACGGTCGAGGAACTCCCACGCGCGGTCACCGCGAAGGGTGACGTGCGCGCCGATGGCCTGACCCTCGCGCAGCTTGAACTGCGCGATGGACTTGCGGGCCTTGGTGACGACCGGCTTCTGGCCGGTGATCTTGGTGAGGTCGTCGACCGCACCATCGATCACCTTGGAGTCGCGCGCAGCCTCACCGACACCGGTGTTGACGACGACCTTGACGAGGCCGGGGATCTGCATGACGTTCTCGTAGCCGAACTCGTCCTGCAGAGCCTTCTTGATCTCGCTCTGGTACTTCTGCTTCAGGCGGGGCTGGATCTTGCCAGCCTCCACGGCAGTGGTGGTGCTCATCAGAGGTCCTTACCGCTCTTCTTCGCGTAGCGCACGCGGACGGTGCGCTTCACGCCGTCCTTCGTCTGCTCCTCGACGCGGTGACCGACCTTGGTCGGCTTCTTGCTCGAGGGGTCGACGAGGGCGACGTTGGAGATGTGGATCGGGGCTTCCATCGTCTCGATGCCGCCCGTCTTGGTTCCGCGCTGGGACTGGCCCACGCGGGTGTGCTTGGTGACGTAGTTGACGCCCTCGACGATGACGCGGTTCTGGTCGACGAGAACGTCGAGAACCTTGCCCTGCTTGCCGCGGTCGCCGCCCTTGTCCTGCTTCTTGCCAGTGATGACCTGAACGAGGTCACCCTTCTTGATCTTGGCCATGAGGGTCAGATCACCTCCGGTGCGAGCGAGACGATCTTCATGAACTTCTTGTCGCGAAGCTCACGACCGACCGGGCCGAAGATGCGGGTGCCGCGGGGCTCCCCGTCGCTCTTCAGGATGACGGCGGCGTTCTCGTCGAACTTGATGTACGAGCCGTCGGGACGACGGGTCTGCTTGACGGTGCGGACGACGACCGCCTTGACGACGTCGCCCTTCTTGACGTTGCCGCCGGGGATCGCGTCCTTGACGGTCGCGACGATGATGTCGCCGAGACCGGCGTAACGGCGGTTCGAGCCACCGAGCACGCGGATCGTGAGCAGCTCCTTGGCGCCGGTGTTGTCGGCGACCTTGAGGCGAGACTCAGTCTGAATCATTTCCTACTCCTTGGGTTCCAAGAAGGCCGAGGCCTTACTTGGCCTTCTCGAGGATCTCGACCAGGCGCCAGCGCTTGGTGGCGCTGAGCGGACGGGTCTCGTCGATGACGACCAGGTCGCCGATGCCGGCGGTGTTCTGCTCGTCGTGGGCCTTCACCTTCGAGGTGCGGCGGATGACCTTGCCGTAGAGGGGGTGCTTCACGCGGTCTTCGACCTCGACGACGATGGTCTTGTCCATCTTGTCGCTGACGACGTAGCCGCGACGCGACTTGCGGTAGCCACGGGCGCCCTCTTCGCGCACGTCGTGCGCGGAGTGCTCGTGACCCGCCTCGACGGGTGCCTCGACGACGGCCTCGGGGGCCTTCTTCGCGGCCGGCTTCTTGGCCGGGGCCTTCTTCTCAGTGGTCTCAGCCATCACTCGGCCTCTTCCTTCGCAGCCTCGTCGGCGGCATCCGCCTTCTTGGCCTTCGTCTTCTTCGCCTTGGTCGCGACCTCGACGGGGGCGGGCGTGGCACGGATGCCGAGCTCGCGCTCACGGATCACGGTGTAGAGCCGCGCGATGTCGCGCTTGACCGCACGGATGCGGCCGTGGCTGTCGAGCTGGCCGGTGGCCGACTGGAAGCGCAGGTTGAACAGCTCCTCCTTGGCCTTGCGCAGCTCCTCGACGAGGCGCTGGTCCTCGAACGTGTCGAGCTCGCTGGGTGCGAGCGTCTTGGTACCGACGGCCATTACGCGTCGCCCTCCTCGCGCTTGATGATGCGTGCCTTGAGAGGCAGCTTGTGGATTGCCCGGGTGAGGGCCTCGCGGGCGAGTTCCTCGTTGACACCGGCGACCTCGAAGAGGACGCGGCCGGGCTTGACGTTGGCGACCCACCACTCGGGGGAACCCTTACCGGAACCCATGCGGGTTTCGGCCGGCTTCTTCGTGAGCGGACGGTCGGGGTAGATGTTGATCCAGACCTTTCCACCACGCTTGATGTGACGGGTCATCGCGATACGAGCGGATTCGATCTGACGGTTCGTCACGTACGCGGGGGTCAGCGCCTGGATGCCGAACTCGCCGAAGGAGACCTTCGTGCCGCCGGTCGCCTGGCCGGAACGGCCGGGGTGGTGCTGCTTGCGGTACTTGACCTTGCGGGGAATAAGCATTATGCCGATGCTCCTTCTGCGACGGGTGCCTCGCTGCGGGGGCCGCGACGGCGGTCGCCACGGTCGTCGCGACCGCGGGACTGCTTGGGCGCGTTGGCCTGCTCGCGCGCGAGCTCCTTGTTGGTGAGGTCGCCCTTGTAGATCCAGACCTTCACGCCGATGCGGCCGAAGGTGGTCTTCGCCTCGTAGAAGCCGTAGTCGATGTTCGCGCGGAGCGTGTGCAGGGGCACACGGCCTTCGCGGTAGAACTCCGACCGGCTCATCTCTGCGCCGCCGAGGCGGCCGGAGACCTGGATGCGGATGCCCTTGGCGCCGGCGCGCTGCGCGCCCTGCAGACCCTTGCGCATCGCGCGGCGGAACGCCACGCGTGCGGAGAGCTGCTCGGCGATGCCCTGCGCGACGAGCTGAGCGTCGGCCTCGGGGTTCTTCACCTCGAGGATGTTCAGCTGGATCTGCTTGCCGGTGAGCTTCTCGAGGTCGGCGCGGATGCGTTCGGCCTCAGCGCCGCGGCGACCGATCACGATGCCCGGGCGGGCGGTGTGGATGTCGACGCGGACGCGGTCACGCGTGCGCTCGATCTCGATGCTGGAGACACCGGCACGGTCGAGCTGCGTCTTCAGCAGGTTGCGGATCTTGATGTCCTCGGCCACGTAGTCGGCGTAGCGCTGTCCGGGCTTCGTCGAGTCGGAGAACCAACGCGACACGTGGTCGGTGGTGATGCCGAGGCGGAAGCCGTACGGGTTGACCTTCTGTCCCATTACTTGCTCGCCTTCTTGGTCTTGGTGCCGGATGCCGCAGCGCCCTCGACCTCGGGGGTCGCGAGCTCGACGGTGATGTGGCTCGTGCGCTTCTTGATCTGGAACGCGCGGCCCTGGGCGCGGGGCTGGAAACGCTTGAGCGTCGTGCCCTCGTCGACGTACGCGTTGCGCACGTACAGGTCCTGCTCGTCCAGGTACTCGCCGTCGCGGTCAGCCTTCACACGGGCGTTGGCGACCGCCGACTCGACGAGCTTGTAGATCGGCTCGCTGGCGCTCTGCGGGGCGAACTTCAGGATGGCAAGAGCCTCCTGAGCCTGCTTGCCCTTGATGAGCGCGACGACACGACGAGCCTTCTGAGGGGTCACGCGAATGTGCTTGACGCGTGCGATGGAATCCACCATGTCTCTCCTCCTCTAGTCCTCTCTGGAACACCACCGCGTCAGCGGCGGCGGCCCTTCTTGTCGTCCTTCTCGTGGCCGCGGAAGGTGCGGGTGGGCGCGAACTCGCCCAGCTTGTGGCCGACCATGGTCTCGGACACGAACACGGGGATGTGCTTGCGTCCGTCGTGCACGGCGATGGTGTGACCCAGCATGGCCGGGATGATCATCGAACGGCGCGACCAGGTCTTGATGACGTTCTTGGTACCGGCTTCGTTCTGCGAGGCGACCTTGCGGAGCAGGTGCTCGTCGACGAAGGGGCCCTTCTTCAGGCTGCGAGGCATCTTCCTCTACTCCTACTTGCGCTTCTTGCCGGCGTTGCGACGACGGACGATGTACTTGTCGCTTTCCTTGTTGGCGTGGCGGGTGCGACCCTCAGCCTGGCCCCAAGGAGTGACGGGGTGACGACCACCAGAGGTCTTACCCTCACCACCACCGTGCGGGTGGTCGACCGGGTTCATGGCGACACCGCGGACGGTCGGGCGGACGCCCTTCCAACGCTTGCGGCCGGCCTTGCCCCAGTTGATGTTCGACTGCTCGGCGTTGCCGACCTCGCCGATGGTCGCGCGGCAGCGCGCATCGACGTTGCGGATCTCACCCGAGGGCAGACGGAGCTGCGCGTACGGGCCGTCCTTGGCGACCAGGCGCACCGCGGCGCCGGCCGAGCGGGCCATCTTCGCGCCGCCGCCGGGGCGGAGCTCGATGGCGTGGATGACGGTACCGGTGGGGATGTTCTTCAGCGGCAGGTTGTTGCCCGGCTTGATGTCGGCCGAGGGACCCGACTCGACGATGTCGCCCTGCTGGAGCTTGTTCGGCGCGAGGATGTAGCGCTTCTCGCCGTCGAAGTAGTGCAGGAGCGCGATGCGCGCGGTGCGGTTGGGGTCGTACTCGATGTGAGCGACCTTGGCGTTCACGCCGTCCTTGTCATTGCGACGGAAGTCGATGACGCGGTACTGGCGCTTGTGGCCACCACCGATGTGACGGGTCGTGATGCGGCCCTGGTTGTTGCGACCGCCGGTCTTGGACAGCGGGCGCAGCAGCGACTTCTCGGGCGTCGACCGGGTGATCTCGGCGAAGTCGGCCACCGACGAACCGCGGCGACCCGGGGTCGTGGGCTTGTACTTGCGAATAGCCATGGTGTGTTGTCCTCTATCCCAGCTGTCAGCCGACGGCCGTGAAGATGTCGATGGTGCCCGACTTCAGCGTGACGATGGCGCGCTTGGTGTCCTTGCGCTTGCCGGTGCCGAAGCGGGTGCGACGGGCCTTGCCGACGCGGTTGAGCGTGTTGACCGAGGCGACCTTGACGCCGAAGATCTTCTCGATGGCGAGCTTGATCTCGGTCTTCGAGGCGCGCGGGTCCACGAGGAAGGTGTACTTGCCCTCGTCGATCAGGCCGTAGCTCTTCTCAGAGACGACGGGCTTCAGGATGATGTCGCGCGGGTCCTTGTTCAGGGAGACGTTCGCGGTGGTCATGCCGAGACCTCCTCGGTCGCGCCGGCCTTCGACGTGACGAACGCGTCGTAGGCGGCCTTGGTGAAGACGATGTCGTCGGAGACGAGCACGTCGTAGGCGTTGAGCTGGTCGAACGTCAGGACGTGGACGTACGCGAGGTTGCGGACGCTCTTGACCGTCAGCTCGTCATCGCGCTCGATGACGACCAGGACGTTCTTGGTGGGCGCGAGCTGCGCGAGGACCGCCGCGGCGGCCTTCGTCGACGGGGCGCCCTCGATGCCGAAGGAGTCGACGATGTGCAGGCGGCCACCCCGGGCGCGGTCGCTGAGCGCTCCGAGGAGCGCGGCGGCGATCATCTTCTTGGGGGTGCGCTGCGAGTAGTCGCGCGGCTTCGGGCCGTGGACGATGCCACCACCGGTCATGTGCGGCGCGCGGATCGAGCCCTGGCGGGCGTTACCCGTGCCCTTCTGCTTGAAGGGCTTGCGGCCGGCACCGGAGACCTCACCGCGACGCTTGGTCGAGTGGGTGCCCTGGCGAGCCGCCGCGAGCTGCGCGACGACGACCTGGTGGATGAGGGGGATGTTCGTCTTGACGTCGAACACGGCGGCGGGCAGCTCGACGGAGCCGGCCTTCTTGCCGTCAGAGTTCACGACGTCGAGCGCGAGAGTCGAGTCAGCCATGATCAGGCACCCTTCACTGCGTTGCGGACGTAGACGATGCGGCCGCGCGCGCCGGGGACGGCGCCCTTGACGAGCAGCAGACCCTTCTCGGCGTCGACGGCGTGCACCGTGAGGTTGAGGACGGTCACGCGCTCGCCACCCATACGGCCGGCCATGCGCATGCCCTTGAAGACGCGGCTCGGGGTCGACGAGGCGCCGATCGAACCGGGCTTGCGGTGGTTGCGGTGCGCACCGTGCGAAGCGGAGACACCCTTGAAGTTGTGGCGCTTCATGACACCCGCGGTGCCCTTGCCCTTGCTGGTGCCGACGACGTCGACCAGCTGGCCGGCCTCGAAGGTGGCGTCGACGGTGAGCTCCTGACCGAGTGAGTAGTCGGAGGCATCCGCCGTGCGCACCTCGGTGAGGTGGCGGCGAGGGGTGACGCCCGCGGCCTCGAAGTGGGCCGTGAGGGGCTTGTTGACCTTGCGCGGGTCGATCTGGCCGTAGCCGATCTGCACGGCGTTGTAACCGTCGCGCTCGGGGGTGCGAACCTGGGTCACCACGTTGGGGGCGACCTCGATGACGGTGACGGGAACGAGCTTGCCGTTCTCGTCCCAGACCTGGGTCATGCCGAGCTTGGTGCCGAGCAGGCCCTTGGAAACCTTGGTGTTGATGTCAGCCATGTCGAACCTCAGAGCTTGATCTCGATGTTGACGTCGGCCGGCAGGTCGAGACGCATCAGGGAGTCGACCGCCTTGGGGGTCGGGTCGATGATGTCGATCAGACGCTTGTGGGTGCGCATCTCGAAGTGCTCGCGGCTGTCCTTGTACTTGTGGGGCGACCGGATGACGCACACGACGTTCTTCTCGGTCGGAAGCGGCACGGGGCCGACGACGGTCGCGCCCGCACGGGTCACGGTGTCGACGATCTTGCGTGCCGACGTGTCGATGACCTCGTGGTCGTACGACTTCAGGCGAATGCGGATCTTCTGTCCCGCCATTGTCTGCTCACTCTCTTTCTCGCGTCATACCTCGCGGGCATTGGACGCACGGGGCGCTTGTGGCGCCGGGCACTACTCTCTCGAGGCGCACCACTGTTCTGATGTCAGTCCCGACCCCGCGCGCACGCGCACGGACCCCGTTACCGGGTGACGTCGGATTGTGTCGTTCTGCTGCCCGCGGCCTAGGCTCTCGCCGGATCCTCTCGGACTCCGGCCGGCCTATGCACTGCCCTGGCAGTGATCCCGCCACGCGCGACCTTGTCGGATCTGCGCACGCAGGAATGTGGAACCTGACTAGTCTACGCGTCGCCCGGGCGTGTCGCAAACCCGGGCGTGTCGCGCGGGTGTAGGCCCTGTGCACGCGATCGAACGCACACGCACCCGGACGTGGGGGCGGGAGGGGCGGGTCTTGGGGGAACCCCGCCCCTCCCGCGCCTGAGGCGCGCCTTACAGCGTGCCCGCTTCGCGTCGGCGGCGACGGATCACCAGCACCGCACCGGTCCCCGTCACGATCGCCGCCAGGGCGCCCCAGAGGATCCAGATGGGCGTCGTGCCACCGGTCGCCGGCAGGAGCGAGACGAGGATGACGGCGTCATCGCTGTCCCGGCCCGCATCCGTCGGGTCTCCGAATGTGTGGTAATCGACGATCGCGACGTTGGTGATCGCTCCTGTCGGTGCGGTCTTGCTCACCTCGGAGGCCAAGGTGATCTGCGGTGCGGTGTCACCGTCACGCCCCGCCACCTGCAGCGGACCGAACAGCTCACAGGTCAGGGTGCCTCCGTAGCCCGAGGAGCTCTGGCCCGTCACCGCACAGGTCTTCCAGTTCGGGAACACGCTGTCGTCGCCCTTGCCGGCCCAGGTGACGTTCGTCACCTTGATCGTCGCGGGGATCGCGTCGGTCACGACGACTCCGTCGGCGGCGCTGTCGTCGCTGACGTTGCGGACGTCGATCGTGTAGCTGAACGGATCGCCCGGCATCGCCTTCTGCGTCGACGCGGTCTTCTCGATCTCCACCTTGGTGTGGCGGGGCACGATGCACTCGGGCGTCGCGGGCGGGTAGGCCACCTCGAACTGGAGCTCCGGGTTGACCGACAGCGTCACGGTGGACTCACCGCGCCACGCGAAGTCGAGTTCGCTCGGGTCGAGGATCAACCCGTTGAACACGTACTCCGCCTGCTGCGCGGGCGTCATCACCGTCGACGTCCCCGGCAGGAAGAACCCTCCGCCGGGCGCGTAGTCGGCTGCGCGCAGCGGCCGCCATCCCGGGTCGTCGATCGAGATGCCCGACGGCGTGAACGCCGAACCCGGCCAGCGGATCTCGTTCGTCCAGGTCGTCACCGACGGCGGCGCCTGCAGCGACACGTCCGCCGGCGTCGTCGTCGGAGTGCCGCTGTTCGGCGTCCAGAGGAAGTCGATCGGCAGCGAGGCGAGCGACGCCGACTTCTGCACCGTCCAGCCCAGGAGCGGCGCATCGGCCACGCAGCGCGTGTACACCGTCGCGGTGATATCGCGCGTCGTGATCGTGTTGTCGTCGCAGTCGAGCGTGCCGTCCTGGTCGGAATCGACGCAGGCCGTGTTCGTGAGCTCGTCGATCGGCGCCGCGGGCGTGGGCGCCGCGGCATCACCGACGATGTCTTCCACCGTGGTCGGCGCCGGCAGGAACTCCACCGTGATCCGGACCTCCACCGACTGGCCGACGGCGAGCGACGCGATGGTGAGATCGACGTCGTTGCCCGTGTAGCCGGGTGCGGTCCAGGTCACGCCGCCCGACACCGTCAGCCCCTGGATCTCCAGGCGGTCGTTGATGTCGGAGTCGGTGACGTGCACGCCGGTCGCGGCGCGCGTGCCGTTGTTGCGCACGGTCAGGACGTAGTCGAATGTGTCGCCCGGCTGGACGGTCGTCTGGTCGCCCGGGAGATCGGCATCCTTCTCGATCGTCACCTCGTCCCAATCGACCGATCCGCACGCCCGGTCATCGGTCGTGTAGTCGCCGATGGTCAGCGCCACACGGTTCCAGACGGCGATGCCGGTGTCGCCCTCGCCGCACGATTCGAACTCGCTCGGCAGCTCGGTGACCTCGATGTCGGCCCACACCCGGTAGGTGTGGGTGACGGTTCCGGCCTCTCGCTCGTCCGCGGTGAATTCAGCGCCGCTGACGAGCTTCCACTCGCCGGTCCCGTCGAACGTGGGCTCGTCGATCGTCAGATCGGACGGGCTCACCGCTTCGGCGTGCCAGTCACCGACGCGCTCCAGGCCCGACGCCAGCGGCTGCGGGTCTTCGGTCAGGCTGTAGCCGAGGTTCGACACGGGGTCGCCGTCGACCGGAGCGGGTGCCGTCACCGTCACGAGGTAGCTCACACGCTGCGAGCCGTCGGGGTTGTCGGTGGTCGTCGCCGCGGACTTCACGACGGTCGGCACCTGCGGCTCGGCGCAATCGAACGCCTTCGCCTCACGCCCACCGGAGGTGAGCAGCGCCGTGTTCAGGAAGCCGCCGGCTTCGGGACCGCCCTCGCCGCGCAGGCAGCTCAGCGTGCCCTCTTCGATCGCCCCCGCCGAGACCGTCGCCTTCACGGTGACCGTGTAGGTGTGGCTCGTGGCCGGAGCGATCGTCTCCCCCGTCGCGAGCGTTGCGCTCCCGTCGGTGAACGTTCCCGACTTGTGGCCGGAGAAGGATGCCGAGGTCACGGTGATCCCGTCACCGAACTCCAGCGTGTCGGTCAGGTCGTACTTCGCCTTCTGGTTCTCGGCGTTCGCCGCGAGGGATGCGACGACGTCGTACGTGATCGTCCAGATGCCGCTTCCGGCATCCTGCGTGACGCTCGTCACGGTCTTCGCGACCGTCGGGTAGTACCGCGGCAGGAGCGGCACGCAGTCCGCGTCGTCCTGCACGACGCTGCCGAAGGTGACCGAGGCCGTGTTGAAGAGGCCGTGACCGGGCTCTTCGGTGCATGCGGTGTTCGCAGGATCGAAATCGCTCGTCCGCTCGACGCGCCACGTCATCGTCCAGGTCTGCACCTCGTTCGCACCGATCGCCACGTCCGTCGCGAACGGCACGCCGCTCGTGACGCTCACCGGTGCGCCCGGCGTCGGAGTGACCGCCGTGGCCGTGCCGCTGATCAGGGTGAGGCCCGGAGCGAACGCGGGCGTGTCGCTCAGGTCGTAGTACCCCGGCGTCGATCCTCCCGTGACGGTCAGCAGGTAGGTCACGTCGTACTGGTCGGGGTCGGCCGCCTGCACCACGCTCTGCGCCTGCTTCACGATCTTCGGGAAGGACGGCTCGGAGCAGTCGTGCGCCGAGGTCGTCTCTCCGGCCGCGGTGACGGTGGCGACGTTGAGGAAGCCGCCGGCCTCCGGCACGCGTCCGTCGTCGCAGGTGAGCGTCTCGCCGGTGAAGGCCGCCTGGTCGATCGTGGCGTACGCCGTCACCGTGTAGGTGTCGACGGCGTTCTTCGCGATCGCCCGGTCGGTGGCCAACTGCGCCGTGGTCGAGGAGCCGAAGGACCCGGTCGTCGGACCGGTCCAGCCCGACGCCGCCGTGTCGACGACGATGTCGCCGCCGAAGGTCAGGGTGTCGCTGAGCGAGTAGGTCGCGGTCAGCTCGTCGTCGCCGGTCACGACGACGTCGTAGGTGATCTTCCAGCGCCCGTCGGCCTGCAGGGCGGTGGAGGTCACCGTCTTGCTGAGGGTGACGGTCGGAACCGTCACGCTCACGCAGGCGTCGTCCGTCGAGGAGCCGATGCCGTTCGTGACGGTTGCGGCGTTCTGGAACCCGCCGGTGCCGTCCTCCTGGCAGGCGAGGTCTGCCGGGTCGGCCGTCGCGGCGAGCGCATATGTGGCGCTCACCGTGTAGGTGTGCTGCGCGCCGGCGCCGATGAACCCGCTCCCGAGCGATCGCGAACCCGCCCATGCCGTGTTCGCGACCGCCGTGTCGGAGCTTCCGCCGCCGGTGATCTGCGGGTCCGCGATCGTCCAGCCGGTGACCTTCGTGGCCCCGGCCGGGAGGTCCGCGGCGACGTCGCTCAGCGTGTAGGCGAGAGCGATCTTCTTCGGGTCGTTGTTCTGCACCTTCACGGTGTAGGTCACCGTCCAATTGCCGGTGGCCGGGTCCTGCACGGCGGCGCCCGTCTTGACGACGCTCGGCTTGATCGGCACGCCGCACGCGTCTGCGTGGTCGCTGCCGCCGAGGTAGGTCACGGCGACCGTGTTGTAGAAGCCGCCCGAACCGCTCTTGCCATCCTCGGCCTCGGTGCAGACAGTCGCCGTCTTCTCGTTGAAGGCGTCGCCCGTCTTGGCCTTCACCACGACGCGGTACGTCCAGTTCACCGGAGTGCCGACCGGGGCGATCTCGGCGCCAGGCGTGCCGCCGACCCACTCCTGCGAGACGATCTCGAAGCTCGCGTCGGGCTTCGGGGTCTCGGTCAGGGTGTAGGGAGCGGCAGACGTGCCCTCGTTGGTGACGGTGATGAGGTAATCGATCTGCCAGTTGCCGTCGGTGAGCTGCTGCACCGTGCTGGTGCTCTTGGCGACCGAGACGGGAGAGAAGGTGAACGTCGTGCACGCCTCGTCATCCGTGCTGCCGAGTCCGTTCGTGACGGATGCCTCGTTCCAGATCCCGGTCCGCGTGCCCTCGCTCGAGCAGGTCAGCTGATCGAGATCGGTCGTCGGCGCGATCGCCAGCGTCGCCGTCACCGTGTACGCGTGGCTCGCGCCGGCGGGAAGGGTGCCGGTGGCGAAGACGCCGCCGGTTGCGCCGCTCCACGCGGGGTCGAGCGTCGCGGTACCGCCCTCCAGATCGGCGGGTCCGCTCACCGCCCAAGCGGTGGCCGTCACGCCCGTCGGGAGCGTCGTCGGCGGATCGTCCGTCGCCGTGTAGGCGAGCGGGATGCCGGAGCCGTTGGTGACCGTGACCGTGTAGCTGATCTGCCATCCGGCCGCGCTGTAGGTCGCGGCGGCGGCGGTCTTGGTCACCGTCGGGGTCGCGGGCACACCGCAGCCGGCGTCGGAGGCGGTGCCACCGGGGAAGGTGACCGTGGCGACGTTGTAGAACCCGCCGCCGGGCGTCTCCCCCTCGGTGGTGCAGCGGAGGGCCCCTTCGAGCTCACTCGGCGTCGCGTCGGAGGCATCCGCCGTGGCACTCACGCGGTAGGTCCACGTCGTGCTGGCGCCCGCCGCGAGGGTGCCCTCGGCAGTCGCGACGGATGTCGTCGACCCCTCCGCCGTCCAGGGCGTCGGGCCCACGACCGGGGTGAAGACGGCGTCGAACTGCGGAGTGTCGGCGAGCGTGTAGGCCGCTTCGGCGGTCGAGCTCTGGTTCGTCACCGTGACCTCGTAGCTGAGGTCCCACGTGCCGTCGGCGAGCTGCGCGACGGTCGCGTCGGACTTGACGATGCCGACCTTCGGAGGAACGACCGAGGTGCACGCGTCGGAGGAGTCGCCTCCGACGCCGTTGGTGACGGTCGCGTTGTTCCAGAAGCCCTTCGTCGGGGCGGTCGGCGAGCAGGCGAGGTCGGCGGGGTTCGCGTTCGCGCCCACCGTGACGAGGTTCGACACCGTGTACACGTGCGTCGCGCCCGTCGGGATCAGCCCGGTCGCCAGTTGCGTGCTGCCGGTTCCGCCGGTCCAGCCTGCGGTGAGCGAACCCGAACCGCCGCCGGCGATCGTCGGGCCCGTGGCCGTCCAGCCGGCGCCGGTGACGTTGGCCGGGAGCGCCGCCGGGGTGTCCGAAAGCGTGTACGCCAGCGTCTTTCCGGAGGTGTTCGCGACCGTCACCGTGTACGAGATCTTCCACTGCGTGGCCGAGACCTGGGTGGTCGCCTGCGCCGTCTTGGTGACGGTCGGCGTGCCGGGCTGGCTACAACCGAGGTCGCTCGCCGTACCGCCCGGGAAGGTGACGACCGCCTTGTTCGAGAAGGCTCCCGTCTCGGCCGGGGTGCACGTGAGCTGCGGATCCTTCACGGTCGCATCGAACGACGCGATGATCCGGTAGGTGTAGTTCTGCGTCGCACCGCCGGCGATCGGCGTGTTCGCGATCGGTGCGGTACCCCATGCGCCGCTGACCACGGTGAAGCCCGTACCCAGCTGCGGCACATCGGTGAGCGTGTAGACCGTCGCCACCGTCGGGCTCGTGTTCGTCACTGCGATCGTGTAGTCGATCTGCCAGGTGCCGTCCGCGAGCTGCTGCGTCGCCGCGGCTGTCTTCGCCACCGTCACCGGCGGCGTCGTGACCGTCACACAAGCCGTGGCGTCACGGGTCACCTCACCAGAGACGACCGAGGCCTTGTTGCGCAGACCTCCCTCCGCGGCGCAGTCGCCGAGGGGCGTCGCGGCGGAGCTCGGCACGAGCGTCGCGCTCACCGTGTAGGCGTAGGAGGTGGTCGCCGGCACCGCACCGGTGTAGATCGTGCCGGTTGTCCCCGGCGCGAAGCTGGATGCCGCCGGCGCCGGCGCCGTCCCGACCGCCGCGACCGCCCACGAGGCCGGAGCGTAGCTCCAACCCGACGGTGCCGCCGGGAAGGCATCCTTCAGCGTCACCTGGAGCGGACCCGCGCCGGGGTTGGTGGCCGTTACCGTGTAGGCGACGTTCCACGAGCCGTCCGCGTTCTGCGTGGGCGCGCTCGCCGTCTTCGTGACCATCGGGAACCAGGGCTGGGCGCAGTCGTCCACCGTCGTGGAGTCGCCACCGGAGGTCAGCGTCGTCGTGTTGCGGAACGCCCGCGTCGGCGACGTCGACGTGCACACGCTCGTGCCCGCGTCGGCGGCGGTCGCGGAGACCGTGGCCTTGACTGTCACCGTGTAGGTCGTGCTCGTGTTCGGCGCGAGCGAACCCGCCGGGTTCAGCACCTGGCTACCGGTCAGCGTCGAGAACGTCCCATTGGTCGGACCCGTCCACGCGGCGGCGGTCGGCGTGATGCCGGCGCCGAAGGAGAGCTTGTCGCTCAGCGAGTAGAAGTAGGTCGATGTCGCCGACGTGTTCGTCACGACGATGTCGTAGGCGATCTCCCAGGAGCCGTCGGCCTGCTGCTTCGGCCAGCCGGCCTTGACGTTCTTGACGACCGTCGCGGTCGCGGGGATGGCCGTGTTGGTGATCTCACACGTGATGTCGGTGCCGACGAGCGCCTTCACCGTGTTGGCGGTCTGCATCTCGAACGGGAGCTTCGTGCCGGTCTTGTAGCAGGCCCATGTTCCCGGGGTGTAGCCCGAGGGTCCGCCCGTCTCATCGAGGGTGTAGACCGCGTTCCCCTTGACCGCGCCGCTGATGGAGGCGGTCGTGCCGGTCGCCGGGAGGCTGACGCCGGTCACCGAGGGGTTTCCCGTGCTGGTCGCCGACAGCGTCCACGCGCTCGCGTTGGCGGATCCGACGCCGCCCTTGTTGTCGACGTTCTTGACCAGGGTGAGCTTCGGTGCCGTGTCGGTGTTGGTGAACTGGCAGACGACGGCGCCGCCCTCGGGCACCGTGACGTCGGAGGTCACCGGCGCATAGGTGCCGCCGTTCACCGAGCACTCGATGCCAGTGAGCGCATAACCCGCCGGGCCGCCGGCGAGCTCCGTCAGGGCGTAGGCCTTGGGGGCGACGTACTTCGTCTGACCCGAGTCGAACAGCACCGCGCCGCCTGCTGCGGGCTTCGCCTGCAGGAGCTGGTTCCAGTCCGCTGCGACGGCCGTGCCCCCGTTGGGCGACTTCACGACCTTGATGAGGGTCAGCGAGGCGCGCTGCGCCTCATTGGTCACGGTGAACGAGGCGGTCTTCGCGTCGCTCGTCACCTTGACGGTCGCCGGCGAGACGACGGGCGCCTTCCACGTGTACGACGGGTCACCGAAGACACCGTTCGACGGCGAGTTCTCGGTGATCGAACACGTCGACGTGAGCGGGATCTGCGTCCGCGGGCCGGTGTACGAGACCGTGCCGGGGACGAGGCCGACGAAGGTGACGCTCCAGGTGCCGGAGGTGTCGTCGGCGGTGCCGGTCGGGTAATCACAGGTCCAGGTCCCGGAGAAGGTCGCGGTGCCGGTGAAGCCGGTCGGCATCCCCTTCAGGGCCTTCGTGACATCCAGCGAGCCGTACACACGCTTGGTGGTGTTCTTGATGTTCAGCGTCGCGGTCTGGTTCTTGACGATCGTCACCGAGGCCGGGTTCACGGTACCCGTGACGTCCCAGGCGTAGGAGTCATCGACGAGGCCGCCGACGGGCGCCTTCTCGGTGACGGTGCAGCTGCTTCCGACGGGGATGCCCGAGATCACCACAGGGGTCGTCGGCGAGAGCGCAGCGAAGGGCCCGGCGAAGCCCACGCCGCAGTCGTAGGTACCTGAGAAGGTCGTGCCGGGCGCGACACCACCCGCTCCGCCGATCGTCTTCGTGATCTGCAGCGACCCCACCGAGCGCGGGTTCCGGAACTCGATGACCTTCGTCGTCGCCGTCTCCGCCGCGCCGATCGTCACGACCTGCGCGTTCGGGGTGGAGATGTCGTATCCGTCGGGTGCTTGGACCTCTTCGATCTTGTAGGTGCCCCAGCCGAGCGCGTTCCAGGTGTAGGAACCGCCGGCGGCGGTCACCGGGGTGCCGATGTTCTGCCAATTGCCCGAACCGGTGTCGCGGGAGAGCTGGAACTTGGCGCCGTCGAGGAGCGTGTCTCCGGTCAGGCCCTTCTTGAGGACGGTGAGCTTAGCCGGCTTCTGCGTGTTCACGATCGTGCAGGTGACGTCGGCGCCGGCGGCGAGGGTCACCGTCGATCCGGTCCCGACCTTCACTCCCGAGTCGCATGTCCACGCGCCTGCCGTGTAGCCGGCGGTCGGACCGACCTCGTTGAGCGTGAAGGGCGTGCCCGACTTCACAGACTGCTTCGCGGTCGCCGCGAGCGTGCCATCGGTTCCGATTGCCGTGGTCGTCGACACCCAGCCCGCGGCACCGCCGACCGTGAGTGTCCAGGCGGTGGCCGGGTCCACGGCGCCGCCGGCGCTGACGACCTGCTTCTTGAGGGTGAGCTTGGCCATGTTCGACACGTTGGTGAACGTGCAGGTGAGTGTGGTTCCTGCCGCGGTCCCCGCCGGCACCGTGAAGGTTCCGACGCCGCCGGTGAGGGTGACGCTCGCTCCGTTGCAAACGAGAGTGGTGTTGTAGTCTGCCGCGGACCCGGTGGTGAACGTCTCCTTCAGCTCGACCTGGTCGCCCGGGTTCACGCGCACGGATGCCGCTGTGGTCGCGCCGCCGTTGACGCTCGTCCCCACGGTGGTGAGGGCCGCCCCGTTCGTCTTGTTGGTGGCGGTGAGTGAGACCGCGTCACCCGGCGAGCCGCCCGTCCAGGCCTTGGTCAGCGTGAGTGTCGAGACCGAGGTGTTCGTGATCGTGCACGAGATGCCGCCGGCACTGATGTCTCCGGTGAATGTGCCTCCCGGCTCGCTCGTGCCGGTGTTCGTCACGGTGAGGGTGTTGCCGCCCTGCGTGCAGACGAGGTTCTTCCCGTTGCTCGGCACGACCGCGAAGCCCGGCTTCTGCTGCTCGACGACGGTGAACGTCTGTGCGCCGGGGCTCAGGGGGCCGAAGATCGCCTTGCCGTTGGAGTCGGTCGCCTTCGTGCTCGCCGCGGCGCTTCCGACGGTGGCCTTGATGTTCCATCCGCTGGCCGGCGTGGTGGAGCCGTTTGCGCCCTGCACCTGCTTGGTCACCGTCAGCGAACAGTTCGCCAGCAGCGTGGCGTACAGCGCGTCGCCGAAGTTGCTCGAGCTGGCGAGGTAATAGTCGGAGTTCAGTGCCGTGCCCGAGATCGCACGGATGTTCTCGGCGCCCCCGTCGACCCCGATGCCGATCGTGACGATACGGGTCTTACCACCGCGTCCGTTGTCCATCGACTTGATGGCGTTCGCCGAGAAGATGCCGTTCGAGATGTTGTCGAAACGTGTGCGGCTCTGGTTGCCGTTCCCGCTGCGGTCGTAGGTCGGGTTTCCGTCGGTGAGCACGACGACGAGGTCGTAGGCATCCGAACCTCGGTTGGTGACCGCCTGGTAGAGACCCTGATCCCAGTTGGTACCGCCGCTGGCGGACAGGGAGTTGATACCCGACGTCAGCGCCGAGTAGCTGGACGTGAGTCCGGTGATCTTCGTCGCGTCACTGGCGAAGGAGTAGAGGGCGATCTTGGTCGATGTCGCCGGGGTCGACCCCGATCCGATGAGCGAGGTGACCACGTTGTTCGCGGCGGACTTCAGGTTGGCGAGCTTCGCGCCCGACATCGACCCGGAACGGTCCATGATCATCGCGATGTTGAGACCGCAGACGTTCGGCATGCTGTTGTTGTTCAGCGACGTCGCCCACGGGTTGAGGAACGGGTCTCCGTCGGAGTCGCCGTCGTAGCTGCCACCGATGGTCGTGCCCGGCACCGTCGTCACACCTGCGGGAAGGGATGCGGTGCGGAACGAGTACGGAGTAGAGGTTCCCGACGCCGAGCCGCCGTAGTCGAGGTTCGCGTTCATGTACCAGCCGGCCGGAGCACCGGTCTGCGTGATGTCGTACCGGGTGCCCACGACGGCGTCCGAAATCGTGCAGACGCCTGCCGCGTCGCTCGTACAGGTGAGGGTCGCCCCTCCGCCGACCGGCTTCGCCTGGAAGCCCGATCCCGCAAGCGGCGAGATTGCGGTGGAGGAGTTCGCGGTGCGCGTACCACCCACGTTGATCTTGATCGTCGCCGTCGCTGCAGCGAGCGGTGCCGCCGGCGGGGCGACGAGCGACCGCGCTTCGGGCGATGTCGGCGAGGTCGACGGCGTCGGCGTCGCGGCGTTCGTGCTGGGGGCGGGGCTCGGAACGTCAGGCGACGGCGGTGTCGTCTCCGGCGCGGTCGGCTTCTCCGGCGCGGGCGGCGTCGTCGGCTCAGCCGGCGTCGTCGGTTCCGGCGCCGGGGTCGTCTCGTCCTGCGACGTCGCCGTGTCGCTCGGCGCCGGAGTCGGCGCCTCGTCGGCGATCGCCGGCGTCATTCCCGCGAACACGAGGGCGCCCGCGAGCAAGGCCGAAATGCCCCCCGCGTACCAGCGGTGTCGGAGCACCAGCCGGTCATCACGCCGCGCGCGCGCCCGCACAGCACGCTGTGTCTTTCGCGACGAAGAAACCCCAAAACCGTCACGAGCAGTGCCCATGTTCCCCACGACCTGTCACTGATCGGAGGAACAGCCCTCGTCCCCCCGAAGTGAACGAGCCCCCACAGCCCGTCCAGTCGGCGACACCCCCCGGCATCAGCACGACCATTCCCGACGCTAAGGGATCTTTCAGGTTTCGTCAAGTCACCGAGATACGACGCCCCGCACGAAGCGCGGCACGTACAGGGAGGGGGTGGATGCCGCGGCATCCACCCCCTCTCGCGTCGTCCTGACGGACGATACCGAACTCCTCGCTCGGCCTACTTCTCGGTGCCGATCTGCTCGTCCACCTTTCGGCGGACCTCGTCGATCTGTGAGTCGGCCGAGTCAGGGAGGATCTTCTTCGCGAACCCTGTCACGGTGTCCAGAATGGTGTCGCTGATCTGCTCGGCCTGCTCCGAGTTCAGCGCTCCCCCGACGGATTCGGTGATCCGCTCGTAGGCCTCTTTCGTCTTCTCGACGGCGCCGTCGACGGCATCCTTGCCCGTGTTGACGGTGTTCTCTGCTGCCATGGTCTCCCCCTTCGTCTGAGCGGACCAGCGCGGGCCGCGTCTTCATTGTGGTCAAGCGGAAGGTCGGACTCCAGGGTCGCTTTCCGCGCTCGACCGAGCCCGGCGTCGCGCAGCGCGCCATCGGGCGGCGAGCGCGATCGCGACGCCGAGCGCGGCACCCATGGAGTTCGCCAGGACGTCCGACGCGGTCGCGTACCGGGCCGACAGGAACAGCGCCTGGGCGATTTCGACGACAAGCGAGAGCACTGGCCCGGTAAGGAACATCACCGGCCACCAGCGCAACGGCAGCAGGAGCCCGAACATCAGACCCGCGGGGACGAACAAGGCGATGTTCGCGGAGAATTCGATCAAGCCGTAACCCACGAACGCCGGGACGCCGCGTTCGTGGAGCTCGACGATGATCCTGGCGATGATGCGCTCGAAGGGCCGATCCACGGGTGTCGGCCAGAATGCGACGGTGAGCAGAAGGATGCCGTAGAGCACGGCGATGATCCACGCCGATCTGCGTCGGGTGCGTCGAGCCCGTGCATCGCGGGAGCCCGCGATGGTCAGTGCGCTCCCTGGCCCGGCATCATGACCGCGCGCACCGTGCGGAAGAGGATCACGACATCCTGCATGAAGGACCAGTTCTCCACGTAGTAGAGATCGAGTCGGAGCGCGTCGTCCCAGGAGAGCATCGATCGCCCGCTGACCTGCCACAGGCCGCTCATACCCGGCTTGACCAGAAGCCTGCGCTTCGCCGCGTCGTCGTACAGCGCGACCTCGCCTTCTCGTTGCGGGCGGGGGCCGACAAGGCTCATCGTGCCCGCCAGGACGTTGAACAGCTGGGGCAGTTCGTCGATCGAGTGCTTACGAATCACGCGACCCACGCGGGTGACCCTCGGATCGTCCACGACCTTCTGCAGAGGTCGTGTCGTCATCCCCTGCAGGTCGAGCAGGCTGGCCAGCTGATCGTCGGCATCGGCGATCATCGAACGGAACTTGAGCATGCCGAAGGGCTTTCCCTGGCGGCCGACCCGCGTCTGTCGGTACAGCACCGGCCCCTTGCTGTCGCTCCGAACCGCGATCGCGGCGACGGCCATGACCGGCGACGTGAGCACGATGAGAAGCGAGGCGGCGACGATGTCGAACACGCGCTTGATGAAACGCCGGTAGCCCACCAGCGCCGGATACTCGACGTGCACGAGCGGCAGACCCGCCGCGGGTCGTGTGTGGATGCGGGGACCTGCGACATCGGTCAGCTGCGGGGCGACGACGAGGTTCGCGTCGCGGTCCGCGAGCGCCCCTCCCAGTCGGCGGATCACCACAGGATCGATCTCGTCCGCGCCCACGAGGATGACGGTGTCGGCGTCGACGGCGTCGAGCGCCGCGATCGCTGTCGCGAAGGTACCGACGACGGGTACGCCTTCGACGACGCCCGACCGTGACGAGTTCGTCACGACACCCACGATGTCGAAACCCGTTCCCGAGGCGCGTCGGATCGCCGAGACGATGTGCGCGGACTTCTTGGGCTCGCCCAGCACGATGGCGCGATAGACGTACTTTTTCGCGCTCTGCTGCGCTCTGAGCCATTGTCGCCAGACCCATCGCGACACGATCAGTGCGAGCGTGCCGAGCGGGATCACCCCGATGAGCAGCGCGCGGGAGACGTCGATTCGGAGGAAGAATGCCACCGAGACGAGCACGGCGAATAGCGCGACGCCGGCGTTGGCTATCCGCGCATACTCCTGCGTGCCGTTACCCACGATGTGCCGGTCGCGCGTATCGAAGATGCTGAGGGCGATCAGCCACAGAACATCGACGGCGACGATGACGGCCCAATACGGCACGTCGGGTCCGTCCGCCCACGAGACGGTGGTGTATTCGAGCGGGATTGCCACGAGCCGGAAGACGACGAAGATCAGGACGAGGACGGCGAGGTCGCTGTAAACGAGCCAACTCGCGTATCGCTCGGGCCAGTCTCGCGCTCCCCGACGCAAGGGGACCTTCAGCGGGGAGCGGCGAGCGCGTGGCTCTCGTGTGCGCACTCGTACTCCTGCTCGCCGTCCGATCCCAGTGAAGGCCTCGCGTTCGACGGTCGATCTTCGCGCGCCGTGCAGGGACTGGTGCGCGAAGAGATGACTGCTGGCGAGCACCCAATCGGCATCCCTGCGCGGCAACAGGTGCCACGCCGCCGGCATGAACGGCACAGCGGCGGCCTTGTTCCGGCGTAGCGGCGTGCGAGCGAGCACCGTCTCCCGCACCCCGTGAAACCGACCGTCACTGTCGTTCCACAGGCAGAATCGCTCGGCATCCGGAAACGTCTGCGACAAGACCTCGAACACATTCTCCGAACCACCGTGGCGTGAAAGCCACTCATGGATCAGGATGCCGGGCACGCGCCCCATCCTACGGATACGGGCGCGGCTACTCTCCCGCGTTGCGCAGCACCCGCGGCGACCGGCGCGGCGCGCGCCCCATCAGCCAGACGTAGAGCGCGAGCGCCGCGAGCACCGCAGCCCCGATCACGGCCCACCAGGGAAATCCCGGGACGTCAGGATGCGCGCCCGCCGCCTGCACATCCTCGATCGGGGTCGGGGTCACCCGCTCCCCCGTCACGAGAATGCGCTGGCTGTTGATGCCGAGCGGAGTACACGTCACCAACGTCACGAGATCCGCACCGCGCACGGGATACAACGTCTCGGTGTCGGAGGGTTCGACGACCTCGATCTCCGTGACCCGGTACGTGAGCACCTCCCCGAACACCTCGATGGTGAAGGTGTCGCCCTTCGCAACCCGGTCCAGATGTGTGAACAGCTCGGCATCCGCCAATCCGCGATGTCCGGTGAGGACGGAGTGGGTACCCTCGCCGCCGACCGGGAGAGCGGTCCCCTCGAGGTGGCCGACACCGCGCAGCAGCGTCGCGTCGCTCGTGCCGTGGTAAATGGGCAAGTCGACGCCGATGGAGGGGATCTTCAGCCGGGCCATGAGGCCCGTCGTGTCGGCCCGGAGCGTGTCCTCGTAGGCGGGTCCGGACGTCGCCGAGCCCTCACCCTCCGGGACGTTCGAGAAAGCGGCCAGAGACGCGGCTCCCCCCTCGAGGAAGGCGTTGTAGCGGCGTGCCTGCACGAGTGCCGCACCGAGCCCGGTCGGCGGTTCCTGGTCGATCTCGGCGCTCAGCCTCTCGATGACTTCCGACTGCGTCTTCTGGTGGAACCACGCCGCCACCGTCGGGTATAGGAGAGTCGCGGTGCCGCACAGTGCGATGACGGCGACGAGCACCGCAAGCCACGAAACCCGCCACCCCGTGCGGGACGGCTCGTCGCGCGAGGCGGTCGGGTCGGCAGCGTCGGACCTCGCGGGGGGAGATGTCATCATCGGGGCGGTCTCACGGGCTCGGGAGAATGCCTCGGGTGACGAAACGAGGGCCGCTTCGTCACCCGAGGACGGGAGGTCAGCGCTGAGCCGACCGGCGACGCATCGCCACGATCGCTACGCCGAGAGCGACGAGGAGCAGACCGCCGCCGAGGAAGAGCAGCGTGCGCGCTCCATCACCGCCGGTGATCGGGAGCTCGAACGCCGGCTTCTGCGGGTCAGCGACGCTCTGAGCGACGGGGGTCGCGACCTGCCCGTCCGCCGTGAGCGTCACCGCGAACGCGGTCTCGTTCAGGTCGTAGCCGGCGGGCGCGGTGAGCTCGTGCACGTAGTACACCTTCGTCTGCCCCGGGGTGTTCGACACGAACAGGCCGGGGATGCGGACCGTTCCATCGGCGCCCGTGCGGAACTCGTCCGCGCCGTTCACCGAGACGCGGTTGGTGTCGGCGAGTGCGTCGGCCTCCGAGGTGTAGACGCCGAAGACGGCGCCTTCGAGCGTCTTGGCCGCATCGCCCTCGGTGTGCTTGGTGATGAGGATGCTCCCCCAATAGGTCGTCGCCTGGTTCGAGGTGATCCCGTTCGTGTGGTTGGGGTCGTTGATGAAGGCGGATGCCTGGTTCACGACAGCGCCCGCGGCGACGACCTTCGTCGAGAAGCTGAACGAGATCGTCTTGCCCTGGTGCGCGGCAAGGGCGCTGAGAGCCGGCGACAGGGCGACGTTCTGCCCCGACGTCGTGTCCGTGACGGCCACGGCGGTTCCCGCGACCGATGCCGTCGCCGATCCTGCGACGTACTGCAGCTTGGCATCGAGCACGTCGGTGACATCGAAGTCGGAGAACGAGTCGCCGGCGGTGAGGAACGGGATTTTCACGTCGATGGTCCATGTCAGCGTCGCGCCGAGCCCGAGGCCGGACGGCGCCGCGACCGACTTGGCGACGGCCGACAGCGAGTTCTTCGGGTACACGTGCACGTCGGTGTTCCAGGTGCCCGCGGTGGTGGGGATCGGGACCGTGACCACGAACGGGGCCGCGGTCATCGTGATGTGGGCCGGACTCCCGTCGGGGAGCTTCGCGGCGGGGCTCGCGACCTCCGTCACCAGGTAGGCGCCGATCGGGAGCGTGCTGGACACCGCACCCGATGTGCCCGTGGTGACGCTCGACGCGGCGCCCAGGCTGCCGGCCGGGATCGTGGACGGCGACGCTGCGTATCCTGACGCGGCATCCCATCCCGCGTTCGTCTGCAGATCGACGGAGGTGATCCGCTGGACCGTGAATGTCACACCCGACAGGGCGACCCAGGAGCTCGTCGTCGCGCTGCTCAGGGGCGCCCCCGAGTCGTTGGCCGCGCCCGAGGTCGCGGGCTGCTCGAACTTGTGGATGGTGAGTGTTCCGTTGCCAGTCGGCATGTTGCCGGGAGCGGCCGAGGCGGGCGCCGCGGCGGCGAGGACGCCCACCATCGCGAGCGCCGCCGCGGCGACGGCCACGATCGTTCGACGCGTTGTACCGCGCCGTGATGTCTTCTGCATGGTTTTCCTTCTTCTCTCCGGGGGTCGGGTGCTCGGGTGAGCGGGGTGATGATGTGACGGGGGGTCAGGCTGCGCGACGACGCCGGAGCCACACCCACGTCGAGGCGAGGAGCGCGAGCGCGAGCGCCCCTGCCCCGACGATCGTGAAGGCGTCTGCGCTCGCTCCTCCCGTGAGGGGGAGCGTGATCGCCGGAGGGCGGTCATTGACGAAGCGGTAGGTCGCCGAAGCGCCCGCCGCCGGCGCGGTGATCTGAGAGCTCGACAGCGTCACCCACGTTCCGTTCTCGTATCGCTGCAGCGACCGCTGGCGATAGGCGAGCGCGGACTGCGGGTCGGTCAACGCTTCTGCGAGCGTGTACACGTGTCCCGGCCGCACTTCGAATGTGTTGGCAGGCGCAGCGCTTTCGGCGCCGACGGCGGAGACGGATGTCAGCCCGGGGAAGCTCTGCGGGGTCGCGGTGATCGTCCAGTCACCCGGGGTGAGTCCCGACGAGACGACGTGCTTGAGCAAGGTGATCCGTGCCGTCGAGTAGACGATTCGACAGGTTGCCTGCGTTCCGCGCGTGAGCGTCACCGCACCGGCCGTCCCCACCGTGATGGATGCGTTGTTCTGATCCACGCACGTCCAGGTCGACGGGGTGTACTGCGCAGGGCCGGCGCCCGCCGCCAGCTGATATGCGGACGCGGGGGTCACGGCGATTGCGGTCGCTCCCGGCGCGCCGCTGACGCCGACGGGGCCAGGCAGGCTGCCGGCGGCACCTGTCGCGCTCAGCGTCCAGGAGGTGGCGGGCGCTGAACCTTGCGACTCCGCGATGAGCGTCAGCGTCGTTTTGGGGTATGCGGTGTTCGTGTACGTGCAGGTCACGGAGTTGCCCTTGGCGAGCGTGAGCCTGCCGGCGCTGATCGTTCCGGCGGAAGTGCCCGCCGTGGTCGTCAGCGACCAGCCGCTCGTCGAGCCGGCGTCGGCAGTGCAGGTGAGTCCGGTCCAGGCGTATCCGTGCACCCACGGGTTCGCCGGACCGGCCTCGGACAGTGCATACGCGCCGACTGCCACCGGTGTCTTCTTCCCCTGCCCGGTGCCGACAGCCACCGACGATGACCCCGCGCCGGTGAGCGTCCAGTCGGCCGGCACTGAGGTTGCGCCGGTAGATCCGTTGACCACGGTCTTGACGAGTGTGATGTAGGGCGGTGTGTACGTGACAGTGCACTGGAGGAACTGCCCCGCGGAGACACGAGAGAAGCCATTCGACGTGCTGGGGGGCGGTGTGGCGCTCGTCGTCGTCGCGCTCGGCCACCAGATGCGGCTGCTGCTGTTCGGGTCCGTCTTGTAGCACTGCCAGGCCGCGGTGTATGAGCCCGAGAGGCCCCCGGACGACGTGGATGTGCCGAACGTCACCGGTGTTCCCCCCGCCTGCACGAGCAGAGGGACGCCTCCGTTCGTCGCCGACGTCGATACTGCACCGGTCCAGACCGCGGGCGCCGACGTCATCGTGACGCCGAAGTCTGTGCTGTCCGGCGTGGTCCCGTCGGTCCCCACGATGCGATCTGCGACCGCGACCGTGGCTTGCGCGCGCGCGATGATGATTCCGAAAGCTGTTCCCTGCAGGCCGCTCCCCTTCATCGTCGTCGTGATGCTGAACGGCGTGCTCCCCGTCGCCGAGGGAGATACCTGAAGCATGGGCGTACCGGTCTTGGTCGAGCTCGTATTCGCCGCGCACGAGGCCGTCGTGGCCGTGCCATTGATCGCGGGGGTGAAAGCCGCCGGGCACGCGTTGCCCATCGTCCCCGCCTGCGTCGTCGCGCCCGGTGTGTTGGGCAGCCAGGCGAAGTTCGTACCGCCCTGACGCGACCACGAGATCTCTTCCCCGCTGTCAGTCGTCTCCGAGTCCGCGACGACCATCGAGTATCCCTTTGTTGCGACGCCGGCGCTCGTGAGGGTGATCTGCGAGAGGGTGACGGTCGTCTGGCCGCCATTGCCGCTCTGGTACAAGGCAGGGTTGCCGGCGACGCCCGAATAGAATCCCGCGTTGCCGAGGAAGGCGCCGCCCCAGGTCGGGAAGCTGTGACCGCTGACGACGCGCCCCGCGGCGTTACTCCCGGTGATCGAGAGGTTCGCTGTCAGCTCATAGCCTCCGGACAGCGTGACGGTAAGCGGATAGTTGCTGACGTTGCCGTAGAGCTTCCCGTTCGCGGACGTGAGCTGCGAAGCGGAGGTGACGCTGCCGTAGGCGGCGCCCAGCACGCTCGCGTAGGTGTTGTTGCCGGTCGAACGGTACTCAGTCGTCAGGGGAGCGCCTCCGACGGAGAAGTCCAACCAGCAGAGCGTCTCGGCGTAGGCGCCGGTTCCCGGGGCCGCGTAGCCGCACCCCGCCGCAGATTCATCGGCCGCGGCGGCGAGCGGCATGACCAGGGGCGCCGCCGCCACGTCCGCCGCACCAGGTGCCACGGAGGCAGACGTAGCTGTGGACTCGGTTGTCGATGCCGCGGGCGAAGGCGCGACCGGCGACTCAGTGGCCGAAGCAGGAAGCGGCACCAGAGCCGCAGCACCCATCGCGAGAGCAACACACGCGGCAGACAGCGCGACGCGCGCGCGCGAAGAAACAGAAGGCATGGTCTCCCCCAGGAGGCCACCGGCCGGGGGGACCGTGGCAGAGATAGATCAGCGCGCTTCGGGGGCGCGCAGATGAGATTATTCTCACGTATATATCGCTGCGTCGCGACAGCTTGAGCGAATCTTGTGCCACTCGTGCGCCCGGCCTTCGACAGCCCTCTCCCGCCAGCGACGAAGGCCCCCGGGTTTCCCCGGGGGCCTTCGGATCAAGCGAGATTACTTGATGATCTTGGTGACGGTACCGGCACCGACCGTGCGTCCACCCTCACGGATGGCGAAGCCGAGGCCCTCTTCCATCGCGATGGGCTGGATGAGGTCGACCTTCATCTCCGTGGTGTCGCCGGGCATGACCATCTCGGTGCCCTCGGGCAGCGTGATGACGCCGGTGACGTCGGTGGTACGGAAGTAGAACTGCGGGCGGTAGTTCGTGAAGAACGGGTTGTGACGGCCACCCTCCTCCTTGGAGAGGATGTAGGCCGTGCCCTCGAACTCGGTGTGCGGGGTGACCGAACCGGGCTTGACGACGACCTGGCCGCGCTCGACGTCGTCACGCTTGGTGCCGCGCAGGAGCAGACCACAGTTCTCGCCGGCCCAGGCCTCGTCGAGCTGCTTGTGGAACATCTCGATACCCGTGACCGTGGTCTTCTGCGTCGGGCGGATGCCGACGATCTCGACCTCGGAGTTGATCGCGAGGGTACCGCGCTCGGCGCGGCCCGTGACGACCGTGCCACGACCGGTGATGGTGAAGACGTCCTCGATGGGCATGAGGAACGGCTTGTCCTTGTCACGCACCGGGTCGGGGATGGACTCGTCGACGGCCTCCATGAGCTCGACGATCGACTCGACCCACTTCTCGTCGCCCTCGAGAGCCTTCAGACCCGAGACGCGGACGACGGGGGCGTTGTCGCCGTCGAAGTCCTGCGAGGAGAGGAGCTCGCGCACCTCGAGCTCGACGAGCTCCAGGATCTCCTCGTCGTCGACCATGTCGCTCTTGTTCAGCGCGACGAGCAGGTAGGGAACACCGACCTGCTTGGCGAGCAGCACGTGCTCACGCGTCTGCGCCATGGGACCGTCGGTCGCGGCGACCACGAGGATCGCGCCGTCCATCTGGGCGGCACCGGTGATCATGTTCTTGATGTAGTCGGCGTGGCCGGGAGCGTCGACGTGCGCGTAGTGGCGCTTCGGCGTCTCGTACTCGACGTGCGAGATGTTGATCGTGATACCACGCTGGCGCTCTTCGGGAGCCGAGTCGATCGACGCGAAGTCACGCTGCACGTTGGTGGCCGACGGGTACTTGTCGGCGAGCACCTTCGAGATCGCGGCGGTGAGCGTCGTCTTACCGTGGTCGACGTGCCCGATGGTTCCGATGTTGACGTGCGGCTTGGTCCGCTCGAACTTGGCCTTGGCCACTGGGTCCTCCTCAGGACATTCGTGTAGAGGGTCCGGGCGCTGGATTGCGACCGGTCTTCTACGGGGATGGTGTCAGTCTAATCGACTGGGTCTGTATTCAGTTTGGGCGGATGCCGGGAACGCGGTGTCCCGGCATCCGAAGGGTCACTCGCCCTTGTTCTTCTGGACGATCTCGTCGGCGACGGCCTTGGGGACCTCGGCGTACGAGTCGAACTCCATCGAGTACACGGCGCGGCCCGAGGTCTTCGAGCGCAGGTCGCCGATGTAGCCGAACATCTCCGATAGCGGCACGAGGGCGCGGACGATCTTGATGCCCGAGCCG
Source organism: Microbacterium sp. bgisy203 (assembly GCF_057706945.1). Taxonomy (NCBI): domain Bacteria; kingdom Bacillati; phylum Actinomycetota; class Actinomycetes; order Micrococcales; family Microbacteriaceae; genus Microbacterium; species Microbacterium sp. bgisy203. The sequence goes on along the minus strand of NZ_JBYIPF010000002.1, from coordinate 39,658 downwards.
TCCTCCATCGACTGGATCTGGCCACGACGCGAGTTCAGGTCGCCGATGACGTCGCCCATGTACTCCTCAGGGGTACGCACCTCGACGGCCATGAGCGGCTCGAGGATGACCGGGTTCGCCTTGCGGACGGCCTCCTTGAAGCCCATCGAACCCGCGATCTTGAACGCCATCTCGGACGAGTCGACATCGTGGCTGGCGCCGTCGAGCAGGATCGCCTTGACGCCGACCATGGGGTAGCCGGCGAGCGCGCCCACGTTCATCGCGTCCTGGAAGCCCTGGTTGGTGGGCTCGATGTACTCGCGCGGGATGCGGCCACCGGTGACCTTGTTCTCGAACTCGTACGTCTTGTCCGCCGTGACCTCGAGGGGCTCCAGCGCGAACTGGATCTTGGCGAACTGACCCGAACCACCGGTCTGCTTCTTGTGCGTGTAGTCGTGACGCTCGACGGCCTTCTTGATCGTCTCGCGGTACGCCACCTGCGGCTTGCCGACGTTGGCCTCGACGCGGAACTCGCGCTTCATGCGGTCGACGAGGATGTCGAGGTGCAGCTCGCCCATGCCCTTGATGACCGTCTGGCCGGTCTCGGGATTGAGCTCGGTGCGGAAGGTCGGGTCCTCTTCGGCGAGCTTCTGGATCGCCGTGCCCAGCTTCTCCTGGTCGGCCTTGGTCTTCGGCTCGATGGCGACCTCGATGACGGGCTCGGGGAACGTCATCGACTCGAGGACGACGGGCGCGTCGACCGCGGCCAGGGTGTCACCGGTGGTGGTGTCCTTCAGGCCGATGACGGCGTAGATGTTGCCCGCGGTGACCGAGTCGACCGGGTTCTCCTTGTTGGCGTGCATCTGGAAGATCTTCCCGATGCGCTCCTTCTTGCCCTTGGTCGAGTTGATGACCTGCGCACCCGACTCGAGGTGACCCGAGTAGACGCGGATGTAGGTGAGGCGACCGAAGAACGGGTGCACTGCGACCTTGAATGCGAGCGCCGCGAACGGGTCGTTGGCGTCGGGGTGACGCTCGATGATGATCTCCTCGTCCTTCGGGTCGTGCGCCTCGATGGCGGGCACGTCGAGGGGCGACGGGAGGTAGTCGACGACCGCGTCGAGCATCGGCTGCACGCCGCGGTTCTTGAATGCCGAACCGCAGAGCACGGGGTAGAGCTCGCCGGCCACGGTCAGCTTGCGGATGGCGCCCTTGATCTCGGCGACAGAGAGCTCCTCGCCGCCGAAGTACTTCTCGAGCAGGGCCTCGTCAGACTCGGCGACCGTCTCGAGCAGCTTCTCGCGGTACTCCTCGGCACGCGTCTGCAGGTACTCGGGGATCTCCTGGACCTCGTACTTGGCGCCCATGGTGACATCACCCTTGGCGTCGCCGGGCCACACGAGGGCCCGCATCTCGACGAGGTCGATGACGCCGATGAAGTCGTTCTCGGCACCGATCGGCAGCTGCAGCACGAGGGGCTTGGCGCCGAGGCGGTTCACGATGGTGTCGACGGTGAAGTAGAAGTCGGCGCCCAGCTTGTCCATCTTGTTGACGAAGCAGATGCGGGGGACGTCGTACTTGTCGGCCTGACGCCAGACGGTCTCGGACTGGGGCTCGACGCCCTCCTTGCCGTCGAAGACGGCCACGGCGCCGTCGAGGACGCGCAGCGACCGCTCGACCTCGACCGTGAAGTCCACGTGGCCGGGGGTGTCGATGATGTTGATCTGGTGCTTGTTCCAGAAGCAGGTGACGGCGGCCGACGTGATCGTGATGCCGCGCTCCTTCTCCTGCTCCATCCAGTCGGTCGTCGACGCACCGTCGTGCGTCTCACCGAGCTTGTGGTTGACACCCGTGTAGAAGAGGATGCGCTCGGTCGTCGTCGTCTTGCCGGCATCGATGTGCGCCATGATGCCGATGTTGCGGACCTTGTTGAGGTCGGTGAGCACTTCTTGTGCCACGGGGTGTCCTTACTTGTGGTGTGACGGATGTCGTGGGGTGGCCGGTCGGGGAGCACCCGACCGGCCACCGAGACGCTGACGATTACCAGCGGTAGTGCGCGAAGGCGCGGTTCGACTCGGCCATCTTGTGGGTGTCTTCACGGCGCTTGACCGCGGCACCCAGGCCGTTCGAGGCGTCGAGGATCTCGTTCTGCAGACGCTCGGTCATCGTCTTCTCACGACGACCCTTCGCGTAAGAGACGAGCCAGCGCAGCGCGAGCGTGTTGGCGCGGTGCGGCTTGACCTCGACCGGAACCTGGTAGGTCGAGCCACCGACGCGGCGGCTCTTGACCTCGAGGGTGGGGCGGACGTTGTCGAGCGCCTTCTTGAGCGTCGCGACGGCATCCTGGCCGTTCTTCGCCTCCACGCCCTTGAGCGCGTTGTAGACGATGGCCTCGGCGATGGACTTCTTGCCGTCGACGAGGATCTTGTTCACCAGCTGGGTGACGATCGGAGCACCGTAGACCGGGTCGTTGACGACGACGCGGCGGGGTGCGGGTCCCTTGCGAGGCATCTCACTCAGCCCTTCTTGGCGCCGTAGCGGCTACGGGCCTGCTTGCGGTTCTTGACGGCCTGGGTGTCCAGGGCGCCGCGAACGATCTTGTAACGGACACCGGGGAGGTCCTTGACACGGCCTCCACGGACGAGCACGAGGGAGTGCTCCTGCAGGTTGTGGCCCTCGCCGGGGATGTAGGCGGTGACCTCGGTGCCGTTGCGGAGCTTCACACGGGCGACCTTGCGCATCGCCGAGTTCGGCTTCTTGGGCGTGGTGGTGTACACGCGGGTGCAGACACCCGCCTGCTGGGGGTTCGACTTCAGGGCGGGGGCCTTGGTCTTCGAGACCTTGGGCGAGCGACCCTTGCGAACCAACTGCTGAATGGTTGGCACGTTCTCTCCTTGTCGGTCCGGGCTTCTCTCTCGATCGGCCCGGGTGCTGCACGGTGACAGCGGTCGTGGTTTCACCACAGATCCACCGGCGCGCCGCGATCGCGTCGTGCTTTGGTGTGGTGGATATGCCGTGGGGGCGGCCTGTTCGCAGACCGATCCCTTCGTGTCGCTCGTCGCACTCGGTATCCGTGCCGGGGCACAGCGCAAGGCACGCGTGAGCGCACACCGTCCAATACTACGCCGTATGACGGAACCGGGCAAACGGCGCCGGGATGTCGGGGTTCGCGGGGTCGCGTGCCGGGCATGGAGTCGCCATGCCGACGTCATGCGCACACAGGATCGGCGGTTTCCGTCGTCGCATATCGTCGCTTCCCGCTTCCATGGCAGCGACCTGCGCCGACGAAATCACCCGCTGCAGCGATACGCGCCGACGAGACGGGGGACGCGGGGTCAGTGGGTGATGCGGCGCAGGTGGAACTCCTCGTCGCCGAGGAAGAACCGCTCCCCCGCGTCGAGCTGCCCGCCGGGCTCCACCTCGACCTCGTCGCCCATGAGGGTGCGCACGAGGACGCCGTTCGTCGATCCGAGATCGGTCACGATCCAGGCGTCGCCGCGCTGCTCGATGCGCGCGTGGGTCTTGGAGACCGTGCGCGCATCGTCCTGCACGGCGACCAGCTGCGCCGTCGGGAAGGCGGCGTCACCGGCGGGGCGACGCCCGAGGATGACGACGGATGCCGTGAGCGGCACGGGCGACCCGGTGGCGGGGACGAGTTCCCACGTCGCGCGCACCGCGCGGCGGGCGAGGACCGTCTCGTCGATGTCGTCGTCGGCATCGTCGCGCGCACCGACGCGGGTCGTGAGGTCGTCTTCGTCGGCGAGCCGGTGCTGGGCCGACACGGCGCCGGCGGCCGAGCGCGGAGCCCCCGCCGTCGGCGAGCCGGCGACCGCAGAGACCTCACCGGAGAGCTCGGGGAAGCCATCGGCGTCGTCCTCGACCTGCGCGCGCCGACTGCGCAGCGGGTAGGAGGGCGCCGCGTCGTCCTCGGCCGCGGCACCCTGCTCACCGGGGAACGGGGCCACGACCCGCCCGGAGACGTCGTCGGCACCGCCGCGGTCGACCGTCCGCGAGGCGGGCACGCGGGTGACGGGAGCGGGCGGGGGCGGTGCGTCGTTGCCGGCGCGGATGCCGGGCACGAAGGCGATCGGCCCGGGGTCGCGACCGACGGGCGGGGCGACGAACGGGCGGCCACCCGCGGAGCTCGGCGGGAAGGGTGACGGGTAGATCGCCGACACGTCATCGACCTCGGAGGGCCAGTCGCCGTCGACGAAGGTCCCCTCGGCGCCGGAATCCGACGCCGGCACCCCGGGCGCAGCGGAGGTGGGCGCTGCGGCAGACGTGGGCGCTGCGGCAGACGTGGGCGCTGCGGCAGACGTGGGCGGCGCCGCGGACGTGGGCGGCGCCGCGGACGTGGGCGGCGCAGCGGAGGTGGGCGGCGCAGGGGTGGTCGGGGCGGGACTCGTCGGGGCGGGAGCCGCGGCGGCCGCGCGGCTCGGCGGGGCGGGGATCGTCGGCGCAGGACTCGTCGGCGCGGCACTGGGCGCTGCGGCTCCGGCCGCGGGGTAGCCCGTCGGCGCGGGGCCCGTCGACGCCGAGCCCGGGGCGGGGGTGCGCGGGGACGTCTCCGGAGGTGTCCATCCCGAGTTCGACGCGGGCGGCGGCGCGAACGGGGCGTACGCGGGCGCCGCCGCCGCCGGGGCGTCCGAGGGCAGGGGCGGGACAGGCGGCACTGCGCTTCCACCCCAACCGGCAGGGGCGGAGGTCGGAGCCGGCCCGGCGCCGTACGCAGGTGCGGATCCGTCGGGCGAGATCACCCGCGCCTGCGGCGCCCCGGCCTGGGGTTTGCGCGCCGGGGGGTTCCCGGCCTGGTGCTTCGCAGACGGCGAGTTCCCCGCGGCACCCGCACCGCGCCCCGACGACGGGCGCGGCGTGGCCGGGGCGACGCCGGCGGGGCGCGCGCCCAGCCAGCGGGCGGGGCCGAAGCCGAGGATGCTGGCCCAGATCACGAGCGCGAGTGCGGCGACGACCGTCATACCCGTGCCGTACCCGAAGCCCGAGTTGATGCGGTGCGCGCTGATCACGATCAGGACGAATACGACGACGTTGGCGATCGGCAGGAAGCTGAGGAGGACGAGCCAGGGACTGAATCCGCCCCACTTGAGGATCACCGCGAGGTTGAGGACGGGAACCCAGCCCTTCCAGGCATCCTCACCCATCTTGCGGAACATCGCGGCGAAGGCGAGCGCACCCCAGACGTACAGCGCGATGGAGATGACGACCGACAGCAGCGCCAGGAGGGCGACGAGCGAATTGTCGACGGGTGGGTTCATGCGGTGTGCCGCGGCGCGGTCCGCGCGCGGCGCCCCCTCTCGGTGTGCGACGAGGACCGGCGGCGGCCCTCGGGGACGAACGATCTCAACGATAGGGCCGCGCGCACGCGCTGCCAGCGTGTTTTCGCGAAACCGCCGCGCTCGGCGTCGACGATCTCCCAGAATCGGGTTGCGTCGTCGTCGGTCACGACCTCGGTGGAGAAGACCGCCGCATCGGCGTCGCGGGCGAGGGTCTCCGCCGCGGGCGCGTCGAGCGCCGCCGCGATCTCGGTGCGCGTGGCCTTCGCGGGGCCGCGTCTGCCGGCGTCGGCGGCGGCGTCGAGGTACTCCTCCCAGCCGCCTGCGATGCGGTCGGCCGCGGCATCGGCGCGGCGCCGGCCGCGTCGACGGACCGCCTTCGCGATGAGGACGAGGAGGAAGGGCGCGGCGACGATCAGGAGCGCGCCCAGGCTGATGCCGGCGATGCGCAGCGTCGTCCACAGCCACGCCAGGTCGACCTCGTCGGGGCGTTCGGGGCTGGCTGCGGCATCCTCCTGCGCGGGCTTGGGCGGCTGCACCTCGTCGACCGTGTCGGGGCGGACCTCGGTCCCGATGGTGGGGTCGGGCTGTGCGGTGACCTCCAGGCTCGGCGCCTGCGTGTGCTGTGGAGTCACGTCGACCGGGATCCACGCGCCGTCGGCGTTGCGCACCTCGACCCATGCGGACAGATCGGCCGACCGGCATTCGCCGTCCGTGCAGACACTGAGCGCCGGGTCGTCGGAGGCGAGGCGCGCCCCGACCACCACGCGCGCGGGGAACCCGAGCTCGCGCGCGAGCAGCGAGACGGCGACGGCGAACTGCTCGTCGTCGCCGATGGCGGCGACGTAGTTGTCGGATGCCGCAGCGCGCGGATCCTGCTCGCGCTCGAGCAGCGCCGTGAAGAGCTGATCGATGCGCGCGAGCGAGTGACCGGCGGCGCTCGGCACGAAGGTCTCGACGCCCGTGACCGTGAGCCATTCGCTGTCGGCATCGGTGAGGGCGTGGCTCAGGTACCCGCGTTCGCGCAGGAGCGTGACGAGCCCCTCGAGCGCGGAGCCGCCGGTCCCCGAGACGTGCGCCTCCATCCACGTGCGCAGGCTCGCGGGGGCCTCCGGGCCCTCGCCCGCGTCGCCCGGAGAGACGGCCGAGCCGAGCGCCGACGGCGAGGCTTCGGACCCGTCGACGCGGTAGCGGTCGCCGGATACCCACGGGGTGGTCTGGACCGCGGCCGAGAGCGCGTCGTTGACGTAGAAGCCGTCGGCGAGCGCCGCGGCGCGCGAGCCCGAGAAGCGGACCTCCGACAGAGCGCCGGCCGTCGGCATCCAGATGCCGGAGAGGTCGCCGATGTCGACGGTCATCTCCACCCGTGCGCCCTCCCCCGCGCTCCGCGCAGACGGAAGGCGCACGAAGCTCGACGAGTCGGGACCCGTCCCCGTGCGGTACACGGCGCCGTCGTAGTCGTCGAGGACGGCGAGGCGGACGCGATCGGGCAGCTGCGATCCGGCGACGGAGAACTGGCGCTGCTCGATCGTATCGTCGGCGAACAGCGCGCGATACGCGGCGAGCGGGCTCACCGCCCGGGAGATCTCCAGGCGCGGTCCGGTCGCCTCGCGCAGCACCGTGCGGTCGGCCGACGCTGCGGCGGCCGGCACGACGAGCGCCGCCGCCGTCGCGACGGCGATCATCGCGGCCCCGAGGCCCAGGCGCCGCGCGTCGGCACCGGCGACGCGACGCAGGCGCACCCCGCTCTCCGCCGCGCCGCGGCGGAGAGCGCGCACCCGCTCGTCGCGACTGCGCCACGAGAGCCACAGCACGCCCGCCGCGAGCGTGCCGAGGCCGACCGCGGTCTCGACCGGCGCGTTCAGCGTGATCGGGCCGAGGCGGAGGGGGGCGCTCACGTCGGTGCGCCCGAACAGCAGGCCGAAGCCGGTCATCGCGATGCCCACGGGGACGGCGGCGACCGCAAGCGCGTCGTCGCGCCACGACAGGAGGAGAGCGAACGTCGTGCCGACGAGGAAGACGACGAGAGCGGGAACGAGCAGGTTGCGGTACGCGCCGACGGGCAGTTCGACGGTCAGCAGGTCCTTCCAGCCGACCACGAGGCCCGCGCCCAGTTCGCCGAGGCCGCGGATGAACGAGGGCGCGTCGGCGGTGCGGGCGGGGACGGCGAGCGGAACGCCGGCGACCAGCACGGCGAGCGCGATGAGACCGACCGCGACCCACCCGCTCAGGTTCCGCCAGCGGACGAAGGCGGCGATCGCCGCGGCGAGCACGGTGGACACCGCGACCAGCAGGAGGAACTCACCGGAGCGGTAGATCGGCCACGCCGCGATCGCGGCGAGCACGACGACGATGCCGACATACAGGGACCCCGCGACGATCCGCCTCATGACGAGGCCCCCCGCAGCAGGAGCCCCGCGAGGTCCTCGAGGGTGCCCACGGTGACGACGGTGAGCGCTCCGAGCACCTGGGTGCGCGGGTGCGCGCGCTCGTCGCAGACGATCGCCAGGGTGGCCGCGTCGGCGGGGAAGGCGAGCGCCGCCTGACGGAGCTTCGCGACGCCGACCTGAGACCCGGCGACCATCACGGCGATGGAGAGGGCCTCATTGGCTTCGGCGGAGAGTCGGCAGACGTCGGCCAACGCCATCGTGTTCGCGAGGCGGTCGACGCCGCTGAACCCGTCGAGCACCGCCCGGGGGGCCGCCGTCGGGATGTGACGGATGGCGCGGAGCCGGCCGCGGACGACGCGCGGGATCTCGGCACCCACGACGATGTCGAGGTCGCGCGCGTCGTGTACGGCACGGACGGACAGGGATGCCGCGGCGCTCACGGCGAGCTCGAATTCGGCATCCGTGGCGAACTCGTCGGCGGCGAGACCGAGCACGACCGCCATGCGCGAGCGGCGCGACTCCTCGTACTGGCGCACCATGAGGCGGCCGGTCTTCGCGGTCGACTTCCAGTGCACCTGACGGCGCGAATCGCCGGGCACGTATTCGCGGATCGCGTGGAAGGACATGTCCGCGTCGACGAGCCGCGTCGTCGGGCTGCCGTCGAGGTCGCGGATGAGGCCCGCGCTCGAGGACGGCACGGGCACGGTGCGCGGGTGCACGTACAGGTCGTGGGCGTCGTCGAAGGCGTGCTCGCGGCGGAGGAGCCCGATGGGGTCGGAGCGGACGGTCGTGGCAGGGCCGATCCGCACGATGCCGCGGGGCTGGGGCGGCAGCTCGAGCTGCTCCTCCGATGTGGCCCCGGCACGCAGGAGCGGCACGCCGAACTCCACGAGCCCGGCGCCGACCGGCACGTCGATGCGCCCCGGAAGCGCGACCCGACGGCCCGAGTTGCGCACGGCCACCGTCGCGCGGACGCCCGTGCCGGCGACGATCCGCTCATGCCCGAGCGACAGGTCGACCTCGTAGGTGCGGGTCTGGAACAGGAACGGGATGCTGAGGACCAGCAGCACGAGCGCGGCGACCCCCGCGACGAGGGCTTCGACCCATCCGAACGCGAACCCGGCGATGAGGCCCGCCGTCGCGGCGACGAGCGCGAGCACGCCCGCCGGGCGCACCGTGCGGCGGAGCCAGCGCCACCCCGTCGCGAGGGCCTGGCCGGTCGCCGTCCATGCCCGCGAGGCCCGGACCGCCGCACCGACGAGGGCGCGGCCGCGCGCCGAGGTGACGGCGGCGGTCATCTCGGTCCGCTCGCCCGTGAGAGAGGCCGCCGACGTGCGGGTCAGCCGGGACTCGGTGAGGCTGAGGTCGCGTGGGCTCACGCACCCTCCCGGCGCGTGGGCGGCGTGACGTCGAGGAGGACCTGACCGATGACGGCCTCGGCGGTGACGCCGTCGAACTCGGCCTCGGGGTGGAGGATGAGGCGGTGCGCGAGCACGGGCACGGCGAGGCGCTTCACGTCGTCGGGCGTCGCGTAGGTGCGGCCCTGCGCGGCGGCGGCGGTGCGCGTCGCGCGGGTCAAGGCGAGGGCGCCGCGGATGCTGACGCCGAGGCGCACCTCGTCGGCCGACCGGGTCGCGTCGACGATGCGCGCGATGTAGTCGAGGACCAGCGCATCGACGTACACCTCCCCCGCGAGCTCGGACATGCCGACGAGCGCCCCGGGCGTGATGATCGGCGCGAGCTCGCCGATGGGCGTGGCGCCGCGATCGAGGATGCGGACCGTGGCGGCGTGGTCGGGGTAGCCGAGCGAGGTGCGGAGGAGGAACCGGTCGAGCTGCGCCTCGGGCAGCCGATACGTGCCGGCCTGCTCGACGGGGTTCTGCGTCGCGAGCACGAGGAACGGCTTGCCGACCGAGCGGGTTACCCCGTCGATCGTGACGTGTCCCTCCTCCATGACCTCCAGCAGGGCCGCCTGCGTCTTCGGGCTCGCACGGTTGATCTCGTCGGCGAGCACGATGTTCGCGAAGACGGGGCCTTCGTGGAAGGAGAACTCCCCCGACTTCTGGTCGTACACCGTGATGCCCGTGATGTCGCCCGGAAGCAGGTCGGGCGTGAACTGGATGCGCGTCGTCGTTCCCTGCACCGACTGCGCGACGGCGCGGGCGAGCGAGGTCTTGCCGGTACCGGGGACGTCTTCGAGCAGTACGTGGCCCTCGCTCAGCATCGCGGTCAGCACGAGGTCGACGACGTGGCGCTTGCCGAGCACGGCGCGCTCCACGTTGTCGGCGAGCGCCGCGAAGGTCTGCGCGAACCACGTCGCCTGGTCGGGGGAGATCGTCATGGGGTGTCCTCGGATGCGGGGGGATCGGCGGGGTCGGGAGCGGGAGGGACGGGCGTGCAGGTCGCGGACACGGGGATGCTCGCGCCATCGAGCTGCCACGAGCGCGCCGACCAGTCGACGGTCGCGGTGCCCTTCACGAGCGTCGCGGTCGCGGGCGCGACCAGCGGGTCGGTGCCGGGGGTCAGCTGCGCGCCCGACGCGTCGAAGTACTGGATCGACGCCGGGTCGAAAGTGATCTTCGCGAGGTTGCCCGTGGAGCTCTGCGACGTGCCGATGCGCTTGCCGCCGTCGCACGTCGTGATCGAGGCGCGCGCCTGCACCTGATAGGGCGCGTGACCGGATGCCGGGGTCACCGCCCCCCACGCGCTGCTCCACCATCCGAAGTCGTGGTCGTAGCGCACCCGGATGCCGGGGTCCTCGCCGAACCGGCCGCTCGGGAGGCCGTCGAAGGTGACGGTGTTGTCGTTCGGAACCGGTTCGGGCGATGTCGGCGTCTCGGTGATCCGCCACTCGGCACGGTCGCCGGCGACGACGGGCGTGCGCCCGACGATGAACGTGTAGTTCTTCGGCGCGTCGCCGCGCTGGATCGCACGGACCTCGGCCTGCGTGGTGGCGGTCGCGAAGACAGTGGCGCCGACGCGCGACTCGACGCACATCGTGAAGGTGTACAGCCGCCCGTCGGGGAGACCACGGAAGACGGCGCGGTCGCCGCCGGGCGATGTGACGCACGGCTGACCTTGCGGCACGATCCCGTACCGGAGTTCGGAGTTGTCGCCCCCGGCGGCAGCCGTGCCGATCGCGGTGATGTCGACGGTGCCGCCGCCGACATTGACGGGGGTGAGCTGCAGGTTGAGCGAACTCGGCGCCCCGACGCCGTTGGCGAGGACCGTCATGGAACCCACGCTCGACGACGGAAGCCCCGGCGGCGCCTCGAAGCGCGAGACGGGTGTCACGGTGACGGAAGTCGTCACGTTCGAGCCGACCCGGAAGGAGGGCACCGTGATCGTCGTCTCGCCGAGCGGCACCGCGACGGTCACCGACTCTCCGGCGGGGCTCGTCAGCTGCAGGGCGCGTGCGTCGGCGGCATCCACCCCCGTCAGCACGATCGAGGCGACCCCGCCGTCGGGGCCTGCCGGCACCGGGGTGGCGGTGCCTCCGGTCGGGGCGGCCGGCGGATCGTAGGCCCACGCGGTCGTCCGCACCGACTGCCGCGAGGGGCCGACCGGGTTGACCGCCACGACCTCGAACTGCCGCTGCTCACCGTTCGCGGACGCAATCGGCGCACACACACCCTGCGGCGTGCAGGTGCCGACGCTCTGGCCGCCCGAGCGCACCTCGAAGCCGGTGACGGCGGGGTACGACGTCTGTGCGGCGCCGGGGTCGACGCGGAGCGTCAGCGAGCCGTCGGCGTACGCCGACTGGGCGACCGAGGTCGGCGCCCGCGGGAAGCCCTGCAGGTCGACGGTGACCGAGCCGTCACGGCCCGCGGCGGTCTGCCGACCCTGCGCGTCGCGCACGGTGAAACGGGCGCCGCACGTCGCCCCGGGGCTGTCGTCGCTCCAGCTGACGGTGACGCGGGTCGGCGAGGAGACCACGAACGAGACCCCCGCGCACGTGCTCGTCGGCGCGACCGCGACGAGCTGCAGGGGGGTGCCGGGAAGGGGATTGACCTCGCCGGGCGTGCCGACGACCTCGATCGTGCACGACGATCCGCCGGCCTGGCTGCACTGCTGAGTCACCTGGCCGCCCTGCGGGAGGGTGGAGGGTGCCGCGCCGACCCGGAGCGTCAGACGCGCGGGCGCGACGTTCGCGTGGCTGGTCACCTCGATCGCGACGGTCTCGACACTGCCCGACGGGGCGTCGTCGCGGGCGCGTACGGTGAGGATCGAGCCCTCAAGCGTGAGGACGAACCCGCCCGGCGTTCCGCCGATGCGGTACGTGATCGGCTCCTCGCGCCCCTGCCAGGTCGTGATCCCGGTGAGGTCGAGGGTCTGCGTCGAACCGGGCGCGACCTCCAGCGCCGCCGGCGCGAGTGTCGGCTGCGGATCGGTGGGCGTCACCGAGACGGGAATCGTGAGCACCGTCCACGCCGTACCGCCGACGAGGCGCGCGGGGACGAGGCAGGAGTCGGACCACGGGGCGCCGGCGCCCGCCGTGTACCGGATGCCGGTGCCCGTGGTCGCTGTGCACGTCGCGGCTTCCCGGGCGCCCGACGCGCGGACGCCGTCCGGGTCGATCTCCACGGCACGCCCGCGCGGCAGCGCGACGAGGGTCGCGACGTCGGCATCCGCCTGCTCGTTCTCTGCGACCGTGATCGGAGGGATGCCGGAGCGGAGCGCCAACGACCCGTCGGTGGCGGAGGGGACCCGGAGGAACGCGTACGTCGTGATCGGGCCGTCGGCGGTCTCGCCGGTGACGGAGAACGGGATGATGCGCGCGTCGTCGGTCGGCGTCGCGCGGACCTTCGCGCCCGACACGCTCACGCCGCGGGCGTCGTCGCCGTCAGGATTCCACAGGCCGAGCTCGAGGTCGGACGCGTCGCCTCCCGACCACAGCACCTTGCCGCTCAGCACGTCGATGCCGGTCGCCAGGTCGTCGCGGTCGGCGGCGGTGAGGACGGTGTCGGCGACGACGGGGAAATCGGGCACCCGCTGCGACACGACGCGCACGACGAGCAGGCCCCGGGCGGTATTGCCCGACGACGACTGCACGTCGTAGAGGAAGGCCATGGTGCCCGGGTCGGTGCCGGCCGCGATCGTCACGGTGTCGTCGGTGACCGACTGGATGCGTCCGTTCAGGCGGGCGAACTCCTCGCTCGTCGAGCCGTCGAGCGTGAGTTCGGGCACGTCGGGGCGGACGGCCACGAGCGAGAGCTTGCCCTGCGTGGGGTCGAGGTCGTTCGCGAGCGGGTGCACGCGGATGACGCTCTTCTCCCCCGCCTGCACGTGCACGTAGTCGGTGTAGGTGATGGGGCTCGGGTTCACCTCCCCGCTCAGCACGCCGATGCGGACACTGCCCTCGCCGGCGGCGCCGAACGCGTCGATCACCCGGTACGTGAAGGTGTCCTGCCCGCTCGTGCCGACCGTGCTCGTGTAGACGATGCCGGTGCCGTCAGGCGTGATCGCCGCCGATCCGTGCGCGGGCTGGGTGACGATGCTGTCGAGGCGCACGACGTCGCCGTCGGGATCCATGCCGAACCCGTCGAACGGGATGGTCGTCGACAGACCGCTGCCGACCCGCCCGGACAGGCGCGCGGGAAGCGGGTCGCGGTTCTCGTCGTCGGAGACGACCCGCACGTGCACCGTCGCGATGTCGCCGAGGGCGGGCGAGCCCGTCGTGAAGGCGCGGTACTCGATCGTGTACTGCCCCGCCTCGGTGGGCGCGAGATAGCGGATGACCTCGCCCGAGGCGAAGGCGAGCGCGTCGGGCGTCGACGACGTGATCGACTCGGGGTCGAGGCGGGGGCGCCCGCCCGCGGCCGACACGTCGTTGTCGAGCACCGGGATGTCGATCTGCTCGCCGGCGCGCACGACGACGCCGTCATCGACCGTGATCGGCGCCGCGTCGGGCGGCGGCGGCAGCAGGTACACGGTCGCCTCGCCGACGACCTCGGCGCCGGCGTCGGTCGTGCCGTCGCTCACGCGGTACGAGACCGTGCCGAGCAGACCCGGCTCGCCGGTCGCCGTCGACCCGGACACGCGCAGCTGGCTCTGGCCGACGGCATCCGCCGTGAGCGACGACCCCGGGACCGCCCGGACGATGACGTCGCTGAGGAGGAGGACGCGGCCGGTCGGATTCGAGACCGCGGCGAGGACGTCGACCGTCGCGTCGGCCTGCGGGCGGACGAACGCGACGACGGGCGAGGTCGCGAGCTGCGCGGGAGCGTCGGACGGCAGGAGCGTGACGCGCGCCGTGCCGGTCGCTTCGAGCCCTCCGGCCGAGACCGTGAGCGCGACCCGGTAGGTGCCGGGGTTCGACGCGGCGAAGTCGAACTGGGTCGTCCCGCCGACGACCGTCGCGGTCGCGGCCGCGTCGTCGAGCACCCGCGCCGAGGTGAGGGTCTGCTGCCCGGCGGTCCCCGTCACGTGCGGAGCGACGTCGATCGTGAGGCGCGAGCCGGCCGTGTCGACCACGGAGAAGGACTGCACGCGCGGCTGCGCGCCCTCCCGCACGCGCACCGGCAGCGCCTTCGTCGTCGTCGCGCCGCGGGCGTCGCCGACCGTGAGGCTCAGCGGCGCGATCTGGTCGCCGCCCCCGCCGCTGTTCGCGTGCTGGTAGAAGACCGTGCCCTCGGGGGTCGCCGCGACCTGTCCGCTGCCGGATTCGTCGACGGCCGACAGCAGGATGATGGGGTCGCCCTCGGGGTCGACCCAGTCCCCGAGCACCGGCAGCGTCACGGTGCCACCCGGGACGACCTCGGGCTGGGGCCACTCCTGCTGGCATCCGTCCACCCCGCACCACACCGGGGCCGAATTCTCCTCGGGGGCGGCGACGCGCAGCGACACCGTCGCCGGCTCCGACATGAGCCCGGCCTCCGCCGTGCCGTCCGACACGGCATAGGTGAAGGATGCCGTGCCCGACGCGTCGGGGGCGACGCGCACGGCGAGGCGCTGACGGTCGTCGGTCAGGGTGAGGGTGCCGAAGGCGGGGTCGAGCCCCTGCACCGAGGCGGGGTCGATCGCCAGCACGTCCTCGTTGGGATCGTGGTCGTTGAGGAGCACCGGCAGCGACACGAGCGCCCCGGGCCGCACACCGAAGGCGTCGTCGACGGCGACCGGCGGGCGCGGGTCGATGATGGCGGGAGGCTCTTCGGCGTTCGTCTCCTGGGCGGTCTCGATCGGCTCGTCGAGATCCCAGTTCTGGCTGGAGGGCACGAGGCGCCCCTCCGGCACGGTCCAGACCCACCCCGAGCGCGCGTCGTTGAGCACGAGATCGGTGCCGGCGGAGACGAAGACCGGGCGGCGCTGGTTCGGCAGCGTCAAGCCGGCGTAGTCGAGCGGCACGTCGCCGTTCGCCGAGTCCCAGAGCGTCCCGGGGCCGGCGCCCTCCGGCAGCCACGCGGCGTGCACCGTGCCGCCCTGCACGACCGGTCGCGCCGGTGTGCCGCGCGACGTGGTCCGATCGCCGAAGACCCGCTCGGGTCCCGCGTCGCCGGTCGGGATCCGCACGAGGCCGGTCTCGTCGGCGAGGTAGACGGCGCTTCCGTCCGGGTCGGCGCGGGAGAGCGCGACAGCGCCGGTCGTGTCGACCGAGGCGGCGTCGCGCGCTGCGGTCCAATAGGTGCCGGATGCCGTGTCGACGAGCACCCAGTCCTCGCCCGCCGCCGTGAGCGCGGGCGTCGCGAGCTCTGCGTCCCCGCGCACCGCATCGGTCGCCCGGACCTCGGTCGAGGCGATGTCGACGCGGATGACCGAGTGCGCTGCGGCGGAGTAGCTGAAGAGCACGCCGTCGGAGGTCACCGCGATCGCATCGGAGGTGTAGGGCGGCGTGTCGTCGTCGGAGTCGGATGCCGTGCGGTCGGCGCCGCCCGGATTCACCCGCGTCACCGCACCCGACGACAGCGTGCCGACGAAGACGGCGCCGACATCGGTGCGGTACGCGACGAAGTCGCCCGCCGTGTCGACCTCCTCCGTGCCCGCGGGCGCGGAGGTCGCCGTGCGGAGGCTCTCCGCGTCGAGGTCGACCGGCACGGCCTCGTCGATCCGGACGACCTTCGCGTCACTGTCGGTGAACACGTACGAGCCGGTGGATGCCTGCACGATGCGGCTCGGGTTGCTCACGGCACGCACGGTGTCGAGCTCGTCGATCGCGGTGTTGACGCGCGCGTACCGCAGCCCGTCGGCCTGCAGCACCCACGCCGTCGTATCGCGCGGCGGCGTGCGCTGGGCGTCGAGCCCCGGCCAGGCGATACTGACGCCCGCGACGAGGGCTGCGACAGCCGCGGTCGCCGCGACGCCGATGATCGTCGAGCGGCGCATCAGGTGAGCCCCACCCAGAGAGCGACGACACCGACGAGCGCGGCGACGGTCGCTCCGATGCCCACGAGCACCCACGGCCACACACGATGCGCGCGCTCGGGAGGTGTCGTGACGTCGGTGTCCTCATCGCGACGGCGCATCGTCGCCGCCGACGGCACGCCCGACCGGCGCCCCTCCGCGGCGACGCGCGAGCGCACCGGCCCGCGCGCCGAGCCGTCGGAGAAGTCGATCGCCTCGAGCGCCGGCACCCACTCGGTCGCGGGGACCTCGAGCGGCGTCGGGGCGATCTGTTCGCTCACCTGTACCGCTCGCACCGCGTTGCCGAACTCCTCCGCCGACCGGTAGCGCTGATCGGGGTCGCGCGCCATCGCTGTGGCCAGCACCTGCTGCAGCGCGTCGGGCACGTCGGGGCGGGGTACCGGCACGAACGTCGCCCTCGCGATGCGCCGACGCATCAGCTCACGCGTGTTCTGACCGCGTTCGCGCCGCTCGAACGGGCTGTGGCCGGCGAGCAGCGAGTACACCGTCGCCCCCAAGCCCCAGACTTCGCTCGCGATCGTGCCGCCGGTCTGCTCAGCCACCACCTCGGGCGCGCTCCACGGGATCGACATGGCGAGCACCTCGGCATCCGTCGACCGGATGAGCGACGAGGAGATGCCGAAGTCGGCGAGGACGGCCGAGCCGAAGCTGGTGATCAGGATGTTGCTCGGTTTGATGTCACGGTGGATGAGGCCGGCGCGGTGGGCCGACTCGAGCGCGCCGGCGAGCCGCACCGCGATCGCCATGACCTCGTCGACGGGCATGCGCTCGATGCGGTACCGCTGCGAGAGCGACCCCGGGCAGTACTCCATCACGATGTAGGGACGGCCGTCTGCCGAAATGCCCGCCTGGTACACCGTGACGATCGCGGGGTGGGCGGACAGGTGTGCGAGGACGTCGGCCTCGGCGTTGAACATACGCAGCAGGTCGGGGTCGTGCTCGTCGGCGGGCAGGACCTTGACGGCCACCTGACGACGGGGCATGTCCTGCTGATAAAGGAACACGTCGGCGAACCCGCCGGATCCGAGCGGGCGGACGTAGTCGAGTCCGGGGAGCAGGGGCGGCGCGGACGGCAGCCTGCGCGTCATGACACCCCTTAGTCGTCCCCGTCCCGCCCGTGCGGAAACCACGCCATGATAACAAGGGCGCGCACCCTCCCCCGACCACACGTCGCCCGGCGTCGGTCGCAGGGAGCCCGAGGTCAGAGCCCGGGGTCAGGGTTCGAGGTCAGAGTTCGGGGAGTCCCGCGTCACCGTTCGGGTCGAACGGCGCGTCGAGCGAGCGGGTGAGCTCCTCGAGCATCGCGGTGATCTGCGGCTCGACGTACTGACCCACGGCCGCCTGGATGCGCAGCCGGTGGTGCAGCAGCACGGTGCACACCTCGCGCCCGATGAGGTTCGCGTAGTCGTCGGCGAGGCCGACCTCCTGCCGGAGCGCGGCCTTCGCCTCCTCGCTCAGAGGCGGGAGGGCGGGGACGGCCGCGTCGACCTCGTCGGCGAGTCCGCCGATCGTGAACAGGAACGGCGCGCCCGGGGTGGGGTCGGGGTCGAGCGGCAGGCCCTCGAACTCGGGCTCGAGCCCCTCGGTCGGGCGGTAGCTGCGGGCGCGGTTGCGGGCGGCCTGCATGTCGAGCTCGGCCTGGAGCATCGGCAGGTTCCGCGACGTGTATTCGGCGACCGCGTGGTCGATGATCGTCTTGATACGGGTCGAGAGCCCGTGCTGCACGCCGTGCGGCACATCCGACCCGAGGCCGGCGGCCGAGAGCACGGGCGAGCCGAGGCACCGCCGACACGGTGCGACGCGTCCGCGGTGGGTCGCTGGCTCCCACCGGGGCAGCCAGCGCAGCCAGGCATCCACCGCCTGGCTCACCTGGGTCTCGATCGACCGCTCCACGGCATCCATTGTCGCGGGTTTCGTGCACGGACGGGGGATTTCACCTCGAGGCGCGGCGGCGCGGGCCTCGGGCACGGCCTCAGATCTCGTCGTCGTCGCGCTCCCACGGCCAGCGGGGGCGCGTCGCGCGGGTGCGGACGAGTGCCACGGCGATCCACGCGGAGATGAAGGCGGCGGATGCCAGGACCACCGCGAACCAGGAGGTCGCGAAACCCCCGACCGCCGCCGCAGCCCGGGCGGGGTCCACTCCTGCGCCCATCCCGCCGAGCAGCAGACCCCCGAGGTAGGCGAGGAAGGTCGCGACCAGCACGATCGCGGCGCCGCCGTACGTGGGCTGCGGGCGGCGCACGACGACCCAGGTCACGACCGCGAACGTGAGGGTCGCCGCACCCACCGCCACGGCGCCCGGCACCTGACCGAGGCCGGGGACGGCGAGGACATCGGCATCCGTCAGGAGGCTCAGCATGCCGAACGCGGCGACGACCAGCGCGAAGAACCCGATCGTCGTGAAGGCGACCGCGAGCTGCGGCGACAGGCCGCGCTGCGGCTCGGGCATCAGCCCTGCTGGATGCGCGGGCCCGCCTCGAGCGTGCGCTCGTACTCGCGCTGCGCCTCGACGTTGAGCTCGGTCATGCGCTTGCCGCGCGCGGCCACCCACTTGCCGAACCAGATCGTCAGCTCGCGTCCGAGGACGAACGCGACGATCGCGAGCGGGGCGAGCACCTGGCTGCGGACGAGGTCTTCGCCCTGGCTCGCCGTGAGCTGCCAGAACGGCGCCTGGAAGAGCTGCCCCAGGATGTGACCTCCGTAGGCGGCGACGCCGACGAGGAGACCCCAGAACACCCAGTGCACCCAGCCGCTGCGGTTGATGATCGCTCCGAGCAGCCAGAACGCGAGGTAGAAGACGACGACCGGCACCCAGAACCACCAGGTGGTGAGCGCCGCGAGCGCCTCGGTGCCGATGTCCGCACCGGAGATCTCGCCGTTCAGGGCGCGCAGGCCCAGCGCTGCGGCGAGGTAGAGGATGCCGAAGGCGACGGCGGCGATGAGGCCGATCGCGCCGGCGGCGGCGCGGTTGCCGCGGGGGCGGGGCGCCTCGGGCGCCTGCACGAAGATGGGCTGCGGCGTCGCGACGACGGTCGGCGCGACGGCCTGGGTCGGCGTGTCGTCCGCGTCGGAGCGCTCGGGCGTCTCGGTGACGGTGCGCGTCTCGGTCACAGACGTCGAATAGGCGCCCGGGACGTACTCCTCGTCGACCGGGTCGTCGTCGTACGAGCTGCCCGCGGCGGGAACCTTGGTCGCGTCGGCGCGCGTCGCGTCGTCGAGCTCGTGCTTCGCGCGGTCGCCGTGGTGCGGCAGGTGCGGGTGGCGGTCCTTCGCGGGCGTGTCGGATGCCGCGACGACGGGCACCTCGTCGGACGTCGCCTGCGCGGAGAGCCGGCCGTCGGCGCGTGCGGCGTCGAGGTCATCCACCGCTTCGGCGCGGGCCTCGGCATCCTCCTGCGCAGCTGCCTGCCGTGCCGCTTCCGCATCGGCGAGGCCTTCGTGGGCGCTCGCCACCGCCGCGTCGGCCGACGTCGGGGCGTCGTTCGCGGTGTTCTCTTCGACCGGCTCGCCGTACTTGGGGTCGCTCATGGCGTGTGCTCCTCACGCGGGACAGGTGCCTCGCACAGTGAGCGTAACGCGGGGTGCGCGCCGCGCCGCGGAGGCGTGCCGCCGTTTCGCGCGCACGCTCCCCCCCCCCCCCCTCCACCCCTCACTCCACCCTCGCTTCGCCGAGCGAGGAGCGCGGGAGAGCGGGGCGGGGCGGCGTGGAGGGCGCGCCGGGCGAGTGCGCGGGGCTCCCCGAGCGGATGCCTATCGTGGAGGGATGCCTCGACCCGTTCGCGCCCGTCCGACCTCAGCGATCGCCGTCGCCGGCGCGGTGCTCCTCCTCGCCGCGTGCGCGGGCACGCCGGCACCCGAGGGCTCGACCTCCGCCGGCCCCGCCCCGTCGGCATCCGCCCGGCCCACTCCGTCGGCGAGCGTGACGCCGTTCCCGATGGGGTCTTCGGTGTCGACCACGCCGCTCCCCGACGACCTTCCGCAGGGCTGCCGAGACATCCTCAACGACGCCGTGCTCGCCCAACTCGAAGACGTCCCGCTGAACGCCGAGGGGATGGCCGGCGGCATCCGTCCCGACAGCTCGCGCGTGTGCGTCTGGGGCGAGCCGGGCGCCGCGGCGACGCGCCTCACGACGGTGATCGGCTACTCCCCCGAGCGCGAGGCCCGCGACGCACTGTACGGCCTCTCCAGCGACGGATTCACCTGCTACGAGCCGCGTGGCGGCATCCGCTGCGAGAAGACCTGGGACAACCCCGACCTCCCCGTCGAGAACGGCCGGACGCTCTTCTACCGCGACGGCGTGATCATCGACACGCAGTACTCGAACCTCGCGCCGCGCGGGTACACCGACGCGATCATCGACGCGCTGTGGCCGGTCGCGCTCCCCGGGGCAGCGACGCCCGCGCCAACGCCCTGACGCGGGCCAAGCGGTGCGCGATTCCTGACACCGGCGAGGCGCCGGGTCGCCGGGTCAGCCGGGTCGCCGGGTCAGCCCCAGACGCGCTTCCCCGTGCGGTCGACGTATTCGCTCGGATGCCAGCCCGACTCGCTCGTCGACAGCCACAGTCCGCCGCCGGCTTCGATCGTCTCGATGAGGTCGCCGTCGCTGCGGGTGCAGGTCGTCCGCGTCTCGGTCGTCTCGCAGCCGAAGCCGGCGCCGGGGAGCGCCGCGGCGGCGATCGCCCCGGCATCCGGGGGCACGCTCGCGAACGTCGTCGACACGGTCCCCGCATCGGCGTGCCACGTGCAGGTGAGGGTCACCTGGGGCTGGAGCGCCGTGACCAGCGCCGTCGCGGTCGTGACGGGCGGGTCCGTCGAGGGCGTGAGGTTCGAGCCGTCCGCGGTGCGGAGCGTCGCCCACAGTGCGTCGTCGTAGAGCTGGGAGCACTCGGTCGGGGGCCCTCCGGCATCCTTCCCCTCGCCGGATGCGGCCGGGGCGGTCGTCGCGTCGTCGCGTCCGGCCGTGCCGAGCCAGGCGATGGATGCCGGGAGCATCGGCAACGCGAGGTACGCGAGCACCCCCACGGTGGCGAGGCATCCAAGGCCGACGACCCACGCGATGAACGCGTTCCGTCCCCCCACTCGAGCCATGCTCCCCACCCTAAGCGCCGGGCCGCCCGCTCCCCGCTCGCGAATCACCGCCGCTGTCGCGAATCACCGCCGGATGCGCGCGAATCGGGCGGTGACTCGGGAAGCGGGCGGTGATTCGCGAGCAGAGCGAAACGGATGCCGGGGACGCGAAAGGGCGGCCCCGCGGATGCGGGACCGCCCTTTCGACGCGTCAGGCTCAGTTGTACTCGGTCGAGAACCCGTCGGTCGTGAAGCTGTCGAAGTCGACGTAGCTCAGGTCGGCGTCGCTGTAGGCGCCGTCCGAGGCGAAGATGCGGTTGGGGTACCGCTCGCTCTTGGCCTCCTCCGTCGCCTCGACCGTGACGTTGCGGTACTTCGCAAGTCCGGTTCCGGCGGGGATGAGCTTTCCGATGATGACGTTCTCCTTGAGGCCGACCAGCGGGTCGCTCTTGCCCTCCATGGCGGCCTGCGTGAGGACGCGGGTCGTCTCCTGGAAGGATGCCGCGGACAGCCACGACTCGGTCGCAAGCGACGCCTTCGTGATACCCATGAGCTCCGGGCGACCGGACGCGGGGCGCTTGCCCTGCGCGACGGCCTCGCGGTTCATCTGCTGGTAGCGCTTGAAGTCCACCAGCTCACCGGGCAGGAGGTCCGTCTCGCCGTGGTCGACGACCGTGACCTTACGGAGCATCTGACGGACGATGACCTCGATGTGCTTGTCGTGGATCGGCACACCCTGCGAACGGTAGACGCCCTGCACGCCGCCGACGAGGTACTTCTGCACCTCGCGGGCACCCATGACACGCATGACCTCCTTGGGGTCGAGCGTGCCGACCTGCAGCGGCTGGCCGACCGTGACGTGCTGGCCGTCCTCGACCAGCAGCGTCGCGCGCTTGAGCACGGGGTAGACGTGCGGCTCGTCGCCGTTGTCGGGGGTCAGGATGACCTTCTTGGCCTTGTCGGTCTCGTCGATCGTGATGCGACCGTCGGCCTCGGCGATCGGGGACGCACCCTTCGGGGTACGCGCCTCGAACAGCTCCTGGACGCGCGGCAGACCCTGGGTGATGTCGTCGGCGGAGGCCGAACCACCCGTGTGGAACGTACGCATCGTCAGCTGCGTGCCGGGCTCACCGATCGACTGGGCGGCGATGATGCCGACCGCCTCGCCGATGTCGACGAGCTTGCCGGTCGCGAGCGAACGGCCGTAGCAGCGCGCGCAGACGCCGACCGCCGAGTCGCAGGTGAGGACGGAGCGGACCTTGATGGTCTCGACACCGGCATCCACCAGCTTGTCGATCAGCACGTCGCCGACGTCCTCACCGGCCGAGGCGACGACCTCGCCCGAGGGCGAGACGACGTCGGCGGCGAGCGTACGGGCGAACACCGAGTTCTCGACGTTCGCGTCGCGGACGAGCGTGCCGTCCGCGCCGGGAGCGGCGATCGTGAACTCGAGGCCCTTCGTCGTGCCGCAGTCGTCCTCGCGGATGATGACATCCTGCGAGACGTCGACCAGGCGTCGGGTCAGGTAGCCCGAGTCGGCCGTGCGGAGGGCCGTGTCGGCCAGACCCTTACGGGCACCGTGCGTCGCGGTGAAGTACTCCGCCACCGACAGCCCCTCGCGGTACGAGGAGATGATCGGACGCGGCATGATCTCACCCTTGGTGTTGTTGACCAGGCCTCGGATGCCGGCGATGTTCCGGATCTGCAGCCAGTTACCACGGGCACCCGAGGACACCATGCGGTTGATGGTGTTGTCGGCGGGGAAGTTGGCCTTCATGGCCGCCTGCACCTCGTCGGTCGCCTCGGTCCAGATCTTGATCTGCTCCTGGCGGCGCTCCGCGTCGGTGACGAGACCCTTCTCGAACTGCGACTGCACCTTCTGCGCACGCTTCTCGTACTCGGCGATGATCTCGCCCTTGTTCGGGGGCGTGAGGACATCGGAGAGCGCGACGGTGACACCCGAGCGGGTCGCCCAGTAGAAGCCGGCGTCCTTGATGCGGTCGAGCGAGGCCGCGACCTCCACCTTCGGGTACTCCTCGGCGAGCTTGTTGACGATCTGCGACAGCTTGCCCTTGTCGGCCTGCTCGCGCACGAACGGGTACCCCTTGGGGAGCGTGTCGTTGAAGATCGCCTGACCGAGCGACGCGTCCACCAGGCCGTGGCGCTCGTAGCCCTCGGGAGCCTCGCCCTCGAGGAAGGTCAGACCCGGAATGCGGATGCGGACCTTCGCCTGCAGGTCGAGGGTGCCCTCGTCCTTCGCGAGGATCGCCTCGCCGACCGAGCCGAACACGCGGCCCTCACCGGCAGCGCCCTCCTTGACCGTGGTCAGGTGGTGCAGGCCGATGATCATGTCCTGCGAGGGCAGGGTGACCGGGCGGCCGTCGGACGGCTTCAGGATGTTGTTCGACGCGAGCATCAGCACGCGGGCCTCAGCCTGGGCCTCGACCGACAGCGGCAGGTGCACGGCCATCTGGTCGCCGTCGAAGTCGGCGTTGAACGCCGCGCAGACGAGCGGGTGGAGCTGGATGGCCTTGCCCTCGACGAGCTGCGGCTCGAACGCCTGGATGCCGAGGCGGTGGAGCGTGGGCGCACGGTTGAGCAGCACGGGGCGCTCGCGGATGATCTCCTCGAGCACGTCCCAGACCTGCGCGTGCATGCGCTCGACCTGACGCTTGGCCGCCTTGATGTTCTGCGCGTGACCGAGGTCGATGAGGCGCTTGATCACGAACGGCTTGAAGAGCTCGAGGGCCATCTGCTTGGGCAGACCGCACTGGTGCAGCTTCAGCTGGGGGCCGACGATGATGACCGAACGGCCCGAGTAGTCGACGCGCTTTCCGAGCAGGTTCTGACGGAAGCGGCCCTGCTTGCCCTTGAGCATGTCGGACAGCGACTTGAGCGCACGGTTGCCGGTACCGGTGACCGGGCGACCACGGCGGCCGTTGTCGAACAGCGCGTCGACGGCCTCCTGCAGCATGCGCTTCTCGTTGTTGACGATGATCTCGGGGGCGCCGAGGTCGATCAGGCGACGGAGGCGGTTGTTGCGGTTGATCACGCGACGGTACAGGTCGTTCAGGTCGCTCGTGGCGAAGCGGCCACCGTCGAGCTGGACCATCGGGCGCAGCTCCGGCGGGATCACCGGGACGACGTCGAGGACCATGGATGCCGGGGACATGCCGGTCTGCAGGAACGAGTTGACGACCTTCAGACGCTTGATCGCACGGATCTTGCGCTGGCCCTTGCCCTCGGAGATCTGCAGGTGGAGGCTGTCGGCCTCGGCCTGCAGGTCGAACGCCTGAAGGCGACGCTGGATCGACTCGGCACCCATGTAGGCCTCGAAGTACTGACCGAAGCGGTCCTGCAGCTCGTGGAAGACGTCGTCCTCCTGCTTGAGCTGACCGACGGCGAGGCCCCGGAACTCCTCCCACATGCGCTCGAGCTTGGCGACCTGGTCGTCCGCGTTCTTGCGGATGGATGCCATCTCCTTCTCGGCGGCATCCTTGACCTTCTTCTTCTGGTCGGCCTTGGCGCCCTCCGCCTCCAGGGCGGCGAGCTCCTCCTCCAGCTTCGCCAGGCGCGCCGCGACGCGGGCGTCACGACGGTCGGCGAGGTTCTTGATCTCGAGGCGCAGGTTGGCCTCGTGCGTCGGGAGGTCGCGGTGACGCGCCTCCTCGTCGACGGAGATCACCATGTAGGCGGCGAAGTAGATGACCTTCTCGAGGTCCTTCGGCGCCATGTCGAGCAGGTACCCGAGGCGCGAGGGCACGCCCTTGAAGTACCAGATGTGAGTGACGGGCGCGGCGAGCTCGATGTGGCCCATGCGCTCGCGGCGGACCGAGGACTTGGTGACCTCGACGCCGCAGCGCTCGCAGACGATGCCCTTGAAGCGGACGCGCTTGTACTTGCCGCAGGCGCACTCCCAGTCGCGCGAGGGGCCGAAGATCTGCTCGCCGAACAGACCGTCCTTCTCGGGCTTGAGGGTGCGGTAGTTGATGGTCTCGGGCTTCTTGACCTCGCCGTAGGACCAACGACGGATGTCGTCGGCGGTCGCGAGGCCGATGCGAAGCTGATCGAAAGTGGTGGACTCGAGCACTGGTTCTCCTGTGTCTCAGAAACTTCTCAAAATCGGTGGTTGAGTAGCCGCATCAGCGGCGTATCGAAACCAGTGGTCAGATCTCGTCGATGGACGACGACTCGAACCGCGTGGAGATGTTGATGCCGAGCTCCTCCGCTGCGCGGAAGGCCTCGTCGTCGGTGTCACGGAGGTTGACCGCCGTGCCGTCGGCCGAGAGGACCTCGACGTTCAGGCAGAGCGACTGCATCTCCTTCATGAGCACCTTGAAGGACTCGGGGATGCCGGGCTCCTGGATGTTCTCGCCCTTGACGATCGCCTCGTAGACCTTGACGCGGCCCACGATGTCGTCGGACTTGATCGTGAGGAGCTCCTGCAGCGCGTACGCGGCGCCGTAGGCCTCGAGGGCCCACACCTCCATCTCACCGAAGCGCTGACCGCCGAACTGCGCCTTACCACCGAGCGGCTGCTGGGTGATCATCGAGTACGGGCCGGTGGAGCGCGCGTGGATCTTGTCGTCCACGAGGTGGTGCAGCTTCAGGATGTACATGTAGCCGACCGAGATGGGCGCCGGGAACGGCTCGCCGGAGCGGCCGTCGAACAGCTGCGTCTTGCCCGACGAGTCGATGAGGCGCTCGCCGTCGCGGTTGGGCAGCGTCGAGTCGAGAAGACCCGCGATCTCCGCCTCGTAGGCGCCGTCGAACACCGGAGTCGCGACCTTCGTGCCGGGCGCGGCCTCGCGGGCCGCCTCGGGCAGGTGCGCGGCCCACTCCGGGTTGCCCTCGACCTTCCAGCCCTGCTTCGAGATCCACCCGAGGTGGGTCTCGAGCACCTGGCCGAAGTTCATGCGGCCGGGGATGCCGAGCGGGTTCAGCACCACGTCGACGGGCGTGCCGTCGGCGAGGAAGGGCATGTCTTCGACGGGGAGGATCTTCGCGATGACGCCCTTGTTGCCGTGGCGGCCGGCGAGCTTGTCGCCCTCGGTGATCTTGCGCTTCTGGGCGATGTAGACCACGACCCGGCGGTTGACGCCCGAGCCGAGCTCGTCGTCGCCGTCCTCAGCGTTGAACTCCTTGACCGCGATGACGGTGCCCTGCTCGCCGTGGGGGACCTTCAGCGACGTGTCGCGGACCTCGCGGCTCTTCTCGTTGAAGATCGCGCGGAGCAGGCGCTCCTCGGCCGAGAGCTCCGTCTCGCCCTTCGGGGTGACCTTGCCGACGAGGATGTCGCCGGGGCGGACCTCGGCGCCGATGCGGACGATGCCGCGCTCGTCGAGGTCCTTCAGGAGGTCGGGGCTGACGTTGGGGAGGTCACGGGTGATCTCCTCCTTGCCGAGCTTGGTGTCACGGGCATCCACCTCGTACTCCTCGATGTGGATCGAGGAGAGCGTGTCGTTCTTGACGAGGTCCTGGCTGAGGATGATGGCGTCCTCGAAGTTGTGACCCTCCCACGTCATGAACGCGACGAGCAGGTTCTTGCCGATCGCGAGCTCGCCGTTCTCGGTGGCGGGGCCGTCGGCGATGACCTCGCCGACCTCGACCCGATCGCCCCCCGAGACGGTGACGCGCTGGTTGTAGGAGTTGCCCTGGTTGGAGCGGTCGAACTTGCGGAGGAAGTAGTCCTTCGTGCCGCCTTCGTCGAGCTGCACGGTGACGACGTCGGCTGAGACCTCAACGACGACGCCCGCCTTGTCGGCGGTGACCACGTCACCGGCGTCGATGGCCGCGTAGCCCTCCATGCCCGTGCCGACGAACGGCGAGTCGCTGCGCAGCAGCGGCACCGCCTGACGCTGCATGTTTGCACCCATGAGGGCGCGGTTCGCGTCGTCGTGCTCGAGGAAGGGGATGAGAGAGGTACCCACCGACACCATCTGGCGCGGGGAGACATCCATGTAGCCGATCTCGTCGACGGGGAACAGGTCGACCTCGCCGCCCTGGCCGCGACGGGCGAGGACGCGGTCGAGGACGAACTTGCCGTCCTTATCGAGCTCGGCACCGGCCTGGGCGACGATGTAGTCGACCTCCTCGGAGGCCGTCAGGTAGTCGATCTTGTCGGTGACCTTGCCGTCTTCGACGCGGCGGTACGGGGTCTCGATGAACCCGAACGCGTTGATGCGCGCGAAGGACGCGAGCGAGCCGATGAGGCCGATGTTCGGGCCTTCCGGGGTCTCGATCGGGCACATGCGGCCGTAGTGCGAGGGGTGAACGTCACGGACCTCGACGCCCGCGCGCTCACGCGACAGACCACCGGGGCCGAGCGCCGAGAGGCGGCGCTTGTGGGTCAGACCCGCGAGCGGGTTGTTCTGATCCATGAACTGCGACAGCTGCGAGGTTCCGAAGAACTCCTTGATCGCGGCGACGACGGGGCGCACGTTGATCAGGGTCTGCGGCGTGATGGCCTCGATGTCCTGCGTGGTCATGCGCTCGCGGACGACGCGCTCCATGCGCGACAGACCCGTGCGGACCTGGTTCTGGATGAGCTCGCCGACGGCGCGGATGCGACGGTTGCCGAAGTTGTCGATGTCGTCGACGTCGAGACGGATCTCGGCCGCCTCACCGCCGCGGACACCGGGGATCGACTCGTCGCCGCGGTGCAGGGCGACGAGGTACTTGATCGTCGCGACGATGTCGTCGACGGTGAGCACCGAGTCGCTCAGCGACTTGTCGAGCCCGAGCTTCTGATTGATCTTGTAGCGGCCGACCTTCGCGAGGTCGTAGCGCTTCGGGTTGAAGTAGAAGTTGTCGAGGAGCGCGCGGGCGGCCTCGGCGGCGACCTGCTCGCCCGGACGGAGCTTACGGTAGATGTCGCGGAGCGCGTCCTCCTTGGTGAGGATCGTGTCCTTCGAGAGCGTGTCGGCGATCGAGTCGTAGCCGGCGAACTCGTTGAGGATGTCCTCGCTCGACAGGCCCAGGGCCTTGAGGAAGACGGTGACCGACTGCTTGCGCTTGCGGTCGATGCGGACGCCGACCTGGTCGCGCTTGTCGATCTCGAACTCGAGCCACGCACCGCGGCTCGGGATGACGCGCGCCGACACGATGTCCTTGTCGGACGTCTTGTCGGGGGTCTTGTCGAAGTAGACGCCGGGCGAGCGGACGAGCTGCGAGACGACGACACGCTCGGTGCCGTTGATGATGAACGTGCCCTTGTCGGTCTGGAGCGGGAAGTCGCCCATGAAGACCGTCTGCGTCTTGATCTCACCCGTGAGGTGGTTCATGAACTCGGCCTCGACGTAGAGGGGGGCGGCGTAGGTCTTGCCGCGCTCCTTGCACTCTTCGATCGAGTACTTCTCGGGCTCGAGGTACGGGTTCGTGAAGCTCAGCTGCATCGTCTCGCCGAGATCCTCGATGGGCGAGATCTCCTCGAAGATCTCCTCGAGGCCGCTGATCTCCGGCACGTCGGTGCGGCCGTCCGCCTTCGCCTGCGCGACACGGGCCTTCCAGGCGTCGTTCGCGACGAGCCAGTCGAAAGACTCCGTCTGCAGCGCGAGAAGGTCGGGGACCTCGAGCGTGTCGGTGATCTTGGCGAACGAGAGGCGCGATGCGCCTCGGCCGTTCTTGGGGGTGGTGGTGGGGTTGGTTGCGTTGCGCGCAGCAGCCAAGGGAGTACCTCCATGAGCCCGGGCAGGGGCTGGTTTCCTTGTCGTCAGGTGGAGTGCTCCGTCCCCGCCGCCTGCCACGCGCCGCCGCATGATGCGGGAAGCGGGATCTGCAGGCGCAAGCCGACCACCATATGAGGGCATGGGGGGAGGGAGCGCAACTACCCACTATACGCTTCACGACGCGCCATGTAAAGCGGAATCCTTGACGACTTTCGGATGCTGCGGTATAACCGCGCGGCATCCCGTCGTTTCGACCCCGCCGCCCGCGTCAGCGCGCGTGCCGGAACCGGAGGAGAGTCCCGGGGCGCGCCTGCGCGAGGGCATCGCGAAAGGCATCCGTCACCACGGCGATCACGGGATAGCCGCCGGTGACGGGGCCGTCGGGACCGAGGATCACCGGCATCCCGTCCGGGGGCACCTGGATGGCCCCGGGGAGCATGCCCTCGCTCGGAAGCTCATCCGTGCGCGCGCGCTCGAGGGGGGTTCCCTCGAGGCGGATGCCGACGCGGTCGGCTCGAGGTGAGACCGTCCACGAGGTGTCGAAGAGGGCCGCGGCATCCGTGAACCAGTCCGCGCGCGGGCCGGGGGCGAGCTCGACGTCGATCGTGTCGGGCGGCGGCGCCCACGGCCGGAGGTCGTCGGCGGGGATCGCGGCGGTGGGGCGCGGGTCGGCGAGGGCGAGCACGTCGCCGGTGCGCAGGGGCGCCGGGCCGAGCCCGGCGAGCGTGTCGGTCGCGCGGGAGCCAGCGACGAGGGCGGGGTGCCCGTTCGCGGCGAGGCCGCCGCGGACGACGAGGTAGGCGCGGGCGCCGGCACGGAACCAGTCGACGCGCAGTTCCGCGCCGCGCGGCCACGCGAACACGTCGTAGGGGTCGAGCGGGCGGCCGTCGAGCGCGATGTCGCCCCAAGCCCCCGTGACGACCGCCCAGAGATCCCGCTCTGCGACGGCGCGGAAGCCGCCCATCGTGACCTCGACGCCGGCGGCGTCTTCGCGGGTCCCGACGAGCCGGTTCGCGGTGCGGAGGGCGGCGCGATCGGCCGCGCCCGCCGGCGCGATGCCCTCGGACGCGTGGCCAGGTCGCCCCTGATCTTGGAGCGTCGCGAGCAGGCCCGGCTCGAGGACCCGGAACGCGGGGGCGGGGGTTGTGGGGGTTGTGGTTTTCGGGGTGGCGGGCGCGGGCGCGATTGTGGGGCGCGCGGACGCGGGTGTCGCGGGACTGGCGGTTGCCGGGACGAAGCGGACGCGCGCGCCCGGCGCGAGGAGAGCGGTCCCGGCATCCGCATCGAAGAGGGGTGCGGTCGTCGTGCCGATCAGCTGCCACCCGCCCGGCGTCTCGCGCGGGTACACGCCGCTGAACGCGCCGGCGAGCCCGACCGCGCCCGCCGGGACCCGCGTGCGCGGGGTCGCGCGGCGGGGCACGTCGTAGGGCCAGGCCTCGCTCACGAGGTAGCCGAACCCCGGGGCGAACCCCGTGAACGCGACCGTCCAGGTGCCAGCGGCGTGCCGGGCGGCGAGCGCTTCGGGCGTGAGGCCCAGGGAGTGCGCGAGGTCGTCGAGGTCCGGCCCGTCGTAGACGATCGGGATCTCGACGAGCGGGGCGGAGGCGGCCTCGGGCGGCGGCGCGGCGGCGGCGTGCTCGATCCAGGCACGCGCTGCGGCGAGGCTCACCCGCTCGGGGGCGACGTGGACGAGGACCGTCCGCGCAGCCGGGACGAGGTCGATGACGCCGGCGGGGCGCGTCGCGGCGAGGCGCGCGTGAAGGGCGAGGACGTCGGCGAGGTTGTCGACCTCAACGAGGAGGCCGCGGTCACCGAACGGCAGCACGCGCGGGGAGGTCATCGCGCGATCCGCGCGGTGGGAAGCGGCTGCGTCGAATGGACTTGTTGAGTCGTATGGACGGTGGTGCGGAAGTGAACCGGTGTGACGGGTGAGGTACCGCACGCCGCATCAGTCCGACGACTGAGCACCGCCTCGCCCGGCATCGGAAGTCCCGGCGCCCACCGACCCTGCGCCGACCGGGCGCGCACCCCTGGCTCGCTCACCACGGCGCCCGCACCTCGATGCCCGCCGCCTCAAGCGCCTCGCGGACGGCCGCGGCCATCGCCACGGCGCCGGGCGAGTCTCCGTGGACGCAGAGCGAGGCGGCATCCACCGATACGAGGGTGCCGTCGACCGCCTCGACGACGCCCTCGGCGACGAGTCGGACGGCTCGTGCCGCGACCTCGTCCGGGTCGTGGAGAAGAGCGCCTGGCTCGGACCGCGGCACGAGCGCCCCCGACGCGAGGTAGCCGCGGTCGAGGAACGCCTCCGTGACGAAGGGCA
This sequence comes from Microbacterium sp. bgisy203, assembly GCF_057706945.1. Classification (NCBI taxonomy): domain Bacteria; kingdom Bacillati; phylum Actinomycetota; class Actinomycetes; order Micrococcales; family Microbacteriaceae; genus Microbacterium; species Microbacterium sp. bgisy203. The sequence continues at coordinate 8,583 of NZ_JBYIPF010000002.1, read as the reverse complement.
GACCCGCGCCGGCGGCGGCGTGGGTGATCTCACCCTCGAGGCCGAGGATCGGCAGCGCGCGCCCGACGTCGGCCGAGACGTCGGCGATCGCCGCGGCGACGGCCTTCGCCTGCGCGGGGTCGTCGCGCACGGCGTGGTAGAGCGCGCCGTGGGGCTTGACGTAGCGGAGATCCGCGCCGGCGCCGACGAGCGCCCGCAGCTGCGCGGCGACGCTCGCGCGCAGCTCGCCGACCGGCAGCGACAGCCGCACGCGCCCGAATCCCGTCCGGTCGGGATAGGACGGGTGCGCGCCGACCGCGACTCCGTACCGCTCCGCGAGGGCGACGGCCTCGCGCATGGATGCCTCGTCGCCCGCGTGCCCGCCTGCGGCGACGTTCGCGCTCGAGATGAGCGGGAACAGGGCGGCGTCATCCGCCGTCGGCACACCGTCGACGGTCTCGCCGAGGTCGGCATTGAGATCGATCGCGGTGCGCCCGGCATCCATGGGGCCACGCTACCGGTGCGTTCGCCGAAGGCGGCGAGCCGATAGAGGAGAGAGGCGGGGTTCCCTGCGTCGGATCGGTGGGGCAGGTGGCGACGCCTGCGCCCCACGAGACGACACCAGCCCCAACGATCCGACGGTTGGTCACCCACACGCCATCACCGACCTGCGCGTGCGGCCCGTCGCGCGTTACGAGTGGGTAAAGACCCCAGCCGCCGGCCCCCGCGCGGGGAGGCGTCACGGCAGGATGGTCGCATGCCCCACTCCCCCACCGCGAACTCCGGATCGGCCGCGTCCGGCTCCGCCGCCTCCGGCTCCGGCGCCCCCGGATCGGCCGCGGCCGGCACCCCGCTCCTCGAGGTGCGCGACATGGCCGTCGACTTCCGCACCGTCGCGGGCGACGTGCACGCGGTCGAGGGCGTCGACTTCGACCTCGCGGCAGGCGAGACCCTCGCGATCGTCGGCGAGTCGGGATCGGGAAAGTCCACCACCGCGATGGCGGTCATCGGCCTGCTGCCCGGCAACGGCAAGGTCGTGCGCGGCAGCATCCGCCTCGATGGCGCGGACCTCGTCGGCGCGCCCGAGAGCGTCATGCGGAAGGTCCGCGGCGCACAGATCGGGCTCGTCCCCCAAGACCCGATGTCGAACCTCAACCCGGTGTCGAAGATCGGCACGCAGGTCGCCGAGACTCTCCTCGCCCACGGGCTCGCGACCTCGAAGGACGTCGACCAGAAGGTGATCGAGACCCTCGCCGCCGCCGGGCTTCCGGATGCCGCGGAGCGCGCGAAGCAGTACCCGCACGAGTTCTCCGGCGGCATGCGCCAGCGCGCGCTCATCGCGATCGGCCTGGCCTGCAACCCGCGCCTGCTCATCGCCGACGAGCCGACGAGCGCCCTCGACGTCACGGTGCAGAAGACGATCCTCGACCAGCTCGACCGCATGACGACAGAGCTCGGAACGTCGGTGCTCCTCATCACCCACGACCTCGGCCTCGCCGCGGAGCGCGCCGCGCGCGTCATCGTCATGCACCGCGGCCGCATCGTCGAGCAGGGGCCCGCCCGCCAGATCCTCGAAGACCCGCAGCAGCCCTACACCCAGGCGCTCGTGAAGGCGGCACCCTCGGTCGCCGTCGCACGCCTACGGCCCGAGGTCTACGCGAAGCCCACCGGACCCGTCGCCGTTCCGGCCGCGGACGGCGACGAGACGACCGCGACGTCGGATGCCGCGGCGCCCTCGGCGTCGGTCGATGCGGCACCCCCGGCATCCGTCGACGTTCCTGCCGACACGCCTGACACCACTGAGGCAGCGACCCGCGCCGACAACATCGTCGAGGTCGAGAACCTGACGAAGATCTACAAGATCCGCGGCAAGAAGGAGGACTTCGCCGCCGTGCAGGAGGTGTCGTTCGCGATCCCGCGGGGCGAGACCGTCGCGATCGTCGGGGAGTCGGGGTCGGGCAAGACGACGACGGCCCGGATGCTCCTCAAGGTCGTCGAGCCGACATCGGGCACCATGACCTTCGACGGTCAGGACGTCGCGAGCCTCTCAGGCAAGGACCTGAAGGAGTTCCGCCAGAAGGTGCAGCCGATCTTCCAGGACCCCTACTCGTCGCTCAACCCGATGTTCACGATCGATCGCATCATCTCCGAACCGCTCGACTTCTACCGGCGTGGATCGGCGAAGGAGCGGGATGCCCGGGTGCGGAAGCTCCTCGATGACGTCGCCCTGCCGCAGTCGATGCTGCGGCGGTACCCGTCAGAACTCTCCGGCGGGCAGCGTCAGCGCGTCGCGATCGCCCGCGCGCTGGCCCTCAATCCCGACCTCATCGTGTGCGACGAGCCCGTCTCGGCGCTCGACGTGCTCGTGCAGGACCAGATCCTGACCCTTCTTCGCGACCTGCAGGGCGAGTACGGCCTGAGCTACCTCTTCATCTCGCACGACCTCGCCGTCGTCCGTCTCATCAGCGACTACGTGTGCGTCATGAAGGACGGGCACCTCGTCGAGGCCGCCTCGAGCGAGGAGATCTTCACCAACCCCCGCGACCCGTACACGCGGCGGTTACTCGCCTCGATCCCCGGCAACGAGCTCGACATCGCCGTCTGAGGCGCGGCCCGCCGCGAACCCCGCCCGGGTCAGCGTGCGCGGGTGCGCGGATCCATCGCCTCACGCAAGGACTCGCCCAGCAGCGTGAACCCGAGGGCCGTCACCGAGATGCAGATGCCGGGGAGGAACGCGAGCCACGGGGCGATCGCGAGCTCCGCCTGCGCGTAGGTGAGCATGCGCCCCCACTCCGCCGTCTGGGGCAGCCCGCCGCCGAGACCGAGGAACGACAGCGCGGCCGCGTCGATGACGGCGGTCGCGAGCGAGAGGGTGCCCTGCACGATGACGGGGCCGACGGAGTTCGGCAGCACGTGGCTCATCGTGATGCGGCCGCGGCCCAGGCCGAGGGTCTGCGCCGAGAGCACGTAGTCCGACGAGCGCTGCTGCAGCATCGAGGCGCGCAGCAGCCGCGCGAACACGGGCACCTGCGACGCGCCGATCGCGATCATGACGGCCAGCTGCGACTGTCCGAGGATCGCGGCGATCGAGACCGCGAGCAGCAGGTTCGGCACCGAGAGCAGGATGTCGACGAAACGCATGATGACGTTGTCCACCCAGCCGCCGAACATGCCGCAGAGCAGGCCCAGCAGCATGCCGCCGAGAAGGCCGAGCGCGGTCGAGACGACACCGATGAGAAGGGATGCCTGGGCTCCCCAGATCAGCTTCGACAGCACGTCTCCGCCGAACCGGTCGAGGCCGAGCGGGAACTGGGGCAGCTCGCCGGGGCCCGGGATGTGGGTCGGCGTGATGTAGCGCTGCCCCGGCAGCTCGGTCGCCCCGTAGGGCGCGAGCACCGGGGCCAAGAGCGCGACGAGCAGGAACAGCAGCACGATGATCGCGCCGACCCAGGCGGTGGGGCTCCGGCGCAGGCGCGCGAACACGTCGCGCCAGAATCCGCCGCGGGTCTGCGCGGCGAGCGTGCCGCGGTCGGGGGCATCGACGCCCGCGCCGGGCTGTCCGTCGGCCGCCCCGCCGGGGGCGGGGGGAAGGATGGCGGAAGTCACTGGACCCTCACTCTCGGGTCGATGATGCCGTACGAGACGTCGACGAGCAGGTTGATCAGCGCGTAAAGCACCGCGATGAAGAGGATGAAGCCCTGGAGTACGGGGAAGTCGCGTGTGAAGATCGCCCGCGCGAGGAACGCGCCGATCCCCGGGAAGGCGAAGACAGTCTCGGTGAGGACGGCGCCCGAGATGAGCAGGCCCGTCTGCAGGCCGATCGTCGTGATGACGGGGAGGAGCGAGTTCCGCATGATGAAGCGGTTGCGGAGAGTTCCGGTCGAGATGCCCTTCGCCATGCCGGTGCGGACGTAGTCGGCGTTCTGCACCTCGAGGACCGATGCGCGGGTGATGCGCACGATGATGGCGAGGGGGATCGTGCCGAGCGCGATCGCGGGCAGGATGAGGTGCACGATGGCATCCCATGCCGCGTCGAACTCCCCGGTCATGAGCCCGTCGAGGACGTAGAAGTTCGTGTAGTGGGTCGCGTCGATACGCGGATTCTGTCGCCCATCGGAGGGCAGCCAGCCGAGCTGCACTGCGAAGACGTACTTCAGGATGAACGCGAGGAAGAACACCGGGATCGTGATGCCGACGAGGCTCAGGGTCACGGCCGTGTGGTCGCCCCACGTGTTGTGGCGGCGGGCGGCCCAGTAGCCGAGCGGCACGCCGATGCCGACGGCGATGATCATCGCCGCGATCGACAGCTCGACGGTCGCCGGAAAGCGGCGCGCGAACTCCTCGAGCACGGGCCGGCCGGTCTGGATCGAGTTGCCGAAGTCTCCCTGCAGGAGCCGGCTCAGCCAGGTGACGTACTGCTCGTAGAGGGGCCGGTCGAAGCCGTACAGCTCGTTGATCCGGGCGACCTCCTCGGGGGTCGCCTTCTCACCGAGGAGCGCGACGGCGGGGCCGCCCGGCAGGGCGCGCACCCAGAAGAACAGCAGGATCGTGAGGCCGAGCAGGGTCGGGATCAGCAGCAGCAGGCGCCGACCGATGGTGCGTAGCACGAGGGGGAACTCCAGGGGTGGGGACGGGGCGCGGATGCCGCGACGCGGGCACTCGGAAGACGATTCTCTCGAGAGGGAGCGCGCCGCGGCATCCGCCGATCTGCTCAGGAAGCGACTACTCGCTGAGCTCGATCATGTTGTAGACCTCGTCCTGCACGGGACTGGCCGGGTACGACGTGACGCGCTTGTCGAACGCGAGCGTCGGCACGGGGTGGGCCAGCGGGACGCCGGGGATGAACTCGGCGATCTGCTCGTTGATCTTCTTGTAGGCAGGCTCCTGCTCATCGGCCGTCTTGAGGCCGCGGGCCTCGGTCAGCGCGCTGAAGAGCTCGGGGTTGTCGAACCCCCACTCGTTCGAGGCCGCACCGAAGAAGACGCCGACGAAGTTGTCGGGGTCGTTGTAGTCGCCGGTCCATCCGAGCAGGTGGATGCCGTGGTCCGAACCGCCCTGCATGCGGTCGATGTACTCGCCCCACTCGTTCGACTCGGGCGTGATCTTGACCCCGACGGCCTCGAGCTGGCTCTGCAGGTTGGTGAAGATCTGCTCAGGGTTCGGCATGTAGGGGCGCGAGATGTTGACGGGGTAGTTGAACATCAGCTCGAGCGGGTTCGACTCGTCGTAGCCCGCCTCGGCGAGGAGTTTCTTGGCGGCATCCGGGTCGTACGGGAACTCGGTGACATCGGCGTTCCAACCGATGACGCTGTCGGGCATGAACTGCGTCGCCGCGACGGTGCCCTCCGGGAGCACCTGCGAGATGAGCGCGTCGCGATCGATCGCCTGGGTCAGCGCTTGGCGGACCTTGATGTCGTCGAGCCCCGGGAACTTCTGGTTGAAGGCGAGGTAGAGGACGTTGAACGGGTCACGGTTGATGAGCGTGTAGTCCTTCTCGAGCGCGCCGAGGTCGGCGGGGGCGACGAGATCGTAGCCGTCGATCGAGCCCGACTCGAGCGCCTGACGGCGAGCGGTCGTGTCGCCGATGACCTTGAAGACGACCTTCTGGACCTGTCCCTGCTCGCCCCAGTAGTCGCCGTACGCCGAGAGGGTCGTCTCGGAGCCCGGCTCCCACGAGTCGAACGCGAAGGGGCCGGTCCCGGTCGGGTGACCCTGCGCGTACTCGCTGAGGGTCGGCGCCTCGGAGGTTCCGCCGACCTCGTCGGCCTTGTACTTCTCGAGCGCCGTCGGGCTCTGGATCGCGAACGCGGGGAGCGAGAGGGCCGGAATGAAGCCCGCGAAGGGCTGGGTGAGGCTGATCGTGACCTTGTCGGCGCCGTCGGCCTCGCAGCCACCGTAGATCGAGGTGCCGGTGTCGGCGTACCCGCGCATCAGGGCGCCCCAGTAATAGGAGAGGCTCGCCGACTGCGCAACGCCCGTGAAGTTGTTCTGGCGGTCGAAGTTGAAGCAGACGGCATCCGCGTCGAAGTCGGTGCCGTCGTGGAAGGTGACGCCCGTCTTCAGCTGGAAGGTGTAGTCGAGGCCGTCGTCGGAGACCTCCCACGACTCGGCGAGGAGCGGGGCGGGGTCGGCCGTGCCGGGCTTCACCCCGACGAGACCCTCGAAGATCTGCCGCGAGACGCGGAACGATTCGCCGTCGCTCGCGAAGGCCGGGTCGAGGCTCGATGGGTCGCCCGAGGCGCCGAAGACGAACGTCGAGTCGACGTCGCTCGGAGCTGCGGTGTCGCCCGACTCGCCGCGCTGGCTGCCGCAGGCGGTCAGCAGCAGGCCGCCGATCGCGAGGGCCGCGACGCCGGCGAGGGCCCGCTTGTTGGTCGTGGAGAGCATTGCTGTGCACCTTCCGTGAGGGTTCCGACTGCAGACGCGCTCCCGTGCGCGATCGTCGGGGAGTGGGTACGAACCTACCTGTGAAGATGCTGAGCGACGGTTACACCTTTGTCTCGATCCTGTTTCGTGAGCGCCGGGCGAGGTGTGCGAGGGGCCGATAGCGTGGGGGCATGGCCCGAGCGCACGTCGAGGAGCCGCCGCAGGTGCGCCTGTCGGACGGCTCGCTCGCGCGCGTCGTACCGAGCCGGTTCGCGGGCGGGTGGGAGCTGGAGGTCGCCGGTACTCCGCAGTCGCACGTCGACCTCGACGACCCGACGCACCTCCACTTCGAGTACGTCGCCCGCATGGGGGCGGTGATCGACCGACTGCGGATGCCGGGGCAGCCGCTCACCGCGATCCACCTGGGCGGCGGCGCGCTGACCCTGCCCCGCTACGTGGCCCACACGCGCCCCGGCTCTCGCCAGCAGGTGATCGAGCTCGAACAGCCCCTCATCGACCTGGTCCGCGCCGAACTGCCGCTCCCCCGAGGCGCGCAGGTGCGGGTGCGCATCGGCGACGCCCGCGAGGTCGCGGCGAAGCTGCCGCCGGGGCTCCAGGGCGCGGCCGACCTCGTCGTCTCGGACGTCTTCGCGGGCGCGCAGACCCCGGCCCACCTGACGACCGTCGAGTACTACCGCATCCTGGCGGGGCTCCTCGCCCCGGATGGCGTGCTCCTCGTCAACGTCGCCGACGGCGCGGGGCTCGCCTTCGCACGGCGCCAGGTCGCCACGGTGCGGGCGGTGCTCCCGGAGGCGATCGTGCTCGCGGAGGTCCAGACGCTGAAGGGGCGGCGCTTCGGGAACCTCGTCATCGCGGCATCCGCCGCCCCGCTTCCCGTCCAGTGGCTGCCGCGTCTGATGGCGGCCGGTCCTCACCCCGCGAAGGTCGCGCAAGGGGCGGAGCTCGACGAGTTCGCGCGCGGAGCGACGCCGGCCACGGATGCCGACGCCACCGCGTCGCCGAAGCCCGCGGCATCCCTCTTCGAGCGCTGATCGAACGCTGAGCCCATTCCGTCTGGGCGGCACGCCGCCCCCGCTCAGCCGATGCTCGGGAGGTCGGGGGACACTGGTGAGGCGAACCGCACGCGCGCGAAGGGGGATGCCGGTGAGCTACATCCAGGGATACGACCCGCAGACCCTCCGTGAGATCGTCGACGTCCAGGCGTGCCGTGCGCGACTCGACGAGCTCGGCGATCAGCGGTCGCTGCCGGCTCTCCTGGAGCGGGTGTGGCTGCTGAAGGTCACCGGCGACCTGGACGAAGCACTCGCGGTGTCGGAGGAGTCCGTGCGGGTCGCACGCATGGGCGGACCGCGCAAAGACCTGCTGCGCGCGCGGATGCTGCACGCGAGCGTCCTGCAGTTCCGGGGCGCGTACGCCGCGGCTCTGCAGGAGCTCACGACCTGCGCCGAAGAGGCCGAGGGACAGGGCTGGTCGGCGATCGCCGCGTTCGGCCTGCAGCACCGCGGCAAGGTCTTCTACGACATGGGCGACTTCGTGAACGCACGCGCCGACTTCAAGCGCACGCTGTTCCTGCGGCAGGAGGCGGGTGCGCCCGAAGACCAGCTGGAATCGACGCTCCTCGCGATCGACGCCGCCGAGCGCCGCCGTTCGGGGGCGCAGGTCGCGAGCTGAGTGTCGTACCTCTGTTCTAACGTTCTCGTCATGAACGAACGACACCCCCTGCAGGGAGGTCGGCATGTCTGACCTCCAGCGCCTCCGCCTCGAAGCGGAGGGCCTCATCGCGCAGCACCTCGATGCGTCGTGGAGCTTCGGTTTCGACAACGCGAAGCGCCGCGCCGGCGCGTGCGACTACACCCGCAAGCGCATCACCGTCTCGCGCTACCTCTCGGCGCGGTACGACGACGAGACCAACCACCAGACGCTCCTCCACGAGATCGCTCACGCCCTCGCGGGGGCGCGGGCCGCGCACGGTCCGGCGTGGAAGCGGACGGCCCGGGCCCTCGGCTACACGGGGGGCGTCACCCATCACGGCGAGACCGCGACCGAACTCGCACCCTGGGTGGGCGTGTGCCCGGCAGGGCACGTCGCGTACCGGCATCGCAAGGCGACGCGGGCGACATCGTGCGCGACATGCTCGCCGTCCTTCGATGCGCAGCACCTCTTCACCTGGACCCGGCGCGAGATCACCCCGGCGACGCGGCTCGCGGCGATGACCCC